>NZ_CP108427.1:1938214-2584285 GCF_035982055.1 Streptomyces sp. NBC_01288
AACACTCCGCACCAGCCGCCGCCCTGGTCCAGGCGCGCCAGCAGTCCGTCGAGATAGTTCGCGAACTCCCGTACCTGTCCGGGGAGTTGATCCACAGCCATGCCCCAACTCCCGCCAGACCGGAATGCTCCGATCCGTAGAAAACACCATTTGTGTTACGACGCGGCTACGGAAGCTTTTCGAGCCGGGCGCAGAGATCTCGGAGCCTACGCCTCCCGACTGTGCGCCCGTCCGGTTGATGGGCGATCTGGCAACACCCGGGCGGGAAAGGGGGGAACCAGCGAACTCCGGGCAGGGCGAGAAGCGGCCCCGGCGCGGAACCGCGCACGAGCACCACAGGGCGGCACGCACCGGCCGTTCCGGCACACGTTCCCCACCAGGGCGCGGTCCGGTCACACTCTCCGCCTCAGGCCGCCAACGGCGCACACCTGACCACGAGTTCATCCATGGACAGCCCGAGCGCCTCGGCGAGGGCGGACACGGTGAAGAAGGCCGGCGTGGGAGCCCGGCCCGTCTCAATCTTGCGGAGGGTCTCCGCCGAGATGCCCGCGTGCGCCGCCACGTCCGTCATGCTCCGGCCACCACGGGCCTCGCGGAGCAGCCGGCCGAGCCGTTCGCCGCGTTCGCGCTCTTCGGGGGTGAGAGGGGTGCGTACCATGCCGTCATTCTAATACCGGTATAGTAATTGGCATGGTGGAACTGAAGACGGACACGTCTGTCGATGCGATGTACGAGGCGGGCCAGGTCGTGGCCCGTGCCCTCACGGCCGTGCGGGAGGCCGCCGACGTGGGCGTATCCCTGCTGGAACTGGACGAGGTGGCGCACGACGTGCTGCGCGCGGCCGGCGCGAGTTCGCCCTTCCTCGGCTATCGCCCCGCCTTCGCGCCCACCGCGTTCCCCGCGGTCATCTGCGCCTCCGTGAACGACGCGATCGTGCACGGCATCCCGGACGGCTACCGCCTCCTCGACGGCGACCTGGTCTCGATCGACTTCGGCGCCAAGCTGGGCGGCTGGGCCGGCGACTCGGCGATCAGCTTCATCGTCGGCGAGCCGCGCCCCGCCGACGTCCGCCTGATCGACGCCGCCGAGCGCGCCCTCGCGGCGGGCATCGAGGCGGCCGTGGTCGGCAATCGCATCGGCGACATCGCGCACGCGATCGGCACGGTGTGCCGCACCGCCGGCTACGGCATCATGGAGGACTTCGGCGGCCACGGCATCGGCCGCCAGATGCACGAGGACCCGGGCGTCCCGAACGAGGGCCGCCCCGGCCGCGGCCTCCCCCTCCGCCACGGCATGGTCATCGCGATCGAGCCCATGCTGATCGCGAGCGGCCGCGACGACTACCACGCGGCGAAGGACGGCTGGACCCTCAAGACAAACGACGGCTCAAGAGCGGCCCACGTGGAACACACGGTGGCGATCACGGAGGCGGGCCCAAGGGTGCTGACCGAGCGCCGCTAAGGGAAGCGCCCTGAAGGGGCGCGGGGCTGTGTCGATTTGCGGCTCCGCCGCGTGGGCGCGACCAGCCACGATGAAGCCGCAGACGAAAATCAACCGTAATCCGCGCAAACCTGCACATGCCCCACGCAGTGGCCCGTGCCATGGTGGATTGATGACCAGCGGCTACACAGACCCCGAAAACGACCCCTTCGGCGACTTCCTGGCCCGGTTCTTCGGCGGAGCCACGAGCGGGCCGGGCGGAGCAGCCCCGCCCGGCCCGCGGCACGTGGACATAGGCCGCCTACTCAGCCAACCGGCCAGGGACCTCGTCCGAGGCGCAGCCCAGTACGCCGCAGAACACGGCAGCCACGACCTGGACACCCAGCACCTCCTCCGCGCCGCCCTCTCCGCGGAGCCGACCCGCGGCCTCCTCACGCGGGCAGGCGCGGACCCCGACTCCCTCGCCGCGGAGATCGACGAGCGCTCGGGACCGGCCCACCCCCCGGACGGCACGTCCCTCGCCCTCACCCCAGCCGTCAAACGCGCCCTCCTGGACGCCCACGACCTCGCCAGAGCGGGCGGCACCGGATACATCGGCCCCGAACACGTCCTCGGCGCACTCGCCGCGAACCCGGACTCCGCCGCCGGACACATCCTGAACGCGGCCCGCTACGCCCCCACAGGCCTGCCGCCCGAGGCACCGGACGGCATCCAGCCCGGCACCGACCAGCCCCGCCCCACCGGCACCCCCGCCCTCGACAAGTACAGCCGCGACCTCACCGACCTGGCCCGCCACGGCCGTATCGACCCGGTGATCGGCCGCGACGAGGAGATCGAGCAGACCATCGAGGTGCTGTCCCGGCGCGGCAAGAACAACCCGGTGCTGATCGGCGACGCGGGCGTCGGCAAGACCGCGATCGTGGAGGGCCTCGCGCAGCGCATCACGGACGGCGACGTACCGGACGTGTTGGTCGGGCGGCGAGTCGTCGCCCTCGACCTCACCGGTGTCGTCGCGGGCACCCGTTTCCGGGGCGACTTCGAGGAGCGGCTGACGAACATCGTCGGCGAGATCCGCGCCCACTCGGACGAACTGATCGTGTTCATCGACGAGTTGCACACCGTGGTCGGCGCGGGCGGTGGCGGCGAGGGCGGTTCGATGGACGCCGGCAACATCCTCAAACCGGCCCTGGCCCGGGGCGAGTTGCACATCGTGGGCGCTACGACGCTGGAGGAGTACCGCCGGATCGAGAAGGACGCGGCGCTGGCCCGCAGGTTCCAGCCGATCCTCGTGCCCGAACCGACCGTCCCGGACGCGATCGAGATCCTGCGCGGCCTGCGCGACCGCTACGAGGCGCACCACCAAGTCCGGTACACCGACGAGGCGTTGATGGCCGCCGTAGAACTCTCCGACCGCTATCTCACCGACCGCCGCCTCCCCGACAAGGCGATCGACCTGATCGACCAGGCAGGCGCGCGGGTACGGCTGCGCGCACGCACGAAGGGCACTGACGTACGGGCCCTGGAACGCGAGATGGAGCAGCTCGCCCGGGACAAGGACCAGGCGGCGGCCGACGAGGACTACGAGAAGGCGACCCAACTCCGGGACCGGATCAGCGAGTTGAAGGTGCGACTGGCCGAGGCCGGTGGTGAGGACCAGGGTGACGAAGGCCAGAACCTGGAGGTCACCGGTGAGGCGATCGCCGAGGTCGTGTCGCGGCAGACCGGTATCCCGGTGAGCAGTCTGACGGCGGAGGAGAAGGACCGGCTGCTCGGTCTGGAGGAGCATCTGCACCGGCGGGTCGTCGGCCAGGAGGAGGCGGTGCGGGTCGTGTCGGACGCGGTGCTGCGCTCCCGCGCCGGGTTGGCGAGCCCGGACCGGCCGATCGGCAGCTTCCTCTTCCTGGGCCCAACCGGCGTCGGCAAGACGGAACTTGCCCGGGCGCTGGCCGAGTCCTTGTTCGGCAGCGAGGACCGGATGGTCCGCCTGGACATGAGCGAGTACCAGGAACGGCACACGGTCAGCCGGCTGGTCGGCGCCCCGCCCGGCTACGTCGGCCACGAGGAGGCCGGGCAGCTCACCGAGGTCGTACGCCGGCACCCGTACTCGCTGCTCCTGCTCGACGAGGTCGAGAAGGCGCACCCGGACGTGTTCAACATCCTGCTCCAGGTCCTGGACGACGGCCGGTTGACCGACGCGCAGGGCCGCACGGTCGACTTCACCAACACGGTGATCGTGATGACCAGCAACCTCGGCTCCGAGGCGATCACCCGGCGCGGTGCCGGTATCGGCTTCGGGCCTGGCGGCGCCGACGCGGACGAGGAGGCCCGGCGCGAGCAGATCCTGCGCCCGCTGCGCGAGCACTTCCGCCCCGAGTTCCTCAACCGCATCGACGAGATCGTCGTCTTCCGCCGGCTCACCGCCGAGCAACTCCGGCTGATCACCGGGCTGTTGCTGGAACACACCCGCCGTCTCCTGCACGCGCAGGGCATCACGGTCGCGTTCACGGACCCGGCGGTCGACTGGCTCTCCCGCCAGGGCTACCAGCCCGAGTACGGCGCCCGCCCGCTGCGCCGCACGATCCAGCGCGAGGTCGACAACCAGCTCTCCCGGCTGCTCCTCGACGGCCGCATCGCGGAGGGCGGCCGGGTGACGGTGGACGTGGAGGACGGACGGCTCGCGTTCCAGACGGATGCACCACCGCCCGACCCCAACCGGCTCGCTACGGAACCGGGTTGACGACCGCCGCCGACCCGCCACCCCGCCGTACCTTCTCGGCGGCGGCCAGCCACTCCCCGTTCGGCAGCCGTTGCACACCCGTCGCCGCGCCGATCTCCGGATTCAGGGCGAAGGAGTGCCCGATGGCCTCCAGCTGCTTCTTCAAGTCGCTGTTGTAGAGCGCGGGTTCGAGTTCCGTGTTGGCCGCGTTGCGCTGGCTGGCGCGGGGCGCCGCGATCGCGTCCACCAGCGGCAGGCCCCGGTCGAGGAACTCGGTGAGGGTCTGCAACACGGTCGTGATGATGGTCGCGCCACCGGGTGAACCGAGCGCCACAACAGGCTTGTTGTGCTTGTCGAGGACGATCGTCGGCGAGATCGACGAGCGCGGGCGCTTGCCAGGGCCGGGCAGGTTCGGGTCGTGGACGGCCGGGTTTGCCGGGGTGAAGGAGAAGTCGGTCAGCTCGTTGTTGAGCAGGAAACCGCGGCCGGGCACGGTCATCGCGCTGCCGCCGGTCTGCTCGATGGTGAGCGTGTAGGAGACGACGTTGCCCCACTTGTCGGCGACGGTGAGGTGCGTGGTGTTCTCGCCCTCGTACGTCGTCGGCGCGGCCGTTCCCTTGGCGGTGCAGGCCGTCGGGTTGCGCGGGTCGGCGGGTGCCAGCGGGCTGGTGAGGACCGCGTCGTCCTTGATGAGGCAGGCACGCGAGTCGGCGAACTTCTGCGAGAGGAGTTCCTTCGTCGGTACGTCCTCGAAGGCGGGGTCGCCGACCCAGCGCCCCCGGTCCGCGAACGCGATCCGGCTGGCCTCGATGTAGTGGTGCAGGTACTGGACCTCGCTGGCCTTCGAAAGGTCCGTCTTCTCAAGGATGTTGAGGGCCTCGCCGACGGTCGTGCCGCCGGAGGACGAGGGCGCGATGGAGTAGACGCCGAGTCCGCGGTACGACGTCTTCGTGGGTGCCTGGAGCTTGGCGCGGTACGCGGCGAGGTCCTTGGCGGACAGCTTGCCGGGGCGGGCGTTCCAGCCCGAACTCGCGTCCACCTTGGGGGTGTTGACCGTGGCAAGGATGTCCTTGCCGAGGTCGCCGCGGTAGATCGTGCCGATCCCCTTCTTGCCCAACTCCTTGTACGTCTTGGCGAGTTCGGGGTTCTTGAAGGTGGAGCCGACGACGGGCAGCGCGCCACCCGGCAGGAACAGCTTGGCGGTGTCCGGGAAGTAGCGGAAGCGGGTCTCGTTGGACGCGGTCTGGCTGCGGAAGGTGTCGTCGACCGTGAAGCCGTCGCTGGCGATCCGCTCGGCGGGCTTGAGCACCGTGCCGAGCTTCTCGTTGCCCCACTGGTCGAGGGCCGTCTGCCAGGTGGCCGGCGTGCCCGGGGTGCCGACGCTGAGGCCGCTGCTGACGGCGTCGTTGAAGGCGAGGGCCTTGCCGTTCTCCACGAAGAGGTTGGAGTCGGCGGTCAGCGGCGCGGTCTCGCGGCCGTCGATGGTGTGCACCGTACGGGACTTGGCGTCGTAGTAGACGAAGTAGCCGCCTCCGCCGATGCCGGAGGAGTAGGGCTCGGTGACGCCGAGCGCGGCGGCGGTGGCGACGGCCGCGTCGACCGCGTTGCCGCCCTTCTTCAGGACCTCGATACCGGCGGCGGTGGCGTCCGCGTCGACGCTCGCCACAGCACCGCCGTAGCCGACGGCGACCGGAACCTTCGTCGGTGTGCTGCTCGTTGCCGCCGGTGGGGCCGCTGCCCCGACCGACACGACGGCGGCCGAGACCGCCAGGACCGACAGTTTCCGTGCCACAGGGCGACGCATCCATACCTCCAGTCAGGACCGTCCGCGCAGCGTAGCCACATTGCCATGACCCCAACAGACCACCTCGCGCCACTGTCACACGAGTGCCACACGTCGAACACCGGTACGTACCAGCCATGCTGGGCCGCTAACATGCGCGCCCATGAATGACGACGTGCGCAACATCGTTCTGGGCGTGGCCGCCGCCGGCATCAGCGCCGCGCTCGGCTGGCTCGCCCGCACCTATCTGTGGCGGCGCAAACTCCGGCGCAAGCAGGCGTTCTTCGGGCTGCCCGACAACTCCGAGTCGCTGCTCGTGGTGAACCGCGAGGCGGGCGGCGCCGAACTCTCGGTGATGCGGCACGACGTGTTCGCGCTGCTCGAACTCGCCGCCCTGATCAAGGACTGCAACGCGCACGCCCAGGTCGTCGCGCACGACGCGGCCCAGCAGAGCTTCGGCGAACGCACCGAGTTCTGCGTCGGCGGCCCCTCCTCCAACCGCCGCATGGCCGCACATCTGGCGTCCCTGCTCCCCGGCATCCGCGTCAACGTCGACCCGGAACCGGGTCCGGACCGGGGCGCGTTCCAAATAGGCAGCGAGCGCTACCGACTTGAGCCCGGCAAGGGCGAGTACGTCCTCCTCGCCCGCCTCACCGCCGGCCAACTGGGCGGCGCGCGCCCGGTGTTCCTCTTCTGCGGCCAGCGCGCGATCACCAACCAGGCGGCGTCGCGCTATCTCGCCCGCAACCATGAGAAGTTGGCCCGCAAACACGGCGGCAACACCTTCGTCCTGCTGCTGAAGGTGGTCAACTCGCAGGCGTACGGCCCCGATGTGGTGGAGCTGGTCGCGGACGTGACACGGGCCGCGGAGACCCCGCTGCCTGCACCGGCTCCTCGAAGCACACACCGCGCCACCTGAGTTCGCACACACGTCAACAATCTTTACTGGCACGTAACTTACTGGCGGGTTACCCGAGGTAGGGAATCCCGGTTACCGTCGGGTCACTTTGCATTGACACGTGTGAGGAGTGACCCGTGCGAACCCATCGCCAGGCCCTGCGTACGACCGCCGCGGGCGCCGTCTCCGCGACCCTGATCGCCGGAGGTGTCCTCGGGCTCGCACCCGCGGCCCAGGCCGCCACGAACGACGTCCGGTTCGTCGACATCGCCGGCGACGGCGGTACGAAGCTCGCGGCGAACGTCGTCACGCCCGCGGGCGCGGACGGCTCGCACAGCTACCCGCTGCTCGTCATGCCCACCGCCTGGGGATTCCCCCAGGTTCAGTACCTGGCCCAGGCCGAGAAGCTCGCGAACTCGGGCTATGTCGTGGTGAGTTACAACGTCCGCGGGTTCTGGCAGTCCGGCGGCGGGATAGAGGTGGCGGGCCCGAAGGACGTGGCCGACGCGTCCAAGGTGATCGACTGGGCGCTCGCCAACACCCCGTCCGACGCGGGGCACATCGGCATGGCGGGCGTGTCGTACGGCGCCGGAATCAGTCTGCTCGCGGCCGCACACGACAAGCGGATCAAGGCGGTCGCCTCGCTGAGCGGCTGGGCGGACCTGATCGACTCGATCTACTCGGGCCGCACCGAACACTCCCAGGCGACCGCCCTGTTGGACGGCGTCGGCCTCGTGACCGGCCGGCCGAGCGCGGAGACGAGCCAGGTCTTCAAGGACTTCTTCGCCTCCGACCTGTCCAAGGAACAGGAGCTGATCGACTGGGGGAAGGTGCGTTCGGCTTCGACCTACGTCGATCAGATCAACAAGAACGGCGCGGCGATCATGCTCGCCAACGCCTGGGGCGACACGATCTTCCCGCCCAATCAAATAGCCGACTTCTACGGGAAGTTGACCGGTCCCAAGCGGCTCGAACTCCGCCCCGGCGACCACGCCACCGCCGAGCTGACCGGACTGTTCGGACTGCCCAACGACGTGTGGACGGACACCGAGCGCTGGCTCGACCACTACCTCAAGGGCGAGGACAACGGGATCAATCGCGAGCAGCCGGTGGAACTCAAGTCCCGTTCCACGGGCGGCTACGAGGGCTACCCGGACTGGAAGTCGGTCGGCGCGACCCGGAAGAAGATCGACCTCGCGGGCACGACCACCATCCACACCAACGTCGACTCGGGCGCGGACGGCGGGATCGTCTTCCTGTCCAGCATCCTCGACCAGGTCGCCCAGGTGCCGCCGGTGGCGTACGTCCCGCTGCTCCCGCGCCGCTGGGCCGCCGTATGGCAGTCGGGGAAGTACGCGAGCGCCCAACAGGTGCGCGGCACCGTCAAGTTGCACACCACGGTCACGGACACCAAGGAGAGCGGCACCCTCGTCGCGTACCTCTACGACGTGGGCCCGCTCGGCCTCGGCAAGCTGGTCAGCAACGCGCCGTACACCTGGCACGGGCAGACGCCCGGCCAACCGTTCGGTGTGGACCTGGAGTTGTTCTCCACGGCCTACGACGTCCCGGCAGGGCATCGTCTCGCCCTGGTCGTCGACACGGTCGACCCGCTCTACATCGAGCACAACCCGTCCGGCGCGCAGCTGACCTTCTCCTCGCCGGCGAACGACCCGTCGTACGTGTCGATCCCGCTCCGCGAGCAGTGATCTCCGGCTGCTGCCGGCCGGGCAAGTGCCCTCTCGACTACTGCTCCCGCGGCAGCAGCGTCCCTGGTTCCGCCGGGGCCACATCCACGGCCCCGGTCTTGGGACTGCGCTGCTCCCGACGGGACACCCAACCGGCGAACCACGAGAGCAGCATGCACATCCCGATGTAGATCGGCGAGATCACCATCACCACGGGGATGAACGGCAAATCGTAGTCGAGGTTCGACGCGATCAGCTTCCCGGCATGGAGAAACTCCTCATAGGTGATCAGATAGCCCAGCGAGGTGTCCTTCAGCGCGACCACCAACTGGCTGATGATCGCGGGCAGCATGGCCCGTACGGCCTGCGGGACGAGGACGTACGACATGACGTGGACCTTGCGCATGCCGAGCGCGAACGCGGCCTCCCGCTGGCCGCGTTCGACGCTGTTGACGCCGGAGCGGAAGACCTCGGCGAGCACCGAGCCGTTGTAGAGCGTGAGACCCGCGACCAGTGCGGGCAGCGGCTGCACCTTGAGCGCCACGAAGATGAAGAAGATCATCACCAGGACGGGCATGGCGCGGAAGAACTCCACGACGAGCGTCGACAGCCAGCGCACGGGACGGTGGTCCGAGAGCCGTCCCACGGCGAGCAGGGTGCCGAGTGCCAGTGACAGTACGGCCGCGAGCCCGAAGGCCTTGAGCGTGTTGCCGAGGCCGCGCAGCAGCAGTTCCTGAATTCCCTTGTACTCGAAGGGCATCCACTTCGTGTAGGTGAACTGGTCGGTGTCGAACAGGAGATAGAGGATCCAGCCGAGCAGCGCGAGGATGACGACCGTGGACGCGATGCCGTAAAGGCGGTGCCGTTTGCGGGTCTTGGGCCCTGGGACGTCGTAGAGGGCGTTGGCGGTGGTCATCGGGCGACTCCCCACTTCCTCTCCAGCGCGTTGAACAGCGCGCTGATGGCGAGGGTGATGATCAGGTAGCCGACGGCGATCCAGACGAACGTCCAGACGATGTTGTAGCCGAGTTCGCTCAACGTCCGGTAGGTGCCGAGGAGTTCGGTGACGCTGAACGCGCCGGCGATCGCCGAGTTCTTGGCGAGGGCGATGAGGGTGGAGCCGACCGGCGGGATCACCGAGCGGAACGCCTGCGGCAGGACGACCAGGCTCAGGCTCTGCCCGAAGGACATCCCGAGGCTGCGGGCCGCCTCCCCCTGGCCCCTGGGCACGGTGTTGATGCCCGCGCGCAGCGCCTCGCAGATGAACGCCGAGGTGTAGCAGCCGAGCGCGAGGACCGCGAACACCTTGAAGGGCAGCACGAGTCCGAAGCGCGGCAGGCCGAGCAGCACCGCGAAGAACAGCAGGGTGAGCGGGGTGTTGCGCAGCACGGTCACCCACACCGTCCCGAAGACCCGCAGCGAGCCGACCGGGGCGACCCGGAAGGACGCCATGAGGAAGCCGAGGACGAGCGCCAACACCGAGGCGTAGACGGTCAGTTCGACGGTGCCGAGGAAGCCGTCGCCGAAGGTCGAGAAGTTGTCGGTCAGTACGTTCACGTCTGCCTCCCTCAGCTCGCCGGGTAGCGGTCGATCGCGGGCGGGGTGGGCGCGGGCACTCCGGACAGGCCGAGCGTCGCCTCGTACGCCTTCTTCCAGTCGCCGTTCTTCTCACGGGCCTCCAACGCGTCGTCGAGGGCGAACCGCAGGGCGTTGTCGCCGTGCGGGACGCCGATGCCGTACGGCTCCTTCGAGAAGGGCTTGCCGACGACCTTGAGCTGGTCGGGGACCTTCGCCGCGTAGCCGATGAGGATCGCGTCGTCGGTGGTGACGGCGGCGACCTGGTAGGTGAGCAGGTTGTCGACACAGACCGAGTACGTGTCGTAGGCGACGAGTTGGGCCTTCGGATAGTCGTCCTTGATGCGCTGGTACGGCGTGGAGCCGGCCGCCGAGCAGACGCGTTTGCCGGCGAGGTCCTGCGGGCCGTGGATGTCGTGCTCGTCGGTGCGGACGAGGAGCGACTGGCCGGCCATGTAGTAGGGGCCGGCGAAGCCGACGAGTTTCTTGCGCATGTCGTTGATGGTGTAGGTGCCGACGTAGTAGTCGATCTGGCCGTTCTGGAGGGCGGTTTCGCGGTTGGCGGAGGCGATCGTGCGGAAGTGGATCGTCTTCGGGGCGAAGCCGAGGGAGGCCGACATCATCTTGGCGATCTCGATGTCGAAGCCGGAGTAGGCGCCCGTCGCCGGGTCCTTCTCGCCGAGGTAGGGCTGGTCCTCCTTGGCGCCGACGGTGAAGTAGCCGCGCTTCTTCGCCCGCTTCCAGGTCTTGGAGTCGGGGAGCTGAAAGCCTTGCGCCACTTCGTAGTTGGGGAGTTTCTCGGCGGCCGGTCCCTTGACGGGCGGGCTGCCCTCCTTGCCGCAGGCGCTCGCGCACAGCACGGCGAGCACGGCGACGGCGAGGGGCGCACGGGTGGTACGGAACATGGATCGCACTCCCCCGCTCAGTGCTTGAGGATCTTGGACAGGAAGTCCTTGGCCCGGTCGCTGCGCGGGTTGGTGAAGAACTCCTCGGGGGTGCGGTCCTCGACGATGCGGCCGTCGGCCATGAACACGACGCGGTTGGCGGCGGAGCGGGCGAAGCCCATCTCGTGGGTGACGACGACCATCGTCATGCCCTCGTGGGCGAGTTGGCGCATGACCTCAAGGACCTCGTTGATCATCTCCGGGTCGAGGGCCGAGGTCGGCTCGTCGAAGAGGAGCGCCTTGGGTTCCATGGCGAGGGCGCGGGCGATGGCCACGCGCTGCTGCTGGCCGCCGGAGAGCTGCGCGGGGAACTTGGGCGCCTGGGAGGCGAGTCCCACGCGGTCCAGGAGCTCCATCGACCGTCTGTCGGCGTCCTCGCGCTTGCGCTTGCGGACTTTCACCTGGGCCAGCGAGACGTTCTGGAGGACCGTCTTGTGGGCGAACAGGTTGAAGGACTGGAAGACCATGCCGACCTCGGCGCGGAGCCGCGCGAGGGCCTTGCCCTCCTCGGGCAGCGGCCGCCCGTCGAGCTGGATCGTCCCGGACTCGATGGTCTCCAGCCGGTTGATCGCCCGGCACAGCGTCGACTTCCCCGACCCCGAAGGGCCGATGACCACGACCACCTCCCCCTTGCCGACGGTGAGGTTGATGTCCTGGAGGACATGCAGCTCCCCGTAGTACTTGTTGACGTCACGCAGTTCGATCAACGGATCGACGGCCATGCCCAGCCCTACTCACTCTCAGCTGTGTCGTGGTCGCCGCAAACTATCCAGACAAGAGTGGAGTTAAGGCACGACACGCACTTTTCGGGCATTAGCCGTATTTAAGCCCGGCGTTACTCTTCCGCGACCTCGGCGTACAGCTGCGAGAGTTCGGGCACACCGCTGGCGGCCCACTCGTGTCCGGAGGCCACGACGTCGAACTCCCGCCCGGAGTCGAGCCGTACGACGGGCTGGCCGTCCGGCCGGATCGCCCAGGCGGCGCCCGGCACGGTCCGTACGATCACCGTCCCCAGATACAGACCGGCGTCGTTGCCGAGCCAGGACATGGTCTCCTCGTCGTCCCGCCAGCGGGGCACCAGTTGGTCGAGCGCCTCCAACGAGCCCACGGAGTCGTCGAGTTGGACGCCCTCCCGGGCCGCGTGGGAGCGGAGCAGTTCGCACTCGGACAGCGGTTCGGCGATGCCTTCGGGGTCGTGCAGACCGCGCTTCTCGCCCCGGTTGCCCAGGAAAGGGATGTTCATACTCCCAGCGTGTCATTCGTACCGCCGTACGCACCACAGGGCGTCGCGGGTGGCGTGTCAGCCCCCGGCCCGAAAGGGGGAAAACCCTTCTGCCGAGGGCGGGTTGGCCGGATGGTGGGCGCGATGTCCCCTTCGTACGGTCGCGGTATGAATCGGACAGGCAAGTTGATGGTGCTGTCGTCGGTGACCGTCGCCCTGGTGATGAGCGGTTCGGTGTCCGCGGGTGCCGTGGGGGCGGGGGCTGTTGTTGTTGTGTCGGCGCACGGGGCGCCCGATACGGCGCGGGGGCGGCTGGTGTCGGTGGTGCATCTGCGGACGCTGTCCGCGCGGGAGGTGGCCGCCGAGCTGCGGAGCGACGAGGACGGTGCGTGGGACGCCGGGGCCGTCCGCCACGGCGTCGACACCTATCGGGTGGTGTACCGCACGGTGGATCCGAAGGGCCGGCCCACCACCGCCAGCGGGCTGCTGGCCTTCCCGCGCAACGGTGAACGACGGTTGCGCACCGTCTCGTTCGCCCACGGCACCGAGCTCTTCAAGGAAGACGTCGCCTCGGTGTCGTCCGAAGTGTGGAGCCAGGCGCCCGCCCTGACCTACGCGTCCGCGGGCTTCGCCGTCGTCCTCCCGGACTACCTCGGCCTGGGCCTCGGCCCCGGTCGGCAGCAGTGGATGGACATCCCCTCCGAGACGACCACCGCGCTGGACCTGCTGCGGGCCGCGGACTCCTACGCGCCCACGATCGGGCGGCAGTTGGGGCGGGACGTGTTCATCACCGGCTTCTCGCAAGGGGCTTCGGCCGCGCTCGGACTGGCGCGGGCCTTGCAGGAGGGGGCCGATCCCCGCTTCCGGGTCAAGGCGCTGGCACCGGTCAGCGGTGCGTACGCCTTCCGGGACGTGGCGCTGCCCGCCCTGCTGGACGGGCACGCGGACCCGAAGGACGGCGTGATCTACACCGCGCTGGCCCTCGTCTCCTTCAACCGGCTCCATCACGTCTACGACAGCCCCGGCGAGGTCTTCCGGGCGCCGTACTCCGGCACGATCGAGGGCCTGTTGGACGGCACGCACACCGGGCAGGAGGTGATGGCCCGGACCCCGGACACCGTGGATGAGCTGCTCACCGCGCGC
The DNA here is from genome assembly GCF_035982055.1 of Streptomyces sp. NBC_01288. Classification (NCBI taxonomy): domain Bacteria; kingdom Bacillati; phylum Actinomycetota; class Actinomycetes; order Kitasatosporales; family Streptomycetaceae; genus Streptomyces; species Streptomyces sp. NBC_01288. The sequence goes on from NZ_CP108427.1 coordinate 1,951,621, forward strand.
GGGCGGGCACTGCTCGCGCATCCGACGGATGGGCTGGCCGACGCGCTGCGCGTCACCGACGGGGTGTGCGCGGACTGGACGCCACAGGCTCCGGTGCGGCTGTACTACGCCGAGGGCGACGAGCAGGCCGTGAACGGGAACAGCGAGCACTGCCAGGCCTCGTTCCGCGCCCGGGGTGTCGAGGCGCCCCTGGTCGACCTCGGCACTCCGGACTACGGCGGCTCGCGCCACCTCGGCTCCCAGCGGGCGGCGACGGCGGCCGTCGTACGGTGGTTCGCGTCCCTGGGCTGAGCGGCGGGCCGGTGCCTCGGGGTGTCTCGGCGGGTGCCTCGGGTCAGACGTCCAGGTCGACGACCACGGGCGCGTGGTCCGAGGCGCCCTTGCCCTTGCGCTCCTCGCGGTCGACGTAGGAGTCGGTGACGGCCTTCGCGAACGGTTCGTTGCCGTAGACCAGGTCGATGCGCATGCCGCGGTTCTTCGGGAAGGCGAGCTGGCGGTAGTCCCAATAGGTGTACGGGTGGTCGTACTTGAGGGGGCGCGGGACCACGTCGGACAGGCCCGCGTCGCGCAGGGCGGTCAGGGCGGCGCGCTCGGCGGGGGTGACGTGGGTGAGGCCCTCGAAGGCGGCCACGTCGAAGACGTCGTCGTCCGTCGGCGCCACGTTGTAGTCACCGAGCACCGCGAACGGGCGGGTGCCCTGCGCGTCGTCGGCGACGGCCGCCCTGAGGGCCTCGAACCACTGGAGCTTGTACGCGTAGTGGGGGTGGTCCACCTCGCGGCCGTTCGGCACGTACACCGACCAGACGCGGACCGGGCCGCAGGTCGCCGCGACGGCGCGGGGCTCCTGGACGCCGTCGTAACCGGGGTCCCCGGGAAAGCCCTTGACCACGTCGTCGAGCCCTACGCGGGAGAGCACCGCCACTCCGTTCCACCGCCCGGTCGCGTTGACCGCCGCCTCGTAGCCCGCCTCGCGCAGCGCGTCGAACGGGAACTGCGCCTCGGCCAGCTTGGCCTCCTGGAGGCACAGCACGTCGGTGCCGCTGCTCTCCAGCCAGGCCAGGAGCCTCGGCAGACGGGCGGTGATCGAGTTCACGTTCCAGGTCGCGATGCGCATGCCCCACAACCTACCGGGCAGGTCTGACACTCACAGGTCCGCCGCCTCGCCGGGCGCCAGCCGCAGGTGCTCCGCACCGCCGAGCGCGCCGATCTGCATGTCGTAGATCGGGCGGGCGAGGTCGGTGAGCAGGGCGTCGTGAATGTCGTAGGCGCGCTGCGGCTTGACCTCGCGGACGTAGTCGATGACCTCGGAGATCTTGCTCCAGGGGGCCATCACCGGGAGCATCAGCGTCTCTACGGTGTGGTCGGGGACGGTGAGGGCGTCGCCCGGGTGGAAGACGCGGCCGCCGTCGACGAGGAAGCCGACGTTCGTGATGCGCGGGATGTCCGGGTGGATCACGGCGTGCAGTTCGCCGTGCACCTGGACGTCGAAGCCCGCCGCCGTGAAGGTGTCGCCGTGGCCGACCGTGTGCACGCGGCCCGGGAAAGCGGCGGAGAGCTGGTCCGCGACCGACTTCAGCGTCCAGATCTCGGCCGCCGGGTTGGCCTTCAGGCCGGCCCGCAGCCGGTCCTCGTTGAAGTGGTCGAGGTGCTCGTGGGTGACCAGGATGGCGTCCGCGCCGACCGCGGCGTCCTCCTCGGTGAAGGAGCCCGGGTCGATGACGAGCGACCGGCCGTCCTTCTCCAGACGGATACAGGCGTGCGACTTCTTGGTGAGCTTCATGGGTCCATCCTGCCGCGCCGGAACGGCGGACGGGCGGGTGAGGCTGGTGCTTTCGGTGCCCGTCTGAAGATCACTCCGTGGGGTCACCAGGTGGGTCACTCGGTGGGGGTCGTCTCCTCGCGGATGACCTGCTGGGCGACCTTGAACGCGCTGTTCGCGGCCGGAACCCCGCAGTACACGGCCGCCTGCATCAGCACTTCCTTGATCTCGGCCGGGGTGAGGCCGTTGCGCAGCGCCGCCCGGGTGTGGAAGGCCAGCTCGTCCAGGTGGCCGCCCGCGACCAGCGCGGTGAGGGTGACACAGCTGCGCGAGCGCCGGTCGAGGCCGGGCCGGTCCCAGATCTCGCCCCAGGCGTAGCGGGTGATGAAGTCCTGGAAGTCCCCGGAGAACTCGTCGGCCTGCGCCAGCGCCCGGTCGACATGCGCGTCGCCGAGGACCTCGCGGCGGACCTTGATCCCGGCGTCGTAGGGGTCCGGACGGCCCATGACCTGCGGCGGTACGGGAGGCGGCGGCGCGATCTCGGCGATCGGCGCGAGCTGCGGCGGCGGGGCGAGGACCGGCTTGACCGGGGTCGCCGCGATGGCGAACTGCCCGGTGGAGTGCTCGTAGGCGGGCTGCCAGGCGGTGGAGAAGTGCCGGACGAGGAGGTCGGTCACGGCCGCGGGCTGTTCGACCGGGACCAGGTGCGAGGCGCCGGGTACGACGGCGAGGCGTGCGTCCGGGATGCCGGCGACCAGCGTGCGGGCCTCGGCGGGGCCGGTGACCTGGTCGTCGGAGCCGACGAGGACGAGGGTCGGCACACCGATGCGGCCGAGTTCGGACCGTACGTCGAACGCGGCCAGTGCCTCGCACGCGGCGATGTAGCAGCCGGGGTCGGTGGTGCGCACCATCTGGACGGCCCACTCGGTGATCGCGGGCTGCGAGGCGGCGAACCCGGTGGTGAACCAGCGGTCGGGCGAGGTGCGGGCGATGGGGTCGAGCCCGTTCGTCCGTACGATCACGCCGCGCTGGCGGAACTCGTCCGCCGTGCCGAAGCGCGGCGAGGTGGCGATCAGCGCCAGGGATGCCACGCGCTCCGGGTGGCGCAGGACCAGTTCGAGGCCGACCGCGCCGCCGAGCGCGCAGCCCGCGTAGCCGAAGCGCTGCACGCCGAGGGCGTCGAGCGTGGCCAGCAGCCGGTCGGCCAGGTCGGCGACCGAGCCGGTCGGGTGCGCGGGCGAGCCGCCGTGGCCCGGCAGGTCGTACCGGAAGACCCGCCACTGCTTCATCAGCTCGGGCACCTGGCGATCCCACATGTGCCACGTCGTCCCGAGGGACGGGCCCAGGATGAGAACGGGCGCGTCTTCGGGGCCGTCGAAGCGGTACTGGAGTGCGGGGGTCTTCATGTCGCTCACCGCTCCAACGTATCCGCCGTTTCTTACGGTCCGGCTGTGGGGCCCCCGGTCTCCCCACTCGGCTCCCACACATCAGTGGGGAACCCTCACATCGCCTTCACGGGACGGGGGTGGGAGCGGGAGGGTTGTGGACCGGTGGGTCAGGTGGGACCGGTGGGGTTGCTGGACCGGTGAGACCGGTGAGACCGGTGAGACCGGTGGGCCTCTGTGTCGAAGGACACTCGGCGAATCCCGGTGAACCTCGGTGTCTCTCGGTGTCTCTCGGCGACTCAGAGTTCGCTCGGCGCGCCCAGGCCCGTGAGCGCGCCGACCGGGTCCAGGTCGGGGGTGCCTCTGGGCCACCAGTCCTCGTCGCCCGGTTCGGATTCGTAGGCGTACCACAGGCCGTCGCGGCCCAGGCGGAGTTGGACGTGGCCGTGGGGGTGGGTGAGGTGGTTGTGCCAGGGGCGGAAGGCCGGGAGGTCGGCGGCGAGGAGGAGGGGGCGGGCCCGGTCGAAGCGGCCGGCCGGCGGGTCCCAGGGTTCTTCGAGCACCGCGAGCCCTTCGATGCCGCCCTGCCGCCAGGCGGCGACCGCGCGCGCCAGCTCGGCCGTGGTGCGTCCGGTGGCCTTGGCGAGGGAGGCGTAGAGGGAACGGGTGGTGACGGTCAGCCCCGAACCGGGTCGGGCCGCGGCGAGCCGTACCGCGTCCTGCCACAGCGTCAGGCCGCCCACCGGGTCCCGGCCGGTGCTGAGCAGTGCGTGCGCGCGGGCGGCGGCGTCGGTCGCCAACTGGTCGAGCGCGAAGGGGTCCGGGCCGCCGGGCGCGGCTGGATACACGGGAGGCTGCTCGGGGTGTGGGGGCATGGGCAACGGGGGTGGGAGCGGGGGGAGTCGGCGCTTCCCCTGCTCCGCGAGGACGTCCGTGGCCCTTACGCCGGGGAGAGGCGCCGGTTCCTGCTCCTGAGCGGCGCGGGCGGCACGGGCCGCGCTACGCCGGGACAGGGCGTCGAGCAGGGGGCGTTCGCCCCGGCCGCGGAGCAGGAGCAGGACGAAGGGGTCGGCGTCGAGGAGGCGGGCGGTCTGGTAGCAGAGGGCGGCGGCGTGCTTGCAGGGATGCCCGGAATCAGGGCAACTGCACTGCGGGGCGAGGTCGCCGGGCCCCGGCAGCAACGAAACCCCGCACTCGGCAAGGGACTTGGGCATCTCCTTGTCGAGCAGCGCGGCGATGTGCCCGGGCCGGTCGGCGGCGGCGTCCAGGAACCGCTCCCAGTCGGCGTCGTCCAGCGTCCGCAAGCGCACCTGCACGCGGTACGGCCGCGCGCGGCTGCCCTGCACATACCCGAGCACGAGCCCCGGCGTCACGGTGATCGCGTCGACGTGCCCCTTCTCCGCGTAACTCCGCCCCCGCAGCAGCCGCTTGGGATCCAGGGCACCTTCTTCCAACGCGGTGACCCATGCGTTGCCCCACCAGGTGTCGGCGAAGCGGGCGTTGGCGGCTCCGCCGCCGTCTTTGTCTTTGTCCCTGTCCGAGGGGCGGGGTGAGAAGGCGGGGAAAGTGCGGCGGAGGTCGCTGTCGCGGGAGGGGGAGGCCATGGAGGTGGGGGTTCGGGGGGGTGCGGGGGTGAGGTCGGGGTCGGGCGCGAGTACAGGGGCAGAGGTCGAGTCGGGGGCGATGAGCGACGAGTGTGACGGGGGGTCGGTCCGGTCGGGCGTATGGGCGGGCGTTTCAGATGTGCGGGCAGAGACCCCGGACGCGTGGACGGACGTCGAGGTGAACGCCTCGGAGTGTGAACTCCCGGGTGTCGCCGGGTCGTTGTCCGGTACGGCCTCCTCGGCAGCCGACGTCACATCGTCCGGCTCCGTCACATCGGCCGGCAACCGAAAGGCCCCGGCGAGGAAGTCCCGCAGCTCACGGGCCCCGGCCTCACCGGCGCCGCTACGCATACCACGTCGCCCCTCGGAACCGGCGCCCGCACGAGCCGCCGGCCGGGACACCGGCTCCACTCCCCTGGCCCCGACATCCTCACGGGCCTTCCGCGCCGCGCCACGGGCCGCCCGCAACGCCTCACGCGCGGCATCCGCGGGGCGCGTCGAACCGCCGTCCGCGACGGTCGCCGGTTCCTGAACGGTCTCCGAGTCCTGAAGGATGGTCGCGTTCGGAAGGCCGGCCGACTCGTCACCCGTGGCGTCCCCGGACCGCTCCGCTTCACCGGTTTCACCAACTCCCGCGTCCGGAACGGCCGCTCCGGACCGCACCGGGTCTCGCAGCCCGTCCGCTGTTCCTTCTCCGGAGCTGCCTCCCGGACTACTCGCTCCGGCATCCTGGGCCGGACCGTCACCCGACGCGTGGGCGTCTTCTCCCGGGGCGCCGACAGCGCGCCGCTCGGCGACGGCCCGTCGCAGCGCCGCGCGTGCCGCGTCCCCCGGCCGGGCCTGGGGCTCGGACGCCTTGTCGACTGCCGTACGGTCCGCGCCCGGTGCGTGAGGAGACCTAGGTGCCCGAGAAGACTCCGGAGGCCCGGCGACTTCCGCGTCCACCCCTTGGCCCCCGCGTTCACGGGCCACCTGCAACGCCCGCCGCACTACGTCCGCGGGGCGCTCTTCCCCCGCCAACTGCCGCTCCGCCCCCGGCATTTCATCCGCCGGGCCCCGCGACGCCTCCCCCGCCAAGTGCCGCTCCACCCCCGCCGCGTCGTCCACCGAGCCCCGCGACCCTTCCACCGCCAAATGCCGCTCCACCTCCGCCACTTCTGCCACCGACGCCTCGGACACCTGACCCCGCACCCCCTTCGCCGCCAGGCCCCGCAGCACCTCGGCCATGTCTTCCGCCAGGCCCCGCGGCCCTTCTACCGCCAAGTCCCGCTCCGCCCCCGGCATTTCATCCGCCGGGCCCCGCGACGCCTCCCCCGCCGACCGCACCCGCACCCCCGCCGCGTCGTCCACCGAGCCCCGCGACCCCTCCGGTACTCCTCCCGCCGACGCCGCGTCCGGCCCCCGCTCGTCCTCCACCTCCGGCGTCACCTCGGCACCCTCCGCGGCCTCAGCGCCCCGACGACGCTCCTCGGCACCGCGAACCGACCCCACGCCCGCACCCCGCCGCACATCCCCCGTCACTCCGACCTCCGCAATGACACAAGGTCCGACAGGTCCCGGTCCGACAGCTCGGTCAACGACGACTCACCGGAGCCGAGGATCGCGTCTGCCAACGCCCGCTTGGATTCGAGCATTTCGGCGATGCGGTCCTCTACCGTGCCCTCGGTGATGAGGCGGTGGACCTGGACCGGCTGGGTCTGGCCGATGCGGTAGGCGCGGTCGGTGGCCTGTTCCTCGACGGCCGGGTTCCACCAGCGGTCGAAGTGGACGACGTGGCCCGCGCGGGTGAGGTTGAGGCCGGTGCCCGCCGCCTTCAGGGAGAGGACCAGGACCGGGGTCGCGCCCGCCTGGAAGCGGTCCACCATGCGCTCCCGCTCCGGTACCGGTGTGCCGCCGTGGAGCAGCTCCACCGGGACCGCGCGGGCGGACAGGTGGGCGGTGATCAGGCGGGCCATGCCGACGTACTGCGTGAAAACGATCGCGGAACGGTCTTCCGACAGCAGGGTGTCCAACAGCTCGTCCAGCAGGGCGAGTTTGCCGGAACGGGCGGCGAGGCGGTCTCCGGTAGCCTGTGCTGCCGCGTGCTCCTCCTTCAGGTACAGCGCCGGGTGGTCGCAGATCTGTTTGAGGGAGGTGAGGAGCTTCAGGACAAGGCCCCGGCGGGCGATGCCCTCCGTCGTCTCGATGGCCAGCATCGACTCCCGTACCACCGCCTCGTACAGCGAGGCCTGTTCGCGGGTGAGCGGGACCGGGTGGTCCGTCTCCGTCTTGGGCGGCAGTTCGGGGACGATGCCCGGGTCGGACTTCTTGCGGCGCAGCAGGAACGGGCGGACCAGGCGGGCGAGCCGGGTCACCGCCTCCTCGTCCTCGCCGTTCTCCACCGCACGCGCGTGCCGGGCGCGGAAGGACTTCAGGGGGCCGAGGAGTCCGGGGGTCGTCCAGTCCAGCAGGGCCCAGAGTTCGGAGAGGTTGTTCTCCACGGGGGTGCCGGTCAGCGCCACGCGCGCGGGGGTCGGGATCGTGCGCAGGGCCTTCGCCGTCGCCGAGTACGGGTTCTTCACGTGCTGTGCCTCGTCCGCGACGACCATGCCCCACTGCTGTTGGGCCAATGTGGACGCGGCCGAGCGCATCGTGCCGTACGTCGTGAGGACGAAGCCGCCGGTCAGGTCCTCCAGGGTGCGGTCCGCGCCGTGGAAGCGGCGGACGGGGACTCCGGGGGCGAAGCGGGTGATCTCCCGCTGCCAGTTGCCGAGGAGTGAGGCGGGGCAGACCACCAGGGTGGGGGCGCGGTGGGCCCGTCGCAGGTGCAGGGCGATGAGGGTGATCGTCTTGCCCAGGCCCATGTCGTCGGCCAGGCAGCCGCCCAGGCCGAGGGAGGTCATGAGGTCGAGCCAGGCCAGGCCCCGGAGTTGGTAGTCCCGGAGGGTGGCGTCCAGTCCCGGGGGTGGTTCGGCGGGCTGGATGCCGGCCGTGAGGCGGTCGCGCAGGGTCGCCAACGCGCCCACCGGGACGGCCTCCACCCGCTCGCCGTCGACCTCTGCCGTGCCGGTGAGCGCGACGGACAGCGCGTCCACCGGGTCGAGCAGGCCGAGTTCGCGTTTGCGGGCCTTGCGGACGAGGGCCGGGTCGACCAGCACCCACTGGTCCCGGAGACGTACCACCGGACGGTGGGCCTCGGCCAGCATGTCCATCTCGGCCTCGGTGAGCGGGTCGCCGCCGAGCGCCAACTGCCAGCGGAACTGGAGGAGTTCCTCGCTCTCGAAGAAGCCGGTGCCATCGGTCGCGGAGCCCGGCGCCGACCGGACCACGGCCGCTGCCGTCAGGTCCTGTGCAAGGTCCCGGGGCCAGTGGACGGCGACCCCGGCCGCCGCGAGCCGGGTGGCCGCCATGCCGAGCAGGTCGCCCAACTCCTCCTCGGACAGGGCGAGTACGTCGGGCACGTCCAGCTCGGAGAGACGGTCCAGCGGAGGCCATACGCGCGCGGCCCGTCGTACGGCCAGCGCGGCGTCCACGCGCGCGCGGGGGCCGAAGGCGGTGTCGGCCGTGCCCGCCCACAGGGCCGCCGCGTCGACCACGAGGGTCGGGTCGGCGAGGCTGTGCACCTGGACGATCGCCGCGCCCGCACTGCGCACCCGTCCGCCGTCGTCGAACAGGTCGTACGCCGACAGGTCCAGGCGGAGCGAGATCCGCACGCCCGCGTCCATACCGGCGGCGACCTCCGCGGCCCAGTCCTGGGCGTCCCGCAGGCGCTGCGGCTTGCGGGCCGCGAAGGGCATTCCGGAGGTGTACGGCGCGGCCGGGGTGCGGGGCAGGGTGTCCGCGACCGCGTCCAGGAAGGACCGCATCAGCGCTTCCGGCTCGGGCAGCCGCAGCGGGCCCGGGCCGGGCAGCGGGACCGCGTGGCCCTCGTACGGAAGGGCCGCCGCCACCGCGCGGACGTGCGCGATGTCCTCCGGCTCCAGGGGGCCCGCGCGCCACGCGTCATGGCCTGCGGCGGTGAGGCCGGGGAGCAGTCGGCCACGGGCGGCGAGCCGTAGCGCGTGCAGGGCGGCGGCGCCCCAGCAGGCCGTGGCGGGGTGGGCGGCGGGGTCACGGCGGGCGCGCACGAGCAGCGGGAGGGCCGCCTCGATCGGCAGGGTCAGTGCGGGGGCGGACCTGCGGCGGACCACGGTGCCCTGTCGTCGTACGACGGTCAACTCGGTCTGTTCCACGCCCACTTCCGCTTCAGGGAGTGCGCGCTCGCCGTCGGGGTCCCAGAAGGCGATGCGGCCCTCGCGCGGGACGACGGGGGACGGCAGGAAGACCGCGGCCAGTCTTACGGAGATCTGCTCCGTCATCGCCGTGTCCGTCATACGTCCTGTCACCTCCCGCCCGTCAGTCGTGTCAGCTGTCTTCGACTCTACGGGCGGGGTCTGACAATCGGCCCCGGCGACCGGCCGGGGCCACCTGCTAGGGAACCGTGCGGGAGACGACGAAGACCATGGGGAGCTTCGGATCGGACAGGTTCACCACGATGTCCTGGGTGGGGGCCGGGTCCTTCTGTTTGTTGACGACGCCCCACCAGGGGCCGGGGCCGGTGAACTTCCAGCCGGTGATCTTCTGGTCGCGGGCGCTGATGGTGATGTCCTTCTTCTTCAGCGTGCCCCGGTCGACGTTTATCCCGGCGAGGAAGGTGTCCAGGCCCGCGTCGGTGGTCTCGAACTGGACGTAGAGGCGGCTGGTCTTCCAGTTGTTGGTCTCGTAGAACGCGACCTTCTCCGCCGGGTGCGGGACCGGTACCTGGTAGAGGCGCCGCTGCACCTTCGAGGGCCAGCCCACGGTGAGCCCGGTCGCCGAGTACTTGTACTCCTTGTCCTTGCCGCTGTTGCGGCTCTGGTTGGCGGAGATCGCCAGATAGACGGCCGGTACGCCGATGAGCAGCACGATGATGAGCAGGGTGATCGCTCGGCGGCGGGCCTTGTGGCGGGGGTCCTCGGGTGGTCGGGGCGGCTCGTCACGGGGCATGGCCTGGCGGGGCAGCGATGCGGTCATGCCGTGTCCTGGCTGCCGCGCCGGAACTCCGCGAACCGCTCGTAGCGCTCGTACCGCTCGACCCGGCGGCGCTTGGCGCGGCGGAAGCGGCGGGCGACCAGGCGGGCGAGGTCCGCGGCGCCGACCATGCCGGCCTCGGGGCCGAGCTGGGCGCGCACTATGCGGGCCTCGGGGCGGTAGCCGCGGCCGGTGAGCTGGCGCTTGAAGGCGTCCCGCGCGGGGCCGATCAGCAGGTCGTCGGCGGCCGAGACACCGCCGCCGATCACGAAGCAGGACGGGTCGAGGGCGGCGGCGAGGTTGGCGATGCCGACGCCGAGCCACTGGCCGATGTCCTGGAGCAACTCGATGCACATCGCGTCGCCCTCACGGGCCAGCTCGGTGATCATCGGCCCGGTGATCTCGCCGATGTTGCCCTTGACGTGCTCGATGATCCCGTACGCCACCGGGGAGTCCGCCGCGGCCAGCTCCCGCGCCTCCCTGACCAGGGCGTTGCCCGAGCTGTACTGCTCCCAGCAGCCGCGGTTGCCGCACGCGCAGCGGTGGCCGCCAGGCACGACCTGCATATGGCCGAACTCGCCGGCGACGCCCCACTTGCCGCGCTTGACCTGGCCGTCCTCCAGGATCGCGCCGCCGATGCCGGTGCCGAGCGTGATCATGACGAGGTGGTCCTCGCCGCGGCCCGCGCCGAAGCGCCACTCGGCCCAGGCGGCGGTGTTCGCGTCGTTGTCCACCAGGACCGGTACGGAGAGCCTGCTCGTGATGCGGTCCCTGAGGGGCTCGTTCCGCCAGGACAGGTGAGGGGCGAACAGGACGCGGTTGCGCTCGGCGTCGACCCAGCCGGCCGCGCCGATGCCGACCGCGTGCACGTCGTGGCGGTCGGACAGGTCCAGGACCAGTTCGACGATGGTGTCCTCGACGACCTTGGGGCTCTTGGACTTGTCCGGGGTCTCCGTGCGGAGCTTCTCCAGGATGTTGCCGTCGGCGTCCACGACGCCCGCCATGACCTTGGTGCCGCCGATGTCGATGCCGACGGTGGGCACGCGGGGGGCCGTGAGGTGCGACCTTCGCTCGCGGGTGCCGACCGTCCTGAGTGCGGGGGCACGCCGGGAGCCTATGGGGGCGCTGAAGTTGCCGTAGGTGCTCATCGGGCCCGATTCTGCCTCACCGTGACGGTCGGTGCTGTGCGGGGGCGTCAAGGGGGATGCGGATCGTTGTCTTGTGCGGGTTCGTCGTGGCTGGTCGCGCCCTGCGGCGGAGCCGCATATCGACACAGCCCCGCGCCCCTGAAGGGGCGCTGTCGTGGGCGCCGATCGAATCTTATTGTCCGGACATTATGACGAACGTCGCGGGCGGAATTGCGCGCTCTAGGGACGTACCAGGAGCTGGAACTCGAACGAGTAACGCGTCGGCCGGTAGGTGTGGCTGCCGAACTCCACCGCTCTGCCCGTGTCGTCGAACGTCGTGCGCTGCATGGTGAGCAGGGGGGCGCCCTCGGGTTCGGCCAGGCGTTCGGCCTCCTCCGCCGTGGCTCCGCGGGCGCCGATGGACTGGCGGGCGCTGTGCAGGGTGATTCCGGCGGTGCGCATCATGCGGTACAGGCCGGTGGCCTCCAGTTGCGCGGTGTCCAGGCCGAGGAGGCCGAGCGGCAGGTGGTTGGACAGGTAGGCCATCGGCTCGCCGTGTGCGAGGCGCAGCCGGTCGATGCGGTGTACGTCGCTGTCCTCGGCCACGCCGAGTGCCGCCGCGACCTCGGCGGACGCCGTGACGATGCTGTTGACGAGGACCTTCGTGGCGGGGCGCTGTCCGGCCGCCTCCAGGTCGTCGAAGAGGCTGCTGAGTTCCAGCGGGCGCTTGACCTGGCTGTGCACGACCTGGGTGCCGACGCCCCGGCGGCGCACCAGGAGACCCTTGTCGACCAGTGACTGGATGGCCTGGCGGACGGTGGGCCGGGACAGGCCGAGCCGGGCCGCCAGTTCGATCTCGTTGCCCAGCAGGCTGCCGGGGGTGAGCGAGCCGTGTTCGATCGCGGCCTCCAGCTGTTGGGACAGCTGGAAGTACAACGGCACCGGGCTGCTCCGGTCCACGCTGAGTTCGAGCGGCACTGTCGGGTCCACATCTGGTTTCGGCACGGGGCCGAGCGTAGCTGTGTGAATGGTTGACGGGAAGTGATGTAGTTCGATTGTCCGGACATACGCATTGACAGCGTGGCTGGTCGGCCCTCAGTTTGTTCCCATGCGCATCGGAGTCATCGGTACGGGCCGCATCGGGACCATCCATGCCAGGACGCTCAGCCGTCATCGCGAGGTCGGTTCGCTGATCCTCACGGACGTGGACCCGGTTCGGGCCCAGGAGCTGGCGAACCGGCTGGGGGAAACGGCGGCACCGAGTACGGAGGAGATCTTCAAGTGGGGCGTGGACGCCGTGGTGATCACTACGGCGACGTCGGCGCACGCCGAATTAATCGGGAGAGCGGCGCGGTCGGGGCTCCCGGTGTTCTGCGAGAAGCCCATCGCGCTCGATCTGCCGGGTTCGTTGCAGGCGATCGCCGAGGTCGAGACGGCGGGAACGATCCTTCAGATGGGGTTCCAGCGCCGGTTCGACGCGGGCTACACGGGCGCCCGGGAGGCGGTGCGTTCGGGGCGGCTGGGACGGCTGCACACGGTCCGCGCGATGACCTCCGACCAGACGCCTCCCCCGGCCGCCTATCTGCCGATCTCCGGCGGGCTGTACCGCGACACCCTGATCCACGACTTCGACATGCTGCGCTGGGTGACCGGGCACGAGGTCGTCGACGTGTACGCGACCGGCTCGGACGCCGGTCCCGCGATGTTCCGCGAGGCCCGTGACATCGACACGGCCGCCGCGGTCCTCACCCTGGACGACGGCACGCTGGCCACGACGACGGCCGCGCGCCTGAACGGGGCGGGCTACGACGTCCGCATGGAGCTGGCCGGAGAACTCGACCAGGTCGTCGTCGGCCTGGACGACCGCACGCCGATCGCGTCCACCGAGCCGACCGGCCCTCCGGCCGCGACCAAGCCGTGGACCGGCTTCCTGGAGCGCTTCGGGCCCGCCTACGAGGCCGAGTTGATCGCCTTCGTCGAGGTCGTCGTCGGCCAGCGCACCAACCCGTGCGACGGCCGCGAGGCCCTCCAGGCGCTGCGTATCGCCGAGGCCTGCGAAGTGTCCAGACGCGAACACAGACCGGTCCGCCTCGCGGAGATCGCGGGCGCCTTCCCCTACAGCTGAGCAGTCGTCTCGTAGACGGTGATCCGCCCGCGCTCCCTTCAGGGGAGGCTCAGGACGTACGGACCGCCAGCACCGTCCCCTGGGCGACCGCGCAGAGGGACTCCGTGCCGTCGTCGGCGACCGCGAGGACGTCGCAGCGGACCACGGCCTGGCGGCGACCGGCCTGCACGACCTCCGCGTGGGCGCGCAGGAGGCGACCCGCGGCCGGGCGGACGTACTGGATGGAGAGACCGCCGGTGAGGACCGCGGGGCCCAGTGCCGTGCCGCCGGCGAAGGTGAGCGCGTTGTCGGCGGCGTAGGCGAGGACTCCGCCGTGCACGAACCCGTTCTGCTGCTGGAGGTCCTCCCTGATGTCGATCTCCAGCCTGGCGACGCCGTCCCCGAAAGCACTCAGCCGCGCTCCGATCAGCCTGCTGAAGGGCTGGCTCTCCAGCGCCTTCCGAGCCATGGTCAGGTCGAACTCGGCGAACTCGGCGCTTGCGGTCACGAGGGCGGGCCTCCTACGGGGTCCACGACATTGCGGCTGCTACGACTTCTACGGCTACGGCGACTGTTCCGTGCAGCCGTTCTACCAGCGCACCGGCAGCGCGCGCATCCCGCGCATCAGCATGCCCGGGAGCCAGTCGCCGGGAGGGCCCGACAGGGTGAGGGCGGGGGCGCGCTCCAGCAGGGTGCGTATCGCCGTGCGTGCTTCCAGGCGGGCCAAGGGGGCGCCGAGGCAGTAGTGGATGCCGTGGCCGAAGGCGAGGTGGCCGCGGGTGTCGCGGCGGATGTCGAAGCGGTCCGGGGCGGGGAAACGGTGCCCGTCGCGGTCGGCGGCGGTCAGGCCGACCATGACCGGATCGCCCCGCTCCACCGAGGTGCCGGCGATCTCCAGGGGCTCCGCGGCGAACCGGAACGTGCCGTTCTCCACCGGGCCCTCGTAGCGCAGCATCTCCTCGATCGCGCCGTCGAGCAGGGTCATGTCGGCGCGCAGGGCGGCGAGTTGGGCGGGGTGGGTGAGCAGAGCGTGGATGCCGCTGGTGAGGAGGTTGACGGTGGTCTCGTGGCCGGCGATGAGCAGGATGAAGGCCATGCCCCGCAGTTCCTGCGGGGAGAGCCGGTCGCCGTCCTCGGCGGTGGTGCGGATCAGGTCGCTGAGCAGGTCGCCGCTGGGCCCGGCGCAGCGTTTGTCCTCGATCAGGTCGCCGAGGTATTCGGCGAGCCGCACGATCGCGTCGTACTCGGTGCCCGAACTGCTGGGCGCGACCGCCTCCGTGGACAGCTTGCGGAACTCTGCGCGGTCCATCTCGGGCACGCCCAGAAGCTCGCCGATCACGGTGATCGGCAGGGGGTAGGAGAGCGCCTCGACGAGGTCGGCGCGGCCGGACGGCAGCATGGCGTCGAGCAGGTCGTCGGTGATCCGCTGGACGCGCGGGCGCAGTTCCTCGACCCGGCGCATCGTGAACGAGCGGCTGACCAGCCCACGCAGGCGGGTGTGGTCCGGCGGGTCGGTGGTCAGCAGGTATCTGCCGATCAGCTCCTCGTCGAGGAACGTCACCCCGATCTTGCCGCCGTCCTTGGCCAGTCGCGGGTCCGTGAGCGCCGAGCGCGCCTCCTCGTACCCCACGATCAGCCAGGTCACGTGGTGCTCGTCGGGCGCGGGCAGCCGTACGCGGTGCACCGGGCCCGACGTCCGCAGCATGGCGTACACCTGATGCGGGTCCCGCCGGAACGTCTCGCCGAACTCCCCCAGATCGATCACTTCGGTCATGCCTGCCCCCTCCTGGTCGATCCCCCGAGGTCTCCCAGTGCAGTGGGAACGGACGGCGTGCGCCGCTAGTGCCCGCCTTCCCCGTCCTCTTCGAGCAGACCCGCGTCGTACGCCAACAGGGCGATCTGTACTCGGTTGTTGAGGTCCAGCTTGGCCAGGATGCGGGAGACGTGGGTCTTGACGGTGGCGACGCTCATGAAGAGGCCGGTGGCGATCTCGGCGTTGGCGAGTCCCTGGCCGACGGCCACGGCGACCTCGCGTTCGCGGTCCCCCAGGGCGGCGACGCGTTCACGCGCGCGTGCCCGACGGGTGTCGGTGGCGGTGCCCGCCGCGTGCTCCATCAACTGGCGGGTGACCGCGGGCGACAGCACGGGATCGCCGGCCGCGACCCGGCGTACGGCGTCGAGGATCTCGGCGGGCGGGGTGTCCTTGAGGACGAAGCCGGCGGCGCCCGCGCGGAGGGCCCGTAGCACCTGTTCGTCGGCGTGGAAGGTGGTGAGGACGACGATCTGCGGCCCTGCGTCGCCGCGGGCGCGCAACCGCTCCGTCGCCGTCAGCCCGTCGACCGACGGCATGCGGATGTCCATCAGCACGACGTCCGGGTGGACACGGTCGACGAGTTCCTCGACCTCGCTGCCGTCGGCGGCCTCGCCGACGATCTCGATGTCGGCGGCGCCGCCCATCATGAAGGACAACCCGGCCCGCACCAGCGGGTCGTCGTCGACAAGGAGCAGTCTGATCGCAGTCATGGGGCTACGTAACCATGGCGACGCGGCGGGTGGTGGCGCGGTCCGCGGTGCCGGGCGGGGCGCCCAGGGAGACGTACGCGCAGCGGCCACCGAGGCGGCACGAGCGGGATGATCCTCGGGGAGCGGCTCCGGGGCGGCGGGACGGCAGGGCGACCGGTACTCCACGGCAGCGCCCTGGACACCCTGATCCGGCTGCTGTCCTACGCCAACACGTCGGCGGAGTCGGCCAGTTGGCCGGAGTTCGCGTGGGCGGCACCGGAGCGGACCGGGCCGCGCGGCGCGCACTCCCTCACCTCACTCCCTGAGCGGCCTCCATCCTCCTTGCCCAGGACGGGAGTTGCCCGTGGCGCCGAACGAGCCTCACCCCCACGGCAGCCAAGCCCGCACCTGGAACCCCCCGCCCGCCTCCGGCCCGTGTTCCAGTCGTCCCCCTGCCAACGTCGCCCGCTCGGTCAGCCCGATCAACCCCTGGCCGGAACCGGGGACATGGGGCACCTCCCCCTCCGGAGGCGGGTTGCGTACGACGATCACCAGGCCGTCGCCCGGGGTGCCGGTGACCGTCACCGTGACCTCCGTGCCGGGAGCGTGCTTGCGGGCGTTGGTGAGGGCCTCCTGGGCGATGCGGTAGGCGGTGCGGCCGACCGAGGCGGGGACCGCGGCGGGGTCGGTGACCCGGTTGGCGAGGGTGACCTTCATGCCGGCCTCGCGGGACTCAGTGACCAGCGCGTCCAGGGCGCCGAGCGTGGGCTGCGGGCGGCCCGTCTCGTCGGGCTCGCCCGCGCGCAGGACGCCGATGATCTCCCGTAGGTCCTGGAGTGCCTCGTGGGCGCTCTCCCGGATGACACCGGCCGCCCGCGCGACCTCCTCGCGGGGCGCGTCCGGCCGGAACTCCAGCGCGCCCGCGTGCACGCTCAGCAGGGTGAGCCGGTGGGCGAGCACGTCGTGCATCTCGCGCGCGATGGCCTCGCGGGCGAGCCGCTGGGCCTGCTCGGCGCGCAGTTCCGCCTCCGTCTCCGCGCGCCGGGCGCGGTCGCGCAGGCTCAGCATGAGCTGCCGCTTGGAGCGCACGAACATGCCCCAGCCGATGACGGTGAGGGTGAGCAGTTCGGTGAACACGACCGCGCCGGCGTACGGCAGATCGGGGTCGGGGCGCAGCCAGAAGAACAGCGGGGCCAGGGCGAGTTGGACGCCGCCGACCCAGGCGACGTAGCGGAAGGGGCGGTGCACGGCGAGGGTGAACACGGCGACCATGGCGGCGCCGCCCGCCGTGTTCGACACGAAGCCGACGGGGATCATCGCGACCGCGAGACCGACCGGCCAGCGGCGGCGCAGCCACACCGCGCCGCAGGCGAGGACCCCGAAGAACTGGTCCACGACGGCGAGGGAGTGCGGGGTCGCGGTGTCGCTGTCGAGGGTCTGCGCGGCGGCGAGTCCGATGCCCACGGCCAGCAGGAAGCAGCAGGTGTCGACGACCCAGTCGCGTGCGGTACGGCGGGGCCGTCCGCGCCGTTCGACGTCGGGGTCGAGTTCGTCGGCCACGGCCGACGGCAGCAGCCATCGGCGCCCCGCGAACGCCTGCGGTACCTTCGCGGTCCTGTCACCTGTCACGGTCGACAAATCTATGCGGCACCGGGTCCGGTCACCCACCCCGTGCGGGGGAACGGCGACCAAAGTCGCGCGATCACAGACTTTCGGCGGACAGGCCTCGCCCCGCGAACCACGCGACGGGCGGTTCAAGGCCAAGGTTCCCTGCCCGTGCGCAGACCGTGTGGAGACGGCGCGCGCCAGGTTAACTCCCTGAAAACTCATCGGACTTGGCGGGAAAATCTCCGCTGTTGTCATTGACATGCCACTATCTACGCGCGTCATCATGAGGGCATGAGATTCCCCCCACGGATCACCGGCATCGGCGCATCAGCCGCCGTCCTGTCCGCTCTCCTCGTCGGCGGCACCGTCGCCACCGCGACCCCGGCCGCCGCCGCGGTCGGCAGCATCTGTTACAGCGCCCTGCCTTCCCAGGCGTACGACACGCTCGACCTGATCGCGACGAACGGCCCCTTCCCCTACTCGCAGGACGGCGTCGTCTTCCGCAACCAGGAAGGCGTCCTCCCCAGCCAGGCGTCCGGCTACTACCACGAGTACACGGTCAAGACTCCTGGCTCGTCCACGCGAGGAGCGCGCCGCATCGTCACCGGAACGAAGACCCAGGAGGACTACTACACCTCGGACCACTACGTCACCTTCAACCTGATCAACTTCGGCTGCTGAGCCGATCGGTCAGGTTCGGCGCCCGAAGGAACGACGTGCCCGGCTGTAGGTCCGGCCCGTAGCCACCCGGGCGTCCGGCCCCCACCGGCTGCACCATCGCTCACCCCTCGCCCCGCGGCTCCCCCCACGTTCATGGGTCGCGGGGCGAGGCACGTCCTGCCGCCGGGGGGGCTCTCAGGTCTGCCGCTCGGGTGCGTACGCCTCGGCGTCCAGGCCGAAGGTCCAGGCCACCCCCGCTCGGGCCGTGCGCGTCGACGGGGGGACCCGTAGCCAGTACGTGCGGTGGGTGCCGTCGGGTTCCGGGGTCGAGTTGAGGACCTCCACCATGACCACGGGCTCGTCGTCGGCCAGGTCGATCCGCCACAGCGTGCCCGTCTCGTCCCGGTGCAGGGGGCGGGCGCCCGAATCGGTGAGGTACCGGTCGTAGCCGTAGTACTCCAGCATCACGCGGCGCAGCTCGGCGTTCTCCTCGGCGCGGATGCGTTCCGGGGTCAGCGTGGGCAGTTCGGCCAGGAAGGCGGCCGGAACCGGCATGCCGCGCCAGGCGTGCAGGGCGAAGCCGTCCGGGTAGGCGAGCGCCGGGCCGTCCCCGTGGTCCAGTCGTCCCGCCTCGTCGCGGTGGAGGGCCGAGGGGCGCTCCGACAGGACGGCGACCCGCGCGAACGGCCACCACCAGCCGGCGCCGCGGCACACCGCGGCCAGCGCGTCGATCGGACCGTCGTCGGCGGGGAACGCCGCGAGCCACGGCGCGTCGTGCTGTCCGAGCACGGCGTCCAGGAGGATCAGCCGGATCTCCGCGGCCTCCTTTCCGGTGTCCCTTCCGGCCAGTTCCTCGATCACGCCGGTACGGATGCGGTCCACCAGTGCCTGCGTCGACGGCCACAGCCGTCCGCCGGTCGCCGCCCAGTGCGCCGACCACCCCGCGGGCCCCAACTCGGCGTGCAGCCGCCGTCTCGCCGCCGCCCACGGAGCACTGCGCACCGCCTCCCGGACGCTCGGGCCCCGGTCCGCCCGCTCCCGGAGGAGAGCGACCGCCGCGCGGGGCGAGCCCACCCACACCACGCGCTCCGGTTCCGCGAGTCCCGCCAGCCGGTAGGCCCGCCGGACGCCCTCCTCTGCGCGCGCCCGGTCCGCGGGCCCCGTCGCCGAGGCCCACGCCCGCCACTCCGCGAGGTCACCGGAGGGCCCGGTCACCACGCTCCCCGCCACCGAGTCCGGTGTGCCGCCCGACTTCAGGCCCGTCATCCTGTCCACCCCGGTGTCCGTCCCGCTCACGTGCGCTTCCTCCCCTGTCCCGCCCGGTTCTGTCCTGATGCCGATGCGTCCCGGTGGCTCAGTCGGCCACGATCCGTACGGACCCGGGCACGTACTCCCGCTGTCTGACGACCCGGAACCACCCCTTGGGCAGCGCGATCGCCGCGTGCTCCTCGTGCACCACCCGCCCGCCCTGGGGCAGATGGAGCAGCAACGGACCGTAGGGGCCCGGCTCGCGCACCAACTCCCCCGGCCCGACGACCGCGTGGGCATGCCCCGTCACCTCTCCCAGCGCCAGCACGAGCCGCCCGCGTCCGTCGCGCCGCTCCCTCGGGGCGTGTGCCGCGTGAGCGGGCACCGCGTCCCGCGCGACCGGCACGATCAGCACGTCTCCCTGTCGGTACATGGCTGTCCCCTCACCGCCGGGTGCGCCGCGCACCGGCTTCATGACCACGACGTTAGGCGTCACCACTGACAACGGCCCCTGGCCCGCCCCGCCGACGGGCACTGTCAGTGGCGGTTGGTAGAAATGCGGCACCACAGACCACGCACACTTCCTTCTCAGGAGCGGCCGCATGACCATCGGTGAGCACCTCGACGCACTGCACGGGCTGCCCTCGTTCACCTTTCCCGGGCCGGGTGCCCCGGCCGACCGGCTGCCCGAGCCGGACTCGGTCGCCTGGCGCCTGGACAGCGACGTGTACGACTCCGACGAGGCGTGGACCGACATGTTCACCCGCTTCCGTGCCGCCGTCGACACGAACCGGGTCCGGGCGCTGATCATCGGCGCCTGGGCAGATGCCTACGACAGCGCGCCCACCGAGATGTTCGAGGCGCTGGTGGAGGCCCGGGACGTCTTCCCGGCACTGCGCGCGCTGTTCGTCGGCGACCTGGTGATGGAGGAGTGCGAGATCTCCTGGATCAACCAGACCGATGTCGCACCGCTGCTCAACGCCTACCCGGCGCTGGAGGAGTTCGGAGTGCGCGGCGGCACCGGGCTGGAGTTCACCGCGCTGCGGCACGGTGCGCTGCGCCGGCTGGTGGCGGAGACGGGCGGGCTGCCCGTCGGGGTGGTGCGCGGCATCGGCGCCAGTGACCTGCCCGCCCTGGAGCACCTCGACCTGTGGCTGGGCACGCCGGACTACGGCGGTGACAGCGAGGCCGCCGACCTGGAGCCGATCCTGTCCGGTGCGCGGCTGCCGCGCCTGCGTCATCTGGCCCTGCGCAACAGCGAGATGCAGGACGCGGTGGCCGCCGCGGTCGCCGCCGCCCCGGTGGTGGAGCGCCTGGAGGTGCTGGACCTGTCGATGGGCGTACTGACCGACGAGGGCGCCGTGGCGCTGCTGAGCGGGCAGCCGCTGACGCATCTCAAGAAGCTGGATCTGCACCACAACTACCTCAGCGAGGCCGTCGCGGAGCGGGTACGGCAGACGCTGGTGCCGGTGGGCGTGGACGTCGACCTGGACCGTGACGACGCCGAGGAGGACACGGAGGACGACGGCACGGTCTGGCGCTACGTCGCCGTCGGGGAGTGACCGCGTCCACCGCGGCCCGGCCGATCGCCGCCGCGTCGTCCGCCCGTACCGGGCCCCGGTTCGCGGTGGTCGGCAACCCCGAGAACCGCAGGGTGTCCCTCTTCGCGGACGCCGTGCGCGCGGCCTGGCTGCCCGCACCCCGCGTCGTCACCTGGACGGACGTCCTGCGCGCGCGGGGAGCGGACTTCGCCGCCGACGAGTTCGTCCGGGTCGACTCCCCCGGCGAGAACCCCGAGGTCGACCGGCTGCTGCGGGACGTCACGGACCCGACCCGGGTGGAGGGTTCGGCCCGCTGGTACACGCGGTTCACCGCCGCGCTGCGCACGTTGCGCGGCGGCATCCCCCTCGCCGACCCGGACGACCTGGCGGCGCTGTTCGACAAACGGGCGTGCCACGCCGTGCTGGACGCGGCCGGTGTGCCCGTCCCGGACTCCCCCACGTCGGGTCCGCACGGCGCGCGCGTGCACGGCTGGGACGACGTACGGGCGTTGATGCGCGAGCACCGGATGCCCCGGCTGTTCGTCAAGCCCGCGCACGGTTCGTCGGCGTCGGGTGTCCTCGCGGTCGAGACGGCGGGCGGCGGCCGGATCAGGGCGACCACGTCCGTGGAGACCGGTCCGGACGGCGCGCTCCACAACTCCCTCCGGGTGCGGCGGTATCACGACGAGCGGGACGTCGCCCGCATCGTGGACGCGCTGGCCCCGGACGGGCTGCATCTCGAACGCTGGGTGCCGAAGGCCTCCCAGGCGGGCCGGGCCGCGGATCTCCGCGTGGTCGTCGTGGCGGGCCGGGCCACCCACGCGGTGGTGCGCGCCAGTCGCTGGCCGCTGACCAACCTGCATCTGGGCGGCAGCCGCGGCGACCTCGACGGCGTCCGGCGGGCCGTCACCGCCGCGGGTGCCCGGTGGTCGGACGTCCTGGACGTGTGCGAGCGCGCCGCGTCCTGCTTCCCGCGCACGCTGTGCGTGGGGGTCGATCTGCTGCCGGCCGTGGACTGGCGCCGCAGCTTCGTCGGCGAGGTCAACGCCTTCGGCGACCTGCTGCCCCGGCTCACCGGACTGCCCGGCAGTGGCGCCGAGGGTCTGGACACCTACGGCGCGCAGGTGGCGGCCGTCCTGCGCGCACCGGCCGGAAGCGGCCCGCGTCACCCGTACAGAACAGGAACAGCCCATGCCTGAGCCCGACATGAACGCGATCGTCGGCGACCACGACATCCTGCTGGTCACCCTCGACACGCTACGGCACGACGTGGCCGTCGAGTTGGCGGCGGAGGGGCGCATCCCGCACCTGGCCCGCCATCTGCCCGGCGGACGCTGGGAGGAGAGGCACGCTCCGGGCAGTTTCACCTACGCCTCGCACCAGGCGATCTTCGCCGGATTCCTGCCCACTCCGGCCCAACCCGGCCCGCATCCACGGCTGTTCGCGGCGAGCTTCGCCGGCAGCGAGACCACCGCCGAGGGCACCTTCGTCTACGACACCCCCGACCTGGTGTCCGGACTGGCGGCGGCCGGCTACCGCACCGTCTGCGTCGGGGGCGTGGGCTTCTTCAACCGGCGCGGTCCGCTGGGCTCCGTACTGCCCGGCCTGTTCCAAGAAGCGCACTGGGAGGAGGAGTTCGGCGTCACCTCGCCGCACTCCTTCGAGAACCAGATCGACCGCGTGGAACAGGTGGTGGGCCAACTGCCCGCCGAACAGCGCCTGTTCCTCTTCGTGAACGTGTCGGCACTGCACCAGCCCAACTGGTTCCACCTGCCGGGCGCGACCCGCGAGGCGGGAGACACCCGGGAGACGCACGCCGCCGCGCTGGAGTACGTCGACCGGCACATCGGGCGGCTGTTCGCCGCGGTGAGCTCCCGGCGCCGCTGCTTCGTCATCGTCTGCTCCGACCACGGCACCGCCTACGGCGACGACGGCTACACCGGCCACCGTCTGGGCCACGAGTCCGTGTGGACCGTGCCGTACGCCCACTTCCTCCTCGAACCCGCCGAGGCCGCCCGATGACCACCGCCCAACAGACCAGCCCCTACCAGCACTACGTGTACGCGTATCCGCACAAGACGGCGTACCGTCGCCTCCAAGACCGGCCCGCGCTGCGGGAGTTGTGGGCTGCGCAGGACCGAAGCGCCCTCTCGCTGTATGTGCACATACCGTTCTGCGAGGTCCGCTGCGGCTTCTGCAACCTCTTCACCCGCATCGGTGCCCCGGACGGCCTGACCGGCGCCTATCTGGACGCCCTGGAACGGCAGGCGGACGCCGTCCGGGCGGCGCTCGGCGACGGGGAGCCGGTGCGTTTCGCCACCGCGGCGTTCGGCGGCGGCACCCCGACCTTCCTCACCGCGTCCGAGCTGGAGCGCCTGTGCGACATCGCCGAGCGGCGCATGGGCGCCGACCTGCGCGCGGTCCCGCTCTCCGTGGAGGCCTCGCCCGCCACGGCCACCGCGGACCGGCTCGCCGTCCTCGCGGACCGCGGCGCGACCCGCCTCAGCCTGGGCGTCCAGAGCTTCGTCGACTCCGAGGCCAGGGCCGCCGTACGCCCGCAGCGCCGTGCAGACGTGGAGGCCGCGCTCGGCCGGATCCGGGACGCCGCCGTCCCGGTGCTCAACATCGACCTCATCTACGGCATCGACGGCCAGACCGAGCGGACCTGGCGCGCCTCGCTGGACGCGGCCCTGGCCTGGCGGCCCGAGGAGCTGTACCTGTACCCGCTCTACGTCCGCCCGTTGACCGGCCTCGGCCGGCACCAAGGGGACACCGGAACCGACCCGGAGTGGGACACGCAGCGGCTGCGCCTGTACCGGGCGGGGCGCGACCACCTCCTCGCGCGGGGCTATGTCCAGCAGTCGATGCGGATGTTCCGCCGGGCCGACGCCCCGCCCCAGGGCACCGACGACTACGCCTGCCAGACGGACGGCATGATCGGGCTCGGCTGCGGGGCCCGCTCGTACACGTCGACGCTGCACTACTCCTTCGACTACGCGGTCGGCATGCACGAGATCCGCGGCATCATCGACGACTACGTCACGACGACCGACTTCACGCACGCGGAGGTCGGCTACGACATGGACGGCCACGAGGCGCGCCGCCGTCATCTCCTTCAGTCCCTCCTCCAGGCCGAGGGGCTGTCCGTCGCCGACTACCGCGCCCGCTTCGGGAGTTCGCCCGACGACGACTTCGGGACGGAGCTCGACCGGCTGGCCGGGCACGGCTGGCTGACCGACAGGGCAGGCGAGTTGCTTGTACTTACCCCGGAGGGCCTGGCCCATTCCGACGCCGTGGGGCCGGAGTTGTTCTCCCCCGAGGTGCGGTCCGCGATGGCCTCCTACGAACGGAAGTGACGGACCGTCATGGATCTCACCGTCCTATACCGGGGGCCGCTCGCGTCCTGCGACTACGACTGTCCCTACTGCCCGTTCGCCAAGCGCCGCGACTCGACCGCCCAACTCCGCGCGGACCGGGAGGCGTTGGAGCGCTTCGCGCGGTGGGCGACGGACAGCGAGGACGACCTGTCGCTCCTGTTCACACCGTGGGGCGAGGGCCTGGTCCGCTCCTGGTACCGGCGGACCCTGACCGAGCTGTCCCGGCTGCCGCATGTCCGCAGGGTCGCGATCCAGACCAACCTGAGCTGCCGCACCGGCTGGCTCGCCGAGGCCGACCTCGACACGCTCGCCCTGTGGTGCACCTACCATCCGGGCCAGACCCCCTACGACCGTTTCCTCGGCAAGTGCCGTGAACTGGCCGACCGCGGGGTGCGCTTCAGCGTCGGCGTGGTGGGTCTGCCCGGCCACCTGGCTGTGGCCCGCCGCCTCCGCGAGGACCTGCCCCCGCACGTCTACCTCTGGATCAACGCCGCCGAGGGACACACCTACGACGACGCGGAGGCCGACGACTGGACCGCGCTCGACCCCCTGTTCCCGTACAGCCGTCACCCGCACCGCAGCGCCGGACTCCCGTGCCGTACCGGCGAGTCCGTGATCTCGGTCGACGGCGCGGGCACGGTCCGCCGCTGCCACTTCGTCCGCGACGAACTGGGGAACCTGTACGACGGTTCCTACCGGGCGGCGCTGCGACCGCGCGCGTGTCCGCTGGCCGTCTGCGACTGCCACATCGGCTATGTCCACCTGGAGTCCCTGCCCTTGTACGACGTCTTCGCGGGCGGTGTCCTGGAGCGCGTGCCGTCCGCCCTCCCCGGGCCGGGCACCACGCGCACCCTGCCGCTCACAGCGCGGCCGGTGAGCGTCGTAATGTCGAGATCGTGTCCTCAGTGATGCCATCCCTTCTCAGGCGTGTCTCAGGAGTGTCATCGGGTGAGGGATCGCCACAGGGGCCCCGTGATGGAGGGAGAACGACCGCGGGTCAGCCGCGGATCGGCCATCACGGGGAGAACGAGACACATGAAGTTCAAGCGATTCGGGACCATCGCCGCGACAGCGCTCACCGGCACCCTGCTCCTGACCGCCTGCAACGGCGCGGACGGTGCGGCCGACGCCACCGTGTCGCATCCGGCGGCCGGGGCGACTCAGGCGGCGGGTGCCATAGGCCGCTACTCCGAGAACGCCCCAGGGGCGCGGTACTTCACGTCCATCCTGACCGGTGACAACGAGGTGCCCGTCAAGGGCAAGCCGGCGGTGGGTGACAAGGACGGCAGCGCGGTGGCCCTCATGCGGGTCCAGGGCGACGAGGTGTCCTTCGCGTTCGCGTGGACCGGTATCGGCACCCCGACCATGGCCCATCTCCACCAGGGTGCGCGGGGCACCAACGGTGACGTGAAGATCCCGTTCTTCATGGAGAAGCTCAAGGACGGCACGCCGTTCGTGTTCGGCACCGTGAAGGTCAAGGACGCGGACCTGCTGCGGAGCATCAAGGCACATCCCGACCAGTTCTACTTCAACCTGCACACCGGCGAGTTCCCCGGCGGCGCGGTCCGCGGACAGACCGTCGCGCTGCCGGGCGCCGTCTCGCTGCCCGCCGCCATCCGGCACTCGTCCCTGGCCGGAGTCGTCAAGGGGGCCCAGATCTACGCCTGCACCAAGCAGGACGACGGCTCCTACGCCTTCACCCAGGACAACGTCGACGCCACCCTCCAGGGCGGCATCCAGCACAGCTTCGCCGAGCACGGCCCCGCCGGTCCCCCGCAGTGGATCGCACCCGACGGTTCCTCGGTGACCGGCACCGTCCTCAACAAGTTCGACAACGGCAAGGGCAACATCCCCCAACTCCTGCTCCGCGCGCGGCAGACCGGCAAGAGTGAAGGACTCCTGTCCAGGACCACATCGGTGCTGCGGCTCAACACCGCCGGCGGCGTCGCCCCGACCGGCACCTGCGACCCGGCCGAGCAGCCCACCGCCCGTGTCCCCTACACGGCGGACTACCTGTTCCTCACCACCAAGTAGCGCCGACGGAGCCGTACACAGCCAGGCGATGCGAGTCCCGCGCGGACTCGCATCGCCGTGTGTTCCGCCTTCGTGCCGTCAGGTGCCGCTCACCACTCGACGTCCCCGGTCCCGGGCTCGTCCCCCTCCTCCGAACTCACCAGCGAGGCGATCGCCGCGAAGAAGGCGGCGATGCCCGGCAGGTTGGCTCCCTTGGCCCGTGAGGCCGCGAAGTCCTCCGAACTCCGCCAGGTCACGATGTCCAGCCACTCGTCGTCCGGGAGGCGGACCAGGCGGGCTCCGAGGAAACCGGCACGATCGGCCCGGAAGTCGGCGAGCATCGCGGGCCTGCTGTCCAGCAGCTCGGCGACTCGCCCCGGTTCGACACGGAAGCGGGTGAGTTCAACGGTCGACATGAAACCTCCAACGTGATCCGCCCACACCGTAGGACATCGTCATCAACCGCGCGAGATCATCCCGGCGTCGGATTCCGCGGTCGCTCAGGAGAGGTCGATCTTCACGGATGCCCCGGGCTTGAGGGAGATCTTCTTGCGGAACTTCCCGGCGCGGAGTTCGGTCTCCGTCCCCCCGACGCTCCGGACCGTCACCGTGGTCGCCTTGCCGTCCCGCCAGGAGAAGTCGACCGTGAATCCGCCGCGGGCGCCGATCCCGGTGACGGAACCCTTCGCCGACCAGGCCTTCGGCAGCGCCGGGAGCAGTTCGAGGACTCCCGGTTTCGAGTAGAGGATCATCTCCAGCGCGGCGGTGGGGCCGCCGAGGTTGGCGTCGATCTGGAAGATCGTGTAACTGCCCTGGCTGTACATGTCGAACCAGTTCGCGGAGGTCCCGTTGCCGTTGTTCATCGAAGGGCGCAGCACGGTGAGATAGAGCTGGTAGGCCTTTTCGGCGTCCTTCAGCCGCGACCAGCACAGCGATCGCCAGGCGCAGGCCCAGCCGAAACTGTCCATTCCCCTGGCGGTGAGGAGTGCGCGTACGCCGTCCACCAGTTCGCGCGGGCTGGTGTCGACGGAGATCCGGTCGCCGGGAAAGAATCCGATGAGCGGTGACAGATGACGGTGAGTCGTCTCACCGAGGTTGTCCGGGCTCATCCACTCCTCCAGCCAGCCGCTCTTCGGGCTGACCCGCGGGAGGTAGAGCCTGGCCCGCATCGATTCCAGCTCGGCGGCGAGGTCCGCGTCGCGGTCCAGGACGCGGGCCGCGGCGGCGAACTCCCGGAAGAGTTCCCACGCGAGCTCCTGGCCGTAGGTGTTTCCCTTGCCGTCCGGTCCGTGCTCCGGCGACCAGGAGGTGTCGTCCACCAGGACGTCGCGGGACGAACCGTCCGCATCGGTCACCTTGGTGGTGATCAGCCGCGCCTTCCAGAACTCGGCCGCTCCCTTCACCACCGGATAGATCGTCTCCAGGTACGCGCGGTCCTGGGTGTACTCGTAGTGGCGCCACAGCGTGGCACAGAGCCAGGCATTGCCCGAGGGGTGCCAGGCCCAGCCGCTGCCGCCGTAGATGTTGGTGGAGAACGCGATGGCCCAGCCGGCCACTTCACCCGTGCTGTTGCGGAAACGGTTGTCAGGGCTGTTGAAGAGCCGCTTGGTCACATCGGTCCACACCGGCAACTGGGACCGGCAGTAGCGGGCGAGCGCCTCCGCGTTGTCGCCCAGTCCGGCGGGGTCGGCCAGCCAGTAGTTCATCTGCACGTTGATGTCCGTGTGGTAATCGGCGTACCAGTCAGGGGTGTTGTTGTGGATCCACAGCCCCTGGAGGTTCATGGGCAGCCAGTCCCTGGACCCGGTGATGGTCAGGTAGCGGCCGTACTGCACATAGGCGGCCTCCAGCTCCGGGTCCGGGGTGGACGCGTCGGTGTATCGGACGGCGATGCGCGACCACGAGTCCAACGACCGCTGCACCGCCGAGGATCTGCCGAGATCGATCGAGAAGCGGTCGTAGAGGCGCTGGTAGTCGACCACATGGGTGGCGAGCAGAGCGGTGCCGGAGATCTTCGCCGCGGCAGCGGTCTTCGTACGGGCCACCGTGAGGGGGACCATGGACGAGTCCCGGAATTCCTTGGTGGCATCGGGTGAGTAGTCGGTACCCGCACAGACGGCGATCAGCACCTCGCGGCAGCCCGAGAAGGACAGCTTTCCGTCCTCCGCCTTGATGGTTCCGGAACTGCTCACGGCGGTCACCGAAGCCGCGTATCGCAGGCCGTTCTTCAGCGTCGCGGCGAACGACAGCCGCTTCCCGTCCGCCGACGTGGTCTCACCGTGCGTGCCCTCCAGGGAGATCACACCGGTATGGCTCCCGCCTCCCGTGAGCCGGACCACGATCACGTCGTCCGGGTGGCTGGCGTAGATCTCCCGGCGGAAACGGGCTCCGCGGTGCCGATAGGTCGCCGACACCACACCGTTGCTCAGGTCGAGGCCGCGACGGTAGTCGCTGATGTCCTCCGTGGTGTGGCCCGGCAGCGTGACCCGGAGTTTGGCCAGCAGCCCGAAACTGCCGAAGTCATCGGCTCCGTAGGGAAGTTGTCCGTCGCTGGTGGGGGTGTCGTTGCGTCCGCCCGTCCAGAACGAACCGTCCGTGATGTACAGGAAGTCGTCCGCGGGGTCGCAGCCGACCAGCGCGCCCATCCTGCCGTTGCCCACGGGCAGCGCCTCCTGGATGACGCGCGACTCGTCGGCCGGCTTCCGGTACCAGAGGGTGGTGGCCTCGCTCTCCGGGACGATGTTCGCGTGCGCGGGACGCTCGGGGTCGGCGTGCGCTACGAACGGGGGCAGGCCACCGAAGGCGGCGAGGCCGCCACCGGCGACACCGGTCAGGCGAAGGAAGTCACGGCGGGAGGAAGGAGGCACGGCGGAACTCCTCGGGCGAGAGGGTCGGGATTAATTCGTAAATTAATGAGACGCCGAGGAACAAGCAATGGGCGTGCAGCCAAAAGATCCGACCTCTAGGCCGAACCACACCCGAATCGTGGCCACTTAAGGGGTGATTCAAGAATATTCCGGGCTATTTATCCGATGACTGGCCGATGCCGGCCGTTGAGTCTTCCGGGAGTCACCGTGCGGCCCCGCGCCCCCATCCCGTCCCCACGAGGACGAGCACACCACCCGCCAGCCCGAACGCGCCGAGCCGTTCGCCGCCGAGCGCTATACCGGCCGCGGCGGCCCACAGCGGCTCGGTGCCGAGCAGCAGACTGACACGGGAGGGCGAGGTCCGGCGTACGGCCCACATCTGGACGAAGAAGGCGAACAGGGTGCAGAACGCGGACAGGAACAGCAGCCCGGCCCACTCGCGCGGCCCGAAGTCGGCGGCCGTCTCCCACGGTGTGGTGTCGGCGCCGGTCGACAGGATCGCGAACACCGCGACGGCGGTGGCGAGTTGGACGGTGGTCAGGGGCAGCGCGTCCGCGCCCTGGACCGACCTGGTGCGGGACATGGCGAGGACGTGCAGGGTGCGGGCCAGCGCCGCGAGCAGCATGAGGAGGTCGCCGAGGGAGGGGCGGGAGAAGCCCGCGCCCTGGGTCAGCAGCAGCACGCCGAGCACGGAGAGAGCCGCCGCGCCGAGGAAGGCGCGGGAGGGCCGGGTGCGGGTCACGGCAGCCTCGGCGAGCGGGGTGAAGATCATGGTGAGGCTGATGATGAGGCCCGCGTTGGTCGCCGAGGTGTGGACGACGCCGTAGGTCTCCAGGAGGAAGATCCCGGCGAGGATCAGCCCGAGCAGGGCCGCGCCGCGCCACTGGGCGGCCGTCAGGGCGCGCAGCGAGCGGTGGCCTACGACCGCGAGGACGGGGAGGACCAGGGCGAAGCGCAGGACCAGGACGGTGAGGACCGTACGGGCCGTGGTGATGTCCTTGGCTGCGAGATAACTGGCGCCCCAGACCACCGCGACCAGCAGGACGGGCAGGTCGGTGAGCCAGGCCCGGCGGGGCAGGGCGGTGCGCGGTACGGCGATCGAGGACATGAGGGCGGCTCTCCCGGTCTCCGACGAAGGGGTGGAGACATCGGTGGCTGCCACACGGAACGATCACCGTACCGGCGCGCCCCCCGGCTGACTAGGCGTTTTCCGCATCGGCGTCCGCGTACGAGCCGTAGGTCGGGCGGCCCGCCAGGTCGTACGACTGGATGGAGACGCCGGTGCTGGTCACGCGCCCGCCCGTGTGCCGGAAGGCCATGGGCTCGGTGCCCTCGGGGAACAGGCGCAGACCGCTGCCGAGCACGACCGGGAAGGTCACCAGGTGGAGCGTGTCGACGAGGCCGAGCGCGAGGAGGGAGCGGACGAGGGCGCCGCTGCCGTGCAGTTGGACTTCGCCCTCGGTGCGCTCCTTGAGGTCGGTGACCTCCTTGGCGAGGTCGCCGCCGAGGACGGTGGTGCCGGCCCAGGAGGGGTCGGTGAGGGTCGACGAGGCGACGTACTTCGGCAGCGCGTTCAGCTTGGCGGCGATCGGGTCGGCGGGGTCGGTCTTGTCCGGCCAGTACCCGGCGAAGATGTCGTACGTACGACGGCCGAGCAGATAGGCGCCGGAGCGGTCGAAGACCTCGACCACGAACCGGCCGAAGTCGTCGTCGCCGTAGACGAAACTCCAGCCGCCGTGCTCGAAGCCGCCGCGGGTGTCCTCTTCCGGGCCGCCGGGGGCCTGGTAGACGCCGTCGAGGGTGACGAAGAGAGTGGAGACGAGCTTGCCCATGTCGGGTGCCTGCTTCCTGGTGCGGGAGCGGATGGTGTCATCAGCTCAGACCCCGCGGGCCCCCGCAACTCATCGGTCCTCGCTACGGCATCTCCCGGTCTTCGCTACGACATCTCAGCCGGCGTGGGTCGAGAACATGCCGCCGGTCGGGCCCTGCTTGTCGCCGCCCTGGGCCTTCTTCAGGGCGTTGGCGAGGCTCTCGATGGTGAGGGACTGGAGGATGACCCTGCCGTTGCCCTCCAGGGTGGCCAGGGACAGGCCCTCGCCGCCGAACACGGCGTTCATCAGGCCCTGGCGGTTGAGGCCGCCGATGCGCTGGACGCCGTACTGGACGCCCTCCTCGAAGGCGACGAGGCAGCCGGTGTCGACCTCGATGCGGCCGCCGAAGTCGGCCGGGTTCAGGTCGATGAAGTTGCCCGCGCCGGCGATGATCACCGTGCCGTGCCCGGTGAACTTCTCCAGGACGAAGCCCTCGCCGCCGCTCATGCCGGTGCGGCCGCCCTGGAAGGCGATGCCGAACTGGACGCTGGACTCGGCGGCCACGAAGGCGTCCTTCTCCGCGAACCACGCGCGCGTGCCGTCCAGTTCCAGGGCGCGCATCTCCCCGGGGAGCACGCCCGCGAAGCCGACGGTGCCCTCGCCGCCCTGGGAGGTGAAGTACTGGAACGCCAGCGACTCACCGGCGAGCGCGCGCTGGCCGACCTGCATGGCCGTCCCCACGGCCTGCCGGAGCATGCCGCCCATACCGCCACCGCCCGAGCCGCCGCCCTGTTGCTGGCCGCCGCTCGACGATCCGCCGAGGCGGGTCTCCATGGTCACGTTCGTCGTCTTGAAGAGGAACTTCCCGGCCTCGCAGTACACGGTCTGGCCGGGGTTCAGGTTGACGACCGCCATCTGCATGGCGTTGCCGACGATCTCTTGCTGAAGGGTCACGAGAGGAGAACGCCGGAGGTGGTGGAATCAGTTCCGGCCGCGCGAGGTCGGCGTCCGTTCGCCGCCAGCACGCGGGTGCGCCGACCACTGGAATGGGCTCATGACAACGACTTACGGAACCCTGAACGGCAAGGTCGCCCTGGTCACCGGCGGCGGTCGCGGCATCGGCGCGGCGACGGCACTACGGCTGGCGCGGGACGGCGCGGACGTGGCGGTCACCTACGTGGACGGCAAGGAGGCCGCCGAGGACGTCGTAGAGCGGATAGAGGCGTTGGGACGGCGGGCGGTCGCGCTGCGCGCGGACTCCGCGGATGCCGTCGAGGCGGCCGGCGCGGTGGAACGTACGGCGGAGGCGCTGGGCGGGCTCGACGTGCTGGTGAACAACGTGGGGATGGGATTGCTCGGCCCGCTGGACGGGCTGTCCCTCGCCGACGTGGACCGGGTCCTGGCGGTGAACGTCCGCGGGGTGTTCCTGACCTCGCAGGCGGCTGCCGCGCGGATGGCGTCCGGGGGTCGGATCATCACGATCGGTACGTGCATGACGCAGCGGGTGCCGGGTCCTGGTGGAACCCTCTACGCGACGAGCAAGTCGGCGCTGATCGGGCTGACGAAGGCGCTCGCCCGTGAGCTGGGCGGACGCGGGATCACGGCGAACATCGTGCACCCGGGGCCCACGGACACCGACATGAACCCGGCGGACGGCCCGTACGCGGCCGACCAGGCGGCCATGACGGCGTTGGGACGGTTCGGGACGGCGGACGAGGTGGCGTCGATGGTCGCGTATCTGGCGGGGGCGGACTACGTCACGGGGGCGGAGTTCGCGGTGGACGGCGGGCATGCGGCGTAGGCCTCCGGCGGTTGGCCGGGTACGTGCGGGTGCGTTGTGGCTCGCGTCCCTGGGGGCTGCGCCCCCAGCCCCCCCCTTCGGCCTGAAGGGCCTCGTCCTCAAGCGCCGGACGGGCTGAAAATCAGCCCCTCCGGCGTCGACGGGGTGGCTCAGCCGCCCAGTTCCTGATGCCGGGCCGCCAGCGTCGCCGCGCCCTGCTCCGTCAGCGTCCCGAACAACCGCAGCCGCGAGATCCCACCGTCGGGATAGATGTCCACGCGCGCGTGCGTCCCGATCGCCGGAGTGGGGAGCACGAAGCGGTGGTTCGTGTCGGGCTGGAGGCGGGTGCGCGGAAGGATCTCGGTCCAGTCGCCGGTCTCGCCGTCCCGTACCGATACCGACGCCCAGCCCGCGCTGTTGCCCTTCAGGTACGCCGTGTCGATCTCCACGGCGCGGATCTGGGACTGCGCTGCCAGGCGGTAGCGGATCCAGTCGTTGCCCTGGTCGCGGCGGCGGCGGGTTTCCCAGCCGTCGTCCATCTTGCGGGAGCGGCCGGGCTGGATGGTGTTGCTCGCGGGTGAGTAGAAGAGGTTGGAGGCGTCCTCGGCGCCGCCGCCGTTCTCCAGGGCGACCACGTCGAACGTGCCCAGCGCCGCGAGCCAGTTGGGGTCGGGGACGACCTCGCCGTAGACCCGCAGGCGCGCGATGCCGCCGTCGGGGTGCTGGTTGACGCGGAGGTGGGTGAAGCGTTGTTCGGTGGATATCGAGAAGCCGTTCGCCGCGTGGCCGCCGACCGGCGTGCGCGGGACAAGGGGCGTCCACTTCACGTCGTCCGAGAGGAGGTCTTCGGGGGACGGGGAGCCCAGTACCGACGTGCCCTCCACCGACACCGCCTGCGGGTAGTTGCCGCGGAAGTGGGCCGTGTCGACCACGATGCCCCTGATGACGCCGGGGGCTCCGAGGCGGACCAGCGCCCAGTCGTGATCCTCCGCCGTCGGCCAGGGGTGCTCGGCCGAGGCGCCTCGACGGCGTCGGGTCTCCCAGCCGTCCATGATCTTGCCCTTGTGCCCGAAGTGCTCGGGGTCGAACTCGGCGGGCCCGGGCACGAGGAGGTTCTCGCGCTGGGCGAAGAACTCGTCGTTGGCGGCGATGACACCGGCGCCCAACTGCCGGTCGGCGAGGTTGGCGTACTGGGTGAAGGGGAAGTCGGCCGTGCGGTAGTCCGCGTACGGGTCACCGCCTGCGTAGGGGTTCGCGTCGCCGGTGAAATTCGGAATCGCCGTCACTGCTGGGTCTGCCTTTCGGGAGTGGGCCGCTGCGGGTGCGGGGGGGTGAATCAGGGGGTACGGATCAGGAGTTGGCCCTTCGGGTCGGTGAACTCGCCGTCCAGCACGATGCGTTCGCCGCGCAGCCGGGTCGGCTCGACGACCCTGCCGAGGGTGTTGCCGGAGTCGCCTTCACTACTGGGTCCGCCTCTCAGAACTGGGCCGCTGCGGGTGAGTGCGGGGAGCCGAATCAAGGCCGCCGGAACAGGAGTTGGCCCTTCGGTTCGGTGAACTCGCCGTCCAGCACGATGCGTTCGCCGCGCAGCCAGGTCGACTTCACGACGCCGCTGAGGGTCTTGCCGGCGTACGCCGTGACGCGGTTGCGGTGCTGGAGGGCCGCCGGGTCGACGGTGAACGTCTCGTCGGGGGCGAGGACCGCGAAGTCGGCGTCGCGGCCCGCCTCGATGGCGCCCTTCTGGTCAAGTCCCGCCAGCTCGGCCGTACTTGAGGACATCCAGCGGACCACGTCGGCCAGGTCGTGGCCCCGCTTGCGCGCCTCCGTCCACACCGCCGCGAGGCTCAACTGGAGGCCGGAGATGCCACCCCAGGCCGTGGCGAAGTCGTCGGTCTTCAGGTCGGCCGTCGATGGTGAGTGGTCCGTGACGACGCAGTCGATCGTGCCGTCGGCCAGCGCCTGCCAAAGGAGGTCCTGGTTGGCGGACTCGCGGATCGGCGGGCAGCACTTGAACTCGCTTGCGCCGTCCGGGACTTCCTCCGCCGTGAGGGTGAGGTAGTGGGGGCACGTCTCCACCGTGATGCGGACGCCCTCTGCCTTGGCGGCGGCGATGAGCGGGAGCGCGTCGGACGAGGACAGGTGCAGCACGTGCACGCGTGCGTTGAGGCGCTTCGCCTGCGCGATCAGCCCCGCGATGGCCGTGTCCTCGGCGTCGCGCGGGCGGCTGGCGAGGAAGTCGGCGTACTTGGGACCGCCCTGCTGCGGGGCCGCTTCGAGGTGGTGCGGGTCCTCCGCGTGGACGATGAGCAGGCCGTCGAAACCGGCGATCTCGGCCAGGGACAGGGCGAGTTGGTCCTGGTCCAGGTGCGGGAACTCGTCCACGCCGGACGGGGACAGGAATGCCTTGAAGCCGAAGACGCCGGCGTCGTGCAGCGGGCGCAGGTCCTTGACGTTGTCGGGCAGGGCGCCACCCCAGAAACCGACGTCCATGTGGGCCTTCTCCGCGGCGACTCGCTGCTTCGTACGGAGGTTGTCGACCGTCGTCGTCGGCGGGAGGGAGTTGAGCGGCATGTCGATGAGCGTGGTGATGCCGCCGGCCGCCGCCGCGCGCGTGGCGGTCCAGAAGCCCTCCCAGTGGGTGCGGCCGGGGTCGTTCACATGCACATGGGTGTCGACCAGACCGGGCAGCAGGACGTCGTCGCCGAAGTCCTCGAACCGTGCCCCGGACGGGACTTGGGCGTCGTACGGGAGGACGGCCGTGATCTTTCCCCCGGCGACCGCGACCGCCGCTGCGCGTGTCCCCTCGGGAGTGATGACACGTGTGGAGCGCACCACCAGTTCAGCGTCGGACACCCGGACCCCTCTCTCTGCCGTCGTCGTCACTTCCGCTGCTCCCGCTACGCCCGTTACTTCCGGGAAACGGGATTTACTTCCACGTAACGGAATTCAACGTTCTGTTGAAGGAGTCTTCACTCCCGCTCCCGTACCGTCAAGGGCACACATCTCCACGATGCGCCTCACGCACACACTCTGGACGTTTCCACAAAGCGGAATTAAACTTCCGGCAAGCAGAACGTAGCTACGCACAGGCGGGGAGTCAACCGACCCCCGGGTAGGCTTCAGCCCTTCCCGCCCGGGCCGAAAGGAACGCGCCGTGCCGCCGTCCAGCGTGAGCAGCACCGACTCCACCAAGTCCACCACGGGCGGTGTCCAGTCCCTGGAGCGCGCCTTCGACCTGCTGGAGCGGATGGCCGACGCGGGCGGTGAGGTCGGCCTGAGCGAGCTCTCCGCGAGCAGCGGCCTGCCGCTCCCCACCATCCACCGTCTGATGCGCACGCTCGTGGTCTGCGGTTACGTCCGTCAGCAGGCGAACCGCCGGTACGCGCTCGGCCCGCGCCTGATCCGCCTCGGTGAGTCCGCGTCCCGGCTGCTCGGCACCTGGGCCCGCCCCTATCTGGCCCGGCTGGTCGAGGAGACCGGCGAGACGGCGAACATGGCGCTGCTCGACGGCGACGAGATCGTGTACGTCGCGCAGGTGCCGTCCAAGCACTCGATGCGCATGTTCA
Organism: Streptomyces sp. NBC_01288; assembly: GCF_035982055.1. Taxonomy (NCBI): domain Bacteria; kingdom Bacillati; phylum Actinomycetota; class Actinomycetes; order Kitasatosporales; family Streptomycetaceae; genus Streptomyces; species Streptomyces sp. NBC_01288. The sequence goes on from NZ_CP108427.1 coordinate 1,987,601, forward strand.
CCGAGGTCGGCCGGCGCGTCCTGCCGCACTCCACCGGCGTCGGCAAGGCCCTCCTCGCCAACACCCCGGACCACGAGGTGCGCGCACTGCTCGCCCGTACCGGCATGCCCGCCGCGACCGACAAGACGATCACCACGCCCGACGGTTTCCTCGCGGCGCTGGAGGACGTGCGCCGCCTCGGCTACGCGATCGACGACAACGAGCAGGAGATCGGCGTCCGCTGCCTCGCCGTCTCCGTGCCCAACTCCCCCACGGCGGCGGCGATTTCGATCTCGGGCCCGGCGGGCCGGGTCACCGAGTCGGCGACCGACAAGATCGTGCCGGTGCTCCAGCAGGTGGCCGGCGAACTGTCGGAGGCACTGGCCAGCCAGAACCCCGCGTGAGCGCCGGGCAGTTCTGGCCCGGCCGGTACACCGACCGGCACGGCACCGAGGTCGTCGTCTTCGAGTCGGACGGCCGGGAGTCGATCCGCACGACGATCCGGGGCGTCCGCTTCGAGGGCGACAGCATGGACGACCTCGGCGCGCTCGGCGGCGAGCCACCGGAGGCCCCGTTCGCCTTCTTCGACGGGGCGTTGTGCTCCTGCCTGTTGGAGTGGGAGGTACCTATGCCGGTCGCGGTCGAGGGGCAGGGCGTGCGTACGGCGGTGCTGGACTGCGCGTTGCGGCTCGGAGGTCCGGCCGGACCGGGGCGCGGTCTTGACGCGGAGACGCTGACCACGACCCTGCGCTTCGACGGGCGCACGTACCAAAACAAGGACGGCCAGGGGGACTTCGAGTCTGCCTTGCACGACGTCCAACGCCAACTCCCTTCAGGAGTAAGGCTCCAGGCATGCATCGCGTGCGCCTGGTCCGACTACAACCCGGCCGGCAACGGGCTGATGGCGGGGCTGGCCTGCTTCCGTGACGTGAAGGACCGCTACCGCCAGGTCGACGGCAAGCACGGCCCGACGGGGATCTTCGCGATCTGGGACGAGTACACCGAGTTCGTCCAGGAGACCTGGCTCTGCGGGGAGTTCGAGCACCGGGCCGCGGACGCGGGCTACCGGGGATCGTTCCCGTCACGCCCGTGGTCGTGAACTAGCCCTGCCCGCGCCGAGGTTGACCGAACAGGTCCACCGCGTTGCGTACGTCCGTCAGCCCCCTCGCGAGTGCGCTCACCGAGCCGATCGCGCCCGCGATCAGCAGCAACGAGCGGCGCAGGCGCGGGATTTCGGGAGTGCCGTCGATGGTCATCGCGGCCAGCGCCGCGAGTTCGTCCTCGGCGATGACACGGTCGGGGAACTCGGCCGGATGCGCGGCCAGTTCGCGGCGCAACCGGGACACCGCGGTCCGCAGTTCCGCCACCCTCGGATCCTCGTCGCTGCCGGTCACTGACCTCTGCCCCAAGCTCCGCAACACAGCTCTCCCCCCTCGCACGTCTTCGTGCGCAAGAACTCCGCGGTCCCGCCACGCGCCCCGCAACACTGGTCGGGCGCCGAGGGACGCGGGCAAGTAAACGCCACCCGGTGCGGCGCGCGCCACTCCATGGACCGAAATTAAGTAGGAGGATTCCGTCCGGTCGCCGCCGCGTCAGGTATGCAGGACGCATGACGCGAAACGAAGACCAGGTCGCCGGGCTGCTGCTCGCCGCGGGCGGCGGCCGGCGGCTCGGCGGGCGGCCCAAGGCGCTGCTACAGCACCGGGGGCGGCCCCTCGTGGAGCACGCGGTCGGGGTCCTGCGCACGGCCGGCCTCACCCGCGTCCACGTGGTCCTGGGGGCGCGCGCCGACGCCGTACGGAAGCAGGCGGAGCTGACCGGGTGCGTGGTCGTGGAGAACCCGGAGTGGGAGCGGGGGATGGGGTCCTCGCTGCGGGCGGGGCTCGACTCGCTCGCGGGTACGGGAGCCCGGGCGGCGCTCGTGTCGCTCGTCGACCAGCCCGGGATCGGCGCGGAGGCGGTGGCGCGGGTGCTGGCCGGGTTCACGGACGCTGACTCGCTCGTCTCGGCCGCCTACGACGGGGTACGCGGTCATCCGGTGCTGTTCGGGGCCGCGCACTGGGCCGGGATCGCCGAGAGCGCGACCGGGGACCGGGGGGCGCGGGCGTATCTCAAGGCGCACGCGGACGCGGTCACGCTCGTCGAGTGCGGGGATGCGGCGGAGCCGTACGACATCGACACTGAGGCGGATCTCGTCCACCTTGAGTGAGCGGAGTGGCACTGAGCGCCACTTTGGCTCGATCCGGAGAATCTCGACGTCAACAAACCATTGAACTTCCACGATGAGGAAACTAGTATCCACTGTTCAGAAGCGCCCGACGGCCTCTCGGGTGCTCCCAGCCCTACCCGGGTCACCTGACACCCGGTGCCACGCTGAAGGAAGTGACAGTTCATGTCCGCACCAGCGCCGTCCTCGCCGGTCGTCGTCGACGCCGAACCCCTCCCCCGGCAGGAGGAGGTCCTCACCACCGAGGCCCTCGCCTTCGTGGCCGAGCTGCACCGCCGGTTCACGCCCCGCCGGGCCGGACTCCTCGCCCGCCGGGCCGAGCGCCGCGCGGAGATCGCCCGCACCTCCACCCTCGACTTCCTCCCGGAGACCGCCGCGATCCGCGCCGACGACTCCTGGAAGGTGGCCCCCTCCCCCGCCGCCCTGAACGACCGGCGGGTCGAGATCACCGGCCCCACCGACCGCAAGATGACGATCAACGCCCTCAACTCGGGCGCCAGGATCTGGCTCGCGGACTTCGAGGACGCCTCCGCGCCGACCTGGGAGAACGTCGTCACGGGCCAGCTCAACCTGATCGACGCCTACACCCGCGCCATCGACTTCACCGACCCCAACTCCGGTAAGTCGTACGCCCTGAAGGCCGAGGAAGAGCTGGCGACCGTGGTCATGCGCCCGCGCGGCTGGCATCTGAACGAGCGTCACCTTCTGGTCGACGGTGAGCAAGTCCCGGGCGCCTTCGTGGACTTCGGGCTGTACTTCTTCCACAACGCGCAGCGGCTGCTCGACCTGGGCAAGGGCCCGTACTTCTACCTCCCGAAGACCGAGTCGCACCTCGAAGCCCGGCTGTGGAACGACGTGTTCGTCTTCGCGCAGGACTACGTCGGCGTCCCGCAGGGCACCGTCCGCGCGACCGTGCTGATCGAGACGATCACCGCCGCGTACGAGATGGAGGAGATCCTCTACGAACTCCGCGACCACGCCTCGGGGTTGAACGCGGGCCGCTGGGACTACCTGTTCTCCATCGTGAAGAACTTCCGTGACGGCGGGCCCAAGTTCGTCCTCCCGGACCGCAACGCGGTGACGATGACGGCCCCGTTCATGCGGGCGTACACCGAACTCCTCGTCCGTACCTGCCACAAGCGCGGCGCGCACGCGATCGGCGGCATGGCGGCGTTCATCCCGTCGCGCCGTGACGAGGCGGTCAACAAGGTCGCGTTCGAGAAGGTCAAGGCGGACAAGGACCGTGAGGCCGGGGACGGTTTCGACGGGTCGTGGGTGGCCCACCCGGACCTGGTGCCGATCGCCATGGCCTCCTTCGACGCGGTGCTCGGCGAGAGGCCGAACCAGAAGGACCGGCTGCGCGAGGACGTCGACGTCAAGGCGGCCGACCTGATCGCCGTGGACTCGCTGCACGCCAAGCCGACGTACCCGGGGTTCGTCAACGCCGTTCAGGTGGGCATCCGTTACATCGAGGCGTGGCTGCGCGGGCTCGGTGCCGTCGCCATCTTCAACCTCATGGAGGACGCGGCCACCGCCGAGATCTCGCGCTCGCAGATCTGGCAGTGGATCAACGCGGGCGTCGAGTTCGAGAACGGCGAGAAGGCAACTCCCGAGCTGGCGCGCAAGGTTGCCGCCGAGGAGCTGGAGAACATCCGCGCGGAGATCGGTGCGGACGCCTTCGCCGCGGGCCACTGGCAGCAGGCCCACGACCTCCTCCTGGAGGTCGCGCTCGACGACGACTACGCGGACTTCCTGACGCTGCCGGCGTACGAGAAGCTGCGGGGCTGACCCTCAACAGGCGTCAGGAAAAGCTCACTTGTCCGAGTGGCCCAGGGACTTGTCCGGGGCCACTCGGTCGCGTACGAGCTGCTTCACGGCCGTGGGCTCCGGGAAGCCCTGTTCACGGCGGTCCCACACGACCTCGTCGTTGACGCGGACGACGAAGACACCGCCGGTGCCGGGCTTCAGGGACAGTTCCGTCAACTCGGTCTCGAAGGTGGTCAACAGCTCCTGCGCCAGCCAGGCCGCGCGCGGCAGCCAACGGCACTGGGTGCAGTACTCGATCTGTACGCGGTGCTCGGGCTGTACGGGGTTGTCGATCGGGGTGTCTGTCATCCGAGGTGTACCGACCAATCCTGTTCCGCCGCCGGTCTGCCGTGCAGGTCGGGGACCCGCTTGAGCCAACTCGGGCGGCCCTGCTGTGTCTTCGCCGCGCGGAGGGCCTCCTCGGCGGCGCGCTCCTCCCTGCTGGGGAAGTCGGTGGGGAGCCAGGCCGCGGAGGCCTGCACGCGCGCGTGGAGGTAGCCGACGTACGCCTCCCGTACGGCGTCGGGTGTCGCGAAGCCCGGTTCGCCGGCCAGCCAGGCGTCCGGCACCTCGGCCGCGATGCGGCGCAGCAGTTCCTCGGTCACCCTGGGCGCCAACTCGGCGTCGGCGGCGCGGGTGTCGGGGTCGTAGTGGCCGAGGGCGTGGTGGCGGAAGTCGTAGGACTTGGCGGGGTCGGCGCCGTCCCAGCGGTGGTGGAAGACGAGCGCGGCGCCGTGGTCGATGAGCCACAGGCGCGGGGGTGCGATGCCGAGCGTCGGCCAGATCATCAGGTTCGAACTGTGCACCGTACGGTCGACGTTGACGGTCAGCGCGTCGAGCCAGACGATCTTCCCGGCCTCCAGCGGGTCGACCGTGCACCGGGCGGCGATCTCCGGAGTGAAGTCCTGGGCACCCGGCAGGAAGTCCATGCCGAGGTTCAGGCCCGCGCTCGCGCTGTGCAGGTCCCGCACCTCCTGGTGGGGTTCCTCGTCGGCGATCTCCGGGTCGAAGTGCACGAGCACCAGCTCGGGGAAGCGCAGCCCGAGGGCGCGGGCCAGCTCCCCGACGATCACCTCGGCGACCAGCGCCTTGCGGCCCTGCGCGGAGCCGGTGAACTTGACGACGTAGGTGCCGAGGTCGTCGGCCTCTACGACTCCGGGGACGGAACCGCCGGAGCGCAGGGGCTCGATGTAGCGGGTCGCGGTGACCTCTCTCAGCATGTCCTCGGGCCACCTCACTCTTCAGCCCTTCCGGCCTTCGGCTTGAAGTGAGCATTGTAACCGAGGGTGATCGACGGCGAGGGGTGGTGGACGGGAGTGCGGGCCGCCGGTCAGCTGTCCGGTGGGCCGCCGTCGATCCCCGCGAACGCACGGATGACCTGGGCGAACTTCTCCGGTTCCTCGTAGGGCGTCGCGTGCCCGCTCTCGTGGAAGAGTTCGAACGATCCCTGCGGAGCACTGTCGGCGATCCACTTCGCCAACTCGGGTGGGTAGAACGGATCCCGGACCGAGTACGCGGCCAGGACGGGGACCGGCATGTTCCTGACGGCGTCCCGGTGGTCCAGCGTGGCCTGCTGCCGGACCACCGCCAGCGCGATGTCCATGGGGGTCTGCAACGCGGTCAGGTACGACGAGATCCGCCGGGCCGGATCCAGCGGCTCGTCGCCGAGGTCGTCCCACTCGGACAGCGGCCAGCGCTGCTCGATGTCGTCCAGGTAGCCGTTCAACTGCTCAGGAGGCATCGCCCACTTGAAGTCGTCGCGAGTGGTCAGCATGATCGGCCCGTTGTTCAGGACGACACGGGCCACCCGCGCCGCACTGCGTCGCATGTACTCAAGGACGACGCTGCACCCCATCGACGAGCCCACGAGGGTCGCGTCCTGGATGTCCAGCTGCTCCAGGACCGCCGTGAGGTCGTCGGCCATCTCCGTGAAGCTGTACGCCGCCCGCGGCTTGTCCGACTCGCCCATGCCCCGCAGGTCGTAGCTGACGACGCGGAAGTCGTTCCTGAGCCGGTAGGACAGGCGGTCCCACATCCGGTGCGAGCCCTTCCAGCCGTGTACGAGGACCAGCGCCGGGCCGTCCGCGGCGCCGCGGTCGCTGAGCTTGAGCCGAATACCGGCGCCGACCTCTGCCCAGGTCATGACGACGCGCCCTTGAGGCCGGGGAAGTCGGACAGGGTGTAGGCGCGGGTGCGGGCGTTGCCCTGTTCGGCGATGTTGGAGGAGTCGACGAGGAGGGCCGGAATGGTGATGTCCGGGACCGTCTTCTTGCCGCCGAGCAGCCGCTTCATCTGGTAGATGATCGCGTACCCCGTCGCGATGTTGTCCGGGTCCCAGGTCGCGGTGAGCCGGTGCTGCTTGATCGCCTGGAGAGCGTCCTTGTCGGCGTTCGAGCCGATCACCACGACTCCGTCGGCCGGGTCGGCCGCACTGGCGACCTTCTTGTGGGCGCTGATCACCGCCGAGGACGTGCCGAGCGCGGTCGAGTCGTTGTAGGTCCAGATCGCGTCGATGTCGGAGTGCGCGGTGAGCAGGTCGGCGGCGATTCTGGACGCGGCGTCGGACGAGTCCTGGGTGTTGGCGGTGTCGGCGACGATCTTCAGCCCGTCCGCCTTGAGGTAGTTCCGGAAGCACGTCAGCGCTTTCAGGCCGGACGGGGTGGGAGGGCCGCTGATCAGGGCGACGTTCCCGCCGGGCTTGAGTTTGGCGAGGTAGGCGGCCGTCTGGTCCTGCACACCTCCCTTGGGACAGGTGGCGTTCTGCCACAGGACTTCGGTGTTGACGTTTCTGCCGGGCGAGTTCACGCCGACGACCGGGATACCGGCGTCGCGGGCCCGCTGGTACGCGGCGGCGACCGAGTCCGGGTCGAGCGACCAGCTCGCGATGGCCGACTTCTGCTGGGTGATGGCGGTGTCGACGCCGGCGACCTGCTTGTCCGGGGACAGGTTCGCGTCGGTCTGCGACACACTCCAGCCGAGCGACTTGCCGGCCTTCTGCATGGCCCAGAAGATGTCCTGCTGCCCGGGCTGGGATGCCACGGGGCTGAGGTAGACGATTTCGCGGGAGCCGCCGCTGCTTCCGGAGCCGGAGTTGATTTCCAGGCTGACGTCAGAAAGCGCCACGACGCCGGGAAACGTTTTGGTAATGCCTGTTACCGCCAGTACTGTCTGTCTGGCAGGCACGTCCTTCTCTGCTGTTCCAGTTCGCATACAGCGAATCTCCATGGGCGCTGGCTCCAGTGGTGGCAGGAAATATCCAAAGCCACCGCCCATCCCACAAGCAGCATGTTCCGCTGAACGGACCCCGGAGCCTGTTCAGAGTTGCTCCGCCGTCGTTTCCCGTCCTCGTCGACGGACCGGCACCGAGTCCGTCGACGGTTCCCTTCACCCCGCCAGCGGATTCCCCAACGGCAGATAGCGAGCGTCCGCGCCGTCCGCCCCGGTCCAGCGCAACAGCAGGTTCGTCTTCCCGGGCAGGGTGGGCGAGGCGAGGAGTTCAGCGGCCTCGGGGACGTCGTGCCGGGCCAGTTCCGCGCGAACCGCGGGCCACGGGTCCAGCCCCGGGTGTCGCTCGGCGAGCACCCCGGCGATCTCGACGATGTTGTTGACGACCAGGCAGTACACCAGCCGCTCCCACCCCGCGGCCCGGTCCACGTCCGCCAGCAGCTTCACGCCCTCCGCGTCCCGGTACAGCGCCTGCACGGGCGTACCGTCCGCGTCCACGGCGACCAGCGTGTTCTGCAGATGCGCTTCGAGTACGACGCCGTGCTCGGCGAAGGCGGTCAGCGCGGGCGGTACGACCTGCCGCAGATACGCCTCCCACCAGGCCCCCGGATCGCCCGTACCGTCGAGCGGGTTGCCCGCGAACCCCTCCACAAGTCCCGCCGCCAGCAACGGAGTTGTGCCGGGGAGGAGGTGGTCGTGCAGCCCGTCGCGGACCAGGACGGCGAGTTCCTCGAAGGCGAAGTCGGCGGTGCGGTAACCGCGATCGCTGAGCCAGGCCGCCGGCCCGCCCATCGCGGCGAAGGCGTCCCGGACGGCCGCATCGGTGCGCCGGAGTTTCAGCAGGTCGTGGCGCCACAGCCGGCGTACGTCATTGGTGATGCGCACATCGAGGCTGAACTTCAGGAACAGATCCTCGCCGCGTTCCGCGGACCCGGGGCTGTACACCGTGCGGATCGCCGCCGTCGGCCACACCTCCGCCCCGGTCGTACCGAGCCGGATCAGCCGCCCGTCCGCAAAGGCGTCCGCGAGGCCGGTGCCGACGAGGTCCAGTTGCCACGGGTGCGCGGGCAGCAGCCGATATCCGGGCGGGGCCTCCCCGAAGGCGTCCAGCGCCGAGACGTCGCCCTCCTCGACCACCGCGTCCTCGCGCAGCCCGAGCAGCACCAGCGGGAAACGGGCGTACGCCTCCGGAGCGTAGGGCAGCCAGCCCGCGACGGGGCCGCCGCCGCGTGCCTTGGGCGCGGGATGGTAGGGATGGCCGGTGATCAAGGACTGTTCGGAGCGGAGATACGGGTCGTCCGGCGCCGTCGCCCCCTCGCGCGCGGTGAGCAGCGCGGCGACGGCGTCACGGCTGTCCGTCATCTCGGCGGGCAGTTCGTGGTTGGACACGCCGGTGTGGCGGGTCAGTTCCTCGGCTACGAGTTTCACGAGTTCGCTGTGGTCGACGCGCCGCCAATCGCCGTCCGCGTACACCTCGGGCTCGGCGGGCCGCCGCTCGCCGCGCACCCGCAGCAGCCGGCCGCTGCCCGGCAGCCGGTACACGTGCCGCTCCCCCTGGTCCGGGAGCGGCTGGGCCACCTCCCGGAGCAGACAGTTGAGCAGGGGCGCGGCCGCGTACGCGTCGGCGCGCTCCGCCACGTCGTCGCCCGGGGGTGTGAAGTCGACGCGATCCATACGTTCCCTCAGTCCGTGTCCTGCGATCGCGATCAGTATGTCTCTCGTCGCACAGTGTCCCGACGCCCCGTCTCCGCCCGTCCCGTCTCCGCCAGCTCCGCCTCTCCCTCTCCCCGCCCTGTCTCTCGTCGTCACCGATCATGACGCCCCGTCCGCACCCGAGGAGTCGACCGTGGACCGTCCCCCGCTTCCCGAGACCGAGGTCGCCGAGGAACTCGCCGCCGTACGGCCCGACCTGGTGCAACGGTACGCGGCCGAACTCCCCGGCGCCCGTGCGGCGGTGCTCACCCGGCTGTGGCGGGCGCTGGCCTTCGAACCCCTGCCGTGGATCGCCGACAGGACGCCGGGCCCCGTCCTACGGCTCTCCGACGGCCGACGGCTGCGCGGCCCGCGCGCGGACCCGTACGCGACCGACGCCCACGTCACCGTCGTCCACCTCGACGACATCGCCTACGACGATCCGGCTCGCCTGATGACCGACCTCGCCGTGCCGCACGGGACCGCCTTCGCGGTCGAACTCGGGCACAGTGTCGCCTCGTTGGCACTGTCCCGGGCCAACCAGCCCGCCCCTTCGGAGGATTGGCCGGTGCACGACTGGGAGTGGGAGCAGCGGATCGTCGACGGGCACCCCTTCCACCCCAACTGCCGCTCCCGGCCCGGCTTCTCGGTGGCCGAGCAACTCGCGTACGGCCCCGAGCACCGGCCCGTGGTGGCGCTCGGATCGGTGCCGGTGCGGGCGGAGGAATGCCTGCTGACCGGGGTGTGGCCGGACGAACTGCGGGACGCCGGACGGCTGTTGATCCCGGTGCACCCGTGGCAGGCGGCGCATGTGCTGAAGCGGGCGGGGGACGGTCCGGTGGGCGCGCATCCGCTGATGTCCCTGCGTACCCTCGCCGTGCCGGACGGACCGCACGTCAAGACCGCGCTGAGTGCCCGGCTGACGTCCTCGGTGCGGGACATCTCGGTCTACTCGATCGGGCTGTCGGCGACGTTGTCCGCGTTCGGGGAGACACTGGCGGCGCGCTCGGACGGCTTGTTGCACGTGACCCGCACGCTGGGCGCCGCGACGGCCGACTCGCCCGATCTCGCGGCCGTGTTGCGCGAGTCGCCGCAGACGTACGCGGACACGGAAGCGGGCGAGCGGGTTCTGCCGGTGGCCGCCCTCGCGGTCACCGACCTGCCCCGATCCCCCGCCTGGCTGGCCGAGTTCACCCGTCTCGCCCTCGTCGTCTGTCTGCGGCTGCTGGAGTCCGGTGTGGCCCTTGAGGCGCACGGTCAGAACCTGCTGGTGGTGCTGTCCCGCACGGGTGCCCCGCTGCGCCTGGTCTACCGCGATCTCGCCGACATCCGGGTCAGCCCCAAGCGCCTTGCCGAGCAAGGCATTCCGATCCCCGAGCTGAGCGGACGCATCGTCACCGACGACGAACTCACCCTGCGCCGCAAGCTGTTCGGCTCCCTCGTGGCGGGAGCCCTCGCGGGTACGGCCGGTTCCGGTACGGCGCTCAGGGCGGCGCTGGCGGCCGTCGTACCGGATCTGCCGCGCACGCCGGACCTGCGCACGCTGCTTGAACAGCCGTTGCCGAGCAAGGCGTTGACGCTGATGCGGCTGTCGCCGGAGCTGCCCGGGGACCAGTGGACCGGGCTGCCGAACCCGCTCGTTTTGGAGCCCGGTCCATCTGATCAATAGGATCCGGCGATGATCACAAGACAACGGCTGGCGGCGGGGATCTGTGCCCTGCTCGCCACCCTCACGGCCGGGGTCGCCTTCCCTGCCGGAGCGGTCGCCGACGAGACGGACTCCGCGGCCTCCCCCAAGGTCGAACTCGTGCTGGACGTCAGCGGATCCATGAGCGCCAAGGACATGGACGGCGGCTCACGGATGGCAGCGGCGAAGCAGGCGTTCAACGAGGTGCTCGACGCGACACCCGAGGAAGTGCAGCTCGGCATCCGCACGTTGGGCGCCAACTACCACGGCAACGACCGCAAGACGGGCTGCAAGGACACCGCGCAGCTCTACCCGGTGGGCACCCTGAACCGCACCGAGGCCAAGACCGCGGTCGCCACGCTCCAGCCCACCGGCTGGACCCCGATCGGTCCCGCGCTGCTGAAGGCGGCGGACGACCTCAACGGCGGTGACGGCACCCGCCGTATCGTCCTGATCAGCGACGGCGAGGACACCTGCCAGCCGCTGGACCCGTGCGAGGTGGCCCGCGAGATCGCGGCCAAGGGCATCGGCCTGACCATCGACACGCTGGGCCTCGTGCCGGACGCCAAGACCCGCGACCAGCTCAGCTGCATCGCGGACGCGACCGGCGGCACGTACACCTCCGTGCAGCACAAGGAGGAACTCTCCGACCGCGTGGGCCAGTTGGTGGACCGCGCCGCCGACCCGGTGGTGACCCCGGTCGCCACCGAGGGCACGGCTCAGTGCACCAGCGCCCCGACCCTCAAGTCCGGCCTGTACACGGACCGCGAGGAGTTCGGCAAGCAGCGTTTCTACCGCGTCGACGTCGACCCCGGCCAGGAGCTGCGCGCTTCGGTGAGCGTGGGCGCCGACCGTGAAGTCAACCCGGACTACGGGGTGTTGCTGCGGGCGGTCACCGTGCACGGCCGCGAGATCGTGCGCGGCGAGGGCACGGGCAATGGCCGCACGGACGTCATCTCCACCGGCCTGCGTTACCCGAAGGCGGAGAGCGACGACGACAACGCCCCTGCCGAGACGGTCTGTTTGCAGGTCACCAACTCCTTCTCGGCGGCCTCCGGGGTGAAGACCACCCCCGGTCTGCCCCTCGAACTCACCGTGGACGTCGTGGACGGGCCGAGCAAGGCGAGCGACGTGGCCTCCTTCGGCCTCGGCCGCGGCTGGTGGCTCCTCGCCGCCCTCGTGCTGACCGGCTTCGTCGCGGGTCTGCTCTGGGGCTGGCTGTCCCGCTGGCGTCTCGCGGTCTGGAGGACCAACTGATGCGGATCACACGCGTGTTGAGCACGGCCCTGCTGATGGCGGGACTCGCGGCGGCGCCGGCTGCGGCGGACTCCTCGCCCTCCGCGAGCCCCTCCGACGACAGCTCGGCGCCCACCCAGGCGGGCACCTCCTTCCGTACGGCGACGGAACTGGACCAGGGCCGGCAGGCCACCGCGAGCGGCTCCACGGGCGACTACCTGTACTGGTCGTTCGCCGCGGACGCCGGCCAACGCCCCACCGTCAAGGCGACGGTGAAGCTGCCGGACACCCACGCGGGCGAGACCTGGCAGCTCGACGTCTACGACGGGCTGCGGCGCCGCCAGGCCTGCCAGTACGGGGCATCGACGCGCACCGCCGCGCAGGACGCGACCTCCCTGGACCTGGCGTGCACGCTGCGTACCGTCCGCGCCTGGTCGGAGCAGTGGGCCAACGACCCGTTGCCGGGCACGTACTACGTGCGGCTCACCGTCGTGGACCTCCCGTCGTCCGACCTGGGCCAGCCGGTGAGCACCGAATTGCGGGTGGACTCCAAGGACATCGGCGGTTCGGCGGCGGTGGACGGTTCGCTGGCGCAGCCGCTGACGCCGGGGATCGCGGCCAAGTCGACGTCCGATGACGACAGTTCGTCGTCCTCGACCTCGGCCGCACTGTCCAGCATCGAGCCCGACGGCGGTTGGTCCTCCGGCTGGTGGTCCGACCGCTGGGTGTGGACCGGAGTGGGCGGTGTGCTGGCCGCGCTCGCGGGGATCGGCGGGTACGCGCTGACCCGGGGTTCGGGACGGCCGAGGCGGGTCCCGCCGCCCGGCATGTAGATCTGTCTGTGACGTCTCGTCAGAAGGCCCGCCCACAGCGGGCCTTCTGCCATTTTCAGGCCCGACTCACGCCTCCCGCAGCGCCTTCGCCAACGTCCCGTCACCACTCACCTCGACGCGCCCGGCACGCACCGCGTCGCGAAGGCTCGACTCCCCTTGTGCGACAGCCGTACACGTGTCGACACCGAGCACGAGCCGGGCGTCGGGCTCCCGGGGCGCGGGCCCTTCGCCGTAGACCGGCCCGTCCCCCTCCGCCCCCACCCACAGGTGGAACTCCCCCTCCTCCAGCCGGACTTCGACCAGGCCCTCCCCCTCCAGCGCCCGCAGCAACGGCAGCGCGAACCAGTGCGCCCGCACCGCGTCGGTGGGCCGGCGCTCCCCCAGCTCGGACGCACCCCACGCACCGAGGGCTTGCAGCACGGGCAGCAACTCCCGCCCGCGACCGGTGAGTTCGTAGACGAAGGCGGCACCGGGAGGCGGCAGCCGCCGTCGCGTCGTGAGCCCGTCCCGTTCCATGTCCTTCAGCCGTGAGGCGAGTACGTCCGTGCTGACACCCGGCAGATCGGCGTGCAGGTCCGTGTAGCGGCGCGGGCCGGCGAGGAGTTCGCGGACGATCAGCAGGGTCCAGCGGTCGCCGACGAGGTCGAGCGCCCGGGCCGCGGAACAGTACTGGTCGTAGCTTCGGCGAGGTGACATGCGACGCAGTCTAGACAGGTTGTTGGACTTTCCAAGCTCACACTTGGTAAAACCAAGCAACACACGAACCCGATGGGGCGAGGGCGCAATGGAGTTCCGGCAGTCGAGCAAGCTCAGCGAGGTCTGTTACGAGATCCGCGGTCCGGTGATCGAGCATGCCAACGCACTGGAGGAGGCAGGCCACAGCGTCCTGCGCCTGAACACCGGCAACCCCGCGCTCTTCGGCTTCGAGGCGCCCGAGGAGATCATCCAGGACATGATCCGGATGCTCCCCCAGGCGCACGGCTACACGGACTCACGCGGCATCCTCTCGGCCCGCCGCGCGGTCGCCCAGCGCTACCAGACCCTGGGTCTGGAGGTGGACGTAGACGATGTATTCCTCGGCAACGGCGTCTCCGAGCTGGTCTCCATGGCCGTACAGGCGCTGCTGGAGGACGGCGACGAAATCCTCATCCCCGCCCCGGACTTCCCGCTCTGGACGGCGGTGACGACCCTCTCCGGCGGCAAGGCTGTCCACTACCTCTGCGACGAACAGGCCGACTGGTACCCGGATTTGGACGACATGGCGGCGAAGATCACCGACCGCACCAAGGCCGTCGTCATCATCAACCCGAACAACCCCACCGGCGCCGTCTACCCCAAGGGGATCATCGAGGGCATCCTCGACCTCGCCCGCCGGCACGGCCTGATGGTCTTCGCCGACGAGATCTACGACCAGATCCTCTACGACGACGCCGTGCACCACTCGGCCGCCGCGCTCGCCCCCGACCTGGTCGTCCTCACCTTCTGCGGCCTGTCGAAGACGTACCGCGTGGCCGGCTTCCGCTCGGGCTGGCTGGTGGTCACGGGCCCGAGGCAGCACGCCAAGAACTACCTGGAGGGCCTGACGATGCTGGCCTCCATGCGGCTGTGCCCCAACGCGCCCGCGCAGTACGCCATCCAGGCCGCGCTCGGCGGCCGCCAGTCCATCCGCGACCTGACGGTCCCCGGCGGGCGACTGCACGAACAGCGCAACGTGGTGTGGGAAAAGCTGAACGAGATCCCGGGGGTCTCGTGCGTGAAGCCGAAGGGCGCCCTGTACGCGTTCCCCCGGCTCGACCCGAAGGTGCACAAGATCCACGACGACGAGAAGTTCGTCCTGGACCTCCTGCTCCGGGAGAAGATCCAGGTCGTCCAGGGCACGGGCTTCAACTGGCCGACCCCCGACCACTTCCGCATCCTCACGCTGCCGTACGCGGACGACCTGGAGGCGGCGATCGGCCGGATCGGGCGCTTCCTGGGCGGGTATCGCCAGTAGCAGATACCTCCGCACCGCCCTGGGTAACTCCTCCCCATGACCGACCGCCCCCTGCTGCTCCTCGACGTCGACGGCCCCCTCAACCCGTACGGCGCCCGGTTCCTGCGCCACCGCGGCTATGTCACCCGTCGGCTGTGGCCGGCGAACTGGTCGGCCCGGCAGGAGCCGGGTTCCCGGCGGCTGCGGCGCGGGCTGCGGGTGCGCCTGCACCCCGGGCACGGCGAGCGAATACTGGCCCTGCCGTACGAGCCGGCCTGGGCCACCACCTGGATGCACCAGGCCGACGAGATGGTCGCGCCGGTCATCGGGCTCCCCGGTGACCTCCCGGTGATCGAGTTCACCGACCTGTTCGCCGAGGACCCGGACGGCCTCTACTGGAAGACGCGCCAGATCGTGGCCTGGGCGGCCGGCCGCCCCTTCGTCTGGGTCGACGACCTGGTCACCGACCTGGACGTACGGCATGTCGAGGCCCACCACGACGGGCCGGCTCTCCTCCTCAAGGTGGACCCGCGCAGGGGTCTACGGGAGGGCGATTTCGCGACGTTGGAGCGGTGGGCCCATAGCCTGTGAGCTATGGGCGATCTTTTCCTCGTACGGCACGGAGAGACCGAATGGTCCCGGTCGGGGCGGCACACCAGCTCGACCGATGTCCCGCTCACCGCGAAGGGACGGGAGGAGGCACGCGGGCTGGTGCCGCTGATCCGCTCGCACCGGGTCGGCGCCGCGTTCGTCAGCCCCATGCAGCGCGCGCGGGAGACCGCCGAGCTGATCGGGCTCACGGACGTCCGCATCGATGTGGATCTGCGCGAGTGGGACTACGGCGGCTACGAGGGCATCACGACCGTCGAGATCCAGCGCACCCGCCCGGACTGGTTCCTGTTCACCGACGGGGTCGCCCCCGGACCACCGGACCATCCCGGGGAGAGCCCGGAACAGGTGGGCGAGCGCGCCGACCGCGCCCTGTCCAAAGTGGACGCGGCCCTCGGCAACACCGAGGGCGTGGTCGTCCTGGTGGCACACGGCCATTTCCTACGGGTGCTCACCGCGCGGTGGCTCGGGCTGCCGCCGTCGAAGGGCGCGTTGTTCCAGCTCGCGACCGGGACGCTGTGCCGGCTGAGCACGGAGCATGGACGGCCGGTCATCGCCGCCTGGAATGTCAGACCCCCGTCGTAATCTTCGAATGGGACGCGCGAGGGCGTCCCGACGGGCCGCCGGCTGGAGAGGAGCACGCCGTGACACGACCGCCGACCGCCGCGCAACGGCGTGTCATCGACGCCGCCGATCCCGTCACCGGGCGGCTGCGGGGTACGGAGGCGCAGCTCGCCGCGCTGGTGAAGCGGGAGCTGGCGTTCCGGCATCCGCGCCCGCCGCACGATCACTTTCTGACGCCGGCGGGGCATCGAATACGGGAGTCCGAACCGGAGGCCGCCGAGCCCGCCGCCGCTGCCGCCGCTGCCGAAACCGCCGCGACCTCCAACTCCACCACGACCGCCGGGGTGTTCGCCGCGCGCATCGGTGGGGAGGAGGAGACAGGCATCGCCCCCGCTGTCCGCACCCGCGAAGTGCACAGCGCCTGGCAGGGGCTGCTGGAGCTGCGCCGGATGACGAATCCGGACGGTTCCGTGGAGCGACCGTGCGGCTGGGAGCGGACGCATCTGGTGCAGGCCGCCGCGCTGGCCCTGGAGGCCGCCGGGCACCGGCCCGCCGGGCGGGACGCGGAGGGCTACCGGGTGCGTGTGACCCCGCAGCCCGAGGCCGTCGCCGTGCGGGACCCGGACGGGGAGGCGCTGCGCGCCTGTGCGGGGACGCTGGAGCGGGCGGGCTGGCAGGTGAGCGAGCACAAGGAGCCGCGAACGGGGGCGAGTTATCTGCTTGCCTCGCCGCGTCGGACGTGAACGGACCTGACCGGACCTGAAGGGCATGCCAAGATCGGTCGGTCAGATCGTCCGTCAGTGCGAGAAGGGAACGCAGTTGAGCGAGCCGTTTTCCGTCCCGGTGACCGTCCGCGGATACGAGACCGACAGCCTGGGGCACCTCAATCAGAGCGTGTATCTGCAGTACGCGGAGCACGCCCGCTGGTCGGCGCTGACCGCCGCGGGGGCGGGCCAGCCCGAGTTGATCGCCCAGGGGATCGGGCCGGTCGTCCTGGAGACCACCATCCGCTATCTGCGCGAGCTGCGCGTGGACGAGGAGGTGACGGTGAGCTGCGGCTTCGAGTGGGGCGAGGGCAAGACGTTCCGCGTGTTGCAGTCGATCACCAAGGCGGACGGCACGGTGTCCGCTGAGATCGTGTCGACCGGCGGACTGCTGGACCTCCAGAAGCGCAGGCTGGTCACCCAACCGCAGGAGTTCTTCCGGAAGTTGACCACGAATCCGGGCCTGTTCGGGCTCTGAGCCGGTACTACTCCGGCAGGCGCTCGGTGTCGTAGGCCGCACGGGACTCCGCGATGTAGACGCGGTTGCGCTCCGCCCAGTCCGTCAGCCGTTGCAGGGTCTCGTGCAACTCCTGGGCCACCGGGGTGAGTTCGTACTCGACCTTCGGTGGCACCGTCGGGTGGAAGGTGCGGGTGACGAGTCCGTCGCGCTCCAGGTTGCGCAGGGTGAGGGTCAGCATGCGGCGGCTGATGCCCTCGATGCTGCGCTCCAACTCGGTGAAGCGGATGGGTCCGTGGGCCGCCGCGACCAGGATCTGCACGCTCCATTTGCCGGAGACCCTGTCAAGAACTTCCCGCACCGGACAGGCGTGCGCGTTCACGACCTGGGCGGTAACACCGGTGTTCCCCTGGGACATTGAAGTGCCTCCTTACGACGACCTCCATGGTTCCTGACGATGTACTCCGTTACAAGTCGTGCACCTATGGTTCCTTTGGATATCCACGGAGGTCAGACCGTCATGACGGCACTCACCGGGTCCGAGTCGAAGACATCACGGACGCGTCCGTCGCCCCGAACGTACTCCCGCTGGGCATCCCTCGTCGTGCTGTGTGCCGGGACGTTGATGACGATCCTCGACGGCAACATCGTCACGGTCGCCATGCCCGCGATCCAGAGCGACCTCGGTTTCTCGGGGCCGGGGCTCGCCTGGGTCGTCAACGCGTATCTGATCCCGTTCGGTGGACTGCTCCTGCTCGTCGGCCGGTTGGGCGACCTGGTGGGCCGCAAGCGGATGTTCACGGCGGGGCTCGCCGTGTTCACCACGGCCTCCGTGCTGTGCGGGGTCGCGACCGGCCAGGGCATGCTGATCGCGGCCCGGGCGGTGCAGGGCGTCGGCGGGGCGATGGCCTCGGCGGTGGTCCTCGGGATGCTGGTCGCCCTCTTCCCCGAACCGCGTGAACAGGCCCGCGCCATCGCGGTGTTCAGCGCGGTCGGTGCCGGTGGCGGAGCACTGGGCACCTTCCTCGGCGGAGCGCTGACCCAGGCCCTGAACTGGCACTGGATCTTCCTCATCAACCTCCCGATCGGCATCGTGGCGTGGCTCGCGGCGGTCCGCGTCCTCGCCCCGGAAGAGGGCGCCGGACTCGGCAAGGGCGCCGACTATCCGGGAGCCGCACTGGTCACCGGCGCGCTGATGCTGAGCGTGTACGTGATCGTCGGGTCCGGAGACCGCCCCCTCACCACCAACCTCCTCCTGGCCGCCCTCACCCTGGCCCTCTTCGTCGCGTTCACCGTCCGCCAGGCCCGGGCCGCCCGCCCGTTGCTCCGCCTCCGACTGTTCCGCTCCCGCCTCCTGACCGGGGCGAACGCCGTGCAGATCCTGATGATCGGCACGATGTTCGGCTTCCAGTTCATCGGCGCCCTGTACGTCCAACGGGTGCTCGGCTTCAGCGAGTTGCTCACCGGTACGGCCTTCCTGCCGGCGCCGGTCGCGATCGGCGTGCTGATGCTCGGCCTGTCGGCACGGACCATCGGCCGCTTCGGCGCGTACCGGGTACTGCTGGCCGGACTCGTCCTCATCGTCGCCGGGATGGCCCTGCTGGGCCGCGCCCCCGCCGACGGCTCCTACGTCACGGACGTTCTGCCGCCCCTGCTCCTGCTGGCCACCGGGTTCGCCGCCGCGATGCCCGCGCTGACCGGGCTCGCCATGTCGGGGGCATGGGAGGAGGACGCGGGCCTTGCCTCCGGGCTCTTCAACACCACGCAGGTGGTGGGTGGTTCGCTGGGGCTGGCGGTGCTGTCCACGCTGGCGGCGGGCCGGACCGACGAACTGCTCGCCAAGGGTGCGGAGTTGATTCCGGCGACGGCGGAGGGCTACCAACTTGCCTTCCGGACGGGCGCGTTGATCGCGGTGGCAGCCCTGGTGCTGGCGGCGGCGGTGCTTCGATCGGGGCGGGGGCGGGGCTGACATCCCCCACGTCCGCGCGCCCACGCTTCAACGTCGACCAGCGCCTCCGCCAGTGCGTCTGACCGCCCCGCGCCAGCACGCCTCCGCCCGCGTCACGCCCCGGCCGGCCCCACGCCTCCGCCTCGCGCCCACGCCTCCGCCCGCCCCGCGTCCACGCCTCCGCCCCGCGCCTCCGCACACGCCGCGGGCCTTCACCCTCGCTCGGACCTTCCGCACACTGCGCCCTTCACGGCCGCCTGCCCCGCGCCACTCGCCCGCCGCGCCGCACGCCGCACGCCTTCACCCTCGCTCGGACCCACGGCACGCTCCGCCCTTCACCACGCCCCGCGCCCGCGCCTCCGCTCACCCGCCGCGCCGCACACCACCGACCCTCACCCCCGCCCGGGCCGGCCGCACACTGCACCCATCACGACCGCCCGCCCCACACCTCCACTCACCCGCCGCGCCGCACATCACCGCCCCTCACACCCGCCCGGGCCGGCCGCACACTCCGCCCGCCACCCCCGCCCGAATCACCCCTCCCCGAACGCCGCCCGGTGGTCCTGGACCCACTCCCGATAAGTCCGCGCCGACCGCCCCAGCACCTCCCCTACGTCACCGGTCACGACCTCGTTGCCGCCGTCCCGGATGAACTCCCTGCTGATCTCGGAGGCGTCGATGAACGTGTCGCTGAAGCCCAGCCCGAGCAGGTACTCGCGCGCCTCGGCCGAGGACAGGTCGCGTACCTCGACCGGGCGGCCGAGGACCCCGGCGAGGACGGCGGCCTGGTCCGGGACGCTGAGCACCTCGGGGCCGGTCAGGGTGTACGTCCGCCCCGAGTGGGCCGGGTCGAGCAGCGCGGCGACCGCCACCTCGGACACATCGCGCGGGTCGACCACCCCTTGGCCGCCGGTGCCGCTCGTGTTCGGGATCGGGCTGCCCGAGCGCACGGACGCCGCCCAGCCGAGCGTGTTCGTGGCGAAGGCCGAGGGGCGCAGGATCGTCCACTCCAACTCACTCTCCCGCACGGCCTGTTCACCGGGTACGTGCCAGGTGCCGACCGGTCCGACGGCGGGGTCACCGGCGCCGATCCCGGAGAGCTTCACGATGCGGCGTACGCCCGCCGCCCGTGCCGCCTCGACGAGACCCCGGTCGTGCGCGGAATCGTCCGGGCCGAACACCCCCACCAGGAAAGCGACTTCGGCTCCGGTCATCGCCGCCTCCACCGAGGCCCGGTCTGCGTGGTGGCCCCGCACCGTCTCAACTCCCTCCGCGAATTGGGCCTTTGCGGGGTCCCGGGTCAGGGCGCGCACCTTCTCACCGCGCGCCGCGAGCTGTCGTACGACTTCACTGCCGATGGTGCCCGTGGCACCCGTGACGAGGATCATGGCCACCACAGTGGGCGGGGAGACGGCCTGGGTTCTAGGAGATTCCGGCACGTTCGGGGGCCGTGTTCGGACCGGTGGCGCGCTTACCGTGGAGGGGTGACGAACGCCCTGTCGCAGTGGGCCGTGCCCCTGCCCGACGAACTGCGCCCCTGGATCACGCGCATCGGTGCCCTGTGGCTGGACGCCGTGCCGAAGGAGCCGTTCGTGCATCTCCCGGACGCGGACACGAAGGTGGTCGTGCGGGTCGAGGGGAACGGCCGGCGCAGCGTCCTCGTCGTCGGGCCGCGGGTCCGGGCCACGTACCACGCGGGCAAGCCGCTGGTGTCCTGCGTGGAGGTACGGCTGGCGCCGGGCACGACGTTGCCGCTGCTGGGTGTTCCGGCGGTCGATCTCGTCGGCCGGGCGATGAACCTCGGGGACCTGCCCGACCGGAAGGCCCGCCAACTCGCCGACGATCTGCGCTGGTTGGGTCCCGAACCCGAGCGGACGGTGGAGCGGCTCGCGGAGATCCTCCCCGCCCGGCTCACCGCCGTCACGGACCCCTCGCGCACCGGACTCGTCCGGGCCGGCGTCGACGCGATGTCGATCCGCACCGGGCACCTGCCCGGCCCGGTGCCCGACGTGGCCCGGGAACTCGCCGTCAGCGAGCGGCAGTTGAGGAACCTGTTCGCCGAGGGGGTCGGCCTCTCCCCCAAGCACTACGCCCGCATCAACCGGGTACGTGCCGTCGTCGCCCACGCCACCGAACTCTCCTGGGCCCAACTCGCCGCCGTCACCGGCTACTACGACCAGTCCCACATGACGTCCGACTTCCGCGCTCTGATGGGTGTGCCACCCCGGTCGTACTTCACGGGACGACTCCCGGCGGCGATGCCCTGCCAGTCGGTCCGGCGCGTCTGAACGCGCATGCGGTTCGGGCACTCCGGGAGTCTCGGCATGAGGACTCGGGCACGCCAACTTCCTTGCGTGGCAGGGGAATTCACAGTGACCTGCTAACACCACCCCACGGCTCTCCCAAGTTGACGCGCGAGTCTCAGCTGCCTTTCAGAATTGTTGTGTATCGCGCCCGCCTTGGAGTCGACGTGCCGTTCTTCCGAAGAAAAGCCACCCGCCGCACCCTGCTCGCCGCTGTCGGCACCGCGGCGATCGCGAGTCAGTGGCCGTCCGCCGACGCCTCGACGACGGGTTCGGCGGGGCTCGACGCCCCGGCGAAGAAGGAGATCGCGATGCGGCTGGTGTCGAGCGCGGAGAACTCCTCCCTGGACTGGGAGGCGCAGTACAAGTACATCGAGGACATCGGCGACGGCCGCGGCTACACCGGAGGGATCATCGGCTTCTGCTCCGGTACCAGCGACATGCTGGCCCTCGTCGAGCTGTACACGGAGCGGGCCCCGGGCAATGCCCTCGCCGCCTATCTGCCCGCGCTGCGCGCCGTCGACGGCACCGCCTCGCACAAGGGGCTGACCCCGGGCTTCCCGGCTGCGTGGCGCAAGGCCGCCAAGACCTCCGCCGCGTTCCGCAAAGCGCAGCGCGACGAGCGGGACCGCGGCTACTTCGACCCGGCCGTGGCGCGCGCCAAGAAGGACGGGGTGGGCACGCTCGGGCAGTTCGTCTACTACGACGCGATGGTCATGCACGGCCCCGGCACGGACACCCTCGCCTTCGGCGGCATCCGCGCCCGGGCCCGCAAACACGCGGCCACGCCCACCGACGGCGGCGACGAGACGGCGTATCTCGGCACCTTCCTCGACGCCCGCGTCCGGGCGATGAAGCAGGAGGCGGCGCACAGCGACGTGACCCGGGTCGAGACGGCCCAACGGGTGTTCCTGAAACAGGGCAACCTCGACCTGGACACGCCGCTCAAGTGGAAGGTGTACGGGGACAGTTACGAGATCGGCTGACGGGCGAGGGGTACGGCTCCGGTCGTACTCCCGGCCTCTTCGCGGGCCCGGCCGAGGTGGTGGAAGACCAGGTTCAGCGCCACCGCGGCCACGCAGCCCGTGGAGATGCCCGAGTCGAGGACGATCCGGACGGTCTGCGGGAACGCGTGGTAGAAGTCCGGCGCCGTGATCGGGATGATGCCGACCGCCAACGAGACCGCCACGATCAGGATGTTGTCGTCCCGGTCCAGGCCCGCCTTGACGAGGGTCTGGATGCCGCTCGCGGCGACCGAGCCGAACAGGACGACACCCGCTCCACCCAGCACCGGGCGCGGTACGACGGCGATGAGCGACGCGGCCATCGGACACAGCCCCATCAGCACCAGGAAGCCGCCGCCGGTGGCGACGACGTACCGGCTGCGGATGCGGGTCATGGCGACCAGGCCGATGTTCTGGGCGAAGGCGCTGCACATGAAGCCGTTGAAGAGGGGGCTGAGGGCCGAGCCGAGAGTGTCGGCGCGCAGGCCGGCGGCGATGGTCCGTTCGTCGGCGGGGCGGTCGACGATCTCGCCCAACGCCAGCATGTCCGCGGTGGATTCGGTCATCGAGACCACCATCACCACGCACATCGAGACGATCGCGGCGACCTGGAACTGCGGTGCGCCGAAGTGGAAGGGGCTCGGGAAGCCGACCACGTCCGCGTCCGCGACGGGGCTGAAGTCCGTTGCGCCGAACGGGATCGCGAGCAGCGTGCCGATCAACAGGCCGAGCAGGACGGCTATTTGCTTGACGAAGCCGCGGGTGAAGCGGCGGAGGACCAGGACGATGACGAGTGTCGCCGCCGCCAGGCCGAGGTACGTGCGCGAGCCGTAGTCGTGTGCCGAGGGGTCCGGTCCCTGCGCCCAGCCGAAGGCAACGGGCAGCAGGGACACGCCTATCAGCGTTATCACGGTGCCGGTGACGACCGGCGGGAAGAAGCGGACCGCCTTGCTGAAGAAGGGGGCGGCGAGGAAGCCGAGGAGTCCGGCGACGATCACCGCGCCGAAGATGACGGGCAGCGCGTCGGACTTGTCCTTGGTGGAGGCGACGATCGCGGTCATCGGGGCGACTCCGGCGAAGGTGACGCCGTTGACGAAGGGCAGCCGGGCGCCGATCTTCCAGACGCCGATGGTCTGGAGGAAGGTCGCGAGGCCCGCGGTGAAGAGGCAGGCGCCGGTGAGGAAGGTGAGTTCGGTGCCGGAGAGGCCGACGGCCGCACCGACGATCAGCGGCGGGGCGACGACTCCCGCGTACATGGCGGCCACGTGTTGCAGGCCCGTGGTGGCCATCTTGAGTGCGGGGAGTTTCTCGTCGACGGGGTGGGTAGTCACGGCGGTTCCTCCGGGTCAGCTAACACGTCGGCTCTGACGTGGGTTTCATGGAGGTGGTGCGCGGTCGTGCGGGACCGAGGGACGGAACCCAACAAAAGGGGTAGATAAGGCCGTTCCGGGGCGCACACATCCATGCACGCCCCGGCCACGGCCACCGGCCGAGGGCCGTCCCCCTCAACCGGAGATCTTCAACTCAGCGACGCCGTACGGCGCTTCATGCCGAGCGTGGTCAGCCCTGCGCGGCGATCCGCGCCAGTCGCCGGGCCTCTTCCCGCGTGGAGCGGGCGATCGTGTCCTCGTCGACGTGCAACAGCCGGTTGTCCTCGACGATCTGACGACCGTTCACGAACGACGCGGTGACCGGGGCCGCCGCGCCGAAGACCAGCGCGGTCACCGGGTCGGCGATCGAGGCGTGCGCGAGGGTGTCCAGGTTCCACAGCACCAGGTCGGCCAGCTTGCCCGGCTCCAGGGAACCGATCTCCCCTGCGCGGCCCAGCACTTGGGCGCCGCCGTACGTTCCGAGGCGCAGCGCCTGGCGGGCGTTGAGGGCCGCTTCGCGGTGGGCGCCGAGGCGGTTGATGAGGAGCGCGTTGCGCAGCTCGGTGTGGAGTTCGCCGGACTCGTTCGAGGCGGTGCCGTCGACGCCGAGGCCGACCGGGACACCGGCGGCGAGCATGTCGGGGACGCGGGCGATACCGGCGGCGAGGCGGGCGTTGGAGGAAGGACAGTGGGCGACACCCGTCTTCGTGCGGGCGAAGGCGGCGATGTCGGAGTCGTTCATGTGGACGCAGTGCGCCATCCACACGTCCTCGCCGAGCCAGCCGGTGGACTCGAAGTAGTCGGTCGGGCCCATGCCGAACAGCTCCTTGCAGAACTGCTCCTCCTCGACCGTCTCCGAGCCGTGCGTGTGCAGCCGCACCCCGAGCCGACGCGCCAACTCGGCGCCCTGCTTCAGGAGTTCGGTCGACACGGAGAACGGCGAGCAGGGGGCCACCGCCACCTGGGTCATCGCGTCGAAGGAGGCGTCGTGGTGCTCCCGTACCGTCGCCTCGGTCGCGGCGAGGGCACCCTCCAGGGTCTCGACGGCGAAGTCCGGAGGCAGCCCGCCGTCCTTCTCGCTGCGGTCCATGGAGCCGCGGGCCAGCGTGAAGCGGACACCCATCTCGCGGGCGGCGCCGATGATCGCGCCGGAGAGGTCGCCGGAGCCCTTCGGGAAGACGTAGTGGTGGTCCATCGCGGTGGTGACACCACCGCGGGCCATCATCGCGAGGGAACCCTGCGCGGCGGCACGGACCATCGGCTCGTCGATGCGCGCCCAGGTCGGGTACAGCGCGACGAGCCAGTTGAACAGGTTGTGGTCGGTGGCCAGGCCCCGAGTGATCCACTGGTAGAAGTGGTGGTGGGTGTTGACCAGGCCGGGGGTCACCAGGTGGCCCGACGCGTCGATACGGCGTACGACGTTCTCCAGGCCCTCGGGCGCCCTGCCCGCGCCGAGGGACTCGATGCGGTTGCCGGCGACGACGAGGTAACCGGTGGCGTACTCCGTGTCGTTGGCGTCGACGGTCGCGATCGAACAGTTCTCGATGACGATGCGCTGAACTGCCGCCATGGTTCGTCCTATTCACTGTGTGGAACGGGCACGGCAGGACCCGGGGATTTGAGTACCGCGGCCCGCACGGGACGGGCGGGCCACGGGTGCCGCAGGCGAACCGGCCGAAAGGGCGCCGGTCCAGAGGAAGTTGCTCAGAGGTTGGTGAGATCCACCGGGATCTTCGGCTCGCAGCCGTCCCGCAGGATCGTCGCCTCGATCAGCCCGTAGGGCCGGTCAGCGGCGAAGTACACCTCGTTGTCGTTCTTCAGCCCGAACGGCTCCAGGTCCACAAGGAAATGGTGCTTGTTGGGGAGGGAGAAGCGGACCTCGTCTATCTCGCTGCGGTTGTTGATGATCCGCGAACCCATTTGGTACAGGGTCTGCTGGAGCGACAGCGAGTACGTCTCCGCGAAGGCCTGGAGCATGTGCTTCCTCACCTGCTCGTAGGACTTCTCCCAACTCGGCATCTTCTGCTCGTCGTCGGACCAGTTGAAGCGCCAGCGGGCGGAGACCTGGGTGGCCAGGATGCGGTCGTAGGCCTCGGGGAGGGTCGTGTACTTGTCCTTGACGTAGCCCCAGAACTCGGAGTTGGTCGAGTTCATCACGACGAGGTCCTTGAGGCCGGATATGACCTCCCACGACTCCCCGTCGTAGGTGATCTGGGTGACCCTGGTCTCCTGGCCCTTGCGGACGAAGGAGTGCTTGACCTCGTCGGCGCCGATGAACTGGGAGTTGGCGTCGGAGGTGTCGATCCGCTCCCAGGAGTACTCCTCGATGCGGATGCGCGCGGTCTTGATCGGCTCCTGGCTCGTCACGAAGTGCCGGGCGAGGTGGATGCCGAACTGCTCGGCGGACTCGATGCCGTGCTCCTTGGCGAACGCGTACACCGTGTTCTTCGTGGTGTCGGTCGGCAGCACGTTGGCGTTCGAGCCGGAGTAGTGGACCTCATCCATGTCGCCGCTCAGCGACACGGAGACGTTGAGGTCCTTGATGTGGTGGGTGGCGCCGTCCCGCGTGATCTTGACGACTCGGTTCTCGGCCTTGCCGTACTGGTTCTGGCCCAGGATCGTAGGCATGTGTCTGCTAGCTCCCTCGGTATACGGAGTAGCCGAACGGGTTGAGCAGCAGCGGTACGTGGTAGTGCTCGCCAGGCTTCACGGCGAAGGTGATCGCCACTTCCGGGAAGAACACTCCGGTCGTCGCATCGCTGTCCCGATTCGCGGGGGCGTCCTGCTGCGCATCGGCTTGCTTCTTTTCGAAATACGGCTCCACGGCGAAGTCGAGCCGTACGTGTGTGGTGCCCTCCGGCAGCGCCGGGAGGTCCTTGCACCGGCCGTCCGCGTCGGTGGCGGAACCTCCGAGCGGCTGCCACTCCCCCAACGGGCCGCTCCGGGCGGCGAGTTGGACGGCGACGCCCTCGGCGGGGCGGCCGACGCTGGTGTCCAGGATGTGCGTGGACACCGAGGCGGTGGTGCTGGTGCTCATGCGCGGGCTTCCTCTTCGACGATGCGGGCGAGCCGGATACGGTTGATCTTGCCCAACTCGGTGCGGACGATCTCGCGTTCCCGCTCCGGCGAGTTGCCGATCCGTTCCCTGACCGCGTCGCGCATCTGCTCGCCGGTGCGGCCGGTGGCGCAGATCAGGAAGACATGGCCGAACCTCTCCTGGTACGCCAGGTTGAGGTCGAGCATCTCCGCCCTGAGGTCCTCGGAGGCGCCCGCCATGCCGCGCTGCTCGCGGGCGGAGGTGGGGTCGCCGGGCTTGGGCCGGCCGATCGGCGGGTGACCGGCCATCGCCTCGGCCAGGTCGTCGGCGGTCAGCTCCGCCATCGCGGAGTCGCTCGCGGCGTACAGGTCCTCGGATCCGGCGTACGGACGGGCGGCGAGCAGCCGTCGCGCCCACGCCGTGGAGGCACATGCGTCGAGGAGCGCGACGAACGCCGCGTGCTCCTCCAGAACGTTGAACCGGACGAGCCCCGGCGGCATGGAAGTCGTAGTCACGGGAGCCTCCGTGGCCTTGTGCTGAACGGGCTGCCCAGTAGCTAACGCCCCACGGAACACCACGTCAACACTTTGTTGAAAATTCCGGGTAACAAAGCCGGGAAGTCCGCCCCGGGGGGGCGATCGCGGAGAGCACGACGACTCCCTGCGGGCGCATGCGGACGGAATCGAGGCAGCCGTTGCAGGCCGGACAGCGGCGGCGGGCACACCTGGCACGGCCGGGCACACCCCGGAAGCCGGAGGCCGAGAGGGCCGGACACACCCCGGAGGCCCCGGGCGAACACGTCACGGCGACCAGCACCCCGCCCAATCCACCTCACGCCCGCCCCGAACACGCACCCCGCAGCGCGAAGCCCGCTCAGGCGTCCTTCTCACGGTTCAGGTAGTTGTACACGGTGAACCGGCTGACCCCGAGGGCGCTCGCTACGGTCTCCACTCCGTGCCGGACCGAGAAGGCGCCGCGCGCCTCCAGTATCCGTACGACCTCCTGCTTGGCCTTGCGGTCGAGGTCCGCGAGGGGCTTGCCCTTCTTGCGTTCCATGGCGGCCAGGATGTGGTCCAGCGAGTCCGCGAGCTGCGGCAGGCGTACGGCGACCACGTCCGCGCCCTCCCAGGCGAGCACGACGTCGTCGGGGCCGGCCTCGTCGGGCGGGAGCATCTCGCCGCCCATGGCGTCGACCAGCGGCTTCACGGCCGTGATGAACGGCTCGTCCGCGATACCGGTCACCGGTCGCCCTCGCCGATCACGTTGAGCTGGAGCGAGACCCGGGTCGCACCGGCCTCCAGGGTCCTGCGCAGCAGCGCGTCGACGGCGGTGAGCACCGCGTCGGTACCACCCTCGGCCGTGTTGCCGAACGGCCCGACGTCCACGGCGTCCAGCTCCGCAGCCTCGATGACCTCCCGGGCCACCAGCGCATGCGCGGGCGCCTCGTCGAGATCGAAGGGCTCTGTCGTGAACTCCACTCGCAATCGCACGCGCACAACCTAACGCGCGGTGCCGTTTTCCGCCGAGCCCCCTTGACAAGCCCCGACACCCGACGGCAATCTTCCATTAAGCAGAAACGAACTTCCGCAATACGGAATTACGACACGGACTCTCGACACGGAAGGGAGCGCGGCCCCCATGGGATTCGAAGACCAGCGCTTCAACGTCAACCTGTCGATCCTCTTCACCGAACTCCCGCTCCTGGAGCGCCCCGCGGCCGCCGCCGCGGCCGGCTTCACCGCGGTCGAGCTGTGGTGGCCCTGGGTCGACTCCCCCACTCCCGAGCAGTCCCAACTGGACGCGCTCAAACGGGCGTTGGAGGACGCGGGCGTCCAGCTCACCGGCCTGAACTTCTACGCCGGACAGCTCCCCGGCCCCGACCGTGGCGCCCTGTCGATCCCCGGCGAGGAGTCGGAGAGGTTCCGCGCGAACATCGACGTGGCCGCCGACTTCGCCCACTCGCTCGGCGCTACGGCCCTCAACGCGCTCTACGGCAACCGCGTGGCCGGCGTCGACCCGGCCGAGCAGGACGCGCTCGCGCTGGAGAACCTGGTCCTCGCGGCCCGCGCCGCCGACCGGATCGGCGCGGTCCTGCTGATCGAGGCCCTGAACAAACCCGAGTCGCCGCTCTACCCGCTCGTCAGCGCGCCCGCCGCCGTGGATGTCGTCGACAGGGTCAACGCCGCGTCCGGCCTCGGCAACGCGCGCTTCCTCATGGACCTGTACCACCTGTCCATGAACGGCGAGGAACTCCCGTCCGTGATCGAGCAGTTCGCCGCGAAGACCGGCCATGTGCAGATCGCGGACAACCCGGGCCGTGGCGCCCCCGGCACCGGCACGCTCCAACTGGAGGATCTCCTCGACCAGTTGAGGAAGGCCGGTTACGACGGCTGGGTGGGCCTGGAGTACAAGCCCGGCGACCGCCCGAGCGCCGAGGCCTTCGACTGGCTCCCGCACGCAGCGCGCTGAACTCCCCGACGCAGCAGAGCAGTTAGAGAGGCACCCGCATGAGCAAGCTCGCAGACTCTTCCCACCCGACCCACCCGGCGGTTGCCTGGATCGGCCTCGGCATCATGGGCTCCCCCATGTCCGAGAACCTGATCAAGGCGGGCTACAACGTCACCGGATTCACCCTGGAACAGGACAAGTTGGACCGCCTGACCGCCGCCGGCGGCACCGCGGCCGGCTCCATCGCCGAGGCCGTGCGGGACGCCGACGTGGTGATCACCATGGTCCCCGCGTCCCCGCAGGTCGAGGCCATCGCCTACGGCCCCGACGGCATCCTGGAGAACGCCCGCGCCGGCACCCTCCTGATCGACATGTCGTCGATCACCCCGCAGACCTCGGTCGACCTGGCAAAGGCCGCCGTAGAAAAGGGAATTCGGGTCCTGGACGCCCCCGTCTCCGGCGGTGAGGCCGGTGCGATCGAGGCCGTGCTGTCCATCATGGTCGGTGGCGGACAGTCCGACTTCGAGGAGGCCGAGCCGATCTTCGACGCGCTCGGCCGGACCATCGTGCTGTGCGGTCCGCACGGCTCGGGCCAGACCGTGAAGGCCGCCAACCAGCTGATCGTCGCCGTGAACATCCAGGCGTGCGCGGAGGCCGTGGTCTTCCTGGAGAAGTCGGGGGTGGACCTCGCGGCCGCCCTCGACGTCCTCAACGGCGGGCTCGCGGGCTCCACCGTGCTGACGCGGAAGAAGGACAACTTCCTGAACCGCGACTTCAAGCCGGGCTTCCGGATCGACCTGCACCACAAGGACATGGGCATCGTCACGGACGCGGCGCGCAACGTCGGCGCCGCGCTGCCCGTGGGTGCGGTGGTGGCGCAGCTGGTCGCGAGCCTGCGTGCGCAGGGAGACGGCGGGCTCGACCACTCGGCGCTGCTGCGCGCCGTGGAACGCCTGTCGGGTGCGCGGCTCTAGCACTCTCTCCCCCCAGACCCCGGGCGGCGCCGTCGCTGACAACTGTCCTGTCGCGCCCAGGCGTTGGCGCCGCCCGGAACCATGCCCACCAGTTCAACGAATTCGACGAGTTCAACGAATCATCGAGGATTGCTCCCCATGTCGAAGCGCGTGCTCACGACCGAGTCCGGCGCCCCGGTCGCCGACAACCAGAACTCCGCCTCCGCCGGCATCGGCGGCCCGCTCCTCCTCCAGGACCAGCATCTGCTGGAGAAGTTGGCCCGCTTCAACCGCGAGCGCATCCCGGAGCGCGTGGTGCACGCCAGGGGCTCCGGCGCGTACGGCTACTTCGAAGTCACCGACGACGTAACCGACTTCACCCACACCGACTTCCTCAGCACGGTCGGCAAGCGCACCGAGGCGTTCCTGCGCTTCTCCACGGTCGCGGACTCGCTCGGCGGCGCGGACGCGGTGCGCGACCCGCGCGGCTTCGCGGTCAAGTTCTATACGGAGCAGGGGAATTACGACCTGGTCGGGAACAACACCCCGGTGTTCTTCATCAAGGACCCCATAAAATTCCCGGACTTCATCCACTCGCAGAAGCGCGACCCCTTCACGGGGCGTCAAGAGCCGGACAACGTATGGGACTTCTGGGCGCACAGCCCCGAGGCCACGCACCAGGTGACCTGGCTGATGGGCGACCGCGGCATCCCGGCGTCGTACCGCCACATGAACGGCTACGGCTCGCACACCTATCAGTGGACGAACGCGGAGGGCGAGGCCTTCTTCGTCAAGTACCACTTCAAGACCAACCAGGGCGTGCGCAGTCTGAGCGGCGAGCAGGCGGCGGAGCTCGCGGGCAAGAACCCCAACTCCCATCAGACGGACCTGCTTCAGGCCATCGAGCGGGGCGTGAACCCGTCCTGGACGCTGCACGTCCAGCTCATGCCGGCGGCCGACGCGGCGGAGTACCGCTTCAACCCGTTCGACGTCACCAAGGTCTGGCCGCACCGCGACTACCCGCTCCAGCGCGTGGGCCGCCTGGTCCTGGACCGCAACCCGGACAACGTGTTCGCCGAGGTCGAGCAGGCCGCGTTCTCCCCGAACAACTTCGTGCCGGGCATCGGTCCTTCGCCCGACAAGATGCTCCAGGGCCGCCTGTTCGCCTACGCGGACGCACACCGCTACCGCCTGGGCGTCAACCACACCCTGCTCGCGGTGAACGCCCCGAAGGCGACGACGGCGCAGAACTACGGCCGGGACGGCTTCATGGCGTCCAACTCCACCGCCCAGGGCCGCGCGGCGAAGAACTACGAGCCGAACTCCTACGACGGTCCCGCCGAGACCGGCCGCGCCCTGTCCGCCCCACTGGCGGTCACCGGCTACACGGGCACGCACGAGGCTCCGCAGCACACCAAGGACGACGACTTCTACCAGGCGGGCGAGTTGTACCGCCTGATGTCGCCCGAGGAGCGGACCCGCCTCGTCGCGAACATCGCCGGCGGCCTCGCCCAGGTCTCCCGCGACGACGTGATCGAGAAGAACCTCGCCCACTTCCACGCCGCCGACCCGGAGTACGGCCGACGCGTGGAGGAGGCGGTCCACGCCCTGCGCGAGGACTGAACCGGGGACCGGAGAACCGAAAGATCCCACAGACGGCCCGTGTGTGCCGGACGACCCGGATGAGGGGTGGTCGGCGGCACCGCGCGGGCAGGGCCAGGACCGCGGCGGAATGCGAGCCAGTGCGGTGGTGAAGGTTCCAGGGGCTACTTCTCGACCTGAGGGAAGAAGCACCCCGGTCCCGTCGCGACCGCCGCGGTCCCAGCCGAACTCCTTTACGCAGGGCTCCCTGGGGCTCCCCTTTGTGCAGAAGGGCTCCCCTCGCCAGCCCACAGACTCCGTCCGGCGGCGCGAACGTCCTGTCGCGCCCAGCCTCGCGCCGTCGGACGGCCAGCACGACGAGCGCCGGATACGGACGGTTCCGTATCCGGCGCTCTTCCGTGTTTCCGGGTGCGGATCCGCCGTGGGCACAGCAGCCTGAAGGCATGGCACACCCATCGGAACACCCGCACATCGTGGTCCATCCCCCGGCGCTGGACGGCTCCCGCAGGGTCACCACCGGCGACGAGACCCTCGGTATCGCCTCGCACCTGGACGACGTCGTCGAGATCCTGCGCCTCGCCGATCTGGACCGGATCGAGGTCGAGGAGAGTGACCTGATCGACTGGCAGGGCGGCGGGCCCGAGCACTGGCCCGGTCTGTCGGAGCACCACGATCAGTGAACCTCAAATAAACCTCTGAACCCCCCTCGCGAGGCTTCAACCACCCCTGCACACGGGCACATTCGTCGCACGAGGCCCGCCGGCACGGGGGCGGCGGGCCTCGTATCAGGGGGTGTCATGAGCGGTGATCCTACGATCCGGCTCCAGCCTCACGAGGTCGCGTTGCTGCGGGGCGGTTCTCGGGCGGCCGTGACCGTGGCGGTGGTCGCCTTGCATCTGCGGGGTGAGGTGCGGGCCGGGCGGCGCGGGACGATGCGGACGTCGGGGGTGGCTGCGGGGGCGGGGGCGCTTCCTCGGCTCACGAAGGCTGTGCACTCCGCGCTGTACCGGCCGGCGGGTATGCGGGAGTTGCTTGACCGGCGGGGTGTGGTTGAGGCGCTCGGGGAGTTGCGTGGGGATCTTGTGGCGGCGGGGTTGCTGCGCAGGGTTCCGCCTCGGCGTACTCGCGCTGCGCGCGTGCTGTTGAAATCCCTGCGGGTTCAACTCCCGCTACCTGTCGGGCGGGAGGGGGTGTCGTCAGGCGATGTTCTGCTGGCGGTTGCCCTGTACGGGGACAAGACGTTGCTCTCGCTTGTGCCGCGGTTTGCTGAGGCGGCGGGGTTGATCGGGCGGGGCGGGATCGCGGACGAGGGGTTGCCGCAGACCTGGGGTGGGGGGTCCGGGGGCGGGTTCACTTGTGGGGCCGGGTAGGTCCTGCCTGGGACTGTTCGTCGCGGGGTGCGGGTCGAATGTAGCTGGTCGCGCCCACGCGGCGGAGCCGCAAATTGACACAGCCCCGCGCCCCTTTGGTCGGCGCTTCGCGCCTCCCAAAAAAGCAGGGGCGGCCCATCCTCCCGGATGGGCCGCCCCCTCTGTCTCCCCCCGCCTCTCAGACCTTCAACGTCCTGATCGACGTCGGTGCATGACCCGGTTCCGTCGCGATCTCCTCGAACTCCACCACGTTGCTGATGTCGTTCGTCTTGCTCATCGCGATGTTGGTGACTCGTTCCAGGATCGCTTCGACCACGACCGGGACCCTGAACTCCGCCGCGAGCTTCTTGGCCTGTTCGAAGGCCGTGCCCAGTTCGGTGGGGTCGGTGACGCGGATGGCCTTGCAGCCGAGGCCCTCGACGACCTTGATGTGGTCGACGCCGTAGACGCCCAGCTCGGGCGAGTTGATGTTCTCAAATTCCAGGTTGACCTGGAAGTTGATGTCCAGGCCGATCTGCGCCTGGCGGATCAGGCCCAAGTAGGCGTTGTTCACCAGGACATGGACGTACGGGATCCGGTGCTGTGCCCCGACCGCCAGTTCCTCGATCATGAACTGGAAGTCGTAGTCGCCGGAGAGGGCGACCACGGACGCGTCGGGGTCGGCCTTGGCGACGCCCAGTGCGGCCGGGATCGTCCAGCCGAGGGGGCCCGCCTGGCCGCAGTTGATCCAGTGGCGGGGACGGTAGACGTGCAGCATCTGGGCGCCGGCGATCTGGGAGAGGCCGATGGTGGAGACGTACCGGGTCTCCGGGCCGAAGGCCTTGTTCATCTCCTCGTAGACGCGCTGCGGTTTGATCGGGATGTCGTCGAAGTGCGTGCGGCGCTGGAGAGTTGACTTCCGTTCCTGGGCCGATGCCGCCCAGGCCGAGCGGTCGGGGAGGGTGCCCGCAGCCTTCAACTCCCTTGCCACGTCCACGAACAGCTCCAGCGCCGCCTTCGCGTCGGACGCGATGCCGTAGTCGGGGGCGAAGATCTTGCCGATCTGGGTCGGCTCGATGTCGACGTGGACGAACTTCCGGCCCGCCGTGTAGACGTCGAGCTTGCCGGTGTGGCGGTTGGCCCAGCGGTTGCCGATGCCGAGGACGAAGTCGGACTCCAGGAAGGTCGCGTTGCCGTAGCGGTGCGAGGTCTGGAGGCCGACCATGCCGGCGTTCAGTTCGTGGTCGTCGGGCAGGACACCCCAACCCATCAGGGTCGGGACGACGGGGGTTCCGGTCAACTCGGCGAATTCCACGAGGAGTTCGGCCGCGTCCGCGTTGATGACACCGCCGCCCGCGACGATCAGGGGGCGTTCGGAGGCGTTCAGCATCCCGATCGCCTTCTCGATCTGGGCGCGGGTCGCGGTCGGCTTGTAGACCGACAGCGGTTCGTACGTGTCCGGGTCGAACTCGATCTCCGTGAGCTGCACGTCGATCGGGAGGTCGATCAGGACCGGGCCGGGGCGGCCTGAGCGCATCAGGTGGAAGGCCTGCTGGAAGACGCCGGGGACCTGGGCCGCCTCCAGGACCGTGATCGCCATCTTCGTCACCGGGGCCGCGATCGACGCGATGTCGACGGCCTGGAAGTCCTCTTTGTGGATCACGGCGGTCGGGGCCTGGCCCGTGATGCACAGGATCGGGATCGAGTCGCCGATCGCGGAGTAGAGGCCGGTGATCATGTCGGTGCCGGCCGGGCCCGAGGTGCCGATGCAGACACCGATGTTGCCCGGGCCGGTGCGGGTGTAGCCCTCGGCCATGTGCGAGGCGCCCTCGACGTGGCGGGCGAGGGTGTGGTTGATGCCGCCGGATGCCTTGAGCGCGGCGTAGAACGGGTTGATCGCCGCGCCCGGGACGCCGAACGCGTCACTGACGCCCTCGCGCTTGAGGATCTCGACTGCCGCGCGGGCAGCGGTCATACGAGCCATGGAGTACTCCTGCTTCGGCTGTCGGAATCACATCACCGGCGCGCCCTGCGGTGAAAACTCCTTGCGAGCTTCTGACTTCCGCACATTTTCCGTATTGCGGAATCTAACTTCTACTATCTGGAAGTAATGTAAGTGGGGTGACCAAGGCCGTCAAGAGACGGACAAGCAGGGGTTTTCAGGAGGACTATGGGGCTCATGTCCGAGAGCGTGCCGGTGCGCTGTCCGGCGTGCCGAAGAGAACACGTCTACGCCGCGCCGTCGTATCCCTGTGTGTGCGGGGCCCCTGTCGCCCCGCCGCTGGACCAGCGCGGCGTGGCGACCGTCGTGAGTCACCGAGTGTGGGACGAGGACTGGATCGCGGTCCGCTGCGCGGCCTGCGGCCGGCTCGACGAGTGGCCGTACCCGGAGCTGGGCTGCCCGTGCGGGACCCTGCTGCGGATACCGGTCGCGGGCGCGGAACCGACGTCGGAACCCGCCGCGAGGACCACGAAGGTCGGCGGCGCCGAGGTCGAGGGCCGCCCCGCCTTCCAGCCCGTCACGATCCGCACCGCGCGCGACGCGGTCACCGCCGCCGCGCTCTACCTCCGCTGGCTCGGCTACCGGGACATCCGCCGCGCCGACCAGCGACCCCCGTCCGGCATCGGCCTCGCCGCCCGCGGCATCCTGGCCCAGGTCGACCCGACCGTACGGCCCGCCTCACTGCGCGACGTGGAATGCCTGTGGCTGACGGCCATGACGGAGTCCACGGAGTGTGTCTACTTCTCGCTCGCCGGTTACGCCGACGACGCCCGCGCCCGCGCGGACGCCCTCCGAGTCCCCCTGTTCGTCCTCGACCTCACGGGCACACCACAGCCGGTGAACGACCTGGCGGATCAACTGGACGCGGCGGGGAGTTAGTTGGGCGGGCGGGGTCGGTTCGCGGCGACCACGGCCGGTTCGTGACGGCAGATGCCTGGCAGCGGGCGGCGGACCACTGCCTGACGGTACGGCGAGGAAGCACCCCAAGTCGCCGACCTCACCGCAGACCGTCCCACTCGACCCCACGGACACACCCCAGCCGGCGAGTGGCCCGGCCTGCCAACTCAAAGCAGCCGGGAGTTAGTTGAGCGGTCGCAGCCGGTTCGCGACGACTGACGCCGGGCGACGCGCAGCGGGCGACTGCCGGACCGCTGGACGAAGGCGCGGGCCCCCGGGAGGCCGTCCGCCGACGGCGACGTGCGGCTGCGTCCGCAGCTGCGGGACATTGTCCCAAGGCCGGGCCGTACATCGCAGGCCTCGCCGCAGGCCGCCCCATTCGACCTCACCGGCACACTCCGGCCGGTGAGCGGCCTGGCCAACCAACTCGACTCAGCGGAGGGCTAGTTGAGCGGCCGGGGTCGGTTCGCGACGACAGGCGCCGGGCCATGGGCAACGGGCAGCGGGCAGCTACCGGGCTGCGGGACATTGCCACGAGGCCGCGCCCCAAGCCGCAGGCCCGCCGGACTCGCCGGAGCCGCCGTAGCCGCCGCCAACCGTCCCGCCAGATGCATCTCAGGCCGCCGTACGCAGCCACGCAGCGAGTCACGGCAGGCCCGCCGGGTACCAGCACCCCACGCCCCAACGCCCCGTACACGCCCCCGACAGACCGGCCACCCAAGTCACCCGACAACACTCCGGCAACCCAGCACCCCGGCCCACCACGACGCCCTCAGACACCCACCCGCACCCGAGGACTCCCCCACCTCACCGCCCCCGAACGGCCCGCTCCCGCAGCTCGATCTTCCGTACCTTCCCCGACACCGTCATCGGAAAGGCATCCATGATCTGGAGCAGACTCGGAATCTTGTAGTGCGCCAGCCTTCCCTCGCAGAACCCCCGCAGCTCCTCCAGGGTCAGCGGGTCCGCCGGATCCCTCGGGATCACGCACGCCAGCACCTCCTCCCCGTAGCGCTCGTGCGGCACCCCCACCACCTGGACGTCCGCGATCTTCGGGTGGGTGTAGAGGAACTCCTCGATCTCGCGCGGGTAGATGTTCTCGCCGCCCCGGATGATCATGTCCTTGATGCGGCCGACGATCTCGACGTAGCCGTCCTCGCGCATCATCGCGAGGTCACCCGTGTGCATCCAGCGGCCCGCGTCGATCGCCTCAGCCGTCTTCTCGGGCTCGTTCCAGTAGCCGAGCATCACGCTGTAGCCGCGGGTGCACAACTCGCCTGCCGTGCCCCGGGGTTGGGTCACACCCGTCGCCGGGTCGACGACCTTGACCTCCAGGTGCGGGAGGACGCGGCCGACCGTGCCGGTGCGGTGTTCCAGGTCGTCGTCCATCCTCGTCTGGAGCGAGACCGGGGACGTCTCCGTCATGCCGTAGCAGATGGACACCTCCGCCATGTGCATCTCGGCGACCACCCGTTTCATCACCTCGACCGGGCAGGTCGAGCCCGCCATGATGCCGGTGCGGAGTGACGAGAGGTCGTAGGACGCGAAGTCGGGGAGGTTCAACTCCGCGATGAACATGGTCGGTACGCCGTAGAGCGATGTGCAGCGCTCCTGCTGGACCGCCTTCAGGGTCGCCGCCGGGTCGAAGGACGGGGCCGGGATCACGATGCACGCACCGTGCGAGGTGGCCGCGAGGTTGCCCATGACCATGCCGAAGCAGTGGTAGAAGGGCACCGGGATGCAGACCCGGTCCTGCTCGCTGTAGGCGATCAACTCACCGACGAAATAACCGTTGTTGAGGATGTTGTGGTGGGAGAGAGTGGCGCCCTTGGGGAAGCCCGTCGTACCCGAGGTGTACTGGATGTTGATGGGGTCGTCGCAGGACAACTCGGCCTCGCGGGACCGCAGTTCCTCCGCACGGTCGGCCGCGCCCCGGGCTGCCATCGCGTCCCAGCTCGGATCGCCGATGTACACCGTCTCCCGCAACTGCGGGCACTTGGACCGGACTTGCTCGACCATCGCTCGGTAGTCGCTGCTCTTGTGGCCGGCCGAGGCGAACAGGACCGAGATCCCCGCCTGGTTGAGGACGAACTCGACCTCGTGGGTCCGGTACGCCGGGTTGATGTTCACCATGACCGCGCCGATGCGGGCGGTGGCGTACTGAACGAGCACCCACTCGGGGCAGTTGATCGCCCAGATCCCCACCCGGTCACCCTTGGCGACCCCGCTCGCGAGCAGCGCGTACGCCAACTGGTCGACATCGGAGGCGAATTGGCCGTAGGTCCAGCGCCGCCCGGACGGGACGTCGACGAGCGCCTCGCGGTCGGGCCACGCGGCGACCGCCCGGTCGAGGTTCGCCCCGATGGTGTCGCCGAGGAGTGAAGTCCCGCTGGTTCCATGGCTGTACGAGTTCATCGGCGCGTTCGACTGCGAGTTCATCGGAAGTCCTCCTCGCGGTACTCGGCGTCCGACCCCGCGGCCGTCGCCTCCCGCAGTTCGATCCGGCGGATCTTGCCGGAGACGGTCTTGGGCAGATCGGCGAACTCCAGGCGGCGGATGCGCTTGTACGGGGCGAGGACGTCCCGCGAGTGCTCGAACAGCACCTTCGCGGTGTCGGGTCCCGGCTCCCAGCCCGCCGCGAGGACGACGTACGCCTTCGGTACGGCGAGCCGCAGCTCGTCCGGCGCGGGCACCACGGCGGCCTCGGCCACCGCCTCGTGCTCCAGCAGGGCGCTCTCCAGCTCGAACGGGGAGATCTTGTAGTCGGAGGCCTTGAAGACGTCGTCGGAGCGGCCGACGTAGGTGATGTAGCCGTCCTCGTCGCGGGAGCCGATGTCGCCGGTGCGGTAGTAGCCGCCGGCCATCGCCTCCGCCGTACGGTCCGGGTCTCCGTGGTAGCCGGTCATCAGGCCGACCGGCGCGTCGGACAGGTCGAGCGCGATCTCGCCCTCGGCCGCGCCCGGCGCACCCGACACAGGGTCCAGCAACTCGACCCGGTAACCCGGGCTCGGCCGCCCCATCGAACCCGTCTTCAGCGGCTGACCGGGACTGTTCGACACCTGCACGGCCGTCTCCGTCTGGCCGAAACCGTCCCGGATGGTGACGCCCCAGGCGCGCCGCACCTGCTCGATCACCTCGGGGTTCAAGGGCTCCCCCGCCGCCAGCGCCTCGCGGGGCGGGGTGCGCAGCTGGCTCAGGTCGGCCTGGATCAGCATCCGCCACACCGTCGGCGGGGCGCAGAAGGTGGTGACCCCCGCACGGTCCATCTCGGCCATCAGCCGGGCCGCGTCGAAGCGCGTGTAGTTGTGGATGAAGACGGTCGCCTCCGCGTTCCACGGCGCGAAGAGGTTCGACCAGGCGTGCTTGGCCCAGCCGGGCGAGGAGATGTTGAGGTGCACGTCGCCGGGGCGCAGACCGATCCAGTACATCGTCGCCAAGTGCCCGATCGGGTACGACGTGTGAGTGTGCTCCACCAGCTTGGGGTGGGCGGTCGTGCCCGAGGTGAAGTACAGCATCAGGGGGTCGTCGGCCAGGGTCGGGCCGTCCGCCGTGAACTCCGCGGAAGCCGCGTACGCGTCCTCGTACGTCCGCCAGCCCTCGACCGCGCCGCCGACCGCGATCCGCGTGTACGTCCCGGGCACCTCGTCGAACTTGTCGACGTCCCCGGAGCGCACGATCACCTGCCGGACCCGGCCGCGTTCGACACGGTCGCGCAGGTCGGCGGGGCCGAGCAGCGGGGTGGCCGGGATGACGACGGCGCCCAGCTTCATCGCGGCCAGGGCCGTCTCCCACAGCTCGGTCTGGTTGCCGAGCATGACGAGGATGCGGTCCTCGGCGCGGACGCCCTGGGCGCGCAGCCAGTTGGCGACCCGGTTCGAGCGCTCGGACATCTCCGCGAAGGACAGGGCGGCCTCGGTGCCGTCCTCCTCGACGATGTGCAGCGCGGTGCGGTCGTTGCCGGCCGCGATGGCGTCGAACCAGTCGAGCGCCCAGTTGAAGTGCTCGGGCCTGGGCCAGGAGAAACCCTCGTAGGCCGTGGCATAGTCCGTACGGTGCGCCAGCAGAAAATCCCTCGCGCTACGGAACGACTCACTCGCCGTCGTCATCTGTCCTCCTAAGTACCGGACCATTGCCGGGCGGCTCTCTGACATCGTGTAATCCGTGATGTGGGTCTCACTACCCCCGTACGGGGGTGTGTGCAGCACGGCGGCCGCAATGAAGGGGCAAGCGAGTGGCGACGGACGCGGCGGGAATGGTGGAGATTCAGTCGGCGCTGGTACGGCTCCGGCGGGGTACGGGGCTGCCCGTCGCCTTCGGCGGCCTGGTGGAGACCGGCCGGCAGCAGATGCGCATCAGCGAACTGAGCGGCACGTTGACCCCGTCCCTGCGCGCCCTCGCGATCACCTCGGGCAACGGCCTCGGCGGCAAGGCGGTCGCCCTCGCCCGCCCGTGCGCCGTCGCCGACTACTCGTCCTCCCACCAGATCAGCCACGAGTACGACGCCCCGGTCGCCACCGAGGGCCTCCGCGCGATCCTCGCGGTCCCGGTCGTCGTACGCCGCCGGGTGCGCGGTGTCCTCTACGGCGCGCTGCGCACCGCCCAGCCGTTGGGCGACCGGATGCTCAGCGCGGCGATGGAGGCCGCCCGGGACGTGGAACAGGCGCTGGTCGTACGGGAGGAGGTGCGGGAGCTGCTGAGCGCGGCGCACCCGGCACCGGCCCCCGACCCGGCGGCGAGCGCGGCGTGGGAGCAGGTGCGGGAGGCGCACGCGGCGCTGCGGGCGCTGGCTCCGCGCATCCCGGACCCGGCACTGCGGGCCGAACTGCTGGACGCCTGCGGCCTGTTGACGGCGGAGGCCGCCACCGGGGTCGTAGAACTCGCGCCTCGGGAGCTGGACGTCCTGACGTGTGTGGCGGCCGGGGCGACGAACGCGGTGGCGGCGGAGCGGCTCGGGCTGCGGCCGGAGACGGTGAAGGGGTATCTGCGCTCGGCGATGCGGAGGCTCGGGGCGCACACCCGCGGGGAGGCCGTGGTGGCGGCGCGACGGGCGGGGGTACTGCCGTGAGAGGGGTGGTGGTAGCCCCGTCGGCGACCCCTGAGGGGGCTCCCGCGACGAGCGGCTATTCATTCATCGGAGCTTTGAATTTCCTGATGCTGCACAGTTGTTATTTCCCTCACGACCCCGTCCATCCGAATTTCAAGGACTGATTGCCTAATATTGGCCCGGACACGACACACGAGGGGAGCGGTGACCGTGCGACGGGACTTCAAGGAGCCTGCCAGAACGCGCCCCGACCTGGTCATCGGCCGGGAGGAGATGTTCAACGCCGCCCGTGACCAGCTCGCCGAGGGTGGCAGTGTGCTGCTCCACGGCCCCGCCGGAATAGGAAAGTCGACCGTCCTGCGGGCGTTGGCCGCGGAATACGGCGAGACGGCGCGCACCGTGTTGCGCTGCTCGGCCACGGAGTCCGAATCCCATCTCCCCTTCCTGGCCCTCGCCGACCTCCTTGGTCTGGTCCTGGACGAGGTGTCCGAGCGACTGCCCGCCGCCCAGCGCACCGCACTGGAATCCGCGCTCACCGGCCGCGGCGAGTCCTCCCTCCAGCGCGACGGACTCGCCCTGCGCCTGGCCGTCCTGTCCGCGCTGCGCGCCCTCGCGGCCGACGGTCCCGTGCTCGTCGTAGCGGACGATCTCCAGTGGCTGGACCCGGCCAGCGCGGAGTTGCTCGGGTTCGCCGCGCGGCGGCTCGGGGACACCCAGGTGCAGATGGTGTTCGCGGTGCGCACCGAGGGCCAGGAGTACGACCGGTATCTGAGCGCGTCGCCGCCGGACACCCTCGCGTTCCGGCTCAGTCCGCTGTCCCGGGCGCAGGTGTCGGCGCTGCTCGACCATCGCGGGTACACCGGGCTGCCGCGTTCCACGGTCCGCGAGATCCACCGTACGAGTGGCGGAAACCCGTTGTTCGCGCTGGAGTTGGGGCGCGCGCTGGCCGAGAACCCGACCCCGCCGAGACCGGGCGAGCCGCTGCCCGTGCCCACTTCACTACGCGCGTTGGTGCTGAGCCGGCTCGACATGCTGCCCGCCGAGGCGCGCCGCACGCTGCTGGTCGCGAGCGCGGGCGCCCGGCCCACCGTCGCCCTGCTCCAGACGGCCGGCCGCGAGAACGCCGAAGCCGAGACCGCCCAGGCGGCCGAACTCGGCCTGCTGGCAACGGAGTCCGAGGCTCCCGCCGTACGGTTCGCGCATCCGCTGATCTCGGCCGCGCTGTACGCGGAGGCTCCCGCGCAGGAGCGGCGGGCCGCGCACGCGGCGCTCTCGACCGCGGCCTCCGACCCCATCGAGCGCGCCCGGCACCTGGCCCTCGCGACCACCGGCACCAACCCGGAGGTCGCCGCCCGGCTCGCCGAGGCCGCGACCCTGGCCCGCGACCGCGGGGCCCCCTCGGTCGCCGCGTCGCTCGGACTGCTGGCCGCCCGACACACCCCCGGCGACAGCGTGCCGGGGCCCGACGAGCGCCGGTTGCAGGCATCCGAGGACGCCATCACCGCCGGCGAGCTGGACCTCGCCCGGGACATCGCGCGCGAGGTGCTGACCCGGACCTCGGTGCCCGCCGAGCGGGTGCGGGCCTGGATCATCGTGATCGACACCGCCGGCCACTCCATGGCGGACGTCGACGCCGTCTTCCCGCAGGCCCTCGCCGACGCGGGCGACGACCCCCGGCTGCTCGCCCTGGTCCGCTACCAACTGGCCTGGCGCGCCCTGCTCGTTGAGGGCGACTTCGCCGAGGCCCGCGCCGAGACCGCGCGCTCGGCCGAACTCGCCGCCCGCGCCGGTGACCGGCGCACCGAACTCCTCGCACTCTCCTTCCAGGCGCAGACCGAGACCCTGATGGGCCATCCGGACGCCCCGCTCACCATCAAGCGCGCGTTGAAGGAGCCCCAGGACCCGAGGGTGGCGTGCCATCACAACGGCGCGGGCTCGGCCCGGTTCCGCTGGCTGGTGATGAGCGATCAGCTGCCCGAGGCACGCGCGACCATCACCGCGCTGCTGCGCGAGGTGCGGCGTCGCGGGTCGGTGGAGAGTGAGGTGCACTTCCTGCGCGGCTTCGCCGAGACCGAACTGCGCTCCGGGCACTGCGGCCGCGCCCTCGACCTGGCCCGCGAGGGCCTGCGGCTGGCCCGCGACTCCGGGATCGGCCAGACGGCGTCCGCGATGCTCACCGCGCTCGCCGAGGCCTCCGGCGGTGACGTCGAGGAGGGGCTGGCGCTGGCCCGCGAGGCGGTGGAGCACGCCGAGGAGGACGGCGACCAGATGTATCTCTCCCGTGCTCTCGGGGCCCTGGGGTACGCCCAGTTGGTCGCCGGGGACGCGCACGGCACGGTCCGCTCGCTGCGCCGGGTCCGCGAGCTGGAGCAGGCCCTCGGGGTGACCGACCCGGCGCGCGGCCGCTGGCACGGCGACCTCGCCGAGGCCCTCGTCCGGATCGGCGAGACCACCGAGGCCCAGGACGTCATCGACGTGACACGTGAACGCGCGCTGCGCCTCGGCCGCGAGAGCGTCCTCGCCGTACTCGACCGCGCCGAGGCCCTCGTCCGGGCGGCCCGCGGCGAACACGACGAGGCCGTAGCCCAACTGACGTCGGTTCAGGACCGCCTCGCCAAACTGGGCTACGGCCTGGAGGAGGCCCGCGCCGCCTTCGCGCTGGCGTCGCTGCGCACCGGACAGCCCGGACCCACCTCGTACGACGAGGCGACCCGGCTGTTCCGCCGGTGCCGGGCGCTGCCCTGGCTGCGCCAAGTGGACGAGGCTGCCGTCACCAGGGCGCCGGAGCCGGCGCCCGTGCCCACGCCCGCGCCCACCCTCGAAGGACTCGACGGGCTGGCCTCGATGGAGCGTCAGGTCGCCGCGCTCGTCATGGAGGGCGCCACCAACCGGGAGATCGCCGCCCGGCTGTTCATCAGCGTCAAGACGGTCGAGGCGACCCTGACCCGCGTCTACCGCAAGCTGGGGATCCGCTCCCGGGTGGATATCGTCCGACTGGCGGCGGGGCGCCGTCCGAACTGAGGACCCTACGGGTTTACTGTGCGGCGACCGAGGGTTTTCCCTGCCCAACTCCCCTAGGGGGTTCCCTCATTGGGAGCAGGGTGTTCCGGGTTCTAGCTTATGGGTGTGCCGC
Source organism: Streptomyces sp. NBC_01288 (assembly GCF_035982055.1). Lineage (NCBI taxonomy): Bacteria > Bacillati > Actinomycetota > Actinomycetes > Kitasatosporales > Streptomycetaceae > Streptomyces > Streptomyces sp. NBC_01288. The sequence goes on from NZ_CP108427.1 coordinate 2,031,742, forward strand.
TCGCCCGGGCATACGGGGGTCGGTCCCGCGACCCCCGTTGCACCCCCCACACCCGCGCGACCCCCACCGGCAACCCAATGAGGAGACTCATGTTCGGGCTCAACCGCGCCAAGAGAACCACCGCAGTCGTCGCAGCAGCCGCCGCTGCCGCAGCGACCGCACTGCTCAGCGCCCCCACCGCTGTGGCAGCCCCCCAGCCCATCGTCGGCGGTTCCACGACCACGACGACGTCGTACCCGTTCGTCATGCAGATCACGGACGCCTCGCAGAACCAGTTCTGCGGCGGCACGCTCGTCTCCGCCACCAAGGTGGTCACCGCCGCCCACTGCATGGTCGGCGAGACCACCAGCAGCGTGCGCGTGGTCGGCGGCCGTACGTACCTCAACGGTACGAACGGCACCGTCAGCAAGGTCAGCAAGATCTGGATCAACCCCAGCTACACGGACGCCACCAACGGCGACGACGTGGCCGTGCTGACCCTGTCGACGTCGATGCCGTACACCACGGCCTCGTACGTCTCCTCCTCCCAGACCAGCGTGTACGCGGCCGGCACCACCGCCCGCATCCTCGGCTGGGGCACCACCTCGGAGAGCGGCAGCTCCTCCAACCAGCTGCGGACCGCGACCGTCCCGATCGTGTCCGACTCCAGCTGCAAGAGCTCCTACGGTTCGGACTTCATCGCGTCCGACATGGTTTGCGCCGGATACACATCCGGCGGCGTAGACACCTGCCAGGGCGACAGCGGCGGTCCCCTGCTCATCGGGGGCGTCCTGGCAGGGATCACTTCTTGGGGCGAGGGCTGTGCCGAGGCGGGTTACCCGGGTGTCTACTCCCGGCTGACCACGTTCTCCAGCCTGGTGACCACACAGGTCAACTCGTAACCCGGAAGAACTCCTGAGCACTCCTCAGGGAAAAACCAGGGTGCGTTGCGGGCTTCCACGAGCAGCCCGCAACGCACCCTATCCATGTGTACTGGGCAGTCCTCGACCCTAGAGCGGACCCCTTCCCGCCTGTTTCAATGAGCGCCGGATAGGAGTGATCGCATGGTGTCCACGGACCGTTTCCTCGCCTTCGCCGCGATGTCGTTGCTGGTGATCGTGATCCCGGGCCCGAGTGTCCTGTTCGTCATCGGCCGCGCACTCGCCCACGGCCGCCGCACAGCGGTGGCGACGGCGCTCGGCAACGTCTTCGGCTCGTACCTGCTGGTGACGGCGGTGGCGTTCGGCATCGGCGCACTGGTCGAACGCTCGGTCACGATCTACCTGACGGTGAAGCTGGCGGGCGCGGCCTACCTCGTGTACCTCGGGGTCCAGGCGTTCCGCCACCGCAAGGACCTCAAGGCATCCGCGATGCGAACCGCTCCTGGGCAGGAGCCCCGAGGCGACCTCCGCACGGTCCTCGACGGCGCCCTGGTCGGCGTCACCAACCCCAAGGGCGTGGTGTTCTTCGCCGCCGTACTCCCCCAGTTCGTCAACCACTCCGCGGGCCACGTCCCGCTCCAGATGCTCCTGCTCGGCCTCATCCCGATCTCGATCGGCCTGGTCACGGACACCCTCTGGGGCCTCACCGCCTCGGCGGCCCGCACGTGGTTCGCCGGCTCCGACCGCCGCCTGTCCCTGATCGGCGGCGCGGGCGGCTGCACGATGATCGGCCTGGGCGTGACGGTCGCGGTGACGGGCCGCGCGGACTGACACCGTCCGCGGGTCGCGGGTTCTCTGGCTCTACCTCTGTACGACCGTCCCGAACCGGATGTCGTACGACGTCCCCTTGTGCATGGTGTCGAGCATCCGCGTACCCTCGGCGACCACCTCATCCCGCTGAACCTTGCTCAGCTTGCCGAAGGGCTCGACGACGAGGTGGCCGTTCCCCTCGTCGACTTTCCAGACCCCGGCGAGGAACCCGTCGACGAGGAACGTGCGGTGAGCGACGTTGCCCCACCAGGCACGGCCCCAGTACTCGGGCGGTACGACCCGAGTGCGGTCGGCGTGGGAGAGGAGCAGGTTGTCGAACTCCGGCAGGAAACGTGGCGGGGCCGGGGTGTCCGCGTCGGGCCGGGGCGCGTCCGGGAGGTCGAAGAGCTCGACGCCGTTCGGATCGTAGAAGGTGACGAGCTGCGGACGCAGCCGCTCGAAGGCCTCACGCAGCCGGGTCAGACCCGCCCAGATCTGCATGTCCTTGACGGAGGCCGGCCCGAAGGCGGCGAGATAGCGCAGGACGGTCGCGTCCGGGGCGGGCGCGGGTTCGGCGGGCCGCCCGAGCCAGTGCTCGGCGGTGGTGAGCGCGACTTGTCCGCTACGGCCCCACAGCCCGCGCGGGGTGACCTGGACGAGCGGGAGCTTGCAGCGGGCGGCGATCCCGAGGGCCTGCGGGTCGGCGTCGGGCCACTCGACGAGAAGCGCCTCGCGCAACTCCTTCATGGTGCGCGGCTCGACCTCGACGAGTTCACGGGCGAGTACCGCGAGCCGGTCCAGGTCGACGCCGACGAGCCCCTTGCGGAAATTGCCGAGCTCACGATCGCGGGCGGCCTGCACGAGCGGGCGGAGGGTGAGGCAGTCGGCGGCGGTGTGGGTGTGGATGGTGGAGCGCATGCTGACGATCCGGACGACCTCGCGCTCGGCCATCAGCCCGGACAGTTCCTCGGGCGCGAATCCGTCGAGGCGGGCGGCGAGGGCGTAGTACGGCGGCTTGACGTTCTGGGCCTGGAGGCCGAGGAGATGCTCGACGGCGGCGTGAGCGGAGAGGGGTGAGCGGCGGAGGAGGAGTTGCCGGGCGAGGGTGGCGCGGTTGAGGGAGCGGGGGTCGAGTACGGGGGCCTTCGTCATGGTCGCCGCCTTCGTCACCTTGGTTGCCTTGGTTGCCTTGGTCGTCACGCTCCGCACGCTAACGGTGATTGCGGACACCTTCTGTCCGCAACTCTCACCGAACCCTGGACCCCAGACCCCGGACCCCAGACCTCCGATCCCGATCCCGATCCACACCCAGGCCGTTTACCCTTTGCCCCGTATATCCTGCTCGTGCTCCGTGATCACGCAGACGTAGGCCCGATCGAGAGGCACCGCGATGCCCCAGCGACGCGCCCGCCCCACGTCGAACAACGGCAGAAACGGCAGGCCGCCCGCCAGGACGTCCGGCTGGCGCCGCACACCGACCCCGCCCCCGGCGCCCGCACCCGAGCCCCCGGTGTCCACCTCCGACGCGACCCCCTCGGAACCGTCCGACGCGGGCAGCGTCGTCCAGGCAGCCCTGTACCGGGACGGCGTACGCGTCTCGGCACCGGACACCCTCGCCGACACGTTCCGCGAGCTGCGCGAACAGCCGTCCGGCATGGCCTGGATCGGCTTGGCCCGCCCCACCGAAGATGAACTCCTGTCCCTGGCAGCGGAGTTCGACCTCCACCCGCTGGCGGTCGAGGACGCGATGGAAGCCCACCAGCGCCCGAAACTGGAGCGCTACGGCGAGACGCTGTTCGTGGTCCTGAGCGCGGCCCGCTACCTGGACACCACGGAGGAGGTCGACTTCGGCGAGCTGCACGTCTTCGTCGGCCCGGACTTCGTGATCACGGTCCGGCACGGCGCGGCCCCCGATCTGTCGGCGGTCCGCCAACGCATGGAGGAATCCCCGGAGTTGCTGAAACTCGGCCCCGAGGCGGTGCTGTACGCCATCCTCGACGCGGTCGTCGACGGCTACGCGCCCGTCGTCGCCGGCGTCCAGATCGACATCGACGAGATCGAGACGGAGGTCTTCCGCGGCGACCCGGAGGTCTCCCGCCGCATCTACGAACTCTCCCGCGAAATGGTCGAGTTCCAGCGCGCCACCCGCCCCCTGGTCGGCATGCTGCACAGCCTGATGGCAGGCTTCGCGAAGTACGGCACCGACGAGGAACTCCAGCGCTACCTCCGCGACGTGGCCGACCACGTCACCCACACCAGCGAACGCGTCGACGCCTTCCGCCAGGCCCTCACGGACATGCTCACGGTGAACGCGACCCTCGTCACCCAGCAACAGAACGCGGAGATGCGGGCGTTGGCGGAGGCGGGGTTCGAGCAGAACGAGGAGATCAAGAAGATTTCTTCTTGGGCGGCGATTCTGTTCGCGCCGACGTTGGTGGGGACGATCTACGGGATGAACTTCGATCGGATGCCGGAGTTGCACTGGGTACTTGGATACCCCTTCGCAATCCTACTGATGGCGGTGGTGTGCACCAGTTTGTACGTCATCTTCAAGCGGAAAGACTGGCTCTGAGTAATCGCCTCTGGAGGCACTCCCGGGAGTGGGCACGGCCCGGATCGCAGGCTCCGGCGACTCTTTCCAGGCCGCTGGGGAGAATCTGGGGAGAATGAGCCGCGCTCCGATGCGGGCGGTGTCCTGCGATCGCGGGCGTTGACCTGCGGAAGCCTCGCCGTTGAAGCGCAGGCTGGGAGCAAGGATCAGCACGGAGAGTAGCGAACTTCCCTCGCGGAACGCCGAAACGGGAGGGCACAGCCGATCGCTGTGCCCACCCGTTTCGTGGGTCGTGTTGAGCGGATGTCTACGCGACCAGTGCAGGCTGGCTGAGCAGGGCGTCGATGGCGCCGCGCCCCTTGCCGCCGGCCTCCGGCATGAAGTGGGCGTAGTAGTCCAAGGTGATGGTCGGGCTCGAATGGCCGAGCCAGCGGGCCAGGGTGACGACGGACTCGCCCGCTTCGAGGATGACCGAAGCGTACGTGTGCCGGAGCACGTGGAAGCCGTCCTTGCGAGACGCCTTCCACCGCTCGCCCTTCTGCCGCATGGGGATGACGCCGGCGGCTGCCAAGGCCGGCTTCCACACCTCGACGTTGAAGATGTTCGCGCGAAGGGCGTTGCCGTACGTCGTGGTGATGACGAGCGGGAACTTCTTCGTCTCCCGGTCGGACTCCGGACCGCCCCATGGCAGCTCCACCTCGACCGCTGGGTACTCCATGAAGTACTGGGCCAGGGCAGCCGCGACCGACGGAGGCATGTCGACGACGCGGGTCTTGCCGCCCTTCGGCAAGGTGAAGTACAGCCGCCCGCCGAGGAGTTGGACCTGTCGGCGGATACGCACGACTCCACGGGCGAAGTCGACATCCTCCGGCGACAACCCGAAGACCTCGCCCTGCCGCAGCCCGCAGCCCAGCGCGAGCACGACTGCGACACGGTAGCGCGCGCTGATCGCGTCTCGTACGCGCTGCGCGGTCTCCAAGGGCCAGGCTTCCCTCTGATCCTCCGGCGGCTTGGGCCACCGCACGGACTTGGCCCGCATCGGGTTGCGCACCAGGCGCTTGTCGTCGATGGCGGTCTCGAAGATGTTCGAGAGCGAGCCGAGGATCTGCCGGGCGTATCGCGGTGAGAGTTCGCTTTCCAGCGTGGCGATGTACTCGCGCAGTACCGCCGGACTGATGTCCCGCAGGGCGACGGTGCCCAGTTGAGGCCGGATGTGGAGGCGGACGCGTTCGTCGATGCGTTTGACCGTGCCGGGCGCTCCACGAACTCCTGTCTGCCAAAAGCGTGTTACGTAGTCGTCCAGAGTGATCGAGCCGTCGCGGGGATCGACGAACTCACCGCGTTCACTGTCGGTGCCGGCCCTGCGCAACCACGCCTTGGCGTCTTCGAGCACGTCGAACGACTTGTCCCGGACGCCAGGGATACCGGCGACGCGGTACCGGGAGCCCTTGCCGTAGCGGGTGGTGCGTTCCCGCTTGCCGGTGTCGGGGTCCTTCTTCTTCTTGATCCAACGGTCTTCTATGTAGCCGGCCAAATACTTCCCTCGATGGCAGGTTGCGTGCGGTAGAAGTCAGCCCGGGGTCAGGCGCCCGTGGCGTAGTCCGAGCGTTTCTGCGGTGCGGCATCCAATGGGCTCAGGGTCGTATTGGAACGCGAGTCGGCCTGCTCCTGTTCGCGGATCCAGGCGTCGAGCGCTTCTATCCGGTACATGACGCGACCACGCGACCCCATCCGGAAACTGGGCGGGCCGTTTCGGCGATGCCGCCAGACGTAGAGGGTGTGCGGGGACAGACCGAGGTATTCGGCGGCGTCTTTCACGCTCAGGAATGCCTGGCGCGTTGTGGGGGTGGCATCCGGAACTTGGATAGAACTCGGCTTCGGAGCAGAAGGCGGACGTGCAGGCATGGTTGGCCTCCGTGGGTGTGGCGCGGGGGTGGGTGTGGTCTGCCAGGCGGCGCGACATTGGAAAGGGGCGCTCTCTGCCGAGCGCGGTTGGCGAACACCATCAATGGTGCGGAGGATCCCCGGTTTCGGTAACCGGGGATCTCGTGCTATACGCCCCAGCGAGTACGAGCCGTACGGCCCGGGGCAAGCACTCGCCGACGGACCCGGACTGTGAATCCAGCTCCGGGGTCAGGTCAGACGAGTGTGGGGTCTCCGAGGAGCACTGGGGGTGCGACGTGCAGTGCCTCGGCGAGAGCCACGAGGTCGTCGATGTCGCACCGGCGCTGAACGCGTTCGATGCGAGACAGCATGGTGTTGGACATCGGGTGGCCAAGTGCGGTGACGTGGCGGGCGAGTTGGCGTTGCGACAAGCCGCGTTCGGTGCGGAGGATTTCGATGGTGCGGGCCGCCCGTATTCCTGCGGGGCCGATTTCCAATGAGCGTGCGGGCATGGCTCCAGTTGTAGCGTCCATTCGCCGGTTTGGTTAACCGGCGATCGTGGTCTATGTTCCCCCGCGTTGTCCGCATGCGGAGCGGTTCCCCGCGCTGACATGACCCGAGAGCCGCCGCGCTGATCGCCGCTCAGTGACTGCTGCGACATGGGGTGTTGTGTTGTAGCTTGCCCGTCGCCAGCACGTCAACGGCTTCCCGATGTGATGCTTCTGGCTCGGAAACCGGCACAACTATTTGGTCAACCGGCGATCGTGCCTTACCGTTTTGCCACCGCCCTCTACCGCCTGCTTTTACGGCTGCCTTTCTGCCGTAAGAGATTGCGCGGGATGGGGCTGGACTTGCGCGACCTGGGTGTGGCTATGTTGACGACACCCCCGGAAAGCGCGAGCGGCCATTAGCGCGCCCCGTGCCGCCGGCCGGTCAACTCCCCCACCCCGTACGCCCGTACCGCCGAGCGACGGTGAGCCGTGGGCACCTGCCCACCTGCAACCGAGTGAGGACCCGCCCCTCTTGGCACGAATCCGCACCATCAAGCCCGAAGCCTTCGTCTCCGAGTCCCTGGCCGCCGTCTCACTGACCGCCGAGCGCACCTTCTTCGGCCTGCTTACCCAGGCCGACGACCAGGGCCGTCATCGCGACCACGCCGCCATCATCGCCGGGCAGCTGTGGGTCCTGCGCCCCGACCACACACCCTCCGACGTCGAGACGGACCTCGCCCAGCTCGCCGACGCCGGACTGATCTGCCGATACACAAGCCCGGACGACAAGCGGTACCTGCACGTCGTCACATGGCACCAGCATCAGAAGATCAACCGGCCGAGCGTGAGCCGTCTGCCCGGCTGCCCTCGCCACAACGGGCCGTCCGGCACCCGGCCGATTGCCGCCGCACCGGTGGCGGAGGCGAGCGTCACGGAGTCCGCACCGTTGCCTCACGGAACCCTCCGTGAGACCTCCTGCGAAGCGCGCGAGCCTGCACCGCATTCGGGATCTGATAGGAAACCGGCAGGTCAGAACGATTTCACGGAGCCCTCCGTGAGGGAGTCAGGAACCCTCCCCGCATCGGCGGTGACGCCTCACCGTCCGGATCTAGGACCTAGGACCATGGATCTAGGAAATACCCCTTCGGGGGGCGCAAGCGCCCACACGCCCGACACCCTCTCGGCCAGGGAGCTCCTTGCCGAGTACGTCAGCGCGTGCAACCACCGCCCACCGGACGACGTCCTGAAGCGTCTCGGCGGACAGGTGCGCAAGCTGCTCGACGAGGGCATCGCCACCGACTACCTCCGGGCCGCTCTGAGACTCCATCGGCTCAAGGGCCTGTCCCCGAGCGTCCTGCCGAGTCTCGTCCACGAGGTCATGAACGCCGCGCCCGTACCAGCCACCCACAAGGCATGGACGAATCCCGCCGATGTCGACGCCGCCTACGGAGGTGACCTCTGACCGCCATCCTCACCCGCGAGCCCCACCGGGTCGGCCCGATCGCCGACCGGCTCAACGGCATCCTGGCCACGCGCGGCATCGACCCCGCGGTCACGGCCCAGGAACCACCCGCCGAACCGGTCACCGCCCTGGAGCTTGCTGACGCCCGCATCCCCGCCCGCTACCGTCGTGCCCTGGCCGACCACCCGCAGATCACCGCCTGGGCCGACCGGATCGCCCGCGCCGGGCGCCCCGGACCCGGCGGACCGGGCATCGCCGAGGGACCGTCGCTGCTGATCGCCGGCCCCACCGGCACCGGCAAGACCTACCAGGGATACGGCGCGGTCCGTGCCCTCCTCTCGCGAGGGGTGCGCCTGCGCTGGGAAGCCACCACCAGCGCCGACCTGCACGCGCGCCTCCGCCCTCGCGCCGGGCACGACGGCGAGCGGGAGCTTCAGACGCTGGCCCGCTGCCCCCTGCTGCTCCTGGACGACCTCGGCGCGGCCAAGACCAGCAAGTGGACCGAGGAGTTGACCTACCGGCTCATCAACCACCGCTACGAGCACATGCTCCCCACCCTCATCACCACGAACCTGCCGATCCCCGAGCTGCGCACCGCACTCGGCGACCGCGTCGCCTCCCGCCTCGCCGAGATGACCGAACGCGTCATCCTCACCGGACCCGACCGACGCCGCACCGCGCCCACCGCCTGACGGCAGCCCGCGTCTCCCCCTCGCCCTCACCTCACCCCGCCGCCCACGCAAGAGGCATGCACTCGCTCGCGTGGACCCTTGGAGAGCCTCTGCATGACCCCTGGCACCACCGCACTCATCAGCGCCAACGGCACCGGCATACCCGCCTGGCCGCACTGGATCCCTGCGCCTGTGCCCGTCGCGGTCCTGGTCGCCGTCGCCCTGTCCGTCGCATGGTCCATACGGCGGCGCCTACAGAATCGGGACCCCGAGCAGCGCCGTAGCACCGCCGCGGTCCGGGTCGTCGCCATCGCCGCGATCGGCTGTACCGCCTACAGCGCGGACACCAGCTGGCGGTTCGCCGCCGACTATCTCGACATGGGCAGCAGCATCGAACGGGCGGCGATGTTCGCCGCCGCCGAACTCGCGCTGTTCTCCACCGCCCTGCTCGCCCGGGCAAACCTCAACGGCCCGAAGCAAGCACCCGGTATGCCCGGCACCCTCATCTGGGTGATCACCGGCGTGCAGATCGTGCCCGCCTACGCCGAGTCCGGGCTGGTCGGCGGAACCGTGCGGGCCTTCGTCGGCCCGGTCCTGGCAGCCCTACTGTGGCACCTGGCCATGGGCATCGAACTGCGCCACCGCACCCCTGACGCCGACTCCCGCAGCCTGACGGCCGTCATCGCCCGACAGGCACGCGAACGCCTTCTGGCACGCCTCGGGATCGCCGACCGGGATGCGGACGCCGCCCGGATCATCCGCGACCGCGCCCTCGACCAAGCCGTCACCCTGATCCTCCGGGCAGAGACAATGACGCCCAATCAGCGCACCAATTGGCGAGGCCGGCGCCTCACCCGCCGCCTGCACCAGGCCCTAGAACAGGCCGATGTCGACCGCGACGAGCGCCAGGACGAGTTGCTGCTGCGCAAGCTCGCCACCCGCCAACAGGCCCTCACCCTGGCCTCCATTCCGCTGCCCCGGCGTTGGCCCGCCCTCGTCACGGGCAGGACGGTCAGCTCTACGACTGCCCGCCCGCGCGCCGTAGCGACGAAGCGGGCCGAGAATCCGGGCCGCCCGTCCGAGAGCGACGCGGGCGATGACACCGCCCACCGGGAGCCCGAAATCCGCCCGCACCAGCCCGCCCGCACCACCACGAGCCGAGAACTAAATCCGGGCAAGGAACCGTCGGATGCCGATCCGGGCAAGGCCACGCGGGCGAAGCCGAACCGCCCGGGCCCCAGACCGCGCGCGACACGGGAAGTCCTCACCTCCTACGCCCACCGAATCCACGGCGAGACCGGACGTCTCTCCCGCGATCTGCTGGAGGACACCGTGCGCGAGGACGGTTACAGCGTCGCCAGCGACACCGCCGGGGAGGTCGTCCGCACCGTCAAGGCCGAGCTGAGGGCCGCTCACGCCGACCATCCCCACTGAACCGCTCCGATCTCAACACCCAAGGAAGAACACTCAATGCACGGCTCGAACCACGAACTGCCCACAGTCCAAAGGGAGATGACCATCTCAGCGCCATCGGGAGCAAGTTGTACCGGAAGCGATGCTTCCGGAGTTCCCGCCCCGAGGGTGGCGGGAACAGCCCGGCACCAGGGGGCACCGGACAGTCAGGCTGCGACCGAGGGCGGACCGCAGCAGGGAAGGGAACGGCAGGCCGAGTCCCTTGCAAAGAGACGTCAGCGCGCCCGTCAGCCGAAGTCACGCAAGCGCCTGCGCCAGCCCAGCTGCCGCATGAACGACGCCGAGTTCAAGCGCTTCACTGACGCAGCCGCCCACTGCGAGATGTCCAACGCCGCCTTCCTCGCCTACTCCGTCGACAAGGCCGCCCGTGACCTGACCCGCACCGCCGCCGAGATCGCCACCGAACGAGAGGTCATCGCCGAGTTGTTCGCCGCCCGTCGGCACCTGGGCCGCATCCACGGCCTGTTCAACCAGGTCGCCAAGGCCCTCAACTCCGGCGCCGACGCACCCCACCTGGACGCCATGGCCCAAGCCGTCGGCACTGCCGCCCGCCGCATGGAGGACGCCGCCGATGCTCTGCTCGCCCACCGCGACGGCGGTGCGCCTGAGTGATCCCCAGCATCCACGACCGCGGCAGCGAGACGATCGGGCTCATCAGCTACCTCTACGGCCCCGGCACCAAAGAGGAGCACATCGACCCGCACCTGGTGGCCGCCTTCGACCCGCTCACCCCCGACCCCGGCCGCGACCCCAAGGCCACCTACGAACAGCTCCAGCACCTGCTCGACCAGCCCGTCAACGCCCTGCCCGCCAGCAAACGCCCCGAAAAGCACGTATGGCACCTGTCCGTACGGGCCGCCCCCGAGGACCCGATCCTGTCCGACGAGGACTGGGCAGCCATCGCCCGCCGCATGGCCGCCACCACCGGCATCGCCCCCGAAGGCGACGAAACCGCCTGCCGCTGGGCAGCCATCCGGCACGCCGACGATCACATCCACATCATCGCCACCCTCGTACGCGACGACGGCCGCCGACCCCGCCTGCACAACGAGGCCCGCCGTGCCCAGACCGAGTGCCGCCGCATCGAAGCCGATTACAGCCTGCGCCGCGTCCCAGCCGGGGACGGGACCGCCGCCAAGCGGCCAACCAGCGCCGAACGGCACAAAGCCGAACGCGAGGGCCGGGACCGTACTGCCCGCGAGGAGTTGCGCGAGGCTGTGCGCCGCGCGGTGGCCGGCGCGAGCAGTGAGGAGGAGTTCCTCGGCCGCCTCAAGACCGCCGGACTTCTCGTACGCACCAAGATGCTGCCCTCCGGCGACTTGCAGGGGTACAAGGTCGCCCTGCCCGACGACCGCAACGGGGATAAGGAGCCCATCTGGTTCGCCGGATCCACCCTCGCCCCCGATCTGTCCCTGCCCCGAATCCGGAAACGGTTCACCGCCCCCACGGACACGGCCGCGCAGCCCACGGCGCTGGACCCGAGCGGCGCCTCGGCACCAGCCCGCGCCCGCTACGTCGCCGTCCAGGCCGCCGACTCCGCCCTCGCGTCGATGACATCCGCGGACGACAACACAGTGGCAGCCCAGCTGACCGGGGTCGGCGAGGTCCTCGACGCTCTCGCCCAGACCTCACCCCCCTCCAGCCGCGCCGAACTGCAAGCAGCCGCACGGCACTTCGAGCGCGCAAGTCGCTCCCACATCCGCGCCAAGAACGAGGAGATGTACGCCCTGCGCCGTGCAGCCGGCCAGATCGTCCACTCCGGCACGGCCCTCGGCCGCGGCCCGGACGGTGCCGCAACCGCCCTGATCCTCGATGTCGTGATTCTGGCCGTTGTCGCTGCCGCCCACTGGCACGCCGCTCGTGGCCACGCCCAGCAGGCCGAGGCCGCACAGCTCGCCGCTCGCCACCTGCGTAGCGCCTACCAGGCCACCGCTGCCGGCCCACTGGCCACACTGCGCGCTCACGGCGAACGCCTGCCCGCCCCGAACCGACGACGCCACGCCGCCATGGTCCGCACCGCCCTCCCCCACCTGGCCGACCGCCTCCAAGCCGAGCCCGGTTGGGACGGACTGACAGCCGTCCTCGACCAGGCCGAACAGGCTGGCCACGACACGGCGGCCCTGCTGGCCAAAGCCGCAGCCCAACGCGAACTCGACAGCGCCGACTCGGCCAGCGACGTCTTGGTTTGGAGGCTGCACCACCTCGGTTACATCACCACGCCGCCTGGCCGTTCGAAGCCGACTCCTACTGCAGTCCCCGCCGTCGCGACCGCGCCCCGGCAAGAAGTGATGCGATCGCGCCGACTCTGACTGTCCCAGGCCAGCCCATATCCGCGAACGCGCTGGTCAGCGAGCGCAAGCCGCGCCGTCTGCCCGGCTCCAACACCGCCGAGGCAGCACCACGGCTCGTGAGCTCAATGGTCACTAGTGCCTGCCCGACCACCTGGAAATGGTGCCGGACAGCGCTACCGTCCAACTGGAGGCTCCTCTTGCCCTGGTGGCTAACCTCGCGCAGCCGTGCCCGCGCGAGGGCTCCGCTTGCTAATCTCGACTTTTCTCTAAGAACGCGGACCGTGTCGACTGCCTTTGTGTGCAGCGCTGTTGGGCCAGTGCACATGTGCGGTGGGACGGGGAGGGGGACCACGGCGTGAGACCTGCCTTGGTGTTCATTCATGGGATCGGTGGCGCACGAGACCCCGAGACGGAACGTGACTCCTGGCTCGCGGCCCTGGCTGTCGGAGCCCACAAGGCGGGTCATTCGCCGGACGGATTGGCACTGGCTCAAAACGGCTTCGTTGACACGGCCTTCGCCTACTACGGGGATCTGTTCGCGCCCCCGCAAACACAAGGAGGCGCGGCGCCCCACGTCGAAGTAGGTGAGGGCGAAGTGTTCCGGCATATGCTGGAGGACTTGATTGACACTCAGCTGGCGCTCTACCCCGGCGACAGTGAACGGCGCGTCCTGCAGTACGCGCGCGTGGAGCTGACGGCTACACAGCAGGCTCAGGGGAGCGGAGATGTCGCACGACGACTGGTGAATGTCTGCACAACCTTGCTAGCCCTGCCGGGATTACGTCGCGGGGGCCAGTGGGCGAGCGGTCGCCTCATGGCAGGGCACCTTTCCCAAGTGACCCGTTATCTGGCCAGGTCCGAGGTGGACAGCAACGGACGCACTCTCGACGAACGCATCCGCAATCGCGTCTTGGACTTCCTGGACAACGGCAGGCCAACAGTCGTCATAGCGCACTCCCTCGGGAGCGTCGTGGCACTGGAATCCCTACACCACCATGGGGGTCGCATCCCGTTGCTCGTGACTTTGGGATCCCCGATAGGCATGCGCACCGTCGTACGCCCTCGGCTGCGCCCTCAGCCGCCTGCCACCCCGGACTGCGTGGAGCGCTGGCTCAACCTCTGGGACCGGGACGACATCATCGCTCCTCGCCCATGGCTGGAGCGGGACGTACTGCCCAACGCTGGTGGCTGCCTGCCGGTGAGCGATCGGGTGGACTCGGACGGCATCTGGGTCCACACGGCCACTAAATACCTGGCGCAGGCAAGCGTGGCCGGTCCGGTCGTGGAGGCCATGCGGCTCGCCGGGGAGGGGACAGCTGCATGACCGACTCACGGCTGCTTCTCGTCGTGGCGCCCCAGAACACCGTCGTGGGCTATCTGGACGAGTTGGAAGGCGCCGCGCGTGCCTTGGCGGAGGTACTCCAGCAAAACGATCTGGGCCGGTGCTTACCCGCACCGGCTGGCGGAGTTGCCCTGTTGTACGGCACAGAAGTGACGCAGGTCCGGATTGAGGCCGCAGTGCGTGCTGCCGCCCGGCGGGCCGGGGACGTCGGCGCCACACTGGTCCTGGCCTTCCTCGGCCATGGCATGGCGCCGCCCGGACGCTCGGAGTTATACGTAATGGGGGCCGACACGAAGCCGGATGTACTCAGTACTGCGGTGAACGTCGGCCATCTCATCATCGAGGCAGCGGACCAGCCCGGAGTCAACGGCGTCATCGGTCTGGTCGACACCTGCCACGCTGCAGGAGCCGTGCCCGACGTTAAGGCTCTGGTGGCAGGTGTACGGGGCGGGCGCACCCGAGTATCCCTGCTCATGGCCTCTGGGGCCGACCAGAAAGCCTACGACCTCGTGTTCAGCCGGCAGCTCACCGAATTGCTGAGACAGGGCCTCTCGGGCGCAGGGAAACACATGGGGGTATCCGCGCTCAGAGAGGCGCTGAGGCATGTGGTCACCGGCCAGGACGTCGTCAGTCTGGAGCACGACGGTGATCACTTTGCGGTGGACGAGCTGTGGCTGTCGCACAATCCCCGCCTCGTCGGCGCCGATCGCCCTGGCCCTGGCAAGTTCGGTAACGAGGACCTTCGATTGGCTCTGGAAGCGGTCGGCCCCGCCGTGACCTGGCCGGAACCCTGGACACTGCACGAGCTGGACCGGGTGCGACACGAGATTCAACGGATCAAGGAGACCGGCACAGGAATCGGCCCGGCTGCCCTCGTCCAACGGGCGGTGCACATCGTTGACGGCCTGCGTATCTGCCTCGTCAGCCGGTCCTTCCTCGCATCCTGGATGGGCAGCAAGCTGACTACTCAACGGCTGCGCAAGGCACTGCCTGCCATGCCTGCCGACGCGCACGCGCTAGTGCCACACACCACGGGCACTGCGCTGCTCACGGATCTCCTCGAACTGCTCGTCCTACGCGCACCGCGGGTCGGCGACAGTAGGACAGCACTACTCACCAGCTTCGTCGCGGCGCTCGGAGCCGATGCCGGGCTGGACCTCTCCGCTCCCGAAGTTGCGACATGGGCAGACGTCTGCGGGGCCCAGATCGAGCTCAACGACACCCAGGAGAATCTCTCCCGCGGCCAAGCCGAGCGGCGACTGCGGCTGGTAGTCAGCCTGCACGCCACGGTGGCGGACGACTGGCCCGAGTCGCTGGACCTGTGGCTGCTGGACGACGGCGCAGTGTGCGAACGAGCGGAGATCGCCTGCGCGCCCACGCAGGCGGCGGTCGAGGCAAAGGTCGGAGAAGCTGTCGCCTGGGCCCGCAAGCACGCGCGGCAGCGCCGTGCGCCGCTGAAACACGTGGACGTCGCCGTCCCCACTTCGCTGCTCCTTCGTTGGAAGCCCGAAGAAACCGACTTCGGCGTGCGTCTGGGCGTGAACTACGACGTGGTGGTGCGCTGGAGCATGCGCCTGAACCCACCTGCTCACCTATGGTGGATCAACGATCACGCTCGGGCGGGCCTGGAGCGGATGAGCAGTTGCGCGACCAAGGCTCCCGTCGACTGGCTGGCCGAACAGGACACGGGCCAACCGCAGGACTTCGGAGACCTGTTGCGGGCTGGCAGGTACACGCGTGCCGTGGCGTTCGCGCACCGGCCGGCTCATCTGAAGCAGCTGATGGAACTGCTACTGGCATACGTGCCGGTCGTGCTGTGGCCCGACACAAACAATGACTTCTCATCGGCGGAACAGACTCTCCTGGATATGTTCTGGGACCGTCTGCCGACAGAACTGGCCGAAGCGTACCGACAGCGCTGGCAAGGCGGTTCTGCTGCCCCGTCTGACCGGCTCGCCGATCTGAGATCTGTCTGGCACGACCTCGAATGGCTCGACTTCTGCAGTTGGTTCGACAGTCGCGACGTCGTAAACGGGAGCGTTTCATGACCTGGAGTCCGTACTACACCGGGGACGGCGTCCCGCGAGACGTGGAACTCGCACCTCCTCCGCCGTGGCGGACGTTCCCACGCCGTGCAATGGCGAAGGAATTCCAGCCGCCCGCAGGACTCGTGGAATCCGTGAACGCGGCGCTGCACCTGCGGCGGCCATTGCTCCTGACGGGCCCGGCTGGATCGGGTAAATCAACCGTCATCGAGCAGGTGGCCAGCGAGCTGAAACTTGGAGGCGTGCTGCGCTGGCACATCACCTCCCGCAGTACCCTGACCGACGCGCTGTACCGATACGACGCCCTGGGCCGCATCCATGCGCAACGCCTCGGCCAATCAGGCGGGGTCGACAACATCGCACCTTTCATGCAATTGGGGCCGCTTGGCACAGCCCTGCTGCCTTCGGACCAGCCCAACGCGCTACTGATCGACGAAGTGGACAAGAGCGACCTCGATCTCCCCAGCGATTTGCTCGACGTCCTGGAACGCGGCGAATTTGAGATCCCCGAACTCGCCCGCTACCAAGAGGACGTCGTCTCCGTCCGGCAGTGGGGCGGCGACGAGCACCACGACATCGAGCGGGGCCGTGTGCGCTGCACGCAGTTTCCCTTCATCGTCATGACGAGTAACGGCGAGCGTGACTTCCCAGCCGCCTTCCTTCGCCGATGCATCCGCTACACCATGCAGCCGCCCACGGTTTCCTTGCTTCGCCAGATGATCATGGCTCATTTGCAGATCGACATCGAGGACGGAGGACCGGTCCAAGACCTTGTCGAGGAATTCGTGGCCAGAGTCGACGGCGGCGACAGCCTGGCCATCGATCAACTACTCAATGCCGTTCATGTGATGTCCGGAACCACAGTTCCGGGCGACGGCAGACGGCAGTATGTCGTCGAACTGCTGATGCGAGAGCTGTCACGTGCCTGACCACTTGTCGCATGTGTTGCATCACCTCCTTGCGGAGGGGGCGCTGGACCTGGATGACACGGCGCTGGCCGAAGCCGTTTGGCTGGCTGCCACGTTCCGTGGGAAACCGGTCCGGTCGCACACAGGCACCGAAGAACCCGAACCGGTGACGCCGCGGACCGACGGTTCACAGAGGCACCGGCCGCGTAGCGGTCGGGCGGTCGCGGGCTCGCCCCGGTCTGGCATGGCGATACATGAGCAGCTGTCCGACAGCCGGGGCAGTGTGTCGGGCGAATTGGTCGCCGTCACGCGTGGCCGGGCCCTGCCCCAAGCCCTGGATCTGTCACGTGCGTTGCGGGCCTACAAACGGCCGTGGGCGGCTGGCCTGCACACGGAACTCGACGTCGAGCAGACGATTGACGGATACGCGCGCAGCGGTGAGCTGATCCCGGCGTTCCGAGCGGCTCCGGAGCGGTGGTTCGACCTGTTGCTGATTGTCGACCGGACGCTGTCCATGCAGGTGTGGAAAGAAACCATCGCCGAGCTGGAGCGCGTGCTTAACCACCTTGGAGCCTTCCGCCTTCTGCGCACCTGGGGGCTGACTTTCGAGGGCTCGCAGCCCCTTCTCCACGATCACCAGGGGGCGGCGGCTGGCCCCGACCACGTGCTCTCACCCCAGGGGAGGCGTTTGGTCCTCGTCATCTCCGACTGCTCGGCCCACGGGTGGTACCGCGCGGAAGTTTGGAGGCAGCTGCGCGCCTGGGCTCAGTCGACACCGGTGGCACTGCTCGATCCGCTACCTCCGAAGCTCTGGAGGCGCAGCGCGCTGGACCTCCCAGGCGTCACCGCCAGGCAGCCTGTGCCAGGCAACGGCAGCACCACGCTGCGCTTTGACATGCCGCTGCTCCTGCAGGACTCGGGAACCGATAGATCGCCGTGGTTCCCTGTCCCCGTCCTCTCGTTGAGCCCTCACTCATTCGGCCGCTGGGCACGCGCGCAGATGCGCGGCGATCCAGGCGGCTGCGACGCGGTGCTCGTTCCCCCAGCGGGGCGCGTTCAGCGCGGCAACGTCCGCCACACCCACGTGGCCCGGGTGGACCCTGTCCAAGCGTTCGTGCGGACAGCTTCACCAGACGCGGCCAAACTGGCCATCCTGTGCGCATTGGCTGGACGCGTCAGTTTGCCCGTTCTCCACTTGATCCGGCAGGAGTTCGTACCCGAGGCCACGGTCGCCGACATTGCCGAACTGATCACGAGTGACATCGTGTCTCTTCATCCTCAGGACGACGGCACGTTGGTTGTGACCTTCCGCAGCGGCGCCGAAGAGGAACTGAAGCGACTGCTACCTCAACATGAGGCGTGGCGACTGTACGGGATGCTAGATAGATACGTGAGCGTCTGCGCTCCCGGTACCAGTGTGCCCGCGGTTTTGGACGATCAAGAAGCGCTGCACCGGCTCCCCGCCGAAATGAGGCCGTTCGGTCAGGCTGCCCTTGATGTTCTACGGGCGCTCAACGCCGACGACGGCGAAGACGAGCCAGCCGGTATGGCGGCGGTCGTCGCCTCGGCGACGGCTCGGATTGCTGGGGAACTCGACATCGATGAGATCAGCCGTGCCTTGTTCGAAACCACGATCCCGGGTTTCGCTGACGGCCTCGTCCTCTACCTGCGCGACCCCTTGCCGGTCGGCGACGAGCGGCCCCTGGGCCCTGTGGTGCTGAGGCGATGGCGTACGGACCGAAGCTGGAGGGGCTATGACGCTGAGGACTTCCTGGCGCCCTCCTTCCTTCCGGAGCCTGATGTCGGAGAGGCCGCAGAGCTGTGCGAGGTGCTGCCCGACGGCGCACTCGCCGACGTGCTACGTCGAGTACGGCCCATGTTCATGGATTCGCCCACCTCCGTCGATGCGTTGAACGAACTTCTGGGCGACGGACACACCGCAGCGGGTGGCCAGCGAGCCATCCTTGCGCCTTTGCGTGGCCGCCGTCGGGTGATTGGCGCCGTCGTCTTTCTGCGTGACCGAGACCGGGTGCCCTTTGCGGGCGACGATCTGTTGCTCTCGGCCCAACTGGCCACGCACAGCGCGATCGCGATCGACAAGGCCGTGCTCTACGGGCAGGAGGCGGGCAGCAACAAGGAACTGCAGCGTGCGATGCTGCCGGAGACGCTGCCCCGGTCAAGCGGCATCCAACTCGCCGCCCGATACCTTCCTGCCTCGCAGACGGCCCAGGTGGGTGGCGACTGGTACGACGCGATCCCGCTGCCCGGCAGCCGGATCGCCCTGGTCGTCGGCGACGTCATGGGCCACACCACGACGTCGGCCGCGATTATGGGCCAACTCCGCACCACCGCCCAGACGTTGGCCAGCCTCGACCTGCCCCCGCAGGAGGTCCTGCACCACCTCGACGAACAGGCCCAGCGCCTCGGCACCGACCGCATGGCGACCTGCCTCTACGCGGTCTACGACCCGGTCTCGCACCGCATCACCATCGCCAACGCGGGACACCCGCCGCCGGTGCTGCTGCACCTGAGCGGCCGGGCCGAGGTCCTGCGGGTGCCGGAGGGCGCGCCGGTCGGTGTCGGCGGCATCAACTATGAAGCCGTGGAGCTAAATGCCCCGGCCGGGGCGACGCTGCTGTTGTATACCGACGGCTTAGTCGAGTCGCGCGAGCAGGACGTGTGGACCGGGATAGAACAGCTGCGCGAGAGGCTCGCCGGGGTCGCCCAACAGGCCGACCCCGGCCATCCGCCGCCGCTCGAGGCGCTGTGCGACGAGGTGCTCGACATGCTCGGCTCCGGCTTCCAGGACGACGACGTCGTGCTGCTCGCTGCCCGCTTCGAGGGAATTTCACCAAGCAACGTGGCGTACTGGTCCCTCGACCCGAAGTACCAAGCGCCAGGCCGGGCCCGGCAAGTGGCACGCCAGGCGCTGGCACGCTGGGGCTTGGAGGCCACTAGCGATGCTGTCGTACTTCTGATCAACGAACTTGTGACCAACGCCATACTCCATGCGTCGGGGCCAATCACGCTACGACTGCTGCGCACAGACGTGCTGCGCTGCGAAGTTGGCGACGGCACGCCCCAACTTCCGCGGCTCAAAAAACCATGGACCCCGGATAAGGGCGAGTTTGGTCTGCACTTGGTCAACACGATCGCCAGCCGATGGGGCAGCACTCGACTCAGCACTGGCAAGGTCGTGTGGTTTGAATACCGCCTGCCTGACGCTCCGGACGTCGCCCCCTGAGGCACTCGCTCAGCACCAGCCGCCGCATCAGCCAGCCCGGGTTTGTTCGCGGCAACTGGAGGATTTCCACTTGTTCCGCGGTCCCTTTTCCCGTGCCATCGAGGAGGGCAGGATCTTGGTATGAAGATTCTGGTCTTGGGTGGTACATGGTTCTTGGGCAAGAGCATCGTGGCGGAGGCGCTACGCCGCGGCTGGGATGTGACAACGTTCAACCGCGGCCGGTCCGGGCACGACGTGTCCGAGGTGCACACGGTCCATGGCGATCGCACCAAGGTTGCGGATCTCAACCGGCTTGCTGCCCAGGGTCCTTGGGACGCGGTGATCGATACGTCGAGTTCCGAGTTTCCGCCGCGCGACGTGCGGCTGGCCGCACAGGCCCTGCGCGACGCGGCACCCCGATGGGTGCATGTGTCCACCGTGTCGGTGTACGCGGGGTGGCCGCACCACACACTGACCGAGGAGTCCGAGGTACTGGAGTGCCCGTCGGACGCGGACGAGTCCTTCGGTTACACCGGCGCCGACGGGTCACCCACCAAGTACGGGTTCCAGAAGGCCGGCGGGGAGCGGGCGGTCGCCGAGGCGTTCGGCGATGGGGTGGTGTTCCTGCGGCCGGGGGTCATCCTCGGGCCGGGTGAGTACGTGGGCAGGCTGCCGTGGTGGCTGAACCGGGCGAGCCGGGGCGGATCGGTGCTGGCACCGGCTCCGGCCGACCAGATCATCCAGCCGGTCGATGTGCGCGATGTCGCGGCCTTCGCCCTGGACCAGGCGGCTGCCAGCACCGGCGGCGCCTACAACCTGGCCCATCCGGAGGGCATGAGGTTCGGAGACTTCCTGCTCGCCTGCCTTGCCGTCACCGAGTCGAACGATCACCTGGTGTGGGTGGAGCCCGAGGTGCTCATCGAGCACGAGGTCCGGCAGTGGACCGAGCTGCCCCTCTGGCGTACCCACGCCGGCGTGTGGTCGGTGGACTCCAGCAAGGCAATGGCGGCCGGGCTGCGGTGCCGACCGCTGACCGAGACGATCACGGACACGTGGGCCTGGCTGCGGGCCGACGGACGCCCGGTGGATCACCCTCGCTGGGCGGAGCACGGAATCGCCCCTGAAAAGGAGGCCAAGATCCTCGCTGCACTGGCCTCCACCTCCTGAGTCGGCTCATCCCTCCAGAACGGCCACCGCGCCGGCTCCCACGCCCAGTTGGTGCTGAGCTGCGAGGCGACTGAAGTGTTCCAGGCGCTCACTCATTTCGTCAGCGAGGGGCGCCCGTCGGAACCGCTCGTCGGTCAATGCGCGGCGGACGCGCGCGGTACGGGTCAACAGACCGGTGGCGCGCTGCTCGCCGGGCACGATCCAGACGCGTTCGAGAGCGTCGGCGGCGCCGTCGAGGTCACCGCACAGGAGCCGGGCCGCGGCCAGGTCCGCGGCAGCCCCGCCCACGACGCGTGCGGAGCGGAGGGCCTCGGGCTTGCCTGCCACCAGGTCGAGCGCAGTGCGGGCAGCGGCCTCGGCCTGTTCGCCGTCGCCGAGCAGCAGACAGGTCGAGGCGTTGGACATGGCCAGTCGGTCGTCGGGGAAGCCGAACTCGCCCGCCACGCCGTCGTGCAGGTCGTCGATGTGTCCACGCCCTTCCTGGCGAGAGGCGTTGAGCGCCTGCTGGGCCGAGGCAGCGTCTCCTCGGTGGCCGTGCGCGCGTGCCTCGATGGCCGCCAGGCGACGATGTGCGACATCGCCGAGCCCCGTGAACATCTGCGCTCGCTGGGCGATCTGGGCCGCTTCGGCGGGCCGACCCGAGAAGTAGGCGATGTAGGCGAGGGCACCGCCAGCGAAAGCCCGCAGTGGGGTGAAGCGGGCGGTCTCGCCATACAGGGCGGCGGCCCGGGCGAGACGGGTGGCACCGTCGAGCGAGCCGAGATCGAAGGCTGCGGCGGACAGCAGCGCGCAGGCTTGTCCGGCGATGACCAACAGGTCCTGCTGCTGGGCGGGTACCTGGGTGCGGTCGCGGTGCTGTTCGGCTTCCTCCCTCAACTTCCGTGCGGTCTGGAGGACTTCGAATGCCGAGAAGGAGTGGTAGCTGCGGGCGAGTTCGGCGACGTCGTCGCGCAGCTGGTCGAGTGTGGTGTCGGAGATGGACGCGGAGGCGGCAGCACCAGCCTCGTTGGACGCGTCGCGTGCGGTCATGTCGATCTCGTCTTTCAGGCTGAACGCGGGTGCGGGTGACTCGGCTGAGGGAGGCGCCTGAAACAGGGCAGCTGCGCTGACGCCGAACATCTCCTCCAGTACCCGGCAGGCGTCCGGGCCGGGCAGGGTCCGGATGGTGCCCGCGGTCCAACGGCGGAACTGCGCCTCGGAGATCGTCGGGTTCGCGGTGCCCTTCCTGATGACCTTCTCGGCGGTGCGGGTGAAGTGGCCCACGAAGTCGCCGTAGCGCCAGTGACGTTGGGCCACCAGGGCCTTGAGCAGCGTCCTGGGACGTTCATCCATCATCGGCCCCTCTCGGCCAAAGAAGACCACTGACCAACCATCGTCGGCCTTTGGCCTGCGGCTCCCTCGCATTCAGGGGACCCCGCCATACGAGGGAGCCGCAACCGCCTTGGTGCAGACGACACTTCGAAGCTACCCGCGTGCCACGTGCGTCACCTGGAAGAGCGGCAGACGCTACCCGCTGGGCCATGGTGACGACATCCGTCCCGGCCTCACTCTGATCGCCGTCACCTAGTGCGAGGACACCATCTCCTGCGACGTACCCGCCGCTGGAGGCGTCCCTGCCCGGACAGTCCGTCTCTTCCCAAGGAGCACCGCCGTGAAGCAGGAAAGCCCCCCACCGGCCCTCCAGGACAGACGGACGCTCTCCCACCAGCCGTGCGGCCAGACCTGGCCCGTGCGGTTGCCCGCGAAGCCATGGACAACTCCGGCCAGTGGAGCACGCGTTCATGCGGCTTTGGGCGCCTTCGACAACAGCACGCCGACGGTATGGCGGGTCCGGGACACTCAGCGCAGGTGGGCATGATGGCGATTCCTCGACAGAGCACGAACGCCGGCCGCGTTCTGACAGCGATCGCCATCCCGTTGGAGTCCGATCCGCACGCGGCGTCCAAGGCACGTAGGTCGACGCGCGACACCCTGACCTCTTGGGGCCTGGGCGACTTGGCCGACGACATGGTCCTGGTCGTGTCGGAGCTTGTCACGAACGCCGTGCAACACGGCGAGGGCCCCATCGTGATGGTTCTGCAGCAGCGCGACGACACCATCCTGGCCGAGATCGCCGACACCTCTCCCAGTCTGCCGGTGCCCCGCACCCAGTCCACCGAGGGCGAGTCCGGCCGCGGGTTATCCCTGGTGGAAGCCTTCTCCGACGACTGGGGATGCCGTACGCGACGAAGGCGTAGGGGCAAGTGGGTCTGGTGCAGCCGATCACTGAGCCCCGTGGCTACCTCGCAGGTGGGCCAACCTGCGCTCCCCGAGCCGGAAGATTTCAAGTCCAGTGAGACGGTCGTGACGCTATGAGGTTTGTGGTGCGGACTCTCTGCGTTTGGCCGGGTCGTTGATCCATGCCTGCTGAGGTATCCGGGGTGGTCGGGGGCGGCGGCCGAAGCGTTCGGGGTGGCAGGCGTAGGCCTCGGCGAGGGTGACGGCACGCTGGTCGCGGACCTCCTCGGCGGTGCCGAAATGCACGCTGGCCGGTGTGTGCCAGCCGATGCCCGAATGCCGGTGCTCGTGGTTGTAGTACGCGATGAACGCCTCGAACCACTCACGGGCATGGGCCAGCGAGTCGAACCGTTCGGGGTAGTCGGACATGTACTTCGTGGTCTTGAAGTGGGCCTCGCTGTAGGGGTTGTCGTTGGAGGTCTTCGGCCGCGAGTGCGACCGGGTGACGCCGAGGTCGATCAGCATCTGGGAGACCTTCTTGCTCGTCATCGAGGTGCCGCGGTCCGCGTGGACGGTCTCGGGCACGATGCCGTTGCGTGTGATGGTCTCGCGGATCAACTCCTCGGCCCGCAGCGCTGATTCGGCCCGCTCGACGGTGTGGCCGACGACGTAGCGGCTGAAGATGTCGATGATGACGTAGGCGTGATACCAGATGCCCTTGGCCGGTCCGGCCGCCTTGGTGATGTCCCAGGTGAACACCTGCGAGGGCCCGGTGGCGACCAGCTCGGGCACCGTCTTCGCCGGGTGGGTGGCCTGGCGGCGGCGCTCGCCGGACTGCCCCTTCTCGCGCAGGATCCGGTACATCGTGGAGACGGAACAGTGGTAACGCCCGGCATCCAGCTCGCGGGCCCAGATCTGCGCGGGCGGCATCTCGGCGTACTCGTCGCTGTTCATCATCTCCAGGACCGCCGCCCGCTCATCGGGTGTGAGGGATGAGGGCTGGACCTGCGGTTTTCTGGGTTTTCGCTCGGTCGGGGGCCGCAGCCGGCGGTAGTGGGTGGCCCGGGAGCGGCCGGTCAGCCGGCACGCGGCCGTGATGCCCAGTTCGCCCTGGACACCGGTGAACGCGTCGTCGAGCACCGGTTCGGCGGCAGCGTTCAGTCCGCGCTCTCGGAGATCATTTCCAAGAGCGCGGAAGCTTTTCCCATGACTTCCAACGCGGCCTTGTTCCGGGCCAGTTCCTTCTCCAGCCGTTCTACCTGGCGGCGCAGTTTCTCGTTCTCCGCCTCGGCGGCAGGCTTCTTCGGCCTCGCCGGACTGGTGCGCTGGTCGACCAGCTTCTCCAGGGCCCCGGCATCCCGCGCGGCCCGCCATTCCTTGACGTGCGAGTGGTACAGGCGCTCGCGGCGCAGGACTGCGCCCTTCTCGTTCTTCGGGGCGGCGTCGTACTCGGCCACGATCCGCAGCTTGTACTCGGGGCTGAAAGTGCGGCGCTTCGGCCGGGGCGCCGGGTCGGATCCGGCGGGCGTGGTGCTGGTCATGAGGGGGTGGTTCTCCTGTCGTGCCCTCTCAGGCTAACCCGACAAAGCGGGATGTCTCACCCAAGGCTGACAGAGAGGGGCTGGCCCACCTCGACGGAACCGTCCCCTAGCCCTATCCGACACAACCCACATCTCCTCCACGTCGCGACCGGCTCGGCAGAGACAGCCGAGAAAGAGAGAGCTCGTGAATAACGTCCTCGATATGACAACCCACCAAGAGGAAGCCCCCGCATCCGCCGAGCAATTGCGCGACGAGATGGTCCGAGAACTGATCGAAGTTGACGCCGTCCGTAGCCCGCACGTCGTGGCCGCGTTCCGCAAGGTCCCCCGGCACCTGGCCACCCCAGAGCTGGATCTAGCCACGGCCTATCAGACGGAGTTCGCCGCGATCACGAAGAAGGACGCCGACGGTGTGGCCATCAGCTCGGTGTCCGCCGCCCGCATCCAGGCCATGCAGATCGAACAGGCCGACCTCCGGTCCGGCATGCGGGTACTGGAGATCGGCTCCGGCGGCGTCAACGCCGCCTATCTGGCCGAGATCGTCGGCCCCGAGGGCCTCGTCGTCACCGTGGACATCGACCACGACGTCACCGCACGCGCCGAGAAGTTCCTGGCCGAGACCGGCTACGACCAACGGGTGCGCGTCGTCACCGCCGATGGCGAATACGGCGTGGCCGACCACGCTCCGTACGACCGCGTTCTCGTCACCGTCCAAGCCGCCGACATCCCGCCGGCCTGGACCGAGCAGCTCGTCGACGGCGGCCGCATCGTCGTGCCTCTGCGGATGCGTGGCATGACCCGTACCGTCGCGCTCGTCCACCACGGCGACCAACTGCTGAGCGACAGCGTCGAGTTGTGCGGCTTCGTGCCCATGCAGGGCGTCGGCGAGAACCGCGTTCGCCTGGTCCTCCTGCACGACGCCGAAGGCGAAGAAGTGGGCCTGCGTCTGGACGGTCACCCCGAGCCGGACGCCGACGGACTGCGGGCCGCCCTTCGCAGCCCCAGCGTCAAAGCATGGTCCGGAGTGACACTCGCCGGCGACGAGTCCAGCGAGCACCTGGACATGTGGCTGACGACCGCACTGGACAACCTGCCGCTCCTGGCCGCGACCCCGGCCGCCCGCGAGCGCGGCCTGGTTGCCTCGGCCTCGCCGCTCGGGGTCCCCACGCTCGTCGACGGCGACAGCTTCGCCTATCGAACTGTTCGGCGTACCGAAAACCCGGACCGGTTCGAGCTCGGCGCCATCGGCCACGGGCCGCAGGGCCAGAAGGTCGCCGAGCGCCTGGTCGAGGAGATCCAGGTCTGGGACCGCGAGCACCGCAGCGACCGAGCACGGATCGAGATCCACCCGACGGGCGCACCGGACGGGCAGCTTCCCTCGGGCCGCGTCGTCGACCGCCCGCACACGCGGGTCCTGATCACCTGGCCGTAGAGCTGAGAGCGCCCACCGGCCAGGACAGCAAGGCACATCCCACTCACTCAGGAGGAATCGAGATGGCACCACAGGGCAGCACCACGCTCAAGGCCGCGACGGACTTCACGTCCGGCACCGATACGGACTTCGACCTCGACATCGAGACCATCGCGTCCGCTCCGGTCGTGCCCGGCCTGCTGAACGACACCGGCGACGGCTGCACCTCCACCTGCCAGTCCGCCTGCTCCAACAGCACCTGCATCGGCGGCTGATCAACCGCTGAGGGGCGGGGCCGGGGTCACCGGCACCGCCCCTCGCCACACAAGACGACGAACGAAGGAGGCATTGCGATGTACGACGCCGTCGACGCGGTTCTGATCAGAGCAGCCGCACGGCCGTTGGATGCCCCACAGCCTCCCTGGCCGGACCTCGGCGGCAACACCTCCGGCGACGTCGAGCGTTGGCGGGAGTGGATCGGCGAGGTCTGGGCGGACGAGGCCATAGTAGCGGCCATCGAGGTCGCCAGCCCTCTGCTGGTCGAGGCCGTGCACGGCGTACTCGACGGCCGTAACCAGCGACCGCGCACCGTCCGGCGCGCTGTCATCTCGCTGATGCGCTACCTGTTGCGGATGCAGCACCGTGCCACGCCCTTCGGTCTGTTCGCCGGCCCCGCGCCCGTACGACTCGGAGACCGCGCCCAGGTGCGATGGGGTACCGAACACCGGGCGTCCGTCCGAGCGGACGCCGAGTGGCTCACGGAGATCGTCACCGCCCTGGAGCAGAACACCGACCTGCTGCGGCACCTGCCCGTGATCGCCGATCACACGTGCGTCGTCCGGGGCACCAGAATCGCCGTACCGCATCAACCGGGTAGGGACGGTCCTGCCAAGGTCACCCTGCGCCGCACCCCCGCTGCCGATGCAGTGCTCGAACTCGCCCGCGCGCCGATCGCTGTCGAGGACATCGTCGCCAAGCTGCACGCGAGCTACCCCAGCACACCCACGCCGGTGATCGAGGACATGGTTCGGGACCTCGTCGCCCACCGGATCCTCATCACCAGCCTGCGGGCTCCCATGACCTGCGACGACGCACTCGGCCACCTGGTGGCCCAACTCGATTCTTTAAGCACAGATCTCCAGGCGGAGACAGCCGGGCACCTCCGCCGGATCCACCAGCTCCTGATCCGCCACAACCACGCTCTGGCCGACGAGCAGCGGACCCTCCGCGCCGAGGCCACGAAGCGCATGACAGCCGCGACCGGCGTGAACGGGCGGACCCTCGTGGTGAATCTGCGGCCCGACTGCGATGTCGTCCTGCCCGCCGAGGTCGCACGGGAAGCAGAACGAGCCCTCCAGGTCATGGCACGTATCTCGCCCTACCCTGCCGGGCCTCCGACCTGGCAGGACTACCGCGCCCGCTTCCTAGAGCGCTACAGCATGGGCGCCCTCGTGCCCGTCCGCGACCTCACCGACCCCGACATCGGCCTAGGATTCCCGGCCGGCTACCGCGGCTCCCTCCTCAAGCGTCCCGTCCAGGCCACCACCCGCCGAGACGAACACCTCCTCGCCCTCGCCCAGGACGCCGCGATCAACCAGGCACGCGAGATCACGCTGACCGAAGAGGACCTCGCCGCGCTCGCCGTCGGCGAGGTCACCCAGGTTCCCGCCCATGTCGAGCTGTGCTTCTCCGTACTCGCCACCTCCCTGAGCGCCCTGAACCAGGGCCGATACACACTGAGCCCCGCGGGTCTCTCCCAGGCGGCGGGCACCACGACCGGCCGATTCCTAACCATGCTTGCGTCGGCCGACCGCGACCGCATGACGACCGTGTACGCGTCCCTGCCGACGCTCACCGCCACCACGGACCGCGTACAGATCTCCAGCCCGCCGCTCCGGCTGCGCACCCAGAACGTCAGCCGAGCCCCCGCCGTCGTACGCCACGTACTCTCGCTGGGCGAGCACAACTCCGCTGCCACGCTCGACCTAGACGACCTCGCCGTGACCGCAGACCCCCAGCGCCTCTACCTGGTCTCGCTGTCCACCGGCCGCCTCGCCGAACCGTCGGCGATGAACGCCGTCGAACTCACCAACGCCACACACCCGTTGGTCCGCTTCCTCACCGAAGTGCACCGCTCACACAGCGCGGTACTGGCCCCCTTCGCGTGGGGAGCAGCCGCCCGACTACCGTTCCTGCCCGAGGTCCGCGTCGGCCGCACCATTCTCTCGCCCGCCTGTTGGCGCCTCCGGACACACGACCTCGTTCACGACGGCCATCCCGACTGGCTACGCCACTTCACCGACTGGCGCTGTCGCTACGGCGTGACCCGCACCGTGTTCCTCGGCACCGACGACCAGCGCCTCCGCCTCGACCTCGACCACTCCACCCACCAACAGCTCCTGCGCATGGAACTGGAGCGCACCGGCACGGTGATGCTGCACGAGGCGCCCGAGGAGGGGGCGTACGGCTGGCTGGGCCGCGCCCACGAGATCACCATGCCGTTCGCCTCCACAGCTGAACCAGCGGTCCACCGCCCCCGAACAACAGCGGTCGTAAGACGCGACAGCAGCCGCCTGCCGGGCACCTCCGCATGGGCGTACCTGAAGATCTACTGCCACTCCGAACGCACCCCGGAGATCCTCACCACGCACCTGCCCACCCTGTTCCAAGACCAGGAGGGCGGCGAACCGTTGTGGTGGTACACGCGCTACAGCGATCCGGACACCCACCTGCGCCTACGGCTCCGGCTGCCGACCCCGGACGCCTTCGGCACCACCGCGCAGCACGTCGGAGCCTGGGCGGCGGCACTCCGCGACGACGGGCTGGTCCGCCGCGTCCAGTGGGACACCGATGAACCGGAGACCGGCCGCTACGGCACCGGCGACACCTTGGCCGTCGCCGAACGAGCCTTCGCCGCTGATTCCACCGCCGCGGTCGCCCAACTGAGGCTCGGCCTGCCTCCCCACATGCAACCAGCAGTCACCGCCGCCAGCTTCGCGGACATTGCCGCCGCCTTCACCGACAGCCCGGCCGCCGGGAACCGCTGGCTGACCGAGCGCCTGCTCAAGGGAGAGGGCGAGATGCCTTCGCGTGATGTCCAAGCACAGGCCCTACAACTGACCACCCCAGACAGCGACTTCGCCGCACTGCGAGCCCTGCCCGGCGGCGAACACGTCGTCGCCGCCTGGGCCTACCGCCGCGATGCGCTGAAGACGTACCGGACCGCGCTCGCCGACCACGGCGCCGAACCCACCGACGTCCTGCCCTCCCTGCTGCACATGCACCACAACCGGGCAGCCGGCATCGATCCCGACAGCGAGGCCACATGCCGCCGCCTCGCCCGCACCGCCGCCCTGTCTTGGAACGCGCGCACCGAAGGAGTACCGCAGTGACCACCGCCGTCACACCCGCCTCCGAACAGGACACCGCCTTCCGGCAGTCGCTCGCCCACGGCTCTCTCGGTATCGCCCTGCTCCACATCGAGCGGGCCCGCCAGGGCGATGGATCGCGGCAGGACGTCCACCGCCAACTCACTGGCGTCGGCCCGCTGCTCGACGGAGACACAGCGGGCCTGTTTCTCGGCGCACCCGCGATGACGTACGTCCTGCACCTGGCCGCCGCCGGCAGCAACCAGTACGTCGGCGCCCTGAACGCCCTCGACCGGATCGTGACCACCCACACCCGGCGCCGACTGAAAGCAGCCCACACCCGCATCGACCACGGCCGACCCGCCAGCTTCGCCGAGTACGACCTACTGCGTGGCCTCACCGGCCTCGGCGCCCTCCTCCTGCGTCGCGCCCCCGACGGTGCGGAGATCCAAGCCGTCCTGGAATACCTCGTACGCCTGGCAGAACCGCTCCCCGGCCCCAACGGGCGCCCCCGGCCCGGCTGGTGGGTGGGCCACAGCCCCGTCAACCTCGGCAACCCCACCCCCGGTGGCCACGCCAACGCCGGGCTCGCCCACGGCATCACCGGACCCCTGGCTCTCCTCGCACTCGCCCACCTGCGCGGCGTCACTGTGCCCGGCCACCAGGAGGCGATGATCCGCATCTGCCGCTGGCTGGACCGGATACGCGTCAGCGACCACCGAGGACCCCGATGGCCACGTTGGATCACCGATACCACCGTGAGTCCCGTGAACTCAGCGGCGCCGTCCTGGTGTTACGGCACCCCTGGCCTCGCCCGTGCCCAGCAACTTGCCGCCCTCGCCCTGGGCGACACCGACCGCCAACGAATGGCCGAACGAGCGCTCCTGCACTGCTTGTCCGACCCCCTCCAACTCGACCACCTCACCAACCGCGGTCTGTGTCATGGTGTCGGCGGCCTCCTACGTACCGTCCAACGCGTCGCCATGGACGCCGACGAACCACACCTCTTCACCGACCACCTGCCCCAGCTCACGCACCGCTTCCTCTCTGTAGGTCCTCCCACAGAGGCCGGGTTCCTCGAAGGTGCAGCCGGCGCGGACCTCGCCCTCCAAGACGCCGAAGCAGGCACACCTATGGGCGACTGGGACGCCTGTCTGCTTCTCATCTGATGCCCGCCGCTGAAGGGTTCTGGATGGATCCGCCGCACGACAACAGTGCCGTCGAGCAGGCCATCCTGGCCGTCCTCACCGGCGCCCCGATCGCAGAGGCCGCCGCACGGGCACACTCGTCCACATATCTCCTTAAGGAAGCCGCCGTGCGGTACCGCGCGGCCGGACAAGCCGCCCTCGGCACACAACCCAAACCGTCCCAGGGGCACCAGGTGAACATCGAGTTCACCGACTATTCGAATGCCGAGCGCACCTTCAGCACCCACCTCCTACCGCTCTTGCGGCAAGAGACAGAGACCGGGACGCTCGTCGGCTGGTGGTTCGTCCGCAAGCACCCCTGCTGGCGCCTCCGTGTTACCTCCGGCCCGGCTACCACCATCGAGGATGCAACGAGGTCTATCAGCGAGGCCCTCGACAGCGCGGTCGCGCGAGGCGTGGTCAGGCGCTGGTGGCCGTCTCTGTACGAGCCGGAAACCACCGCCTTCGGAGGTCCGATCGGCATGGACATCGCCCACGGCCTGTTCCATACGGACAGCGTCGGCGTTCTTGACTACCTCCACCACGCCAGCACAGACGGCTGCGCACTTCTCGATCCCAAGGCAACCTCGCTCCTCGTCATCAGCCTCTTCCTCCGCGCCGCCCACCAGGAATGGAGCGAGCAGGGCGATATCTGGGCTCGCGTCGAAGCCGCGCGCCCGCTCCCTGACGGCATCCCCGTCGAACGTGTCACCGCCATGACCGGCACAATGCGCCAGCTCCTCACGATCGATGCCGAGCCCACCCTCTCGGGCAACGGGCAACTCACGCCCGTCGCCCAATGGGCCGCCGAAGTGGAGCGCGCTGGCCGAGCTCTCGGCCACGCCGGACGCGAAGGGCGGCTCAGCCTCGGAACCCGCAGCATCCTGGCCCGGCACATCCTCTTCCACTGGAACCGCATGGGCTTCACCACCCGTCGGCAAGCCATCTGGGCACGAGCAGCGCGCGAGACCATCCTCGGGGGCTAACCGCGTAAATTCCGGTGCGGCCACGTCGACTACTCGCCGAAGACCAAATCGGCAACCGGAACGTTGCTCCTCGCATTGACGACGCGTCACCCCCAGATGTGGATGCATTCCCATCCGACTGTGTGACAAGCGGGGAGCTTGGTGATCAAGATGAGCTTCGTCGCCTGACTATGCCTTGGGCCCCCTAGCCGCGGCGTGAGCCGACTGCGCATTGGCGCCTGCGTTGAGACGGGCCAGATGCGCGCGTTGCGACACCTCGCCCCCGAAAGACGACCAGCCGTAGAGCGATGCAAGCAGTTCGGCAGCCACAGCTGCCGCTGCTGTCAATGCAGCCATCGCCCTGGACATGGACGCCGGCGGCCTGGCAACCCATCGGCCTCGGCTCTGTGCAGCTGTGATTGCGCATTGCTCGGACCAGACCTCGAATACCTGGGCAAGACGCGCAAAGAAGGCGGCCACCGCGGACAAGCAGATATAGAAAGCAACGAGCCCGGCGCCAATACGGGTAGCGGTATCCGGAGTTGGTGCGCCGTCAGACCATGGCCGACCCATCGCCATATAGAAGGTGGCCGTACCAGCTATGGCCGCAACCACTGCCGCCTCCGTCAACGAGCCCAGGACGTCATCGTAGTCGCCCGTATCTTCGTCATCTTCGGCATGCTGAGGCTTGGCCGACGCTGGATTGCCGGACGTCTTCCTCCCGTAAGGCGGAAGGAAGACCTGCCAGAAGCCACCGTGTACGTCACCGCCCACAAACGTGCCAGAGCCATGATTGTGCTGCTCCCGGTGCTCAGCGTCCGCCATCTGACGCCCCGCCGCCGTAGTTGAAGGTCATGCCACCGCGGACGTCACCACCGATGAACGTTCCTGTTCCGGTGTTGTGCTGGTTCCAGACCTTCGAGGCCGGCGGAGTAGGCACGGCGAGTTGGTCCACCTCGCTCATGGCGTCGCGTTGCTCGGCAAGGTGTTGAGCGATGAGCTGCGCCCAGGCGGTCTCTGCGAGTGCCTGGGCCTCTGCAGAGGGCGAAGTGAGCTGCGCAGCGGTGTCATCCACTGCCTGAGCAGCCGCTCTCTGTTGATCCGGGGTGGCCCGGCGGAAGAAGTGCGCGACCTTCAGGCGCATCTTCTCCGCGCCCGACGTGGCTATGGCCGCGACGAGCGTGGCGGCTGCACCAGTGGCCACAGCCATTAATTCGGCGTCGTACATGATCGAGATGTCTCCCCGTTCGTGGTGACGTACCCCAGCAGAACCTACCGGGCACCACTGACACTCCGAGGGCACAATCCGCATATACAGACTCCGACACCGCCACGCAGCCATCCAGGCGACACCGGCTCCCGATCGGCACGTCCCGTGTGCCCGGATGCGGTGCCTGACCAGGCAGAACGCTGGGCATCTTGGTCTCAGTTCTGGTCTCATTCACCCCCGTCCGGTCGTCCAGAACCCCAGTCACGAGGCGCTCCGCCCCAGGTCAGAACACCCCTGTCCCCCGCCGAACCCCCGGACGAAGACTTGGAAAGCGTGCTGAGGGCAGCCCGTCACAAGTTCGAATCTCATATCTTCCGCCAGTACCCCTCCGACGTGCGTGGTGCATGAGGCCCTATTCCCCTGGAGCCCCTCTCCCTCCTATCCTCGCGCTCACGCCAAGGGGAGGGGGACCAGTGGCCGCAGAGGCGACAAGCTGGCAGAAAGAGCAGGTCAGCCGCGCCTATGTGCATGTCCTTGCCACCCAGGGCGGTTACACAATCTGCGACTGGAATGTCGACAAGGATGGCGTCGATGTCACCCTGCGCTCACACGGTCTGATGGTCGACATCCAGCTCAAGTGCACGCAAAGCCCACGTATCATTCGTGGCGGTTACAGCTTCGACCTCGACGTCGAGACGTACGACAAGCTGCGCAACCCAGAACGCTCAGCCCCAGGCCACCTTGCCTTACTGATAGTCCCCCCGGATATCGGCCGCTGGGTGACTCACCAGCCAGAGTCGATCGTCCTGGCCTGTCATGGCTACTGGGCGTCGTTACAGGGCAGAGGGAAGGCCAACGGCAACGTCACCACAGCTGTCAGCCTTCCTGAGCACCAGCCGCTCACGGTGAAGGCCATGGGCACGATGTTCGACGCGGCGCGTCGGCTGACCAATGCCAGCGGTCGGGAGGTGGACTGAGGTGGTGCACAGTGAGCCCGACTTCGGTCCTGAGGAAATCCGCAGCTACCTCAAGGTCACTGGCTGGACTCCGGTTTCCGGTGGCGTCGTGGCGGAATTGTGGAGTCTGCCCGGACCGGCAGACGAGGTTGTCCTGGTCCCCATGAAACCAGGAGCCCCGGACTTCGCCAAGCGGACGCAGATCCTCTTGGCAGATCTGGCACGCATCGAGTCCCAAGACGCGCGAACCGTCCATGATGCCGTCGCCACCGTCTTCAACGACGTAACCGATCTCAGGGCATCCCACCCCTCGCTCAGCGACGGATCGATTCCCTTGGAGGCCGGCTATGAATTGTTCATCTCCGCCAAGCGCCTGCGTGTAGCATCCGCGGCAGCGACTATTCGACGGCAGGGCCACTTCCGCAACTTCCCCACCCGGGCACGAGAGCAGGCACGGGAGGTCCGGCTGGGGCAGACCCGTCGGGGGTCGTACATCGTCCCTATCATCAGCCAGGCGCGCTCCCCCGAAGACGTGTACTCCCCCGGTCAGGAGTACATCGAGGTCGGGGTGGAGGAGACACTTTTCGACCGACGCGTCACTGCCACGATGTCCCGCGCCCTCGGCGTACTCGAAGACATGGCAAGCGCTGAGCGGGAGCCCACCCCCAGCGAGATCACCGATTCGATCGGCGAAGGCGTCTCGTATGAACTGTGCCAAGCTCTCAGCAAAGTGGTGAACACAGACTCCGTCGGCTCCCTCGACGTCTCCTTCAACTGGTCCCGGGTGGCCGCGCCACCGCCCGGCACGCCACCGCAGGTGGAGTTCAACCAGGCTGCGATCGACATCGTGGACCGGGTGTCCGCACAACTGAAGACCCGCATCTACACAAGCCAACATCTGATCTACGGCATAGTCACCGATCTCAGCCGCCATCCAGAGGATGAAACCGGCCGGGTAGGGGTCCAAACGCTGATCAAACGACGCAGCAGGACCGTCTGGATGGACCTGCCCGACAGCGACTACCACACTGCCGTCCGCTGCCACGATGACGGCATCCCTGTCCGTGTCCAAGGCAGACTCACCAGCCCACCTGGCGGACACGCCACGATGGAGGTAGATGATTTCGGGCCTGATCCCTCGCTCGGCTCGGACCAATGACTGTCTGCAAAGAGCTAAAGCGACGTGGCTCGGCATCCGAGTTGCGTCCCGCCTTTAATCCCCATGGGGAAAGTCTGGGAAAAGATATTCTCCCAGATCCCCCGTGAGACCATGCCAGCCCAGAACGACAACCCGACCTGTGCAAATACCAAATCTGACAGGCAGAGATCTTGCCCCGAACCTCAGTCGGAGCGAAGAGGCCGTAGGTTCAGAACTCGTAGCATCGAGTGCCGATCGAATTCGAAGGGTGGCTCGCAGAACAGCCACACGCCACCAGCAGTCGACCGGTGGGCCCCTACCCGGAAACGCCGGAAGATTCACTGACAGTCGGTCAGGGCGACACGTAAGGGCAGCTCAGAGGCACAACGGCCAAGTCCCCAGCAGGCGCCTTCTAAGCACCTGGTCTACTTCATCGTGGGGTCCGCGCCAACAGCATCTGCTGGATTGCCTTGCACGACAAGTGCGCGGCTGCCCGAAAGCCCGCCTACGCGGTCGGCGTCGTATCGTTTACATCGCACACTCGACCGAGCCTTCGCTCCCCACCCCGCCGACACGAAGGCGCCTCGACGGTCGCCGGAACCACCTGGCGCACCGCGCCGGCCATGGACTCTGTCCACTCTCAGCTGGCGTGGGCGCCTAAAGGCAATGCCGTTGCTTTAGTTGGCGGCGTAGCCTGCTGGCAGGGCGTCGGGGGTGGTGCCGGTGGCGGAGAGTGTCCCGGAGTTATCCGGTCTTGGATTGTTGACCTGGGTGTATCCGCCGGGTCTGGTGGATCGGGTGGTCGCTGCGTGCGGCCGGACCGAGCAGCGCAGACGGCTGCTTCCCGCTCGGGTGGTGGTGTACTTCGTTCTCGGTCTGGCCCTGTTCTCGCCCGCTCCGTATCTGGAGGTGCTGCGGCATCTGACCGACGGACTGCGTGCGTGCGGGCTGTGGGGCAACTGGCGGATCCCGGCGAAGTCCTCCCTGTTCAGGGCCCGTGGCCGACTGGGCTCCGAGCCCCTGCGGGTGCTGTTCGCGGCCACCGTCCGTCCATTGGCGGATGAGGAGACACCGGGCGCGTTCTGGCGCGGGCTGCGGCTGACGGCGGTGGACGGCACCTGCTGGGATGCCGCCGACACTGCCGCGAACGACCAGGAGTTCGGCCGTCCCGGCAACACCCGCGGCCCGGACAGGTCAGCGTTCCCGCAGGTGCGGATGGCCGCTCTGGTCGAGTGCGGCACCCATGCCGTGCTGGATGCGGAACTGGCCGGCTGCCGGGTCGGTGAACTCACCCTCGCCGCCTGCCTGGTCCGCTCCACCGGGCCGGACATGCTGGTCCTGGCCGACCGGGAGTTCCTGGGGGTGCCGTTGTGGAGAGCGTTCACCGCCACCGGCGCCCACCTGCTGTGGCGGGTGTCGGCCAACCGGGTCCTGCCCGTGCAGGAACTCCTTCCCGACGGCTCCTGGCTCAGTCGCCTGCACGCAGGCACCGACGGCAAGAAACGCGATCCGGTGCGCGTGAGGGTGCTCGCCTATCAGCTGTCCGACGGCGGAGCGAGCACCCAGAACACGCACTACCGCCTGGTCACCGACCTCCTCGATCCGGAACGCTTCCCCGCGGCCGAACTCGCGGCCCTGTATGCCCAGCGGTGGGAGATCGAGTCGGTCTTCGACGAGATCAAGACCCATCAGCGCGGCCCCCACGTCGTCCTGGCCAGCAAGACCCCCGACGGCGTGCGCCAGCAGATCTGGGCCCACCTGCTGGTCCACCACGCCCTGAGGTCCCTGATATCCAGAACCGCTGCCGTCCACGGCATCGACCCGGACCGGCTTTCGTTCACCGACACCCTGCGTGCGGCCCGCCGCAGCGTCACCGTCGCGCCCGGCATCTTTTCCCCCTGAGCACCTGATCACGGCGCTGGTCCGGCTCCGCGACGACCTGCTGACCACGCTGCTGCCACCGCGCCGGCTCCGCAGCCAGCCCCGTGTCGTCAAGCGCAAGATGTCCAACTACCTGCTCAAACGGGCCGAGCACCGTGCCTGGCCCCAGCCCACCAGAACACACGACGACGCCGTCACCATCCGCCCACCGAGACCAACAGCCCAGTAAAGCAACGGCATTGCGCCTAAAGGTTGTCCCGTAAGTGATCTTCGAGTTGGTGCGGACGGGACCGGCTGTTCGCTGTCTATCCGCCGAGGACGAGGTTGTGCAGACGGGCGATGCCAAGCATGGCGAGGTGGACGCCGTCGCCCTTGAGACGGCAGTCACGCAAGATCTTCCAGCCCTTCATTCGGGCGAAGGTGTGCTCGACGCGGGCGCGAACTCGCTTGTGGGAGCGGTTGTGTTCCTCCTTCCAGGTCGGCAGGTCGCTCCCCTTTTCGCGTCGGTGTGGGATGACCAGGCCGGTCCCCTGGTAGCCGCCGTCGGCGATCGTCATGGTGGTGCCTACGGCAGCCTTGGCTCCGGACTCTTCCCAACCACGGGAGTCGTGCCGATTACCGGGCAAGGGCCGGCCGACCACGACGACCAGGCGGGTGTCGGCGTCGATAACGACCTGGTGGGCTGTGGAGTAGCGATAGTTCTTGGACTGCTCGGCGACCGTGCGGTCGCGGGTCGGCACCAAGGTTCCGTCCACGATGAGCACAGTGTCCTTACGGAACCGCCTACGCTGCCGGAGCGCCAACAGTGGACCGAGGTGGTCGATGATCCGGTCTGCGGCCGACTTCGAAATCCCGAACAACGGAGCCAGCTGTCGCATCGTCAAGTTCGTGCTCCAGTACGCCGTGACCAGCAGAACACGGTCCTCCAGCGGCAGACTCCAGGGACGCCCGCGCTGTTGATCCGCAGCCTGCTCGCATCGAACCTCGGCTACCAGCTTGGCGAAGCAGCGCGGGGTCAGACCCGTGAAGGGCTCTATCCATGACGGCACCGACGCCGTGATCACATCAGCCACGCAGTGATGGTTGCATCTCCCAACGGCCGTCAAGAGGGTAGCCATAGAGTGAGGCGCCATGCGAAGCCTGGACCATCTGCCGAAGGCCCATCTCCATCTACATCTCGAAGGTGCGATGCGTCCCGCCACGCTCGCGGAGCTGGCGGGCGAGCGTGGCGAACGACCGCCAGATTCAAACGGCTTCACCTCGTTTGAGGACTTCGGCGCTTTGTACGGCACCGCTGCCCGGGTGGTGCGCGAGGGCCCGCGCAGGAACCTTCTGCGGCTGGTACGCGAGGTGGTCGAGGACGCCGCCGCGGACGGAGCGGTATGGATCGAGCCGCACTTCAACCCCCTGACCTATGAGGACGATCCGGACGCCGCGCTCGACGTCCTGGACGCGGTGATCGACGAGGGCCGCCGCGCGGGCGCGCGGCTGGGCGTCGGCTTCGGCATCCTGGTGTTCGCCCGACGCAACGCGGACCCGTCGGAAGCGGTCGAGGCCGCCCGCCTGGCGGTTAGACGATCAGACAATGGGGTGGTCGGCTTCGGCCTGGCCGGAGATGAGGCCCGCCACGCCCCCGAGCCGTTCGCTGAGGCGTTCGCCATTGCCCGCGATGCCGGGCTGATTCCCGCCCCGCACGCAGGGGAATTCGCCGGCCCGGCCGGCGTGCGCGCCGCACTCGACGTACTCGGCGCCCGACGGATCGCTCACGGCGTACGGGCAGTCGAAGACCCGGCTCTTCTTGCCCGTCTGGCCGCGGAAGGCATAGTCCTCGACGTCTGCCCCACCTCCAACGTCGCCCTCGGCGTCGTCGCATCCCTGTCTGCGCATCCCCTCGCGCGGCTCCTGCAAGCAGGCGTCCAGTGCACCCTCAACGCCGACGACCCTCTCCTGTTCGGTCCGGGTCTGCTGCAGGAGTACGAAACAGCCCGCACCGCGCTCGCCCTCACCGACCCCCAACTCGCCGCCGTGGCCCGTACCTCGCTCGAAGCCTCCGGCGCCCCGCGCGCCACCGTGGAAGACGCAGTCACCCGCATCGGCGCATGGCTGGACATCCCGGGCCAGCCAACAACGCCTCCCAACCCAACAAGCATGTCGGCCGCCGCACCATAGGGCGCCGTCTGAAACAACCAGCCAGAAATTGCGGGACAACCTTTAGTACGTGATTGATGTCGTATCAGGCGACTCCATCGCCGTGCGACAAATACAGAGGGCAAGTGGCACGGCGATCCAGTTCGTCGGCCGACGACTTGGTCAGAAGTGAGCCACCTACAGTGGAGGCGGACGGGACGGTTACAGGTGCCATGAAAGGCTCTGCATGTCAGGAGCTGCGTCGCCAGTTCATAAAAGGGGATCGTTTCCGTCTACCCGGTGGCGGCTCGTTTTCCAGGGCACCAGGCATGCGCTGCGGCGCCAGACGGTCACGCAGGAGATGGACGTATTCCTCGATCGTGATGTCGCGATTCTGCCTCAACCCCGTTGCGGCGTCTCGCAAGTTGCGAGGTACTCCGGCGCACAGCTCGGCCAGATCCCGAAGCGCCTCAGGCTCGGTTTCCGCGCGCTTTTCATGGGCATCGCCGATTCTGACTAGTGCGGCGAGGACCTCACACGCGGCTACCTGGTCCAGAGCACGGAGACGGAATTCGTGAGCGTCCAGGTCGGGTAGTCCTCCGCGTGACGTGACCAGGACACAGTGGCGGTCCTCGCCGGGCATGACGAGTTCCACCTGGGAGGCCCGGACGACATGGTCCACGACGATCAAGGTACGTCCCGGGCGTTGTGCGAGACAGTCGCGGTAGTAGCCATAGCGGGCGACAGGAATCATGGACATAAGTTCCGCGCCCTGTACGCCCAACGGGCTCACGAGGACGAGCAACGCGTCATTGTCCGTGAGTGGATCCTTGGCATGGCTCTGCAGATCGACATAGAGCGCCCCGCCCGGAAACCACCCCTTGTTCACTGCCAGATGGCTGGCAAATTTAGCGAGCGCCGATGTTCCAATTCCCTTCGGCCCCGATATCACACAGATCGGCAGGCGGTTTGTATCCAGGTCGTCGGAATCCGGGTTCAGGACGGGGAGAATTTTATCCAGGACCGCGCCGCGTCCGGCGAAGGCAACCGGAGCTGCGGGCAGGGAATTGACGGTTGCTTGCGGCCGGTCGAGATGATCATGCTGCTCCTTACCAGTGACCAAGCCGATGCGTGACCACCGGAAATCCACATGATCACCCTGGTAGCTCATCTCGTCCGGGCCTGGTTCCTGTGACGCCATGTCAGTCGCGCCCCTCAGCCAGTTCGAGGGCCTGAGTGGCCTCGGCGAAAGCACCGGCCCGGGAGAACGCCTCAGCCGCGCGCGTCCAATAGATACGCGCAGTCGTGGTCTCACCGAGTTCCCGGTGAGTGACGGCGAGGTTATGCAGGGCGTTGCCGATCTCGTAGTGGTCCTCGAATTCCTGGAAGATCCGAAGAGCGGTGCCGAAGGCCGCACCGGCTTGGGCCTGGCGTCCCGTCATGTGCAGGACGATTCCCATGTTGTTCCAGGCTCTGCCCTCTTCCCGCCGGTTTCCGGTGGTGAGGTGAAGATCGCGGGCCTGGGTGTGGGCGTCGATCGCCTCCTGCACCCGGCCGGCCTCACGCAGCGCAACACCCAAGTTGTTCCAGGCACTGGCCTCAAGTTCGCGGTCCCCAATGGTGACGAGGAGGTCGCGGGCCCGGGTGTGGGCGTCGATCGCCTCCTGCACCCGGCCGGCCTCACGCAGCGCAACACCCAAGTTGTTCCAGGCACTGGCCTCAAGTTCGCGGTCCCCAATGGTGACGAGGAGGTCGCGGGCCCGGGTGTGGGCGTCGATCGCCTCCTGCACCCGGCCG
The DNA here is from genome assembly GCF_035982055.1 of Streptomyces sp. NBC_01288. Lineage (NCBI taxonomy): Bacteria > Bacillati > Actinomycetota > Actinomycetes > Kitasatosporales > Streptomycetaceae > Streptomyces > Streptomyces sp. NBC_01288. Next base: position 2,072,718 of record NZ_CP108427.1, read on the forward strand.
GCCTCACGCAGCGCAACACCCAAGTTGTTCCAGGCACTGGCCTCAAGTTCGCGGTCCCCCAGGTCCTGTGCGGCCTGCTGGGCGATTCGGCTGACCACCCTCGCATCGTCGAGGTAGCGTCTCCACTCCAGATACGGCGCCAGGTCCAGGGCCAGTTGGGCGGCTCTGTGGGCCTGCTGGTGGTGGTAGGCCCATTGGACGGTGGCGACGAGGTTCTCCCGCTCGGTGTCCAGCCACGTCAACGCCTCGTTGCGGCTGACGAATCTGGTTGGCTCCAGCTCCCCCGGCAGCCATCGAAGACGTTGAGACGCCTCGCCAGCGAGACCGCCGTAGTGCGCGACGATCCGTTCCCCGGCCGCTGCCGTCTCCTCCTCGTCTTGACGTGCCAGAGCCGCCGAGTACGTTCGCACGAGATCGTGCAGTCGCCATCGGGAGCGGGTCTTGGCTGGCTCGATGAGATGTGCGTGGACGAGGTTCCTCAGGCTCCGAGTCGGCGATGACTCCGTGCCCACGAGGGCGATCACGGCATCGACGCCGATGTCCGGCCCGGGAGCGATGGAAAGGAGGCGGAGGAGCCGTGCCTCGCCGACGGGAAGGCGGCGGTAAGAGAGGTCCAAGGCTGAGCGCACACTGCGCTCGCCGTCATCCAACTGAACTTGCTCTGCCTCCAGTTCGGAGACCAGCTCGGTGATCGGCTTGTCAGGGTCGATACTCAGCAGGGCTGCCGCGATTTGCAGAGCGAGCGGCAGGCAGCCACAAAGAACCGCCAGCCGATCGGCGGCCTCGGGGTCGTCATGCACACGATGGTCGTTGGGGTGGGCCGTGCACAGGGCGGTCTTGAGAAGAGTTCGCGCCTCATCGGGTGACAGGATGTCAAGGGACAGGAGACGGGCGCCGAGTTGGGAAAGCCGGATCCGCGAGGTGACCAGGACCCGATGGCGGGGGTCGCCGGGGAGCAAAGGCACGACTTGCGCGGCGTCTGAGGCGTTGTCCAGGACCAACAGCATGGGGCCGGGCTGGCGCGCCATCAGCGAACGCAGCAGCGCGTACTGGGCGTCTGAGGTCACGGGCAGGTCGGCGTCGCCTACTCCGAGTGCCTTGAGCAAGGCGCAGGCAGCCTGTTGGGCGGTGACGGCGTCGTCTCCGTAGCCCCGCAAGTCAATGAAGAGCGTTCCGCCGGGAAACCAACGCTTGGCGTTTACTTGATGGGCCGCTTGCAACGCAAGGGCCGTCTTGCCGATGCCGCCGAGTCCGGAGACCGCGGAGATGACGACCGCCGCTCCCGGAGCAGCGCTTGTCTCCCCAACCGTTTGTTCCTGAGGAGCGAGGGCAGCCAGGAGGGCGGCGAGCTCGTCGTTCCGCCCTGTAAAGCCCTCCGGCGCCCTGGGGAGAGAGGTGAGCGCGACCGGAACAGGTCCGCGACCGAGCGTCTCAAGTCCGCGCTGGCCATACTCGTCCTCCATCGGCAGGATGAACAGACTTTTCTGGTCGCTGTCGTGCTCCGTGTTCACACCGACCTCCTGCCTTGGTGATGCCATGTTAGATCCGTAAGCGAGGGTGGCCTTGGTGGCGGCTGCTGCCGCCTTCTCTCCGATCCAGTCGGACAGCAACTCGACTCCACACGACTCGGGGCACTCCGGAGTCGCCGACAAACCCGGGGTGCCTCTGTTGAGTCAGGCCACGGACGGGCACCGGCCGGAGAACACACCCTGGGAGAGCCAGATTTCGGCAAGCGGTTCACAAGCCGCTCTGACCGGCGCACTCCAGCACGCTGCGCGGGCAGCAAACCCGACCACACGCCACTACGGGAGATATACATCGGCGGTTCAGCGTCAGACCCACACCTTGCACTCATCAGTGAAGTACGGCCATGGCTGCCATCCTGCTATGCCCACCTCACCAGAAGGAATTGCCACCCTGCGCTTTGAATCCTGGCGGCGACCGCCGGGGTCCAAGAACGCCGACCGGACGGGTGGTGAGATCCTTCGGCATCTCACTCGTCCTGACGGCTTCCCGTTCTCTTCCCAGTGAACGGGCCGTAGAACTGGGAGCCACGAAAGTCCAGGTGGTCTCCGCCGTAATCGGAGGGGGACTGAGGTGCTTCCGAGGGCCTGCCACGTGGATTCACCTCGCGCAATACCGCCATCGCTGCCTCGGCGGCACGTGCGGCCGCGCTGCGCAGAATGTCTGTCGTGTCGACGGGATGCTTCACGCCGTCGGCTGTGTCGCTGATGGCGCGGATCGTGAGCGTTTCGGCCTCCTCGGTGAGGTGGGCAGCATGAGCCACACCAGTACCCTCCATCTCGATGGCGGCCGCATCGCTATATCGGCGCCTCAGCTGGTCGACAAGCGCGGCGGAGGAGCCGTTGAGGACAACGTCACCCGCTGCGATCGATTTGAAATGCACACCAGGCCAGCCTCGCAGAGCAACACGTGCGGCCTGCTCAAGGCGGTGCGAGACGACCCAGGCCCGGGGGCGTGCATAGAAGCCCTCGGGGGTCTGCTTGCCGCCGTGGTAGGCGTACACCTTTGTGGCGACGACGACATCTCCGATCCGGACATCCTCCCTGAGCGAACCCGCGACACCGACGAATAGAAGTGCCTCCGGCTCCAGCCAAGCACTGATCCGTTCGATGGTCACGGCAGCGGTGTAGGCACCCTCACCGATCTCCGCCAGGGCGACCAGCCACGGAGTGCCGGGCAGGACACCGCGTTCCAAAGTCGTGCCGGAAGCCGGATGCACGAGTGCCTCGCGGCTGATGAGATGGCTCCGCACGGCTTCGTATTCGGCTGGAAGCGCGGTGAGGATCACCACGCAAGGGGGGGCGTTTGTCACTCGACCAACCTCACCTCTGCGCTGCGGTGTTCGTACAGCGGGCCCGCGCTTCAGGTTAGGGGATGACTCGAAGGCCATGGGCGTCTTCCGACTTCCGAGGGGATTCCTCGGACCGGATGCGCGGCGGACAAGTGAGCCACTACCGTGATGGCACGACGTGCGGCACCGGGGGACAGCTATGGAAGCGGGGGCTCTGAGGGCGCTGCTGACCGCCCTGGCTGATGGTACGGCCGGTCCGAATGGACGAGATGCGGTAAGAGAGTTGGCCCACCTCCTTCCCGGGGCTTCGGATGGAAGGACCGCTCCGGAAGACCTGGCCATTGCCTTTCTCGAGCGGGACTCTGCGAGCCCGGACCGGCACGCGGCGTTATCGGCTTGGAGCACCCGTTTGAGGAAAATGCTGTCTGCCGACCTCACCCGGGCCCAGGCTGTGGCAGCAGTCATGAATAGCCGGATACCCGGGAGCGGATCCTGGTATCACGGTGATCATGTCGACTTCGACGGGGTCTTCATGGGTGATGTGATCGGCTCCCAGGTAGTGCACTACCACGAGGCCCCGATGCCGACCGCACTGGGCTCTCTGCCTCCTCCCACGCCCAGTTTCACTGGCCGTGCGGATCTGCTCAATAAGCTGGAGACCTTTCTGCGTCCGCCCAACGGACCCACGACACACAAGACCGTCACCGGAACCGTTCTGGCAGGTCTGGCCGGAGTCGGAAAGACGGCGCTCGCCACCCAGGCCGCGCACGAGGCCGACGGCAAAGGCTGGTTCCTCGGCGGCATCCTCTTCATCGACCTCCACGGCTACGACCCCACCCCGGTCGTCCCGGATCGAGCTCTGCTCGCCCTCCTCCGTGCACTCGGTACACGTTCCGAGCACATCCCCGCCACCGAGGACGAACGGGTCAACCTCTACCGCGCCCGGCTCGCCCAGTGGCCCGACAGGGTGCTGCTCCTGGCGGACAACGCCTCCTCTCCTCAACAGGTGCGGCCTCTGCTCCCCAACGACCCGCGGCACCGCATTCTGATCACCTCTCGCAACGCCATTCCGCAACTCAACGCTCATCACATGCCGTTGGCGCAGCTCGCCCCTCAGGCCGCCGTAGAACTCCTCGACCAAGTACTGCGCGAGGCCGACGGCAGTGACGACCGCATCTCCTCCAACCAACCGGTCGCAATCGAACTCGCTTCTCTCTGCGGCCACTTGCCCCTGGCCCTGCAGATCGCGGCCGCGCTTCTCATCTGCCACCCGGAAAAGCCCGTTGCCGAATCGGTGGAGGAACTACGTGATCACAACACGCGGCTCGACTTCCTCGACGATGGAGAACGCAGTGTCCGCGCCGCCTTTGATCTCTCCTACCGGAGGCTTTCGGACGAGCAAGCACGGCTACTGCGGTTGCTGGCGACGGCCCCGGGGCCCGAGATCGGGGCCGACGCACTCGCGGCGCTCCTCGGCGTAGAGGCTCCTCCGCTGGCCGCCCTCGCGCCTTTGGAACGCGCGTATCTGGTGGACAGGGGCGGCAGCAGCAAGCGGTGGCGACTCCACGACCTGGTCCGAGCCTTCGCCATGGGCGTGACGGCCGAGGATCCATCCTTCCTGGAGGAGTGTGAGACTGCACGAGAGAGGGTGCTCGACTTCTACCGACAGAGGGCAGACGCGGCGGACGATCATCTGCGGGCGAGTCCGCACGCCGGTCTACCCACGTTCTTCCAGGGGAAGGATGAAGCGCTGTCCTGGCTGGATGCGGAAAGGCCCGGCCTACTTGCTGCCGTTCAGTGGGGCGCTGAGGACCGGCACGCGCGCAGCGCCGTCGACCTGGCCCTCTGCCTGGCCGAATACCTGCGATGGCGCGAGTACTTCGAGGATGCGACTACCGTCAGCGGCACCGCGCGGCAGGTCGCCCGACGTGTCGGCGACCTGACCGGAGAGGCGATCGCATGCACCAACCTCGGCGGCGCTCTCATGGAGATGGGCCGGGTCGACGAGGCCGCCGACGCATTCATCCGGGCTCGTGACATCTACCGAACAGCGGCCAACCCAACCGACGAGGCCATGCAGTGGAACAACCTCGCCATTGCTCGGTCGTACCAGGGCGACCACGAGTCTGCCCTCCACGCCTTCAACCAAGCCCTCACCATCCATGAGGCCATGGGCAATGCAGTTGGCCATGCCCAGTCCTGGCACAACCTCGGCGTCACACTGCTGGAGGCGGACCGAGGAGCGGAGGCGATCAACGCCTTCACCCGTGCCCGCGAACTCTTCAGAGGGGCGGACGACCCTCGGGGCGAGGCTCTGACATTGAACAACCTGGACAGGGCGCTGCACTCGATGAGTCGGTTCCGACCGGCCGGCGAAGCCTTCAGCGAGGCTACTTCTGCCGAGGAAGACCGGGAGCATCAGGCCACCGGACGTCAGCCTCCGGATCAGGTTTCCGGCACAAGTGGCTGAAGACCGTTGGCGCACGCTCCGTCAGGACGACGAGTCCTGCCCGTTGATCGGTGTTGCCTCCACCTTGCCCTCCACCGAACCGTAAACAGTGGCACCGCTGAAATCGATGTGATCCCCAAGGTATGAGAGCCCCTGCGCCCGATTCCGATCGCTGATCTCCCGCCGACGGGCTGAGGGGTGAGTTCGGCAAGGGTCGCAGCGGCAGCGGCCGCAGCGTTCGCGGCGGCTTGAATACGGATTCCGGAAGGCTCGGCGGCCATTTTTGACCAGCGAGGTCGGTGATGCTGCGAATCGTCAAGGTCTCCAATCCTCTAATGAGATGGGGCGGCGCAGGTCACGCCTGTGCTCGCCAACTCGATGGCCACCGCATCCCGGCGAGTGACTTCGGCCCCCAACCTCTCCTTTTCGACACTCATGTAGCGTGGTGCCGCGCCGTTGACGGCGACGACCGGCGCGAGGTGCACCGTCGCACCACCGAGCAGTAGATCTGAACTGCGGCGCAACGCCGCCCGAGCCGCCTGCTCCAGGCGATGCGAGGCGGGAAGGCCATCGGGTGCATGCGATGAGGTAGGTACCTGGGCTGCCGCTGTGATGGCTGTACACCTTGGTGGCGACGACAACATCGCCCAATTTCACACGGCCTTTGAGACCTCCCGCGAAGCCGACGAAGAGCAGCGCCTGGGGGTGTAGCCAGGTGGCAGCCTGTTCGACGAACATACGCGCCTCCGGGTTCCTCACCCCCATTTCCGCCAGAGCCACCTCCCATGGAGTGCCGGGCAGAGTGCCGGTGTCGAACCACGTCCCCGATGGATGCTCACGCTTACGCGTATCCCGTGAGCAGGGACCGAACCGCCTCGTACTCTTGCGGCTGGCTGGTGGGGATCACCGCGGTGGGCTTCGGTTCGCTCAGTGTCACTGCCCCTCCTCACCTCGACGGTCCTATTCGGCACGGGGTCTGTGGACTCAGTGCGGTTGTGGCACCGCAAGTCTGGTCGGTGCGGGGCGACCACTCGTCAGAGCTGCGGTGGCGGTGGGTAGTTATGCACCACTTTGCCCGTCACCGGACCGTAGTTGACACTGTGACGATTGTCGTAGTGATCGCCGCCGTAGTGAGCTTGCGGTTCCATCGCCGCCGGGCCGGGGAGGACTGTGGCACCGATGGGCTCCAGTTTGTGGAGGGTCGCGATGGCCGCCTCGGCGGCGTTCGCGGCCGCGCGGGGTTGGGAGCCGGAGACATCGGCCTCGTTCTTGAGGCCATTGGCCAGATCGCTGATGCCGCGGATGATGATGGCGTCCACTCGACCGCTGAGGTGGGCAGCGTGAACGACCCCGTTGGCCTCCATCTCCACGGCCACGGCGTCGTTGTAATGCTTCCTGATGTGTGCGGCAATCGTGGAGGCTTCGTCGTCCAGGACGATATCTCCGGCAGCGATCGGCTTGAAGTGGGCCTTGCTGCCCAGGGCGTCGAAGGCAGCCTCTTCCAAGCGGTGGCTGGCGTGCCAAGCGTCGGGACGAACCAGGAAACCCTCCGGCGTCTGCTTACCGCCCTGGTAGGCGTGCACTTTGGTGGCCACCACGACGTCACCGAGACCAACGTCTTTCTTGAGTGAGCCGGCGACGCCGACGAAGATCACGGCTTGCGGACGCAACCAGGTGATCACCCGTTCCGTGAGTACAGCCGCGTTCAGCGCCTTCTCGCCGCTCCGGACGAGTCCGACATACCAGGGTGTGCCCTCAAGCTGCCCGACTTTGACGCGCGTACCACTTTCATGCACATACGTACGAAGATCCCCAAGACGACTGTGAACGGCCTCGTACTCCAGCGGAAGCGCGGTCAGAATGGCAACGATGGGGTCGGGAACTGGAGTATCAGGCACAGCGTCAGCCTCGCTTCGGTGAGAGGACTTCCGTGGCTTTGACGGTAGAGCATGCAGATGTCGGGAGATGCTCTCTTCCTCCAAGTCATCTCCAAGGTAGGCACGTTGAAGAAGGGGTAGTGCCAGTCGATCGAAGCATCATGTACCAGCCCTCCTCTACCGACATCCCGGACCCTCAAGGCCAGGCTGAACCGCGACTACCGGTGGTTCGCTACATCCAGCAGTAGAGATCAAGACCATGTCAGGTGGCGCCCTCGTCGACCAGCGACTGGAACTTGGAGAGCGGATCCTTGTCCGTCCAGGCTTTTCCACCACTGGTGGGGGTGATGGCGGGGTTGAGTCAGAAGACGGACGACGCCTAAGACCCCGGGCCAGCAGGGCTGTTGTTGATGATGGGGTAGGGCGCGGGGCCCCTCTCGAGCCCGTCATCAAGGCGCGGCGGCATCTAGATGTATTGATTTGCAGGGTACGGAGTTTAACGACCGGCAAGTCGCCAGCGGCGATGAAGCGGTAGACGGTACAGCGGTCGACGTCCAGGACAGCGGCGACAGCGGGAATGGACAGTGGGCGGGCAGGCATGGGGAAGTCCTTGGCGGTGCAGGTGGGGTGGGGCGGGATGGGGCCCGGAGGCGGTATCGGGTGGGGGCACCGCCTCTCCCTCAGGTGGCTCGCTGGGGAGAATCTGGGGAGTGTGGGCGGCGCTGGGGAGCCCGTGGGGAGAATCAGCCGCGTAACGCGGTATGCCGCTGAAAGGCGCGGAAAGAGCCATCCGTACAGGTCAGCGGCGACTGATGCCGCATCACCGCAGGTCAACACCCTCAGGTAGACAACTTCAAGAAGATCTCGTCCTGGGCCGCCATCCTGTTCGCTCCGACGCTCGTCGGCACGATCTACGGCATGAACTTCGATCGGATGCCGGAGTTGCACTGGGCACTCGGGTATCCCTTCGCGATCCTCCTGATGGCGGTCGTATGCAGCAGTCTGTACATCATCTTCAAGCGGAAGGACTGGCTCTGAGTGGTCGGTGCGTGAGGCGCCGCCCTGGACCCCGCGCTTGACCCCGCGCTTGACCGCGGGCACCGGCGGGGGTCTCAGTCGCCAGGGGTGACCGGCCCGGGGGCGGCGTCGAGTGCGTCGAGGACCGCGTCGCCGTTTGCCCTCGCCCACTCGGTCAGCGTGTGGATCGGGTCGAGCAATGTCGCGCCGAGCGGGGTGAGTTCGTACTCGACGCGGGGTGGTACCTCGGCGTAGGCGTGGCGGTGGACGAGTCCGTGGGACTCCAGTCGGCGGAGGGTCTGGGTGAGCATCTTGCGGGAGATGCCGCCGATCAGGTCGATCAACTCGCCATGGCGCACCGGGCCCTTGCTGAGGGCGTAGAGCACGACCGCCGTCCACTTGTCGGCGATCAGCTCGACCGTCAGACGCGCCGGGCAGTCGGCGAGAAAGGGATCGCCGGGACCGAAACCGCTCATGACGCCAAGGTACCTGCTGAGGTACCTGTCGGTTCCTATCGGAAACCTAGCCTGGGTGCTCTCCCTCCTTTCCCGTCCAAAGCCAGGAGAGTCATGCCAGTCGTGCCAGTCAGTCGAGTCATGCGCGTCATCACCCAGCACACGCTCGGCGGTCCTGAAGTGCTCACCGTCGTGGACGCGCCCGAGCCCCGGGCCCTTCCGACCGAGGTTCTCGTCCGCGTCAGGGCGATCGGACTGAACCCGTTGGAGGCGCGGCTGCGGGCCGGCGAGTTCCCGCTGATCGGGCGGCCGCCGTTCGTCCTCGGCTGGGACATCAGCGGCGTGGTCGAACAGGCGCCGGGGACATGGCGGTTCAGGCCCGGTGACGAGGTGTTCGGGATGCCGCTGTTCCCCCGGGCGGCGAACGCGTACGCCGAGGTCGTGGCGGCGCCGGCGTTGCACCTGGCCCGCAAGCCGGTGTCGCTCTCGCATGTCGAGGCGTCGGCGCTCCCGGTCGTCGGGCTGACGGCGTGGCAGGGGCTCGTCGACCTCGGTGGTGTGCGCGAGGGCGACCGTGTCCTGGTCCACGGCGGTGGTGGCGGGGTCGGCCATGTCGCGATCCAGATCGCGAAAGCGCTCGGCGCGTACGTGGTCGCGACCGCCGGAAAGAGCAAGCGGACGTTCGTCGAGGGGCTCGGCGCCGACGAGGTGATCGACTACACGGCGGTCGACTTCGCCGGCGCCGTCCGTGACATCGACCTCGTGCTCGACACGATCGGCGGCGACACCGTCGAGCGGTCGCTCCAAGTGCTGCGCCCTGGTGGTCACTTGGTGACGGCCGTCGCCGAGGACGATCCGAAGCTGATCGCCGAGTACGAGGCGGCCGGCATGCGTTTCAGCGGTATCGCGGTCGACCCCGATCCGGTTGCCCTGCGCGGTCTCGTCGAACTCGTCGAACAGGGCAGGCTCCGGGTCCACGTGCAGGAGACGTTCCCGTTCGAGCGCGTCGCCGACGCGCACCGGCTGCTCGACGCCGGTCACCTCCAGGGCAAGCTCGTCCTCACCGTCTGATCCGTTCAGGTCATGGGGCCACCTCGCGTGAGCCAGGCATCACTGACCAGCCGGCGGGCGGAGCGAGCGGTGGCGGCCGGTGGAGGTGAGTTGCTCGGCGGCGAGAATCACTGGCGGTCCGGCGGCTCGCATGATCGTGGCGTGGGCGGAGGGAGGCCGGATGGGTGCCGTCGGGATCGGCTGGCTGGACGCGACCGCGTTGGCGGAGTTGATCCGTACGCGCCAGGTCTCCGCGGTGGACGTGGCGCGGGAGTGTCTGGAGCGCATCGACAGGATCGGCTCCCGGCTCAACTCCATCGTCACGGTCCTGGCCGATCAGGCGCTCGCCGCCGCCCGCGCGGCCGATGAGGCGGTGGTGGGCGGTGGCTCACTCGGTCCGTTCCACGGTGTGCCGTTCACGGTGTAGGACTCGCTCGACGTGGCGGGGGCACGGACCACACGCGGGTCCGCGCTGTTCCGGGACCGGGTCGCCACGGCGGACGCGACGGCCGTAGCGCGCATGCGAGCGGCCGGCGTCCTTGTCCTGGCCAAGACGAATCTGCCCGAGTTCTCCTACTGGACCGAGACGGACAACCTCCTCGTCGGGCGGGCGGACAACCCGTGGGACCCGGAGCGGACCCCGGGTGGTTCCAGCGGGGGTGAGTCGGCCGTGATCGCCGTGGGCCTGTCGCCGCTGGGGTTGGGCAGTGACGTGGCGATCTCGGTGCGCGGCCCGGCCCACGACACCGGCATCGTCGCGCTGGAGGCCACCCGCGGCCGGATACCGGGCACCGGGCACTGGCCGGACGTACCCCGCCGGTGCTGGCACGTCGGGCCGATGGCCCGCAGCGTGCGCGACATCGCGACCGCGCTGCGCGTCCTGTCCGGACCCGACGGTGTCGACGGCCATGTACGGCACTCGCCGCCCCTTGCCGACAGAACATCGGGCTTGGTGGCGGGACTTCGGGTGGGCTGGGCGTGTGAGCCCGCCTTCGGACCGATCGATCCTGACGTGACCGCCACCGTCGCGGCAGCGGCCAACGCTCTGCGGGATCTGGGCTGTGTGGTCGAGCCGGCCCCTCCGCGAGGGCTGGAGTCGATCGACGCGACCGCGCTGAGCACCGTGCTCTTCACCGCCGAAGTCGTGCCGTGCCTCAGGGAGGTGGCGGCCGGCCGCGAGTCCGAACTGCACCCGATGACCCGCCGCACCCTGAAGGCGGCAGACGTGGCACTCGCCGACCTCCTCAACGCGCAGCAGCGGGTCGCCGAGCTCAGCGCCCTGTTCGCGGGCTACTTCCAGCAGTACGACGTGCTGTTGTGCCCGGTGTGCCCGGTTCCCGCTCCGCGCCATGCCCAGTCCGGTTTCGACGTCGCGGGAGTACGAGTGCCCGCACGCGGCATCATGCGGGGCCACGGTTCCGTTCAACCTCACCGGGCTGCCGGCCCTGTCCCTGCCGTTCGGGGTCAGCACCGAGGGCCTGCCCATCGGCGTACAACTCGTCTCCCGCTGGTACGACGAGGCGACGATCCTGCGCGTGGGAGCGGCCCTGGAGTCGGTCAGCCCGGTGCGCGACCGGCACCCTGACATGGGGTGATCCCACGCCTCAGGCCATGGGGCAGTCTGCCCACCAGCGCACAGCGGAGGACGCGCGCCCCGCTCGCACTCCAACACTCCCTTACCGGTCGGACAAAGCGCTGATACTACGGACACCTGCACGAGGGGGGGACGAAAGTGACACGCACCGACACAGGCTCCGACGACGGCACCACGGGCAACGAACCGCAGGGTGAGGACGACAAGAGCAACAACAGGACCAAGATCGCGATCGCGTCCATCGGCGCACTGGCGGCCGTGGCCGCAGCAGCCGCCGGAGCCTGGTTCACTCATGACGGTGACGCCAAGGAGACATCGGCCGGCTCTTCGGTCTCCGCGCCCGCCTCCACACCCCTCTCGACCGCGGCCGACGACCCCTGCGACCTGAAACGGCTCGCCGACTCCTGGAATCAGCCGCCGTCCCAGCGCTACAACGAGACGCTCTTCGCGAACCACGACGCGCCGCTCGTCTACACCCAGGTGGGCGGCCCGGCGAGAAGCCCCGAGATCAGCGTCAAGGGGCAGATGAGCCTCAACATCCCGGCAGGCCAGGTCCTCTACCTCGTCACCCGGCCCGACCCCGATTCGAAGGACGAGTTCGGACACCCGGGCAACGGCCGTTTCTATCCGGGCACGCCCGTCAGCCCCACATCCGGCGGTTGCTGGGAGGACGACAACCACTCGGTCGGCTACATCGGTGTCGAGGGAATCAGCGAGACCTACCTGCTGGTCCTCGTCGGTTCCGACCAGGCCGCGAAGTTCCCGGCCGCCCGCGAGGCGAAGGACTGGGACGGATACAGCGCGGAGGACTGGCGGGCGCTCACCAAGATCGACGTCATGAACTTCCACGTCTCAACGGCCTAGTCCCGGAGAGGAGTTGCCACCCGTTCCGTGAGGTCAGCGCGCCCTACGGAAGGTCTCGCGGACGTCGCCGACGTAGGCCTCGGGGTTTTCGTAGTGCCCGAAGTGGCCGCCCTTGTGGTGGGCGTTGACGTTGATCGCGTTGAACGTGGCGCGGGTCGGGCCGTTCTCGAAGGCGGCGACGCGTTCTTCGACGGTGGTGACGCCGGGCGGGTAGACGTCGCCGAGCAGGAAGGTGAAGCCGGCCGGCGGTTCGACCACGGGGTGGCGGTCGTGCAGCGGGGTCCAGGGGTGGCGGATCGTGTTGCGGTACATGCGGATGGACGTGCCGATGGACTGGGTGACCCAGAAGACGGTGGCCTGGGTGAGGACGAAGTCGCGGGAGAAGACGGCGTCGAAGTCGTTGTTCTTGTCGCTCCACTTCTTCCAGCGTTGCAGCAGCCAGGCGAGCATGCCGATCGGGGAGTCGTTCAGGCCGTGGGTGAGCGTCGACGCGTCGAGCATGTGGACGGCGACGTGGGAGGCGTAGGTGGCATGCAACTTGAGAATGTCCGCGCGCAGTTCGGGCGAGGCGTCCGCCGGGATCGGCGCACCCGCGGTGAGGTCCCAGAAGCGGTCGTGCTGGAACATGCCCGGGAGCAGATCGTGGCCGTAGTGCAGGGCGATGATGCTGTCGCCGTACTTGTGGCCGAGCGCGCTGTTGACCAGGGCGCCGTAGTCGCTGCCCAGTGACCCGTACCTGTCGTGGCCCAGGACGTCGGTCATGAGCTGGTGGAGGATGTCGGCGATCTTCCAGTAGTTGAGGTCGCCGCGGGTGACGGGGGTGGACCACGCAAAGCCGGGCAGGGTCGGCACGATGACGTCGAACGCGTCGGCCGGGTCGCCCCCGTGAGCGGCGGGGTCCGCCAGCGGGTCGATGAGCGGGTAGCTGAACTCGCCCGGCCACGGCCAGCCGTGCAGGATCAGCAGCGGGGTCGGGTTCGGGCCCTTGCCGGGCTTGCGGACGAAGTGGACGGGAGTGCCGTCGATCTCCACCTTGTACTGCTCGTAGCCGTTCAGCCGCTTCTCCGCCGCACGCCAGTCGAAACCGTCGGCCCAGTACTCGACCAACGGCTTGAGGTAGGCCGTACTCAGGCCGTAGTACTCCTCCTCGTTGTCCAGGTCGTCGAAGAAACGGGTCGCCCTGAGGCGCACCGCGAGGTCGTCCAGGACGTCCTGTCCCACATCGATCGTGAACCGTTCCGGAGAACGGCTGCCGCTGCTGTTGTCACTCATGCGTCCATTGCTCTCTCGTGAGGTGAGGTGAGGTGAGGTGAGGTGAGGTGGGGTGAGGTGGGGTGAGGTGGGGTGAGGTGGGCATTGGCGGATTCGGCGGGTCAGTGGGTGAAGTCGAGGCGCAGCCGGGTCTGCTTCAGCTCGGCGATGTACCAGGAGCCGTCCACCTTGACGAACCGTGCGTGGTAGTGGCCGTAGCCGTGCATGCCCTTGAAGGGGAACTCCTCGTTGACCGCCGCGCTTTCGGGGCGGGTGATGATGTCCTCCATCGCCCACACGCCATGGGCCGAGGTCGCCGAGTCCACGTCGATCTCGTCCGAGAACAGGTGGTGGACCAGGACATCGTCGGGACCGCCGCTCGCGCCGACGGTCCTCGCGATCTCCTCGCGACCCTCCATACGCAGCCACACCGACCCGTCGGGCTTGTGCGGGGTGAAGGTGCCGTCCGGCGTGAACGTGGCGGCCAGGTCCTGCCAGCGATGGTGGTCCGCGGAGTAGACGTAACGGGCCATCAGGCGACGGAGATCCTCGATGACGCCGAGACGCTCGACAGCGTTCATGGGCGGTCACTTTCCCTTTGGTCTCAGGGGTGTTGAGGGGCTTTGAGGCCGCGCGCTTCCCGCCGGCAAGCGCGACGCCGGTCGACGAGGCCAGCACGGATCAGTCGCAGCCGAAGACCAAGACCCGATGGCCGAAGCCGCCGAAGGCCGAAGCCCTGCGTGGACCGGACAGTCCAACAGTGCGCGCCCGAAAAAGGACTGTCAAGTCCAGTCTTGGTTATGAAGTCGACGCCGCGGACCTCATCGGCTCGATCGCGGCCGTGAGAGCGGCCTCCAGACAGTCGATGCGATCCGTCATCTGCAGGAGCACCACGCCACCCTGAACAGCCGCCAGAACACTCCTCGCGCAGCCGACCGCCATCCCGCGGTCGGGAAGCAGCGCCCCCGTGCCGCGCAGCAGAGCCGCTTCCCACGTGGCGAACAGATCCGAGACCACGGTTCGCGCCACGGGGGAGGATTTACCGAGCTCGGAGGTGAGGCTCCCCAGCGGGCAGCGGCGCCCCAACTCGCCGTAGTGGCACAGCACCGCCTCGCGCCACGCCTGCCAGGACTCCCAGGTCGTCAGGTCGTCCAGATAGGGCCGCTGCACCTCCAGCACCTGGTCGGCCTCGCGCCGGGCCACGGCCACGAGCATGTCGATCCGGCCGTCCGGGAAGTAGTGGAAGAGCTGACTCTTGCTCGTCGACGTCGCCGCCCGTACGTCGTCCAGGGTCGTCTCCGCCGCGCCCTTCTCCCGGATCAGCAGAGCGGCCGCGACCACGATGCGGTGCCGCGTGGCCATGCCTTTGGCGGTCATACCTCGGTTCATGCACCCATCATCCCATCTCGCTGGACTCGGAGGTCCAGTCAGCGGAAGGATCGGGATGCCGATCCAGCGCGCCACCAGCCCGAACTCGCCGAGTGCCGCACCCGACCGCCGCGACTCCCCCCACCACACTCTCGACCACCCCGCCGTATTCCCCAATCTGGACTTGCAAGTCCAATCTTTCCACCCTACGGTGGCACCCGCGCCCTGGCTGTCAGGGCAGCCCCCGCCCTGCCTGCCGAAGGCGATCCGCCTGTTCGGCCGCGCGGGTTCATCGCGGAGCGCCAAGCGGGATCAAGCAACGGAGTGGATGATGTCGATGCGCCTTGAGGGCAAGACCGCCCTGGTCACGGGGGCGACCAGCAACATCGGGCGAGCGATCGCGGAGGCCTTCGCTCGCGAGGGTGCGTATGTCGCCGTCTCCGGGCGCAGCCCCGAGCGGGGCAAGGAGGTCGTCGCCGGGATCCGCGCACGCGGTGGCCGTGCCGAGTTCGTGCGGGCCGACCTGGACGGCAGCGCCGCCGCCTCGCGGACGCTGGCCCAGGAGGCGACGCGGATCCTCGGCGGCCGTATCGACGTCCTGGTCAACAACGCCGGCATCTACCCCAGCGCCACCACGGCAGCCACCGACGAGAAGACCTTCGACCAGGTCTACGCCGTGAACGTGAAGGCCCCGTTCTTCCTGACCGCGGCCGTCGCCCCCGCCATGGTGGAGGCCGGCGGCGGGGTGATCATCAACCTCGGTTCCTGGATCGCGCGGCTGGGCATTCCCAGCGCCCTCTACAGTTCCACCAAGGGAGCCGTGGAGACGCTGACCCGGGCCTGGGCGGCGGAGTTCGGGCCGCAGGGGGTACGCGTGAACGCGATCTCCCCGGGCGTGGTGCTGGCGCCGGCGCCAGGGGAGAGCCACCCGGCCGAGATCATGATGCAGGGCACCCCCGCGGGCCGGATGGGCACCCCGGACGAGGTCGCGAACGCCGCCGTGTACCTGGCCGGCGACGATTCCTCGTTCGTGCACGGCATCGTGCTCGATGTCGACGGCGGCCGTACCACCGCTGCGGTCATCGCCAAATGACGCTACCCAACACCTTTGACAGAAAGGGCAGTTGACCCTCGCGGAGCAGTCACCGAGCGCACCCCTACGGCACCCCCGCCTCGAACAGCACATACCCGGCATACGACCCCGACGCCAGCGCCGCGATCCCCAACAGCAGGCACAGTACGGGCAGTTGGAGGGTGCGGAGCTTGACGGCCAGCGGGATGAAGAGGGGGAAGCACGGGAGGAGATAGCGGGAGACGTTGCCGAAGATCTGCTGGCTGCCCAGGACCAGGGCGAGGGTGAGCAGGGTGTAGACGGTCAGGACGGCCGGTGGGCGCAGACGGATCAGGAGGGGGATCAGAAGTGCGGCCAGCAGGACGACGGCCACGCCGATGGTGTCCTCGAAGGGGAACGCGGACAGGTAGTCGAAGTGGCCGACCGCCACGGAGCCGAAGACGTCGACGGTGTGCTTGCCGTAGTCGAAGCTGTGCGCCCAGGCGCCGCTCTGGAGCTTGAAGTAGCCTGCCAGATCGCCCATTTCATTGCCGACCCAGAGGAGGTAACCGATCAGGCCGAGCGGTGCGATCGCCATCGCGATCCATGGGCCCGCGAGGTTCTCCCGGCGGCGGTGGAGCGTTTGCAGGGCGGCGACCGCGAGGGCGGCGATGAGCGCAACGGCCGTCGGGCGGTTGAGGCCGGCGGCGAAGGTGAGGACGCCCGCCGTGAGCCAGCGGTCGGTCATCACCGCGTAGCAGGCCCAGACGGCGAGGGCGATGTAGAGGGACTCCGAGTACGCCGACCACTCCATGCCGGAGCCGGGCCAGACCGCCCAGAGCCCGGCCGCCGCCAACCCGGCTCGCCTGCCCCCGAACCGGGCCGTCACGGCGTAGATGCCGAGCGCCGCCGCGAACGACGCCACGACCGAGACCAGCATCCCGGAGCCGTACAGACCCAGGCCCGTGACGTCGGAGACCAGTCGCATCGTCGCCGGGTAGAGCGGGAAGAAGGCCGCCGAGTTGCCTTCGAGGGTGATCAGGCCTGTGGCGCCGGGGACTTGGACCAGCGCGGGGTGGTAGCCGTGTGCGGCGATCTGCTGGTACCACCAGCCGTCCCACGTCGCGAGTACGTCCCAGGCGTGGGCGCCGCCGCCGAAGCGCGGGTTCCTCGTCCGGAAGCCGCCGTCGGAGTCCAGCAGGTACATGAACACGGAGAAGCCGATGAGCTTCAGCGCGCCGTACAGCGCGAGCACCGGGCCGTAGTGGCGGGCCGTGCGGCGCAGGAACTCGCCAACGTCCTTGTGTGGAGCGGCCGTTGAGGTTTCCGGGGAGGTCTTGGAGACGGGCTGGGCAAGCGTCGTCGTATCGCTCATATCGTCGTCTCCTTCGTCGTCTCCTTCACTGACTCCTCCGCTGACTCCTCCGCTGACTCCTCCGCTGACTCCTCCGCTGACTCCTCCGCCGTCGCCTCCGCTGACTCCTCCGGCTCGCCGCGACGCCTGGCCGGGAACACCCAGGCCCGGAAGAGCAGGAACCGTACGAGAGTTGCGGCCAGGTTCGCGGCGACCAGGACGCCAACCTCCGTGGTGCGCGGGGGTGTCGGGGTCGCGTGGTGCAGGACGGCCAGGGAGCCGCTGGTGAGGGCGAGGCCGACCGTGAAGACCAGGAGGCCCTGGGCCTGGTGGCGGAGGGCGCCGGCTCGGCCGCGCAGTCCGAAGGTCAGGCGGCGGTTCGCGGCCGTGTTGGCGAGGGCGCAGAGCAGCAGGGCGAGTGCGTTGGCGGCCTGGCCGCCCGTCGCCGGGCGCAACGCGACGTACAGCAGGACGTATCCGATCGAACTCACCGCTCCTACGGCGGCGAAGCGCAGGAGTTGGGCGGCCAGGCCGGTCGAGTGCGAGCCGTCGGCGGCGGACCGGCGCAGTCCCGCCGTCGGGAGCGTGCCGCGGGCCAACTCCCGCCCTATGCGGGCGATTCCGCGCAGGTCGGCCAGTGCCGTGGCGAGGATGTCGACCCGACTGTCGGGGTCGTCCACCCAGTCGACCGGTACTTCGTGGATGCGCAGTCCGGCGCGTTCGGCGATCACCAGCAACTCGGTGTCGAAGAACCACCCCGAGTCCTTCACCAGGGGCAGCAGCCGCTCGGCGACATCACGCCGCACCGCCTTGAAACCGCACTGCGCGTCGGAGAAGCCGACGGCGAGGGTGGACCTCAACAGGGCGTTGTAGCAACGGGAGATGGCCTCCCGCTTGGGGCCGCGCACCACCCGGGAGCCACGGGCCAGGCGG
This sequence comes from Streptomyces sp. NBC_01288, assembly GCF_035982055.1. Classification (NCBI taxonomy): domain Bacteria; kingdom Bacillati; phylum Actinomycetota; class Actinomycetes; order Kitasatosporales; family Streptomycetaceae; genus Streptomyces; species Streptomyces sp. NBC_01288. Next base: position 2,090,796 of record NZ_CP108427.1, read on the forward strand.
GTGCCGATCGCGATGTCGGAATGGCCGGAGATCAGCGGGGCGACCAGCGGGAGGAGGGCCGCGAGGTCGGTCGACAGGTCGACGTCGACGTAGGCGAGCACGGGTGCGCGTGATCCGGACCAGGCCGTCCGCAGGGCCCGGCCCCGACCCTTCTCGGCGAGCCTCAGCCACTCCAACTCAGGTAGTTCGGCCGCCAGTTGGGCTGCTATGCGCGGGGTCTCGTCCGTGCTGGCGTTGTCCGCAACGGTGATGCGGAACGGGTACGGGAACGTCTCCGACAGGTGTGCGTGCAGCCGCCGTACGCTCGGTTCGAGGTCCTTCTCCTCGTTGAACACGGGGACGACCACGTCGAGGACCGGCTCGCGGTGGTGTGCCGACACCGGTGTACGGAGCGGCAGTTGACTCGCCGAATCCGTCTGGCTCGTCGCACCCGTCTGGCTCGTCGAACCTGTCTGGCTCGTCAGTATTGTCATGCTCTGTCCTGGTCTGTGCGCTGCCGCAGGGCGTGCGGGATCGCCTGCGGGCGCCATGCCGCAGCTGGGGCTTACGGGTTGGGGTGGTCCCGGGCGGGACGGGTCAGCCGGAGCCGGTCGGGCCCACGGTCGCGGACGACTCCGTTGCCGACTCCGTCGCCGGCGATGTCGTGGTCGAACTCGTCGAAGTGCCGTGCCCCGCGGACGTGTTGGCCGTCCCCGTACTGGAGGGTGGCGGGGCCGTGTCGGTCGTGGTCGGGTCGGAGGACGAGGTGGTCGAACCTCCGCTGGGGGTCGAGGTCGGCGTGGTGGGCGGCAGGGTGGTCCGGGTGGGGGTCGGGCTCGTGGTGGCGCTCGGGGGCGTGTCCGGTGTGCGGCTCGGGGTCGCGGTCGGGAGCGTCGGGGTCATGGCGGGTCCGGGCAGGGGGGCCTGCGGTCTGTCGTCCACCCGGTCGTGGGGCAGCAGGAAGAAGCCGAGGCCGATTCCGGCGACGGCCAGGGCGGAGCCAACCGCCTTCTGTGCCACGCGAACCCGGCGTTTGGCCCGTACCCCGGAACGGAGACGGGTCTGGTGCCTCGGCTCGAAGGGGGTCGCCTCCTCGGCGTCGCGCATCATCCGCGCGAGCTCCCGCTCGAAGTGGTCCATCAACTCCCCCTCATCCCACCGGTTCGATGACATCGCCGAGGATCCGGCGCAGCCGCGCCACGCCCCGTGACGCATGGGACCGGGCGGTGCCGACCGGACACCCCAGCACTTCGGCGACCTGCCTGTCGGGCAGGTCCTGGTAGTAGCGCAGGACCACGGCGGCCCGTTGCGCGGACGGCAGTTGGGCCAGTGCCGCCTCCAGCCGCGAGCGCTCCGCCACCACGGCGGACACGTCCCCGGCCTCCGCCCGGTCGGGCAGTTGCTCGACGGGGCGCTCACCCCACCAGCGCCGCCGCGCCGAGCGGGCCGCCGCCCGGGCCAGGATCTTGCGGACGTACGGCTCCGGTGCCTCCTCCGCGATTTTCGGCCAGGCGAACCAGAGCTTGACCATGGCCTCCTGAAGCAGGTCCTCGGCGCGGTGCCGATCGCCTCCCACGAGCAGACAGGCCAGATGGAACAACGCCGACCAGCGCGCTGCCACGAACCCGTCGAACCCGTCGGCCCGACTCTGTTCCATCCGTACCGTCCACCGTCCCCGTTTCGGGCAAGCCCCTTACACAGAGAGAAAGGCCGTGGACCCCGTACCGCGCTGCACTTCAATGCTGTGATCCGGGTTACATCGCGCTCCGGGCGGCGACGGCGGCCCCCGTACCCTGACTCGATGACGACGAACGAGGGCCCGCGGCCGAAAACGCGAGAGCGCATCCTCGATGCCGCGATGGACGTGTTCGCCGAGCAGGGCTTCGGCGGCGCCACCATCAGCGAGGTGGAGCGGCGGGTCGGCCTGGCCGTGGGGAAGGGCAGCCTGTACCGGCATTTCCCCTCGAAAGAAGCCCTGCTGGAGGCGGCCGTCGAGCGGGAGGTCACACGACTGCGGGCCGAGACGACACAGGCCCGCGCGGAGCTGCCGCCGGTGGCCGATCCGGCCGAGCAGCGACTCCAGGTGTACGAGCAGATGCTTCAGGACCTCCGTCGTTTCGACCGGCTGGTTCGACTGATGCTCAACGAGGGCGAACGCGTCCCGGAGTTGCGCAAGGCGATCTGGGCCGCGCTGCACCAACCGGTGGAGGGGCTGCCGCACGAGGGCGACACCGTGGAGGCCATCGCCGTGGCGGCGCTCGGCGGCTACCACCTGCTCTCCCGGATGCAGGGCCGGCCGTTCAACGGCGTGGCACAGGAGCAGTTCCTGCGGACCCTGGTGGAGATCACCGAGGCGGGACGTACGTCGACGACCGCATCGACCGCCGCACCGACAGCCGCACCGACGGGATAGTCACAGCCTCGCTCCCCCACCACACCCACGCAAGGGTGTCCTTGCACATCCGCAAGGACACCCTTGCATTTTGTGTGCGCGCGTCGTTACCGTGTGCGTCGCAGGCGACATCCGCAGCGCGAGTTCCGCGCCCCGAGCCGGGAGATACGCCGTGACCCCAACCCTGACCTCAGCCGTGTCCGAATCGGACACTGTCGAGCAGCTCAAGATCTGTGACGTCGACTCGCACGTCCTCGAACCCCCCGACCTCTGGACCGCGCGGATGTCGAAGAAGTGGGGCGACAACGTGCCCCACATCAGGCGGACCGGCGACCGGGACACCTGGTTCATCGGTGACCTACGGCTGGGCACCGCCGTCGGCGGGCAGGCGCAGGCCGGGTGGCCGGAGCCGTATCCCGCGAGCCCGCTCGTCTACGCCGACGCCGACCCCGGCGCGTGGCAGGCCGAGCCCCGCCTCGGCTGGCTGGACCGGCACGGGATCCACTCGCAGGTGCTGTACCCGAACATGATCGCCTTCCACACGGGCGCGATCCTGTCGCTGGAGCCGCGACTCCGGCTGGAGATCATCCAGACGTACAACGACTTCCTGAGCGAGTTCAGTTCGACGGCCCCGGACCGGCTCATCCCGCTCGCCAACCTTCCCTGGTGGGACATCGAGGCGAGCGTCGCCGAACTCGAACGCTGCCACGCGCTGGGCCACAAGGGCCTCAACTTCGGCTGGCAGTTCGAGAAGTGCGGTCTGCCGCCGCTGCGTTCGGCGGAGTGGGAGCCGCTGCTCAAGACCGTCGAGGAGATGGGCTGGCCCGTCAACTTCCACGTGGCCTTCAACGAGAGCTTCGCCGAGGACCAGGGGGTCGTGGCCGCGGGCGCGGCACCCGTCGTCGACACGCTCGCCCTCACGGCGGCCTCCGCCGGGGCGTTCCTGTCGAACGCCCGCTGCATCTCGGAGCTGATCCTGGGCCGGATCTGCGAGCGCTACCCGACCTTGAAGTTCGTCTCGGTGGAGAGCGGCATCGGCTACGTCCCGTTCCTGCTCGACGCCCTCGACTGGCAGTGGAACAGCCTCTCGACGCACCGCGACCACCCGGAGATGCTCCTGCCGTCGGAGTACTTCAGGCGGCAGATCTACGCCACCTTCTGGTTCGACCCGCATGTCGGTCCGCCGGCGGAGCTGTATCCCGACAACTTCATGTTCGAGACGGACTACCCGCACTCGACGAGCCTCTCGCCCGCGCCGAACATCGACATCAAGGGTCCCCGCGAGACGATCCGCGACAATCTGCTGCATCTCCCAACAGACCTGGTGAGCAAGCTCGTTCACGGAAACGCCGCCCGCGTCTACAACCTCTGATCCACGGCACCGAGCCGGCCGAGCCGCTTTCGAGGGAGCCGCAATGCCGAACGACAAGCCAGTACCGGGCCGGACCTACCGCGTCGTCCAGTGGGCCGCGGGCCGGATGGGAACGAAGGCCATCCGCGCCGTCGTCGACCATCCGGACCTCGAACTGGTCGGCCTCTACGTCCACTCCGAGGAGAAGAAGGGCAAGGACGCCGGCGTACTGGCGGGGATCGCCCCGCTCGGCATCCCCGCCGTGCGCGATGTCGAGGACGTCGTGTCCCTGGAGCCCGACTGCGTGCTCTACATGCAGGAGGGCTTCGAACTCGACGACGTGACACGGCTGTTGAGCAGCGGGATCAACATCATCACCACCCGCAACGAGTTCTTCTACGGCCCGGCGATGGACCCGGCGATCCGGGAGCGCGTCGAGGATGCCTGTGCGCGGGGCGGCGCGTCGATCCACGCGACCGGGAGCAGTCCCGGCTTCAGTACGACGACGATGCCGTTGACGCTCGTCCACGCGATGCGGCGGCTCGACGAACTCACCATCGACGAGTACGCCGACATCCCGGCCTCGGTGGGGCCCGAGATGATCACCCAGGTGATGGGGTTCGGTACGCCGGTCGGCCAGGACGAGATGGACCCGCGGCTGTTGCGGGGCACCACGGTGGGTTTCGAGCAGTCGCTCACCGCGTTGGCCGACGCGATCGGCCTGCCGCTCGAAGGCTTCGACGTGCGTGGGGAGTTCGCGCGCGCCACCGAGCCGGTCACGCTCTCGGACGGGTCCGTCATCGAGAAGGGCACGATGGCCGCGCAGCGGATCACGGTCGCCGGGCTGCGCGACGGCAGGCCGTTCCTCACCTTCCGGTCGCACTGGTTCTGCACCCAGCATCTCGACAAGGACTGGAACATCGGCGGCGAGGGCTGGCTGTTCACCGCGAAGGGCGACGCGCCCATGCGGGCCCGCGTCAGCTTCGGCCGGACCGACGAGGAGTACTCGCAGCACCTCGCGGGATACACCGCGCACCCGGCGGTGAACTCGGTCCCGAACGTCGTGGAGGCCGAGCCCGGCATCCGTACGGTCTTCGATCTGCGGCCCGTGCTCCCCCATCTCGGGACGACGGGGCCAACCGGCTTGTGAATGTGGGCTGTTGACGATCGCTGACTCAAGGAGGAGTCGTAGTGCGCGTGCTCATCACAGGGATCGACGGGCAAGGCCGTTCGCACGTGGCCGAGGAGAGGCAGCCGACCGGGACGGCGTTCGAAGGGGCCGGCATCACCGTGACACCGGCGGCCGCGACGGAGTCGAGTCCGCCCCCGCCCCGGCCGCCGGGCCATGGCCATCTGGTCGCCGTGGGCGCCGAACCCGGCACCGCCCGCTGGAACTTCATCGAGTTTCCGGCCGGGTCGAAGACGGAACTGCACCACACCGACAGCGTGGACTACGACGTCGTACTCGAAGGGAGCGTCAACCTGCTGCTGGACGACGGGCCGCACCGGCTCGACGCGGGCGACGCCGTCGTCGTGAACGGAGTCGACCACGGCTGGCAGACCGAGGAGTCCGGCTGCCGCATGAGCGTGGTCGTCATCGCCACTCCCCCACTCATATGAGGGGGCGGCCCGAGTTCGCGGAGAAGGTCGTGATCGTCACGGGCGGCGCCGGTGGCATCGGGCGGGCGACGGCCGAGCGGTTCGTGGCCGAGGGCGCGCGCGTGGTGGTCGCCGATGTGGACGCGGAGGCCGGCGCCTCCGTCGCCCAATCCCTCGGCGACCGCGCTGCGTTCCGGCGCACCGATGTCACCGACGCCCAACAGGTCGGCGAACTCGTGGAGTTCACGGTGGACCGCTTCGGCGGGCTCCACGTGATGTGCAACAACGCCGGTGTGTCGGGAAGCCTGCGCCGGTTCCTCGACGACGACCTGCGCGACTTCCAACGGGTCGTGTCCGTCGACCTGTTCGGGGTCATGCTCGGCAGCCGGTACGCCGCCCTGCACATGGTCGGGCACGGCGGTGGCGTGATCGTCAACGTGGCGTCGGCGGCCGGCATCGACCCGGGTACCGGGATGCTCCCGTACCGGGCCGCCAAGGCCGGGGTCGCGCACTTCACGAGGTGTCTCGCGGTGGAACTCGGTGAGCACGGGGTGCGGGCGAACTGCGTCGCGCCCGCCAACATCGCGACCGAGATCAACGCCGCGTTCGACAAGGCCGCGGTGACCCGGCTGCAACCCCTGGCGCGCCAGGGGCGCCCCGCCGACGTGGCCGAGGCGGTGCTCTACCTCGCCGGGGACCGGGCCGCTCAGCTCACCGGTGTCGTCCTGCCGGTCGACGGAGGCATGTCGACCGGTACGCCCGCCTCGCGGGTCCGCGCACCGGCTGGTCAAGACTCCGTCATGTGAAAACCCGCGGGTGAGAAGGGGGAGGATCCGCCGACGTACTAAGGGAGCAAGCAGACGCGACTCCCGACGAAGGGCACTTCCTTGATCCCGCGACGCATCCTCCTGAGCCTCGTCGCAGGGCTCGCCTCCACGCTGCTGCTGGGGGCGTGCGGTTCCTCGAACGACGCCGGAACCGGCGACGCCGCCTCCGTGACCCCGGCCGCGTCGGATCCCGCGATCTCCACACCGGTCGCCACACCACCGACCGCCGGCGCAAGTTCTGGTGACGGAACCACGACCACCGCCCTGACGGCCAAGGCGATGAACGGCTTGGGCACCGTGGTCACCGACAACAACGGAAAGACCCTCTACCGCTTCGACAAGGACGAGCCGTCCCCCTCCAAGTGGACGTGCAAGGACGCCTGCACGATGACATGGATCCCCGTCATCGCGCAGGACTCCGTACAGACGTCGGGAGTCGAGAAGAGCCTTCTCGGCACGGTGCACCGCAACGGGCAGCCGCAACTCACCCTCGCCGGCTGGCCGTTGTACCGGTACGTCGGCGACACGACGGCCGGAGAGGCGAACGGCCAGGGCAAGGACGGCGAGTGGTACGCCGTCGCCCCGTCCGGACAGAAGGCCGCGACGACGGGCTGATCCCGGTCCCTGTGGGTGCCCTCAGTCCTTGTAGCGGGGACGACCAGTGGTGCGCCGACCGTGGTTGTGCAGGATCATCGCGGGGCGGCGGCCCTGCACGTCCACCGGAACACCGTGCGGCACCGTCCGGCACGGCTCGCCGAACTGCTCGATGTGGACCTACAGGACCCCGGCGTGCGGATGGAACTCTGGTTCGCCCTGCACTGGTTGCCGGACGAGGACCGCTCCTAGGACCTAGCGGTGGCCGTCGGAACGCTTGCGGTGGAGGGTGAAGTTCTCGAACACCGACAGGTCGCCGTTCGGCTTGTTCACGTTGTAGTAGGTCACGTGCATGCGGGTGGTGTCGCCGGCGTGCCGGCCCGGGTCGACGGTGAACGCGGCGAAGCCGTAGGGGTGTTCGGTGTCCCGGACGCCGATCCAGACCGCCTCCTCCTGTGTGTACGTGGAGGTGCGCTTGCCGTTGGAGCCGGGGGTGGCCGAGACGGACGTGATCACCTTGCCGGTGCCGTCCTTGAAGAAGCTCTGGTTCGTGGTGCCCGAGACTCCGCCGCCGCCGAGGATCATGTGCACGGTGCCGAGGCCGGTGTCGATGTTGTCGGTGGCCGTGGAGACCGGGTTGGGGGTCAGCGTCTCGGTGCCGCTGACGACTCCGCGGACGGCCAGCGAGCGCTCGTAGTTGTGCTCGTGGCCGCACAGCACCAGGTCGACGCCGTAGCGGTCGAAGAGGGGGCCGTACTTCTGGCGCAGGCCGAGGTCGGCGCCGTTCGCGTCGGTGGAGCTGACCATGACCTGGTGCATGGCGACGACGATCCAGTCGGTGTCGCGCGAGGCCCGGGCCGCCTTCAACTCCTTCTCCAGGAAGGCGAGTTGGCGTCCGCCGGAGTAGCCGCTGATGTAGACGTCGCCGCCGTCCTGGAGGCAGTTGTCGTCGTTCTGAAGCACGATGACCCGGACCGAGCCGGCCGTGAACGCGTAGTAGAGGCCCGCGAGTTCGGCGTCGGTCTCGGTGGACGGGAGGGCGAAGTAGGTCTGGTAGGCGCCGAGTCCGATCGGGCCGTTGGCCTTCTCGATCTCGTGGTTGCCGGCCGCCGGCATCCAGGGGCGGAAGCGGGCCGAACGGGTGTTGTTGGTGAAGAAGTTGTTCCAGGTGCGCACCCGGTCGACGTCGAGGTTGGCGTAGCAGAGGTCGCCGTTGAGGAGGTGGAAGAGCGGGGCGACCTGCTCGATGCCGGTGACGATGTCCTTCGTGGCGGGGGTGGAGTTCGCGTCGAGCCCGACCGTGCCGTTGGCGGCCCAGGTGACCTGCGGGGCGGACTGGTCGCCGAAGCTGGTGAAGGTGAGCGGCTTGCGGCCGTGCGGCGCGGTGCGGAACGTGCCGCTGTCGGGCGTCGCGCCCTCGTGGGTGGCGAGGTAGAGGTAGTCGGTGTCCGGGGTGAGCCGGTTCAGCGCGGCGTGGTGGACGTAGACGGTGCGGCTGGAGGTGCCGTCGACGTAGGTGACGGTGCGGGCCTTGGCGCTGGAGCCGAAGCCGTGCTCCAGCGTGCCGTAGCGCACGACGGGTCTGTTCACCGGTTTGTCGGTGATCCACGAGACGTTCATCTGGGTGCGCGGGTCGGCGCCGAAGGTGAGGTGCAGGCCCTGGACCGGGGAGGTCCCGGAGGAGTCCGCGGTGAGGTGGAATGCCGGGGCGTCGAGCGGGGCGGCCTGCGCCGTGCCTGCTCCCAGCAAGGGGGTGACGGCCGCGCCGGCGCCGGCCGTACCGAGGAGACCCAGCGCGTGACGTCGGCTGACCCCCTCGGACGACTGCGTCGACTCGTCCGGTGTCTCGGTCTGTGTGGTCATGGTGCCCTCCCTGGCGAGCAGTTGAGCTGACAACGTCCGCACATTGGCGCTTCCCGGCGGCCCCCGAGTGAACAGTGCGTTGCCAGACGGTCATTGCGGCCCGAGGGGCGGGCGCCGGGGCCGATTCTTGCCCGGCGCTTTGCCAGAGACCGCCCCTTCGTTGACACGGCCGGTCGGCCGGACGGGAGTCGGGGAGCCGTTTCCGGCCATCGCCGGCACCGCGTCACGGGCGCGTCAAGAATCGGCCCCCCAGCGTCAGACGGGCGCCAACACGGCGGTACGTCCGCTCTCTTCGGCCTTTCGATGGGACACGCAGACGTGTGTGTACGCCGAGGAGTGAGCGTCGATGAGCAGTGACGGACGGGCACGTGCCGTGGTCGGAGTGAGCGGTTCGCCGGGCAGTCTGGCGGCGCTGCACCGGGCGGTGCGGGAGGCCCGTCGCACCGGTGCCGAGCTGCTGGCGGTCCTCGCGTGGGAGCCGCCCGGCGGTGAACTCGCCCACGGGCGCTCGATGTTGGCGCCCCCGGTGTCCCATCTCCGACGCGACGCGGCCGACCGGCTCCTCGCCGTGCTCGACGCGGCCTTCGGCGAGCCGGGTCCCGGGGTCCCGTTCCAGGGCCTGGTCGTCCGGGGTACGGCGGGCCGCGCCCTGGTGGAGACCGCCGACCGCCCCGACGATCTCCTGGTCATCGGCGCCGGACCGCGCGGACCGCTGCGCGCCCTGTTCCCGTCCGTCGCCCGCTACTGCGTCACCCACGCCGCGTGCCCGGTCCTGACGGTGCCGCCGTCTCCCCTGGAGGGCGAGCTGGCCGCCCTGCACCGCCGTATCTCACTGGGGCGGGCGGTGGACGCGCGGGAGCTGACGGAGGGCGGGGGCTGACCGGCCGGCCGCCCGCGCCCCTGGACCGCATCCGGCTCTCCGAACCCGCGCTGCGCGCCCTCGCCGCACCGCTCGGCGTCACGGCGCTCACCGTCGACCCGCAGTTCTCCGCCCCCGCCGCCGACCGTACGGCGGCCGCCGAGCGGGAGCGGACGAACTCCTGGCGCCGCTGGCATCCCCAGCACGTCGGTGCCCTGCGCGTGACCGGCGCCGCCGCCGTCGTCGCGTGCCTGAACCTGCTGATCGGCTGAGGAGACCCACCCATGTCCATCCTGGACGCCCCCGTTGTACCGGCCGCCGACAGCCACGACCTGTCCGTCTGGCCCGGCTCCACCCGCCCCGCCCCCACCGGCGACCTGACCGTCGGCGGTGTCTCGCTCGCCGAGGCGGCCGACCGTTTCGGCACCCCCGTCTACGTCCTCGACGAGCAGGAGGTCCGCGACCGCTGCCGGACGTACCGCACGGCGTTCCCGGACGCCGATGTCGTCTACGCGGCCAAGGCGTTCCTGTGCCGGGCGATGGCCCACTGGGTGCGGGAGGAGGGGCTCGGCCTCGACGTCTGCTCGGCCGGTGAACTCGCGCTGGCCGTCACCACCGGTTTCCCGCCGGAGCGGATCGTGCTGCACGGCAACGCCAAGAGCCCGGAGGACCTGCGCACCGCGCTCCGCCTCGGGGTCGGCCGGATCGTCGTCGACAGCACCTCGGAGATCGCCCGGCTGGCCGCGATCACACCCGCCGACAGCCGCCAGAAGGTGATGGTGCGGGTGGTGCCGGGCGTCGCGGCCGGCGCCCACGTCAAGGTGCGCACCGGCACCGACGACCAGAAGTTCGGCCTGTCCATCACCGACGGCTCCGCGCAGCACGCGGTGACCCGCATCCTCGACCAGCCGCACCTCGAACTCGTGGGCCTGCACTGCCACATCGGCTCGCAGATCGCGACCACGAAGCCGTACGTCGCCGCGGTTCGGCGCATGGTCGGGCTGTTGGCCCGCGTCCGCGACCAACACGGCGTCACGCTCCCGCAGTTGGACATCGGCGGCGGGCACGCCATCGCCTACCGCCCCGGCGAGGAACGCCTCGACATCCCGGTCCTCGCGGGCCGGGTCCGCGCCGAACTGGAGGACGGCTGCGCCCGCGCGGGGCTGCGCGTGCCCCGGCTCACCCTCGAACCGGGCCGTGCGATCGTCGGCCCCGCCGGGGTCGCCGTGTACCGGGTGTTGGCCGTGAAGCGCACCGGCGCCCGCACGTTCGTCGCGGTCGACGGCGGCATGAGCGACAACCCGAGGCCCGCGCTCTACGGCGTGCGCTACGCACCCCGGCTCATCGGCCGCCCGGCGACCGTGCCGCCCCGCCCGGTCACCGTCGTGGGCCGGCACTGCGAGGCGGGCGACATCCTCGCGGACGAGGTGGCGCTCCCCGGCGACGTACGCCCCGGCGACCTCCTCGCCGTACCGGCGGCGGGCGCGTACCACCTGTCCATGGCGTCCGGTTACAACCTCGTCGGCCGCCCGCCGGTCGTCGCGGTGGCCGACGGCATCGCGCGGGTGCTGGTCCGCCGTGAGTCGCTGGACGACATGAACCGCAGGGACATCGGGCTGTAGTCCCTGGCAGGGAGGGCGGGACGGCGCCGGGGCACTGGTCTAGACCGCGCGGAGAGGTTAAGGTCACAGCCACGTCCTCTGCTGCCCACCTGCACATTTGCCCTAGCATCCGAGCATGACGGTCCTGCCCGACGACGGGCTCTCGCTGGCCGCCGAGTTCCCTGACGCGACGCATGAGCAGTGGCAACGCCTGGTCGAAGGCGTACTGCGCAAGTCGGGCAAGGAAGTCTCGGGTGCCGCAGCGGAAGACGCCCTGTCCACCTCGTTGGAGGACGGACTCCGTGCCCGTCCCCTGTACACCGCCGACGACTCCGTACCCGAACCCGGCCTCCCCGGATTCGCCCCCTTCGTCCGGGGCGGCCGCGCCGAGGGCAACACGCTCGGCGGCTGGGACGTACGCCAGCAGCACACGACCGGCGACAACGCCGCGGTCCTCGGCGACCTGGAGAACGGCGCCACCTCGCTGTGGCTGGTCACGGGGGAGCGCGGCATCCCGGTCGCGTCGCTCGGCGCCACCCTCGACGGCGTCTTTCTCGACCTGGCGCCCGTCGCCCTCGACGCGGGAAGCGAAGTCGAGCCCGCGGCAGCCGAGTTGCTACGGCTGTACGAGGAGCGGGGCGTCGCGCCCGAAGCCGCCCGCGGCACCCTCGGCGCCGACCCACTGAACTTCGCGGCCCGCACCGGGTACGAGGCATTCCCCTTCGCACCCGTCGCCGCGCTCGCCCGGCGCTGCGCCGAGGAGTACCCGGGGCTGCGCGCGCTGACCGTGGACGCGCTGCCGTACCACGGGGCCGGCGGTTCGGCGGCGCAGGAGCTGGGCGCCTCGCTGGCGACCGGTGTCGCCTATCTGCGCGAGCTGACCGAGGCGGGCCTGAGCGTCGAACAGGCCGTGGGGCAGCTGGAGTTCAGGTATGCGGCGACCGCCGACCAGTTCCTCACCATCGCCAAGTTGCGCGCGGCGCGCAGGCTCTGGGCACGCATCGCCGAGGTGTGCGGGGCGCCGGGCGGGCAGGTGCAGCACGCGGTGACCTCGCCGGTGATGATGTCCCGCCGCGACCCGTGGGTGAACATGCTGCGCACGACGGTCGCGACGCTGGCCGCGGGGGTGGGCGGCGCCGAGTCCGTCACCGTGCTGCCCTTCGACCACGCGCTCGGGATGCCGGACGCGTTCGCGCGGCGGATCGCCCGCAACACCTCGACGATCCTGGTCGAGGAGTCGCATCTGTCCCGGGTGATCGACCCGGCGGGCGGCTCCTGGTACGTGGAGCGGCTCACGGACGAACTCGCCCACGCGGGCTGGGAGTTCTTCCAGCACATCGAGCAACAGGGCGGCCAGGCGGCCGCGTTGCGCTCGGGCAGCCTCCGCGAGGACCTCGCCACGACCTGGGCGGCCCGCAGCGCGAAACTCGCCAAACGCCGCGAACCCATCACCGGCGTCAGCGAGTTCCCGAACCTCGCCGAACGCCTCCCGGAGCGCGCCCCCGGCCTCACCGCCCCGTCCGGCGGCCTGCCGCGCGTACGGCGCGACGAGGCCTACGAAGCACTGCGCGCCCGCTCCGACGCCCACCTCGCGGCGACCGGCTCCCGCCCCCGGATCTTCCTCGCCGCGCTCGGCCCGGCCGCCGCGCACACGGCCCGCCTCTCCTTCGCGTCGAACCTGTTCCAGGCGGGCGGCATCGAGCCCGTCACCGGGGGCGAGTTCGCGGACAGCGGGGCCACCGAGGCCTGCCTGTGCTCCAGCGACGCGCTGTACGAGGAGCAAGCGGCCCAGATCGCCGGGGAGTTGAGGTCGGCCGGTGCCGGGCACGTGTTCCTCGCGGGCCGTCCCGGGCAGTACTCCGGTGTCGACGCCTACGTCTTCGCGGGCTGCGACGCCGTAGCCGTACTCTCCGCCACCCTCGACCGCATGGGAGTGTCCTGATGGCAGCGATGGGGCGCATCCCCGACTTCTCCGGGATCGAGCTGGGAGCCCCGGCCACCGAGGCCGGCCCCGACGAGTGGCGCGACGCGGTGAAGAAGGCGGCGGGCGGCGACGACCTCCTCTGGGAGACCCCGGAGGGCATCGCCGTCAAACCCCTGTACACCGGCCAGGACTTGGAAGGCCTGGACTTCCTGGCCACCTACCCGGGTATCGCCCCGTATCTGCGCGGCCCGTACCCGACGATGTACGTCAACCAGCCCTGGACGATCCGCCAGTACGCGGGTTTCTCCACGGCCGAGGAGTCCAACGCCTTCTACCGCCGCAACCTGGCGGCCGGTCAGAAGGGCCTGTCGGTCGCCTTCGACCTGCCCACGCACCGGGGTTACGACAGCGACCACCCGCGCGTGACCGGTGACGTCGGCATGGCGGGCGTGGCGATCGACTCGATCTACGACATGCGCCAGCTCTTCGACGGCATCCCGCTGGACAAGATGACGGTGTCGATGACGATGAACGGCGCGGTGCTGCCCGTACTGGCCCTCTACATCGTGGCAGCGGAGGAACAGGGCGTACCGCCCGAGAAGTTGGCCGGGACCATCCAGAACGACATCCTCAAAGAGTTCATGGTCCGCAACACCTACATCTATCCGCCGAAGCCGTCGATGCGGATCATCTCCGACATCTTCGCGTACACCTCGCAGCGGATGCCGCGCTACAACTCCATCTCCATCTCCGGCTACCACATCCAAGAGGCGGGCGCGACGGCCGACTTGGAGCTGGCGTACACCCTCGCGGACGGGGTCGAGTACATCCGGGCGGGCCGGGCGGCGGGGATGGACGTGGACGCGTTCGCGCCCCGGCTCTCCTTCTTCTGGGCGATCGGCATGAACTTCTTCATGGAGATCGCCAAGATGCGCGCGGCCCGCCTCCTGTGGGCCAAGCTGGTCAAGCAGTTCGACCCGCAGAACGCCAAGTCCCTCTCCCTGCGCACCCATTCACAGACCTCGGGCTGGTCGCTGACCGCGCAGGACGTCTTCAACAACGTCACGCGCACGTGCGTGGAGGCGATGGCGGCAACACAGGGCCACACCCAGTCGCTGCACACCAACGCCCTCGACGAAGCCCTCGCGTTGCCCACCGACTTCTCGGCACGCATCGCCCGCAACACCCAACTCCTCATCCAGCAGGAGTCCGGCACGACCCGCGTGATCGACCCGTGGGGCGGCAGCGCGTACGTAGAGAAGCTGACCTACGACCTCGCGCGCCGCGCCTGGCAGCACATCGAGGAGGTCGAGGCGGCGGGCGGCATGGCCAAGGCCATCGACGCGGGCATCCCGAAACTCCGCATCGAGGAGGCCGCGGCCCGCACCCAGGCCCGCATCGACTCCGGCCGCCAGCCGGTCATCGGCGTCAACAAGTACCGCGTGGAGACCGACGAGCAGATCGACGTCCTCAAGGTCGACAACTCCTCCGTACGCACCCAACAGATCGAGAAGCTACGGCGGTTGCGCGCCGAGCGCGACGAACAGGCCACCCAGGACGCGCTGCACGCGCTGACCCGCGCGGCCGACGAGGGCACGGGAAACCTCCTGGAGCTGGCGGTGAACGCGGCCCGCGCGAAGGCGACGGTCGGCGAGATCTCCGACGCGCTGGAGAAGGTGTACGGGCGGCACGCGAGCCAGATCCGTACGATCGCCGGTGTGTACCGCACCGAAGCCGGCGACTCCCCGTCAGTAGAGCGCACCCGTACCCTCGTGGCCGAGTTCGAGGAGTCCGAGGGCCGCCGCCCCCGCATCCTGGTCGCCAAGATGGGCCAGGACGGCCACGACCGCGGCCAGAAGGTGATCGCCACCGCCTTCGCCGACCTCGGCTTCGACGTCGACGTCGGCCCGCTGTTCCAGACCCCCGGCGAGGTGGCCCGCCAGGCCGTAGAGGCGGACGTACACATCGTCGGGGTGTCCTCCCTCGCCGCCGGACACCTCACCCTCGTACCGGCGTTGAAGGAGTCCCTCGCCGAGGAGGGCCGCGAGGACATCATGATCGTGGTCGGCGGGGTCATCCCACCCCAGGACGTCCCCACCCTCCTGGAGATGGGCGCGGCGGCCGTGTTCCCGCCCGGGACGGTGATCCCGGACGCGGCCTACGACCTCGTACAGCGCCTGGCCGCCGACCTCGGGCACACCCTGTGATCGAGGTCGACACCTATGTGAAGGGCGTACTCGACGGCAAGCGGGCCCTGGTGGCCCGCGCCATCACCCTCGTCGAGTCGACCAAACCCCAACACCGGGTCATGGCCCAGGAGTTGCTGACCGCACTCCTCCCGCACAGCGGCCAGGCCCGCCGGATCGGCATCAGCGGCGTACCCGGCGTAGGCAAGTCGACCTTCATCGACGCCTTCGGCACCCGGCTCACCTCGCAGGGCTTCCGGGTCGCGGTGCTGGCCGTGGACCCGTCGTCGACCCGCACGGGCGGTTCGATCCTCGGCGACAAGACCCGCATGGAACACCTGGCCGTGGACCCGGCGGCCTTCGTCCGCCCCTCCCCCACCGCCGGCACGCTGGGCGGCGTCGCGAAGGCGACCCGCGAGTCCATCGTGGTGATGGAGGCGGCGGGCTACGACGTCGTCCTCGTCGAAACGGTAGGCGTAGGCCAGTCGGAAACGGCGGTGGCCAACATGGTCGACTCCTTCCTCCTGCTCACCCTGGCCCGCACCGGCGACCAGTTGCAGGGCATCAAGAAGGGCGTCCTGGAGCTGGCGGACGTCATCGCCGTCAACAAGGCGGACGGCCCGCACGAGCGCGACGCGAAGAGCGCGGCACGTGAACTGGCAGGCGCGCTACGCCTGATGCATCCGGCCGACGCGGCCTGGACCCCGCCGGTACTGAGCTGTAGCGCCCGCGAGGGAACAGGCCTGGACACGGTCTGGGAGCACCTGGAGCAACACCGCTCCCTGCTGGACTCCACGGGCCGCCTGGCGGTGAAGCGCAGCGAGCAACAGGTGGACTGGACTTGGACGATGGTCCGAGAAGAGCTCTTGGGCCGCCTGCACGCCGATTCGACTGTCCGCGCCCTGGCCCCGGACCTAGAACGCCAGGTACGAGAGGGCGAGTTGACAGCAACGCTGGCGGCCGAGCAAATCCTGCGAGCTTTCGAATCCCGGCCAACTGACTTGCCCTAGGGGCGCGGGGCTGTATCGATTTGCGGCTCCGCCGCGTGGGCGCGACCAGCCCCCACCGGCCCGCACCCAAAAATCGACGCACAAGACCCCCACCCCGTAGGCTGGCCAACGCAGCTGGTTCGCCCCGTCACCCAGACGGACGCGTCGCAAGAGGGAACCCGGTGAGACTCCGGGACTGCCCCGCAGCGGTAAGCAGGAACGACCGCCGTCATACGCACTGGGCCCACACAGGACCTGGGAAGCGACGGCCAGTAGGTGACCTCCGGTCAAACGGAGGCCGTGCCCGCAAGTCCGAAGACCTGCCACCTGCCCGCACGCGAAGCATTCGCGCGCGGAATCCCGGTGACCTCGTGGGCGGGTCGGCGTACACACGGGCGATCACCATCCCCCGGTCTACGAACTTCGCGCTCACGTCCCGACACCGGGATCCAGGGAGATATCTCGCGAAGGAGATTTCCGTGACACCGAAGTCCGCAGCCGCGGCAGCACGGGCCACCGTCTACGGCTACCCCCGCCAGGGCAAGGGCCGAGAACTCAAGAAGGCCATCGAGGGCTACTGGAAGGCCCGCGTCGACGCCGACGCCCTCCGCGCCACCGCCGCCGAACTGCGCCGCACCAACTGGCAGCAGCTGACGGCCGCCGGCATCCACGAGGTCCCGACCGGCGACTTCTCGTACTACGACCACGTCCTCGACACCACCGTCATGGTCGGCGCCATCCCCGAACGCCACCGCGCCGCCGTCGAACTCGACGCGCTGGACGGCTACTTCGCGATGGCCCGCGGCACGCAGGACGTGGCGCCGCTGGAGATGACGAAGTGGTTCGACACGAATTACCACTACCTCGTGCCCGAGTTGGGCCCGGACACCGTCTTCACCACCGACTCCACCAAGCAGGTGGCGGAGTTGAAGGAGGCCCTCGCCCTGGGCCTGACCGCCCGCCCGGTCCTGGTCGGCCCGGTCACCTACCTCCTGCTCGCCAAGCCCGCCCCCGGAGTGTCCGCGGACTTCGAACCGCTGACGCTCCTGGACCGGCTGCTGCCCGTGTACGCCGAGGTCCTCGCCGACCTGCGCGCGGCGGGCGCGGAATGGGTGCAGCTCGACGAGCCCGCCCTGGTCCAGGACCGCACCCCGGCCGAACTGAACGCCACCACCCGCGCCTACCGCGACCTCGGTGCCCTCACCGACCGGCCGAAGCTGCTGATCGCCTCCTACTTCGACCGGCTCGGCAACGCGCTGCCGGTCCTCGCGAAGGCACCCGTGGAGGGCCTCGCGCTGGACTTCACCGAGTCCGCCGCCGCCAACCTGGACGACCTCGCCTCCGTCGGCGGACTGCCCGGCAAGCGGCTGATCGCCGGCGTGGTCAACGGCCGTAACGTCTGGGTCAACGACCTCACCAACTCCCTTGCCACACTGGGCACGTTGCTCGGGCTGGCCGACCGCGTCGACGTGGCCGCCTCCTGCTCGCTGCTCCATGTGCCGCTCGACGCGGCCGCCGAGCGGGACATCGAGCCGCAGATCCTGCGCTGGCTGGCGTTCGCACGCCAGAAGACGGCCGAGATCGTCACGCTCGCCAAGGGATTGACCCAGGGCACCGACACGATCGCCGCCGAACTCGCCGCCAACCGCGCCGACTTGGCCTCCCGCGCCGGTTCGGCACTCACCCGCGATCCCGCCGTACGGGCCCGGGCCGCCGCGGTCACGGACACCGACGGCCGCCGCTCCCAGCCGTACGACGAGCGGACCTCGGCGCAGCGCGCGCATCTCGGGCTGCCGCCGCTGCCGACGACCACGATCGGTTCGTTCCCGCAGACCGCCGAACTGCGCACCGCGCGGGCCGACTTGCGAGCGCGACGGATCGACACGGCCGGTTACGAGGAGCGGATCAGGGCAGAGATCGGCGAGGTCATCTCCTTCCAGGAGAAGACCGGCCTGGACGTCCTCGTGCACGGCGAGCCCGAACGCAACGACATGGTCCAGTACTTCGCCGAGCAGCTGACGGGCTACCTCGCCACCCAGCACGGCTGGGTCCAGTCCTACGGCACCCGTTACGTCCGCCCGCCGATCCTGGCCGGCGACATCTCCCGCCCCGAACCGATGACGGTGCGCTGGACGACGTACGCCCAGTCGCTCACCTCACGCCCGGTCAAGGGCATGCTCACCGGACCGGTCACCATGCTCGCCTGGTCCTTCGTCCGCGACGACCAGCCGCTCGGCGACACCGCACGGCAGGTCGCCCTCGCCCTGCGCGACGAGGTCAACGACCTTGAGGCGGCCGGGACTTCGGTCATCCAGGTCGACGAACCCGCCCTGCGCGAGACCCTCCCGCTGCGCGCGGCGGACCGGGAGGCGTATCTCGCCTGGGCCACGGAGGCGTTCCGGCTGACCACCGCCGGGGTCCGGCCGGAGACGCAGGTCCACACGCACATGTGCTACGCCGAGTTCGGCGACATCGTGCAGGCCATCGACGACCTCGACGCGGACGTCATCAGCCTGGAGGCGGCCCGCTCGCACATGCAGGTCGCGCGGGAGCTGGCCGAGCACGGCTATCCGCGCGAGGCGGGGCCGGGTGTCTACGACATCCACTCCCCGCGCGTGCCGAGCACGGCCGAGGCAGCGGCCCTGCTGCGCAAGGGACTTGAGGCCATCCCGGCGGAGCGGCTGTGGGTCAACCCGGACTGCGGTCTGAAGACCCGCGGCTGGCCCGAGACCCGCGCGTCCCTGGAGAACCTGGTCGCCGCGGCCCGCACGGTCCGCGAGGAGCTGACCGGGTCCTGACCCGATGGTGATGGGGGGGCGGCCGGGAGGACACCCTCCCGGCCGTCCCCGCCCTGAGACGATGATCCGCACAGCCCGCAGAACTGGAGCGCCGAAGTGACCAGCCGCATCACCTTGATCTCGCCGGCGATGAACCGGTCCCTGCGGGAGACCCGGTTCGACGACGGCAGCCCGCTCGACCCGAGCGGTGCGGCCCGCGCCGAGTCCGTCGCGGGTTCGCTCCGGGCGGCTGACCGGGTGCTGGTCTCGCCCACCGTGCGGTGCCGGGAGACGGCGTCCGCGCTGGGCCTCTCGGCCGTGCCGGAGCCCGAGTTGGCGGGGTTGGACATGGGGCGTTGGCGGGGGCTGACCCTCGACGAGGTGATGGCGCGGGAGCCGGACGCGGTGATGGCCTGGCTGTCGGACCCGGACGCGGTGCCTCATGGCGGGGAGTCGGTGCGGGTGCTCTGCGAGCGGGCGGGGCGGTGGCTGGAGGCGGCGGCCGGGTTCGAGGGCAGGACCCTCGCCGTGGTCGAGCAGGATTTCGTGCGGGCCGTTGCGGTCACGGTCCTCGACGCACCCGGGCCCGCGTTCTGGCGGCTCGACGTACTGCCGCTGACCGCGACCGACCTCAGCGGGCGGTCCGGGCGGTGGAATCTGCGGCTCGGGCGGGAACTCGGCGGCGAGTGAGTCACCAGGCCAGGTGCAGGGCGTACGGGGAACGGTGGATCATCGTGGGCCGCATGGTGACCGGCCGGTCCTCCGCCAGCCGTAGGCCGGGCAGGCGGGTCGTCAACTCCTCCAGGGTGAGGCGGAGTTGTTCGCGGGCGAGTTGGGAGCCGGGGCAGCTGTGCACGCCGAAGCCGAAGGCCAAGTGGCGGCTCGGGGTGCGGGTGATGTCGAAGGTGTCGGCACGCGCATGGCGCTTCTCGTCCCGGTTGGCCGAGCCGAAGGCGACGAACAGCGCTGCTCCGGCGGGGAGTTCGGTACCGGCGAGGACGACCGGCCGGGTGGTGACCCTGCGGAAGCCCTGCAACGCGGTGTCGTAGCGGGCCGCCTCCTCGATCGCCGCGGGGATGCGATCGGGTTCGGCGCGGAGCAGCTCCCACTGGTCCGGGTGACTGAGCAGATGCAGGACGGTCGTGCCGATGAGCGCGGTGGTGGTGAGGTGACCTGCGAGGAGCAAGTTCTGGAGATGGGCGACGAGTTGGTGCCTGTGCTCCAGGGTCAGGTCGCCGCCGTCCCCCTCCTCGGCGACCGAAGCGATCAGTTCCGTACAGAGGTCCTGGCGGGGGTCTGCGTGCCGCTCCCGTACGTACCGGTCGAGCGTGCGCTGCATCGCGACGACGTCCTCGGCCGCGGCGATCTGCTCGTCCTCCGCCAGCGGGCGGAAGAGCAACTCCTCGGCGCGGTGACCCCCGTGGACGACGCCGGGCACGTCGGCGGGGTCGAGGCCGACGATCCTGCCGACGACCTCGCCGGGGAGCCTCCTGGCGTACGCCGACATCAACTCGACGTGCCCGTCCTTGCGCTGCCCGTCCACGAACGTGTCCACCAGGGCCGCTGCGCGCTCGGCGGCGTACGGCAGGACCGCCGCGACCCGGGACGGCGAGAGGCCGCGGACGATGGGTGCGCGCAACTGCTGGTGCCGCGCGCCGTCCGCCGTGACGACGACGGGTCGCCCGCCGAAGCCGCCGCCGAGGATGGCGAGCGCGGCGGGCGCCGGGAGCACGTCGGGCCGTAGGGCCATCGCTGAGGAGAAGTCCTCGGGGCGGCGCAGGACTTCGCGTACGTCGGCGTCCCGGGAGACGAGCCAGGCGTCGAGTTCGGCGAGGTGGGTGAGGCCCTCGGTCTGCCGTGCCCGGGTGTAGGCCGGATACGGGTCGCGCTGCAAGTCGTCGAGCCCGGCGTGCAGTTCGCGGTTCACGGGACACCCTCCGGCCGATGGCGTGATGCGGTGCGGTGCGGTGCGGTGCGGGTCGGGCTCATCGTGCCGGACGGGTGTCCCGGTGCGGTAGGGAACTTCCGGGCAGTTCGGACCAGTTGGTCAGAAGACGACCGTCCAGCCCTCCCGTGCGGCCTGGTCGGCGGTGTACGAAACGCCGTGGACCTTGAGGCCGTTCGCGTCGAGGAGGGTGATCTCGCCGCCCTGGTTGCCGAGTTGGACGCCGTCGGTGAGCGGGACGAGCAGAGTGGCGCCCGGGGGGAGGGGGCCGGGCGGTACCGCGCAGGAGTGGCCGAGCCGGTCCCGTACCCGCCAGCCGGTCGGGTCGAGCGGATCGGGCGAGGCGTTGAGGAGCGTGACGCTCTCCGGCTCGGGCGCCGGGCCGCGCGGGTTGACCAGGGCCGCCACGATCCGGACGGGCCGGCTGCCGGGGTCGGGGCGCGAACCGTCGGTGTCCTCCAGGGTGTGGCCGGTGGTGTCGTCGGTGTGCCAGGACTGGCTCTGGAAGGCGAGGAAGATACCGACCCAGCGAGACTGTGCCGGGAAGTGGATGAGGAGGCCGCCGTCCTGCCAGACCCCGTCGTCGCCGCTGAAGCGGCGGCTGTTGCCCTGGTTCATGTGGATGTCGTGGACGCCGTTGCCGGGCAGGAAGCCGAACACCTTGTCCTTGACGGTCGGTTCGGGGCCGAAACGCTCGCCGAAGACGTACAGCCGGGCGTCCGGGTCGTCCACCGCGCGTCGTACGTAGTGGTCGAGGAGGTCGGCGAGGTCGTTGTCGGGGCCGCTCGCGTCCGGCGGGAGGGTGCGCAGTTGCGCCGGGTCGAAGAGGTTGCCGCGCACGAAGTCGAGGTTCGGGCCGCCGGGTCCGGGCAGCAGGGTGTTCCAGCCGCTCGGGAGGCCCTCCAGCCGGGCGGTGACCGGGTGTTGGAAGTCCTCGCTGACGAGATAGAGCAGTTCGGAAGGCTGCTCGGCGGACAGGACGTTGACCGCGGCCCGGAAATGTGTGCCCGAGTCGTCCGTGAGATGGATCTGGTAGTGCGGTGTCCCGGCGGCGCCCTCGCGCCTGGTGTCCACCGCGCGCGTGATCAGAACGCCGTAGGCCTTCAGTGGCATGACGACCAACTCCCCCTGCGGGCAGGCGGGATGCCCGCCCATGGGACAGAGCGTAGGGGGGAGGCGCCCGCTCCGGCCTGGACGCGGGGAAACTCGGGGCGGCTGTCGGGTGTACGTCTGCGTACCTATGAACCGCTAGGCCATGGGTGTGAGCCGCCGATGAAAGTATCGCCGATCAAGAAGCGTTCTCTACGATCCATACATGGTCAACTTCCGTCTCGAACGCACGGCCCCCCTTCCCCTTGAGGAGGCGTGGCGCCGGTTGACGGAGTGGCCACGCCACGCCGATGTCGTCCCCCTGACCAGGGTCACCGTGGTCACTCCTCCGCCGACCGGTGAGGGCACGGTCTTCGTGGCCCGCTCCGGGCTCGGCCCGCTCGGCTTCGACGACCGGATGGAGGTCACCGTGTGGCGCCCGCCGACGGAGGACGAGCCGGGTCTGGTCCGTCTGGAGAAGCGGGGGCGGGTCGTCACCGGCTGGGCGGAGATCGAGGTCCGGCCGGGGCCGGGGGGCCGTAGCCGCGTGGTGTGGGAGGAGGAGCTGGCGGTCCGCTTCCTGCCGCGCCTCTTCGACCGGCCGCTGCGGTGGGCCGCGCGGTCGATGTTCGGGCGGGCGGTGAACGGGCTGCTGAGACGGTCGTAGCGCGGTCGGGTCCCTACGAAGTCAGTCCTCCAAGTCCTTGAGTCCTTCAGGTCTTCAGGTCTTGAGGTCTTGAGGTCTTGAGGTCTTGAGGTCTTGAGTGCTTACGGAGTCAGTCCTTGCGGCCGGTCACCGCGACCGTCACGCCCAGGCCGATCATCGTGAGCCCGCCGACCCCGCCCACCGCGGACAGTCGGCGGGGCGAGCGCGCGAACCAGTCCCGGGCCGTGGACGCGACCAGTCCCCACACGCTGTCCGAGGCCACGGCGATGAGGTTGAAGACGAGGCCGAGGAGCAGCATCTGCCCTGTCACATGGCCCTGTTCGCGGTCCACGAACTGGGGCAGTACGGCGGCGAAGAACACGATGGTCTTGGGGTTGGCCACCCCGACGGCGAACCCCTCCCACAGCGTGCGCAGCCCGCTGTGCGGAGCGGCCTCCTCACCGGCGAACGCGGCCCGCAGGGAGCCGCGTTGGCGCCACGCCTTCACCCCGAGGTACACCAGGTACGCGGCGCCGGCGAGCTTCAGTGCCGTGAAGACGAGCACCGAGCGCTCCACCAGCGAACCGACGCCGAGCGCGACCGCCACGACGAGCAGGTAGGCGCCGAGGGTGTTGCCGACGACGGTGGTAAGCGCGGCCCGGCGGCCGTGGGCCAGCGCCCGTCCGATCACGAACAGCACGCTGGGGCCGGGGACGATGATCAGCAGGAAGGACAGGGCCGCGAAGGCGAGCAGTCGGTCGGTGGACACCATGGGGCCATGGAAGACGGGGGCGCTCCGGCCCCGCAACTCATTTCCGGGTGCCCCGAGGCCGATGCCCGGTGAGCGGAACGAACGGCCTAGGGTGATGGACCTTAGTGTGATGGCTCTGGACGGCCCTTCCGGGCACGGGAAACAGGAAAGGTGACCGGCGACATGTCGCTTCGCCCCGGGGACACGGAGTCGATCGGCGGTTACGCGCTGGTCGACCGGCTCGGCAGCGGCGGGATGGGCGTCGTGTATCTCGGGCGGTCGGCCTCGGGACGGCAGGTCGCCGTCAAGGTCGTGCACGCGCAGTACGCGCTGGACGAGGAGTTCCGGGCACGGTTCCGGCAGGAGATCGCGGCGGCCCGCCGGGTGAGCGGCGCCTTCACCGCGCCTGTCGTGGACGCCGACGCGGACGCCGAACTGCCCTGGATGGCCACGCTCTACGTCCCCGGCCCCACCGTGGCCGAAGTCGTCGAGAGGGGCGGCCCGTTGGAGGGCCGCGCCCTGCGCACGCTCGCCCTGGGACTGGTCGAGGCGCTGCGGGACATCCACCAAGCGGGCGTCGTGCACCGGGACTTGAAACCGAGCAACGTGCTGCTCGCCGAGGACGGCCCCCGCGTCATCGACTTCGGCATCTCCCGCGCCGCCGACAACCAATCCCTCACCGTCACCGGCCGTCTGATCGGCACCCCGCCCTTCATGTCTCCCGAGCAGTTCGCCGCGCCCCGGGACGTCACCGCCGCCTCCGACGTCTTCTCGCTCGGCTCGCTCCTCGTCTATGCGGCCACCGGCAACCGTCCCTTCGACGGCGCCAGCCCGTACCTGACGGGTTATCAAGTCATGTACGAGCAGCCGAGGCTGGACGGTGTGTCCGAGCCGCTGCGGAGCATCGCCGAACGCTGTCTGGACAAGGACGCGGCGGCCCGTCCCCAACTGACCGAGCTGCACGGCATGTTGCTGGACCTGCCCGATTCGGAGTCCGGCTCCGAGTCCGGTGCGGGGTCCTGGCCCACCGTGGTGGCGGACCTTCCCCAGGCACCACGTCCCCACCCCGCCGCTCCGGAGACCGTCCACCCCGACAGCCAACGCCCGCGCAGAGCAAGGCGATTGGCCATCGCTCTGGCCACCGCGGTCGCCGTCGGCGCGCTCGGTCTGACGACCCTGCACTGGATGTCGGACCGCACCACGGACACCGGCACACCGGCCGCGTCCACGTCCACCGCGGCCATGGCGCTGCCCACCGGCTGGCAGCCGTGGCGGTCGAGCCTGGTCACCGGCAAGACGGGCGAACCCCTCGACTACGGCGAGTCCGGGTGTGTGGCGGGGAGCAGCACCGTGTACTGCGCCGGCACCGGCTTCACGGTCACCGCGCTCGACGCCGCCTCCGGCCGGGTCGGCTGGCGCTCGGGCACCAGCCCGGAGACCGCGCGCCCCGTCGGCGTCCGGGACGGCCGCCTCTACACCTACGTCAAACCGGACTCGTCCCAGACCTACATCGCCCGCCGCCTGGTCGCCCTGGACGCGAAGACCGGCACCCGGCTCTGGCAGCACCCGGTGAGCGAGGACCGCAACGCCGTCCTGTTCGACGGCGGCGTCCTGGCGATGGACGTGAACGCGACGCGGTTCGTCGCCTACGACAGGTCGGGCCACCAACTGTGGACCGCCGCCGCGAAGTCGACGACCGGCACCGCCTGCACCCCGACCGTGCTGGGCGGCGCCCCCTACGCCCTGTGCGAGCCGATGGACGATCCCTCCAAGGGCGGCCGCAGCCTGCTGCGTCTGGACGCGAAGACCGGCACGGCGAAGGAGATCGCCCAACTCCCCACGGGCGCGATGCCGTTGGGCATGCTCGACGGGCGGCTGCTGTTCGCGGTGCCGAAGCTGGCGGAGGGCTACTTCGCCAGCGGCGAGGACCAGCCGTACACCGCGCTGGAAGAGGTGGACCCCGCCGGAGGTAGCGTGCGGGTGCCGCTGCCGGGCACCTCGCGCGGTACGCCCACCCTCGTCAAGGGCGTCATCTACTTCGTCCGCCCGAACGGCACGGTCACCGCCGTGCGCGCGGCCGACGGCAAGCGGCTGTGGCAGCGGGGGACGGACACCGAGAACCTGTCGACGCCGGTGTTCTCGGCGAAGTTCGACAGACTGTATTTCGCGAACCGGTTCGGGCGGTTGCTCGCCCTGGACCGGAGCACGGGAGCCGTCGAGTGGAGTACGTCCGCGCTGTCGAACGCCGGTGACTCGACGGACGACACCACCCCGTACGTCCTGCTCGTCAAGGACGCGCTCGTGGCCGTGGCGGGCGACACGGCCTTCTCCGTACGACCGCCCGCGACGCGCTGAGCCGCGCCGTTCAGGCCACCGACCCGATCCGTCGGGCGGGCAGCGACGTCGCGTCGTGGTGGATCGGCGTGTGTGCGCCGGTGAGTGAACTGCCGCTGCCGCCACGCCTGTTGGCGACGATCTCCGCCGCGATCGACAGGGCCGTCTCCTCGGGCGTACGCGCGCCGAGGTCGAGCCCGATCGGGGACCTGAGCCGCGCCAACTCCAGCTCCGTGACGCCGACTTCACGCAGGCGCTCGTTGCGGTCGAGGTGGGTGCGACGGGAGCCCATCGCGCCGACGTACGCCACCGGGAGGCGCAGGGCGAGCTGGAGCAGGGGTACGTCGAACTTGGCGTCGTGGGTGAGGACGCACAGGACGGTGCGGGCGTCGACGTCCGTGCGGGCGAGGTACTTGTGGGGCCACTCGACGACGATCTCGTCGGCGTCGGGGAAGCGGGTCCGGGTGGCGAAGACGGGGCGGGCGTCGCACACCGTGACGTGGTAGCCGAGGAACTTGCCGACGCGGACCAGGGCGGAGGCGAAGTCGATCGCGCCGAACACGATCATCCGGGGTGGCGGGACCGAGGACTCGACCAGGACGGTGAGCGGGGCCCCGCAGCGGGAGCCCTGCTCGCCGATCTCGACCGTGCCTGTGCGGCCCGCGTCCAGATGGGCGCCGGCCTCGGCGGCGATCGTGCGGTCCAGCTCGGGGTGGGCGCCGAACCCGCCGTCGTAGGAACCGTCGGGGTGGACGACAAGCGCGCGGCCCCGCAGGTGAGTTGGGCCGGAGACGACCCGGGCCAGGGCCGCCGCCCCGCCGCTCGTCGCGGTGGAGAGGGCGGCGGTGATCACCGGTCGGGCGGGGTCGCCGACCCGTACCGGTGTGACGAGGATGTCGATGACTCCGCCGCAGGTCAGGCCGACGGCGAAGGCATCCTCGTCGCTGTAGCCGAAGCGCTCCAGGACGGTTTCGCCGTCCGCGAGGGCCTGTTGGCACAGTTCGTAGACCGCGCCCTCCACACAGCCCCCGGAGACCGAGCCGATCGCCGTGCCGTCGGTGTCCACCGCGAGGGCGGCGCCGGGCTGGCGGGGCGCGCTGCCGCCGACGGCCACCACGGTGGCGACGGCGAAGTCGCGGCCCTGCTCGACCCACCGGTGCAGCTCTTCGGCGATGTCCAGCATCTCGGTCTCCTAACGAGGTTGCGGGGAAGGGTAGTTGGGGGGGCTAGTGCACGCCCAGCCAGCTCTCGACAGGGTTGAGGGCAAAGTAGACGAGGAAGATGACGGTCAGCCCCCACATGAAGGCGCCGATCTCCCGCGCCTTGCCCTGGGCGGCCTTGATGGCGACGTACGAGATGACTCCGGCGGAGACGCCCGCGGTGATGCTGTAGGTGAACGGCATCACAACTATCGTCAGGAAGACAGGGATCGCGGTGGCCCGGTCGGCCCAGTCCACGTGCCGGGCGTTCATCAGCATCATCGAGCCGATGACGACCAGGGCGGCGGACGCGACCTCCTGCGGGACGATCGCGGTGACCGGGGTGAAGAAGAGACAGGCGGCGAAGAACAGGCCGGTGACCACCGAGGCGAGGCCCGTTCGGGCGCCCTCGCCGACCCCTGTCGCCGACTCGATGAAGACGGTCTGGCCGGAGCCGCCCGCCACGCCGCCGATCGCGCCGCCGGCGCCGTCGATGAACAGCGCCTTCGAGAGACCCGGCATCCGGCCCTTGGCGTCGGCGAGGTTCGCCTCGGTGCCGACGCCGATGATGGTGGCCATCGCGTCGAAGAAGCCGGCCAGGACAAGCGTGAACACGATCATGCCGACCGTCATCGCGCCAACCTTGCCCCAACCGCCGAACTCCACATGGCCGAAGAGCGAGAAGTCCGGCATCGAGACCGCGCTGCCGTGCAGTTCGGGGGCGGAGCCGCTGGCCCACTGCTTGGGGGCGATGACCCCGGCGGCGTTCAGGATCGCGGCGACGACCGTGCCGGTGATGATCCCGATGAGGATCGCGCCGGGCATGTTGCGGGCCTGGAGCATGAAGATCAGGAGCAGGGTCCCGGCGAACAACAGGACGGGCCAGCCCGCGAGTTCACCCGCCGGGCCGAGGGTGAGCGGGGTCGCCTTGCCCTGGTGCACAAAGCCGGACTTGTAGAAGCCGATGAGCGCGATGAACAGGCCGATGCCCATCGTGATGCCGTGTTTCAGCGCGAGCGGGATCGCGTTCATGATCATCTCGCGCAGGCCGGTGACGACGAGCAGCATGATCACCACGCCGTACATCACGCACATGCCCATCGCCTGCGGCCAGGTCATCTGCGGGGCGACCTGCGAGGAGAGCACACCGGAGACGGAGAGGCCGGCGGCGAGGGCGAGGGGCACCTTGCCGACGAAGCCCATCAGGAGGGTGGTGAAGGCCGCCGCGAACGCGGTCGCGGTGATCAGCCCTTTCTGGCCGAGCGTGTCCCCCGCGACGTCCTTGCCGGACAGGATCAGGGGGTTGAGCAGCAGGATGTACGCCATCGCCATGAAGGTGGTGACTCCGCCGCGCACCTCACGCGCGACGGTCGATCCCCGCCGGGATATGTGGAAGTACCGGTCGAGCCAGGACCGGCCGGCCGGGACGCGGGTTCCTTCACCCGAGTCCTCGGCGGCGGTCCTGGGTTCCACTGACTGCTGGGTCATGGGGCCATCTCCCAAGGTTCACAGGGGCACCCGTCGGCCGCCTCGGCGGCGCGCGGGATTTGGGATGGACGACCCGGGGGACGGCCCGAGACGAACAATGGGGGCCCAGGGGGGACCAACTCCCCCCAGGGCGTCACCGGTTGGGACCTCGAAAGGTCATGTGCCCGTGAGGTGCTCCGGGCGTACCGGTGTCCTGTTCAGTTCCAGCCCGGTCGCGTTCCGAATTGCCGCCAGGACGGCCGGAGTCGACGACAGGGTGGGGGCCTCGCCGATGCCGCGCAGCCCGTACGGGGCGTGCTCGTCGGCGAGTTCGAGCACATCGACCGGAATGGTCGGGGTGTCGAGAATCGTGGGGATGAGGTAGTCCGTGAAGGACGGGTTCCTGACCTTCGCGGTCTTCGGGTCGACGATGATCTCCTCCATGACCGCCACGCCGAGACCCTGGGTCGTACCGCCCTGGATCTGGCCGATGACGGACAGCGGGTTGAGCGCCTTGCCGACGTCCTGCGCGCAGGCCAGTTCGATGACCTTGACGAGGCCGAGTTCGGTGTCGACCTCGACGACGGCGCGGTGCGCGGCGAACGTGTACTGGACGTGCCCGAAGCCCTGTCCGGTACGGAGGTCGAAGGGCTCGGTCGCGCGGTGCCGCCACTCGGCCTCGATCTCGACGGTCTCGCCTTCGAGGACGTCGACCAGATCGGCGAGGACCTCGCCGCCATCGGTGACCACCTTGCCGCCCTCCAGGAGGAGTTCGGCGCTGGCCCAGGCCGGGTGGTAGGTGCCGAGCTTGCGGCGGCCCATCTCCAGGACCTTCTCGCGGACCAGCTCGCAGGAGTTCTTGACCGCGCCACCGGTGACGTACGTCTGCCGTGAGGCCGAGGTCGAACCGGCGCTGCCCACCTGCGTGTTCGCCGGGTGGATCGTCACCTGCGTGACGCCCAGCTCCGTGCGGGCGATCTGCGCGTGGACGGTGACTCCGCCCTGGCCGACCTCCGCCATCGCGGTGTGCACGACGGCGACGGGTTCACCGCCGACAACTTCCAGGCGGACCTTGGCCGTTGAGTAGTCGTCGAAGCCCTCGGAGAAGCCGACGTTCTTGATGCCGACCGCGTAACCGACCCCTCGTACGACGCCTTCGCCGTGCGTGGTGTTGGACAGGCCACCCGGCAACTGCCGTACGTCGGCGGCCTCTCCGGCCGCGAGCCACTGCTGCTCGGGCGGCATGGGCATCGCCTTGACGCGGCGCAGGAGTTCGGCGACCGGTGCCGGGGAGTCGACCGGCTGCCCGGTCGGCATGATCGTGCCCTGCTCCATCGCGTTGAGCTGACGGAACACGACCCGGTCCATGCCCACCTTGTCGGCCAGCTTGTCCATCTGGGCCTCGTAGGCGAAGCACGCCTGGACCGCGCCGAAACCGCGCATCGCGCCGCAGGGCGGGTTGTTGGTGTAGAGCGCGATGGCCTCGATGTCGACGTCGTCGATCACGTACGGTCCGGCGCCGAGCGACGAAGCGTTTCCTACGACCGCCGGAGAGGCCGACGCGTAGGCGCCGCCGTCCAGGACGATCCGGGCCTTGAGGTGGGTGAGCTTGCCGTCCTTCGTCGCGCCGTGCTCGTAGTAGAGCTTGGCGGGGTGGCGGTGGACATGCCCGAAGAAGGACTCGAAGCGGTTGTAGACGATCTTCACCGGCTTGCCGGTGCGCAGGGCCAGCAGGCAGGCGTGGATCTGCATCGACAGGTCCTCGCGGCCGCCGAACGCGCCGCCGACGCCGGAGAGCGTCATACGGACCTTGTCCTCGGGCAGGCCGAGCACGGGCGCGATCTGCTTGAGGTCCGAGTGCAGCCACTGGGTGGCGATGTAGAGGTCGACGCCGCCGTCCTCGGAGGGGACCGCGAGTCCGGACTCCGGGCCGAGGAACGCCTGGTCCTGCATGCCGAAGGTGTACTCGCCCTCGACGATGAAGTCGGCGCGCTCGCGGGCGGCCGCCACGTCGCCGCGCACGATCGGCTGGCGGTGCACGATGTTCGGGTGCGGGACATGGCCGATGTGGTGGTCGTCGCGGCCCTCGTGGATGAGGATCGCGTCCGGCGCGGTCGCGGACAACTCGTCGGTGATGACCGGGAGTTCGCGGTACTCGACCTTGATCTTCGCGGCGGCGCGGCGGGCCGTCTCCGGGTGGTCGGCGGCGACGATCGCGACCGGCTCGCCGTGGTGGCGGACCTTGCCGTGCGCGAGGACCGGGGTGTCCTGGATCTCCAGGCCATAGTTCTTCACGTCGGTCGGCAGGTCGTCGTAGGTCATGACGGCGTAGACGCCCGGGGTCTTCAGGGCCTCGACGGTGTCGATGGAGACGATCTCGGCGTGCGCGACCGTGGAGCGCAGGATCTGGCCCCAGAGCATGTCCTCGTGCCACATGTCGGACGAGTACGCGAACTCGCCGGTGACCTTGAGGGTGCCGTCCGGGCGGAGCGTGGACTCGCCGATGCCGCCCTTGGTCTTCGAACCCTGGGTGACCTTGGTGGGAGTACCGATGGGGGCGCCTTTGACAGACATGTCAGACCGCCTCTCCCTGCCGGGCGGCCGCCAGGCGTACCGCGTCCATGATCTTCTCGTAGCCGGTGCAGCGGCACAGGTTGCCCGAGAGCGCCTCGCGGATGTCCGCGTCGATCGGGGTCGGGTTGTGCTCCAGCATCTCGTCGGCGGCGACGAGGAGACCAGGGGTGCAGAAACCGCACTGGACGGCGCCGGCGTCGATGAACGCCTGCTGGATGGGGGCGAGTTGGGTGCCCTCGCCGGTCTGCGAGTCGGTCGGCCCGGGCTGCCGGGCCGGGGACCCTCCCTGGAAAAGTGTGTCACTTTTCGCAGAAGTGTCACACTTTCCCGACCCACCTCCCCGCTGCCGCGCGTAGTCCGCGAGCCCCTCCACCGTGACGACCTCGCGACCCTCGACCTGCCCGGCCGCGACGAGACACGAACACACCGGGATGCCGTCGAGGCGGACGGTGCAGGAACCGCACTCGCCCTGCTCGCAGGCGTTCTTCGAACCCGGGAGGCCCATCCGCTCCCGCAGCACGTACAGCAGGGACTCGCCCTCCCACACGTCGTCCGCTTCCTGCGGGCGGCCGTTGACCGTGAAATTGACGCGCATCAGGCGACACTCCCCTTCTCGATGGAGCGGCCGTCAGTGCCGCGGTACGACTCCCAGGTCCAGGTCAGCGTGCGGCGGGCCATGATGCCGACCGCGTGGCGGCGGTAGCTCGCGGTGCCCCGGACGTCGTCGATCGGGTTGCAGGCGGCGGCGCACAGGTCCGCGAACTGCTTGGCGACCGACGGCGTGATGATCTTGCCGCTCTCCCAGAAGCCGCCCTCGTCGAGCGCCGCGTTCAGGAATTCCTCGGCGGTCTTCGCCCGGACGGGGGTCGGCGCGGCCGATCCGATGCCGGTGCGGACCGTGCGGGTGGCCGGGTGCAGGGCGAAGCCGAAGGCGCAGACGGCGATGACCATGGCGTTGCGGGTGCCGACCTTGGAGTACTGCTGCGGGCCGTCCGCCTTCTTGATGTGCACGGCCCTGATCAGTTCGTCGGGGGCGAGCGCGTTGCGCTTCACGCCGGTGTAGAACTCGTCGATCGGGATGAGCCGCGTGCCGCGCACCGACTCGGCCTCGACCTCGGCGCCGGCCGCGAGGAGCGCGGGGTGGGCGTCGCCGGCCGGGGAGGCGGTGCCGAGGTTGCCGCCGACGCCGCCGCGGTTGCGGATCTGCGGGGAGGCGACCGTGTGCGAGGCGAGGGAGAGGCCCGGCAGCTCGCCGCGCAGGTTCTCCATGATCCGGGTGTACGGGACCGAGGCCCCGAGCCGCACGCTGTCGGCGCCGACCTCCCACTCGTAGAGGTCGCCGATGCGGTTCAGGTCGAGCAGGTACTCGGGCCTGCGGTGGTCGAAGTTGATCTCGACCATCACATCGGTGCCGCCCGCGATCGGTACTGCGGTGGGGTGCTCTGCCTTGGCGGCGAGCGCCTCCTCCCAGCTGGCGGGGCGAAGGAAGTCCATGACCGGCTCTCTTCTTCGTCTCGTGGGTCGTACGGATCAAGCCAGTTCGTGTGCGGCGGGTCCGGCTCGTTCATGTGCTGTTAATGCAGCGTGAGGTCAGTACACAGCGCCGTGCGCGGAGCGGGTCAGTCACGGAAACCATGAAGGAGTTGGCTGGCCAGCGCGGGCATCTTGTAGATTCATATGAACAGAGGTCATCAGTAACCCCTCCGATTCCCTGTGGAAACGCGGGAAACAGCCCCGCACGGCCCCGCACCCACAGCACCTCTTGGTTCATCGTAGTTTTCTAGACAAAGAACGGCGGCGACGGCGATGCGGCTGCGCGCACTTCTGGACACCGATGCGCTGGGGCTGCGGCTGCTCGGCGGCGAGGACGAGCTGGACCGCACGGTCCGCGGGGTGATGACCACCGACCTGCGCGACCCGAGCCGCTACCTCTCGGGCGGCGAGCTGGTCCTGACCGGCCTGGCCTGGCGCAAGAACGCCTCCGACACCGAGCCGTTCGTACGGCTCCTGGTGTCCGCCGGGGTGGCCGCGCTGGCGGCCGGCGAAGCCGAGCTCGGAAACATCCCGGACGACCTGATTCAGGCCTGCGCCCGGCACCGGCTGCCGCTGTTCGCGGTCAACGAGTCGGTGGCGTTCGCGACGATCACCGAGCATGTCGTACGGCAGGTGTCCGGCGAGCGGGCCGGTGATCTCGCGGCCGTGGTGGACCGGCACCGCCGGATGATGACCTCGGGTCCGGCGGGGGGCGGCCCGGACGTGGTCCTGGACCTGCTCGGCTCCGACCTGGATCTACGGGCGTGGGTGCTGTCGCCGACCGGGCGGCTCATCGCGGGTTCGAAGGTGTCGGGGCCGGCGCTGCCCGTCGACGTGTGCGCGAAGCTGGCCGCCGAGCAGCTGGCCGCCGCCCGCACGGGCCGCCGGGGGCCGCACCGGCTGGCGCTGGGCGGCTCGACGTACTCCCTGTTCCCGATCCGTGGCGGCGGGCGGTCCGCGCAGGGTTCGCGGGACGTGCGCGAGACGGTGCTGTCGGACTGGCTGCTCGCGGTCGAGGCGGACGCCGGGGACTGGCCGGACGAGCGCCTCGACCTGTTGCAGGGCGTCACGCAGTTGATCGCGGTCGAGCGGGACCGGCGGGACGCGGCGCGCACGGTCCGCAGACGGCTCGCGCAGGAAGTCCTGGAACTGGTCCAGACGGGCGCCGCACCGGCCGAGATCGCCGCCCGCCTACGGGTCGCCGCTCCCGTGCTGCTGCCCGGGCTCGGGGCGGCCCCGCACTGGCAGGTCGTCGTGGCCCGGGTCGAGTGGGACGGCGCAGACATGGAGGCCGGCCCGGTCGCCCAGTCGCTCCTGGAGGAGATCCTGGTCGACCCGCTGACGACGGGCCCCGAGCCCTCCGACCGCATCGCCGTGGCCCACACGGGCGACGAGGCGATCGCGCTCGTACCGCTGCCCGCGGTGTCGGCGGAGCACGACGGCTCCGAGTCCGGCATCCACGCGGACGTGCTGCTGGAGGCCGTACGGGATCCGCTGTCGGCCGGGCTCGACGGCGACGGGCGGGTCACGCTCGGGGTGAGCGCGGCGGTGCACTCGGCGGAGGGGCTGCACGGGGCGCTGGAGGAGGCGCGGCACGCGCGGCGGGTCGCCGCCGCCAGGCCGGGCCGGGTGTGCGCGGCGGGCCACCAGGAGCTGGCCTCGCACGTCCTCCTCCTCCCCTTCGTGCCGGACGACGTACGACGGGCCTTCACCGCGCGTCTCCTCGACCCGCTGCGCGACTACGACCGCCGGCACCGCGCGGAGCTGATCCCGACGCTGGAGGCGTTCCTGGAGTGCGACGGTTCCTGGACGCGCTGTGCGACCCGGCTGCACCTGCACGTCAACACGTTGCGCTACCGGGTCGGCAGGATCGAGCAGTTGACGAGTCGTGACCTCTCGCGCCTTGAGGACAAGCTGGATTTCTTCCTGGCACTGCGGATGAGCTGACCCGAAGATCCCACGACTTTGTGAATTCTTTCACCCACCCTCTTGGCCGGGCCCTACGATCCGTGCTGAGATGCCACCACTCAACAGCTCAATGGTGTGCTCGGGGAGGGCAACGTGGCGCATTCCGCCATGTCTGGACACGGAACGACCGAAGGTGACGATCCCCTCCAGACCGCGGTGTGGCGGCTGCGCTCGCGGGCCTGCTGGGTCGACGCGGCAGCGCTGCTGCGGCCCGACACCGCGGCACCGGCCCTCCAGCGGACCGCGCTGCTCGTGGAGCGGTGTCTCTACACCGAGCAGGGCTGGGAGGACGCCGACGACGCGCTGCGTACGGCCGAGGCGCTGGCCCACAGCGACGACGAGCGGGGCGCGGCGGCCTGCGAGCGCGGATACCTCGCCTACGCGGCCACGCTGCACTCGGTCCGCGACCGGGCCGACGAGGCGCGGGCCGCGCTCGGGCGGGCGGCGGCGCTGATCCCGCCGAACGGTGCGGGGCGGGCGCTGCTGGACTTCCGGCGGGGGCTGGTCGCGGAGAACCTGGCACGCTCCCCGCAGGCCGCCCGGGCCGCGTACCGGCGTGCCCACGCGGCCGCCGCCGACCAGACCGACCCCCTGCTCCTCTCCTTCACCCACCGCCACCTGGCCGGACTCGCGCTGCGCGACGGCGAGTTGGCGGAGGCCCGCCACGGCTTCGCCGAATCCCTCCGCATCCGCGAGGAGTTGGGCTACCTCGTCGGCACAGCCCCGGCCCTCGCCTCCCTCGCGGACGCCGAGGCCGAACCGGAGGCGTCCCGGCTGCGCGAGGAGGCGCGACGCCTGTTCCGGCTGCTCGGGGGCGTACCGACATGGCTGGCACGGCAGTTGGCGGTCCCGGCGCCGGGGGCGGCGACCGCGTAGGCCAAGGGCCGTCGGTCGGGCGCCGGCCGTCGCGTCCCTCGCGGACGCGGAGGCCAAGCCCGAGGCACTCCGGCTGCACGAGGAGGCACGGCGACTGTTCCCCGGTGCCGGCACGGCAGTTGGCGGTGCCGGCGCCGGGATGCGGCCACCGCGTAGGCCAGGAGCCGTCGGTCGGATCCCGGCCCTCGCGTCCCTCTTGGACGCCGAGGCCGAGCCCGAGGCATCCCGGCTGCGCAACGAGGCCCGGCGCCTGTTCCGGGTGCCGGCACGGCAGTTGGCGGCGATGGCCTAGGTCAGGAGCTGTCGGTCCGGCTCTGGACGACGTTCACGACGTGGTGGACGAACTGCAGGACGGACGACCGGAGTTCGGGGTCGCGGGCGACCAACACCCCCACGGCGACGAGCAGGAGGAAGGACAGGAGGCTGCCGCCGCGGCCGGAGTGGGTGCGGCGGGCGCCCATCTGGGCCGCGCGCATGCCGTCCTGTGCCGCCTGTCGGGCCGCCTGCTCGGCGCCGCGTTGTGCGGCCTGTTGGGCGGCCTGCTGGCCCGGATTCGGAAACATCGGCGTTCTCCCCCGCGGATCGGTCGGTCGGTCCTCGCCGTGGGGCACGTCAGCGACGGGCGGGCGGGTTCCCGGCGGGGACCCCAGTGGCCGGACCCGGACCCGCTCGTGACCGGAGTCACATATTCGAGATCACGCCGATCCCGCGAAGTGCTCCTGCACCAGGGACCGCACCACGTCCCACTCCCCCGCGGCCAACGCGTCGAGGAGCGCGAGGTGTTCGGCCGCGTCCGCGACCAGGTCGGCCCGCCCGCGCGTGACGGGACCGCCGACCAGCGGCCACTGGGCGCGCCGGTGCAGGTCCTCGGCGATCTGGACGAGCTGTTCGTTGCCGGCGAGGGCGAGCACCGCGCGGTGGAAGGCCCGGTCGGACTCCGCGTACGTCGCCCGGCACCCGGAGGACGCGGCGCGCACGGCCCCCTCGGCCAGCGGACGCAGATCGGCCCAGCGGGCGGCGGGCACGGTACGGGCGAGCCGGAGCATCACCGGCACCTCGATCAGGGCCCGGATCTCGGCCAGTTCGGCGAGTTCACGGGCGCCCCGCTCGATCACCCGGAAGCCCCGGTTCGGCACGACCTCGACGGCCCCCTCGGTGGCGAGCTGCTGCATGGCCTCGCGCACGGGGGTCGCGGAGACGCCGAACCGGTCGCCGAGCGCGGGCGCGGAGTAGACCTCGCCCGGGGTCAGCTCCCCGCCGACGAGCGCGGTGCGCAGCGCGTCCAGTATCTGACCGCGCACGGAGGGCCGCTGGAGGACCTGACGGGGGCGCGGGA
Organism: Streptomyces sp. NBC_01288; assembly: GCF_035982055.1. Lineage (NCBI taxonomy): Bacteria > Bacillati > Actinomycetota > Actinomycetes > Kitasatosporales > Streptomycetaceae > Streptomyces > Streptomyces sp. NBC_01288. The sequence continues at coordinate 2,127,455 of NZ_CP108427.1, forward strand.
TCGGCGTCTCGCTGTGCGTGTGCTCACCGCGCACGTCACCGCTGCCGTCCGCGAGGCCCCGGCCCCGATCCCGGTCCACGTCGGCGGCGCTCTGCTGCGGCGGCACCCGGGCCCCCCGGGCGGCCGCGTCCGGAATGCCGGTCCCGGCGGAGCCCTGCGCGCCCTGCTTCACGGGTCCTCCTCCGGACGTGTCGGTACTTGGGGTCATTACGGCGTCTTGTTACTCGTCCGTCAAGCACCTTAGGCGCAGATCGGACTAGTTCAAATTACCGAGGTGATGGGTAAGGTAAGCCTTACCTTTAAACCAACGGCGAATCGGTGGTCCCGGCATGCCCTTGCCTTCTTCGGCCGTAGCGGACTCGTACGCCCGCCTCACCGAGGTCATCCCCGGGCTCGCGATCACCGAACTCACCCCGGAACAACCCACCCCGACCGGCGGCGGCTGGATCTCGGCAGCCGCACTCGCGGAGGGCGGCGAAGGCCTGGAGGCGTTCCTGGCCCGGGACGACGCCCAGGTCCTGCGCGACCACGGCCGCCGCGGCCGCCCGGACGTGATAGCCACCTTCGGCCTGCACCGCTACGCCTGGCCGGTCGTCCTCCTGTTCACCGTCCCGTGGTTCCTCCACCGCCGCGTCCCCCGCCTCCCCGTGACCCACGTCTCCTACGACCGCACGGCCGAGTGCTTCGACATGGGTCGGCTGGCCGTCCGTACCGACTCCTTCGCCTGCCTGCCCGGCGACCCGGCCGCGCTGCTGCCCGGGGCCCGGGTGGTCGCCGACGAGGAGGCACTGCGGGCCGAGGTGCGGGCCGCGGTCGCCGAGCACATGGAACCCGTCCTGGCCGGCTTCGGCCCGCGGATGCGCCGGCGGGGCCGCGCTCTGTGGGGCATGGCGACCGACGAGGTCGTCGAGGGCATCTGGTACGTCGCCGACCTCTTCGGCGAACAGCCGCGGGCCGTACGGGAGTTGGAGCGGCTGCTGCCGGGCGCGACCAAGCCGTACGTCGGTTCGGCCGCGTTCCGTGAGGTGACCGGGCCGAACGGCGAGCCGCTGTCCACCCGGGACCGGGCCAGTTGCTGTATGTACTACACGCTGGACGCCGAGGACGCGTGCGCGACCTGTCCGCGCACCTGCGAGACGGAGCGGGTCACCAAGCTGCTGGCCACGGCAGTGAGTTGAGGGACCCTCAGTCACAGGCCCCACTCGGGGCCCGCTAGGATCAGCCGCGAACAAGGCGTCCGTCCGGTCACAGGTGCTTCACAACTTCCTCACTTGCCGCAGGAACTTTCCGTGGAACCACCCGTACGGGTAGTCTTATTCGAACTCAACTCCCGCCCCTCAAGCGGCAGTTCGAGCAGAAAGCCGCCCTGGGCATTCCCTTGCACCTCCTTGGCGGCCTCTTGCCCCGAAAACGCCTGAGGGCCGTTGGGATTGGGCCACTATGGCGGGCGTTACGCCCTATCCCAATGCAAGGGACCCCAGATGAGACTGACCGACATATCGCTTAACTGGCTGCTTCCCGGCGCCGTACTGCTCCTGGGCATGCTGGCGGCGGTTGCGGTGCTCGCGCGGAGCAAGCGGTCCGGCGGGGAGCACGCGAAAGACGACTCGTGGGAGCGCACGGAGGAGCGCCGCAGGCGCAAGGAGGCCATATACGGCATCGCCTCCTACGTCCTCCTGTTCTGCTGTGCGGCGGTCGCCGCGGCACTCTCCTTCCACGGACTGGTCGGCTTCGGCCAGGAGAACCTCGGCCTCACCGACGGCTGGGAGTACCTCGTCCCGTTCGGCCTCGACGGCGCGGCCATGTTCTGCTCCGTCCTCGCCGTGCGTGAGGCCAGCCACGGTGACGCGGCCCTCGGCTCGCGCATACTGGTGTGGACGTTCGCGGCCGCGGCCGCCTGGTTCAACTGGGTGCACGCGCCCAGGGGCATCGAGCACGCGGGCGCTCCGCAGTTCTTCTCCGGCATGTCGCTGTCGGCCGCGGTTCTCTTCGACCGCGCGCTGAAGCAGACCCGACGGGCCGCGCTGCGCGAGCAGGGTCTGGTGCCGCGTCCGCTGCCGCAGATCCGTATCGTCCGCTGGCTGCGGGCCCCCCGCGAGACCTACAGCGCCTGGTCGCTGATGCTCCTGGAGAACGTGCGCAGCCTGGACGAGGCGGTCGACGAGGTGCGCGAGGACAAGGCGAAGAAGGAGGAGACCCGACTGCGCCGCCGCGACCAGCAGCGCATCGAGCGGGCCCAGCTCAAGGCCATAAGCCGGGGCCAGCGCGGCCTCATGGGACGGGGCGGCGGCCGGTCGTCGGAACCGCAGGCCCTGGAGCGCGGCTCCGGTCAAGCATCCGCGGAGCCTGCTCTATCGACGCCGGAACAGCTGCCGGTTCGCACGCGTCCCTCACTCCAGCCAGTCCGCGGGGCATCTGACCCGATAACCGTCGACCTCACCGCCGAGGACGACACGATGGCCCTGCCGCGTCTCGACTCCCTGGAGCGCAAGCTCAAGGACCTGGAGCAGCAGTTCGGCTGAGCCGAGGGCTGAGTACCTGATCCGGGACCGGGCGACATCGGGACGGGGGCGGAGTCCAACTGGACACCGCCCCCGTCCCGTTGCTCATGCCGGGCCCGTCCCGTTGCTCATGCCGCGTCCGAATCCAGCTCGAACCAGACGGACTTGCCCACCCCGTGGGCCGACACTCCCCAGGCGTCCGCGAGGGACTGCACCAGGACCAGGCCCCGCCCGTGCGTACCGTCGTCGGCGTCCGGTACGCGCAGTCGGGGCCTGCGGGCCACGAAGTCCCGTACCTCCACGCGCAGTCCACGGGGTCCGACGGTCGCCGTGAGCACGGCGTCGTGGTCGGTGTGGATCAGCGCGTTGGTGACGAGTTCACTCGTGAGCAGCTCCGCTATCTCGGATCGTCCCGGCCTCCCCCAGTGCCGTAGCAGTTCACGCAACGCTCTGCGCGCCTCGGGCACCGCCCGCAGGTCCGCGCGTCCGAGTCTGCGCCTCAGTTGAGGCGGCTGCGCCGGTTCCGTCGCGCTGTCGGCCTTGTCCTCCGCCGCTTTCGCCGAGGAGGCCCCGATCGCCATGGGACCGCCCCCTCGTGCTTGCCTTTTCATGACCCCCGCCTGCACGCCGGTTTCCGGTTCCCTCCTGCTCGAACACGTTCACGGGGATCCATGCCCTCGTCGGGAACAGGGCAGTCATGTCGAAGGGTCAACGACCGGGTGTTCGGCCACAGTTGCGCCGGGTCCCGCGGGGCGGAGGATTCGGGGGCGATGCTGTCCGTACGGTCGAACGGCCACCGTACGGAGCATGCGGCCCGGGTGGGGCGGTCGGGGCGTTCCCCTCCGGGTTGCCGTGGCTCCCGGCGTCGGGACCAGACACCCCATGACGTCCTGACCACCGGCGATCGACCCGACTGCCGATGCGCGGCCGCCGATCCGGCCGTAGTCCGCGAAGGCGTGGGGCGGCTGGTCCCCCCGGACCTCCCCCGAGACCCACGCTCCGCGAAACTGGCCGGAATCAGCCGCTCAGGAACCGCGAACGGCTCCTCTACGGGGCCTACTTGCCGCCGATTCCCTTGGTGCCGATGTGGACGATCTTGTGGGTCGTGCGGGTCATGTCGACGATCAGCTTGGTGGTGTCGCCGCCGCCCCACGTCAGGGTGATCGCGGCCTCGGTGTAGTCGGCGGTGCCGTTGTCCGTGACCTTCCAGCTCATGGGCGTGTTCTGCGCCTGGAGGACGCCGTCCGCGTGGTTCTTCGCCTCCCAGGCCTTCAGCTCCTTCAGGTAGGCCGGGGTGAGGTAGTAGTCGCGCAGCTCCGTGGCGAGCTTGCCGCCGCCGCTGTCGAGGTCGCTCTCGGCGTCGATGTAGGCGCCGTAGAAGTCGGCGATACGGGTGATGTTGTCGTCCGGCGAGCCGCTCACGGTGCGCGGGGCACCGGCGGAGGCCTGGGCCGCCACACCCAGCCCGAGGGCGAGGGCGAGGCCGGCGGCGAGGGCGGTGCGGCGCGTGGCCTTCTTGCTGTTCACGTGTGTTTCCCCGTTCGGGTCGGTGCCGTGCTGTGGTCGCACCGAGCTTCGGCGTACGGCGCCGGCGACCGCAATGACCGACACGGACCCCGCAACGGTGGAACCGTCCCACCCCTCCTGACCTCCTGGTATATGGAGTCCCTGGGATGCCGTCCTGGGACGCGACACGCACGGGAGCAAGGGTGTCGGGTGAGGCCAACGACAAGGACGTCGAGGAGTTCGCGGCGCTGCTACGGCGCCTGAAGGCACGCACGGACCGTAGCTACAGCCAGTTGGCCCGCCGCCTGAACATGAACGCCTCGACCCTGCACCGCTACTGCGTGGGCGAGGCGGTGCCCCTCGACTTCGCGCCCGTGGAGCGCTTCGCGGCACTGTGCGGGGCGACACCGGAGGAACGGCTGGCGCTGCACCGGTACTGGATCCTGGCGGTGGCGGCGCGACAGCGGAGGCGGGAGGCGGAGCCGCTGGTGAAGCCGCCGGTGGAGAGTCCGGTTCCAGCGCAGGTCCTGGGTCCAGTGCAGGGCCCGGTTCCAGCGCAGGTCCCGGGTCCAGTGCAGGTCCCGGTTCCCGTTCCGGCACCGGACGCGGCTCCTGAGCCCGCCGCCCGCTCGCCCTGGTACCGACGGCGTCTCCCGCTCACCGCCGCCGCGGTGTGCGCGGTGCTCGCGGTGTGGGGCACCCTGTCGGCGGTGTCCACGCACGACACGGCCAGGTCCGGGGCCGGCGTGGGCTCCGGGGCCGGGACCAACACCGGGGCCACGACCAAGACCTCGCCGTCCGCCCTCCCCACTCCCCTCACCTGGACCGCCGACTCCCAGGTCTGGGAGATCGGCTGCGACCACGACTATGTCATCGACAAGTCGCCGAAGGACGTGCCGCCGCCCCCGGTCCAGCAGGACGCCGGGGTCTGGGCGGCGACCCAGCACGCGGTGCACGGCGGGCAGACGAACGTGGAGATCTCGGTGCAGGGCCGGAGCTCAACGGCCGTGGTCCTGACGGCACTTCGGGTCCGGGTCGTCGGCCGTACGGCACCCGCCCCGGGCACCGCCTACTCGATGGCCCGGGGCTGCGGCGGGGACATCTCCCCGCGCTACTTCGGCGTGAACCTGGACGCCCACCGCCCCCTGGTCCGCCCGGAGCCGGGCGGCGACATGGGCAGGGCGGTCCCGGCGGTGCACCTGCCGTACCGGGTCTCGGCCACGGACCCGGAGGTCCTGCTGGTCAAGGCCCGCACCGGGACCTGCGACTGCCGCTGGTACCTGGAGCTGGACTGGTCCTCCCAGGGCCGCACCGGCTCGCTCCGCGTCGACGACCACGGCAAGCCGTTCCGCACCAGCCCGATCAAGGGCCTGCCGCACTACTGGTACGGCGAGCACGGCTGGACCCCGATCAGCTGAGGACAGTCGGGTGAGGCCGGTGCGGTCAAGGGCGGGGCATGTTGCGGATGTTGGAGCGGGCCATCTGCAACATCCGCCCAACTCCCCCGTCCAGCACGATCTTTGAAGCCGACAGCGCGAACCCGGTGACCATCTCGGCGCTGATCTTCGGCGGGATGGACAGGGCGTTGGGGTCGGTGACCACGTCGACGAGGGCAGGCCCGTTGTGCTTGAACGCTGCCTTCAGGGCGCCTTCGAGGTCCTTGGGCTTCTCGACCCGCACCCCGTAGGCACCGCACGCGCGGGCCACGGCGGCGAAGTCGGGGTTCTTGTTGGTGGTGCCGTACGACGGGAGTCCGGCGACCAGCATCTCCAACTCGACCATTCCCAGGGAGGAGTTGTTGAACAGTACGACCTTCACCGGCAGGTCGTACTGGACGAGGGTGAGGAAGTCGCCCATCAGCATGGAGAATCCGCCGTCACCGGACATCGAGACGACCTGGCGTTCGGTGTCGGTGAACTGGGCGCCGATCGCCATCGGCAGCGCGTTCGCCATCGAGCCGTGCGAGAACGAACCGATGATGCGGCGGCGCCCATTGGGCGTGATGTAGCGAGCGGCCCACACATTGCACATGCCCGTGTCGACGGTGAACACAGCGTCCTCGTCAGCCAGTTCATCGACGACAGCGGCCACGTACTCCGGATGGATCGGGACGTGCTTCTCGACCTTCCGCGTGTACGCCTTGACGACACCTTCCAGCGCGTCGGCGTGCTTCTTGAGCATCCGGTCGAGGAACTTCCGGTCCCCCTTCGGCTTCACCCGCGGGGTGAGACAGCGCAGCGTCTCCTTCGCGTCGCCCCACACCGCGAGGTCCAACTTCGAGCGCCGGCCGAGGTGTTCGGGCCGTACGTCGATCTGGGCGATCTTCACGTCGTCGGGGAGGAAGGCGTTGTACGGGAAGTCGGTGCCGATGAGGATGAGCAGGTCGCACTCGTGGGTGGCCTCGTAGGCGGCGCCGTAGCCGAGCAACCCACTCATCCCCACGTCGTACGGGTTGTCGTACTGAATCCACTCCTTGCCGCGCAGGGCGTGTCCGATCGGGGACTTGATCTTCCCTGCGAACTCCATGACCTCGGCGTGCGCGCCGGCGGTGCCGCTGCCGCAGAACAGGGTGACCTTCTCCGCCGCGTCGATCATCTCGACGAGCTTCTCGATCTCGGCGTCGCCGGGCCGGACGGAGGGCCGGGAGGTGACGAGGGCGGTCTCGGCGGCCTTGTCCGGCGCGGGCTCGGAGGCGATGTCGCCCGGGAGCGAGACGACGCTGACGCCGCTCTGCCCGACAGCATGCTGGATGGCGGTCTGGAGGAGCCGGGGCATCTGCTTCGGGTTGGAGATGAGTTCGCTGTAGTGACTGCACTCCTGGAAGAGCCGGTCGGGGTGGGTCTCCTGGAAGTACCCGAGGCCGATCTCGCTCGACGGGATCTGCGAGGCGAGGGCGAGGACCGGGGCCATGGAGCGGTGGGCGTCGTAGAGGCCGTTGATGAGATGCAGGTTGCCTGGGCCGCAGGAGCCGGCGCAGGCCGCGAGCTTCCCGGTTATCTGGGCTTCGGCGCCGGCGGCGAAGGCGGCGGTCTCCTCGTGCCGTACGTGGATCCAGTCGATCGCCGAATTGCGGCGGATGGCGTCGACGACCGGGTTGAGGCTGTCGCCGACGACGCCGTAGAGGCGCTTGACTCCGGCGCGGACGAGGATGTCGACGAACTGTTCGGCAACGTTCTGCTTGGCCATGATTCTCGTGTGCCCTTCGGTTTCCTGTGTCCTACGGATCCCTCTGGGTTCCATGAATTCACAGCCCGGGCACTCACGCCTCCCAAACGGCGGCCGCCGTGCGGTCATCGGCATAACCCTTGACCCGCACTTGGGTGTCGGCGAGGAAGGCGGCGAGACCGGGCGGGGTGGACCCGGACCACCGCCCCGCCAGATGCGCGGACAGCTCGGGCTCGCCACGGAGGGGCTCGGCGAGCCCGCCGGTGCACATCAACAGCGTGTCGCCGGGGCGGGCGACGGAGGCACGGAAGCGGAAGGGCTCACGGGGCGGCTCGGGGGCGGGTTCGTACGGGCTCGGAGGCGTCGGAATCCCAAGATCCATGGTGAGCCGGTCCCCCTCGGGCGTCTCGGCGGGCTGCGACCCGAACCCGACGACGGCCTCGCCGCTCAGGTCCCCGACGGTGGGCTCGATGTCCTGCCACTCGCCATCGCGCAGCCGAAACAGCCCACCGGGCCCGACCCCGAAGAAGACGCGGGTACGGCACTCCGGTTGCGCGGGCAGGAGCAGACACCGCAGCCCGGCCGAGTACTCCTCCGGATCGATGCCCTGTTCGGCGGCGCTGGCGCGGAGCTTGCCGAGACTGCGGTCCGTGAGCCGGTGCAGCCCCGACTTCAGGTCCCCGCGCCGAGCAGCCCTTATGTCCTCGGAGAGCCGTGCGTGACTCCGCCCCACGGCCCGCGCGATCCAGTCACAGGCCTCGGCGGCGGCCCGATGCGCCCCCGGCGTGGCCCGGGCCCCGGTAGCCATCGCCACCAGCACCAACGCCTGCTCCCCGACCCCGAACCGCGCCGTCAGCAACGAGTCCCGCCGCGGCTCCCCCCTGAACCGCGCGGAGTCCCCCCGCACGGAAGCCGCCCTGATCGTGCTCGCCCCGTACCGCGCCCCGTCCAACACGGTGTCCGCGACCAGATCGTCGAGCTCATCCGGGTCCGCGAGCGGAAGGGCGGTGGGCTCGGCGTCGTAGGTGGGGGGTCCGGAGCCTACGTAGTCGACGGTGAGGGGGGTGGGTGGCGGCGGGGCGAGGGCGGGGAGGTTGGGGGGTGGGGCTAGCGGGAGGGGTTGGGGGGCGCCTGGAGTGTGCGGGTAGGGGCGGGAGTTGTCAGCGAGGGGTGGGGCAGCGGCTGGAGGCTGGGGGTAGGGGCGCGGGTCGAACGGGCGCTCCGGGCGGAGGGGCTGGGGAGCTGCGGCGGGGGCGACTGGGGGCGGCGGGTACGGTCCCGGGCCTTCCGGACGCGGGTCCTTCGGCGCGACGGCGGGACTGTCGGTAGGGGGTACGGGAACAGCCGACGACTGCGCGTACGATCCCGGAACCTCCGGACGCGAGTCCCTCGACGCGGAGGCGGGACTCACGGTAGGGCGTACGGGAAGGGCCGTCGGCTGCGGGGCCGACAGACCGTCCGGGCGGAGATCCTCCGGAGCGGCGGCGGGACTGTCGGCAGGCGGTGCGGGAACGGCTGGCTGCGGACGAACGGGCGGGAACTCCTCATCGGCCGCCCGCTGCGGGGCTGCCGACGGGAGGTCGGGCTGCGTGTCCCCATGGAGGCCCTGCCGGGGCGAGACAGGCGGAGCCTGCTCCCCTGGGGCGGCGGGGGCCACGGGCCTGAACAACGGAGGCTCGGCGTAAGAATCCGCGCCCGCATCCCCCGGAACCGCAGACGGCGACGCCCCATCGCCAGGAGCGGCAGGAGCCACCGGCCGGAACAACGGAGGCTCGCCGTACACATCCGCGCCAACACCACCTCCCGGCACCGGAGGCGCACCGGCCGACGGCTCCCAGGAAGCACCCGGGGAGACGAAACCCGTACCAGCAGGCGGCTCGGAGCCAGGTTCGCCACCCGCCCGGGGCCCCGGAACACCCGGCCCCACCGAACGCGCCCCCTCACCCGCCGAAGACATCCCCACCGGCGGCGCCCCTTCGTCCGCCGAAGGCACCCTCACCGAACGCGCCCCCTCGTCCGCAGAAGGCACCCCCACCGGCCGCGCCCCCTCACCCGCCGGAGGCACCCCCACCGAACCCTCCCGCTCATCCGCCGGAGGTACCCCCACTGTCCCCGCCGCCGAAGCGAACCGGTCGTCGACGGAGTCGCCCGCGGCCGTGGGCCCCGTGTCCTCCGCGGTGTCGTCGTACAGCTGGCTCCACCAGTCGTCCTCGTGACCGGTCGGCGTTCCCCCCTGCTGGCTCATGCCCCTAATTGTCCACCGCACAGGCCAGTTGGAAACGGGGCGTCCGGAAAATCGGGGGCGCACGCCCTCTCGAACGGCGTGTCGGAGGACGTACCGAACACCCGTCCGCCGCACGGCACCACAGGGCATCACAGGACGGAACAGGCCGCCGGACGGTCCCACCCCCCACGGGAGAACCGCCCGGCGACGACTGAGTGACCCGGCCCCAACTCCCCTGCGTGCCGGCGCACGACATGGGCCCGGGTCACGTCCCAAGTGACCGAATCCCGTTGCCGGTTCGGCCCGCCCGGTCCCGAGTGTGACCGGCTTTCCTGAAGCCCCCCTGTGATTCGCGCCTGTCTCCCCCATGACCCGCCGCGCGCGAACCCGCAGGCCAAGGTGGCCCAATACCGGCATTACGGGCGGAAGTTGATGCCCCAGTGGCGCAACCTTGGCAGAGTGGCGGGTGGTACGGCGATGATGTGCCGAGGCGGGTTCGCGCCGTGGCTGTTTCCCGCCACGGCCCTCGCGATGGGGTCTTCGGGGAGGGACGACACCTGATGCTGGGAGCGATAGGCCTGGACGAGGCACACGAGTCGGCGTACCGGGCACTGGTGTCCGTCGGCGCCGCGGACGTGCCCGATCTCGCCCGACGGCTGACCCTCGGGGAGTACGACACCGAGCGCGCCCTGCGCCGCCTGGAACACCACGGACTCGCCGCCCAGTCCTCGGCCCGCCCCGGCCGCTGGGTCGCCGCCCCGCCCGGGGTCGCCCTGGGCGCGCTGCTCACCCAGCAGCGCCACGAACTGGAGAAGGCCGAACTGGCCGCCGCGCTGCTCGCCGAGGAGTACCGCGCCACCGCCGCCGAACCCGCCGTACACGACCTGGTGGAGGTGGTGATCGGCGCCGCGGCCGTCACCCAGCGCTTCCTCCAGCTCCAGCTCGGCGCGACCGAGGAGGTCTGCGCGCTGGTCACCGGGACCCCGGTCGCCGTCACCGGCATGGAGAACGGCGCGGAGGAACAGGCCGCCGACCGCGGGGTCCGCTACCGGGTCGTCCTGGAACGCGCCGTACTCGACCAGCCGGACGGCATCACCGAACTCACCGCCGCACTGGGCCGCGACGAACAGGTACGGGTGGTCGACAAGGTCCCGACGAAGCTGGTGGTGGCCGACCGGACCCTCGCGATGGTCCCGCTGACCTCGCACACCGCGGAACCGGCCGCGCTCGTCGTCCACGCGAGCGGCCTGCTGGAGCTGCTCTGCGGACTGTTCGAGTCGGTCTGGCGGGACGCCCTCCCGCTGCGCCTCGGCGCCTCCGGCGCCACCGAGCAGAACCCGGACGGCCCCGACACCACGGACCTGGAGGTGCTGTCCCTGCTGCTGGCCGGCCTGACCGACGCCAGCGTCGCGAAACAGCTCGATCTGGGCCTCAGGACGGTCCAGCGCCGGGTGAAGCGCCTGATGGAGCTGACCGGCGTCACGACCCGGCTGCAACTGGGCTGGCACGCCTACGAACGGGGCTGGGTCGCCCGTACCTGACCTGCGGTTTCACCCGGGATCCCGCAGGCTGGGCAGATGGGAGTGGGTGAACTCCTCCTGGTCGGCGTCGTCATCCTGCTCGGCCTGTGCGGAGTCTTGGTGCCCGGAGTGCCGGGGTCGTGGCTGGTGTGGGCCGCGGTCCTGTGGTGGGCGCTGAAGGACCCGCAGCCGGTGTCCTGGGGCGTCCTCGTGGGCGCCACGGCCGTCCTGTTCCTCTCCCAGGTGGTGCGCTGGGCCCTCCCGCCCCGCCGCCTGCGCACGAGCGGCGCGACCCCCCGAATGGGCGTGTACGCCGGAGCGGGCGCGCTCCTCGGCTTCGTCCTGATCCCGGTGGTCGGCGCGATCCCCGGCTTCATGGCCGGCGTCTACCTCCACGAACGCCTGCGCCTGGGCCGCCACGGCGAGGCCATGGCCTCCCTCCGTACGGCGATGCGCTCGGGCGGCTCCAGCGTGCTGACCGAACTGTTCACCTGCCTGCTGATCATGGGGGCGTGGGTGGGCGCGGTGATCTGGGGCTGACCCTCAGCTGAGCGCGGTGAGGTCGACCGTGTCGGCGAGCGCCCGCATACCGGCGTCGTTGAAGTGCAGGTGATCACCGCAGTCGTACCCGGGCAGGATCCGCTGCGGCTGCTCCGGGTCACGGACGGCGGCATCGAAGTCGACCACCCCGTCGAAGGGCCCGCCTCCACGGATGAAGCCGTTGATCTCCTGCCGTACGGCTTCGCGGGCGGCCGTGTACCCGCTGTTGCCGCCGTACGGGGTGAGGGTCGCGCCGATGACGCGGATGCCGTGCGCGTGGGCCCGGCTCACGAGGGTGCGGTACGCGTCCTCGAAGGCGGCGGGGTCGGTGGCGTTCGGGGTGCCCTTGATGTCGTTGATGCCCTCCAGGAGGATCACCACCCGCACCCCCGACCGCGACAGGGCATCGGCGTCGAGACGGGACAACGCGCTCGGGCCTACGTCGTCGCGCAGCAGCCGGTTCCCGGAGACACCGGCGTTGAGGACACCGAGGCGACGGTACGACGGCAGGGCGCCGAGACGTTCGGCGAGCCGGTCGGGCCAGCGGTGGTTGGCGTCCCGGGTGGAGCCGTTGCCGTCGGTGAGGGAGTCGCCGAGGGCGACGACACTGCCGGCCGCCGGGGCGTCGAGGACGTCGACACCGGTGACGTAGTACCAGGAGGTGGTGGTCGCCGTGTACGCGGAACCGTCGACATCGGCGGCCCAATTCCCTTGCGGGGCAAGGTAGTTGGTCTGCCCGGCCGCACGGTGGTAGGTCGCCGGACCGGAGTCGTCGGGCGTGTGCACCGTGACGAGCAGATCCGCCCCGTCGGGCACGGCGAGCGGAACGGGATCACTGACGAGGTCCTCCCCCACCGGAATGGTGACCGACCGCGCTCCGCCGAAGGTGGCGACCCACATCGACCCCGGCACGGCGTCCGGCCCCACCTCCCGCAGGGCGACGGTCACCGCGTCGAGGCGAAGAGGAGAGGTACCGAGCCGGTTGGTGAGCCGGACGCGGGCCGCGCTGCCGCCGACACTGAGGTGAACGACGTTGCGGAAGGAGGCGCCGGGCAGCGCCGGGGCGGTACCGGAGGGGGCGGCTTCCCAAGTCCCGGTCCAGGTGTCCGACGCCCGACCGGCCGGTCCCTCGGCTGCCGCCGCACCCTCCCCAACTCCCGCTCCCAGCACGCACACCAGCAGTGCTACGACGACCCGTCCGGCCCCGACCATGAGCGCTCCGCCTCTCCCCACCAGCCACAAAGAAGGCGACCGTGGCACGCCGGGACAGGCGGACGGCGGAGCATCACCGGCGCCGAGCCCCGCGTCCCCCTCCGGTGTGGGGCATAAGGCGTAAGGCCTGGGACCGAAGGCCGATGCGCACGGCGAGCAGGCGTGTTTGGCTGCGGTCATGACCGAATTCACCGAGGCCGAGCGCGCCTACCTCACCTCACAGCGACTGGGCCGCCTCGCCACCGTCGATCCCCAGGGCCAGCCACAGGCCAACCCCGTCGGCTTCTTCCCCCAGGCCGACGGGACGATCCTGGTCGGCGGCTATGCGATGGGCACGACGAAGAAGTGGCGCAACCTGCGCGAGAACCCGAAGGTCGCGCTGGTCGTGGACGACATCGTCAGCGTCCGACCCTGGAGGGTACGGGGTATCGACATCCGCGGCGAGGCCGAACTCCTGGTCGGGCCACATGAGTTGGGCCCGCACATGAGCGAAGAGGTGATCCGTATCCATCCCCGGCGAATCCACAGCTGGGGCCTGGAGACGGAACCGGGAACGGACTGACTCAGCCCAACGCGTCCTCCAGCGTGAGGAGTTGCACCTTGCGTTCGAGCCCGCCCGCATACCCCGTCATCGCCCCGTCGGCGCCGATCACGCGATGGCAGGGCCGGACGACCAGCAACGGATTGGCGCCGATCGCCCCGCCCACGGCCCGGACCGCGACCCGGGGCGCGCCGATCCGCGCGGCGATCTCGCCGTACGTCGTCGTCGCGCCGTACGGGACGGAGTCGAGGGCGGTCCACACGCGCTCGCGGAAGTCCGTGCCGGAGGTACGGAACTCCAGCTGGAATTCCTTGAGTTCACCGGCGAAGTAGGCGGCGAGCTGCTCCCCGGCGGCGCGGAAGGGGCCGGGGTCCTCCCGCCACTCCGGCTGGACGGTACGGCCACCCTTCTGGCCGGGCACGGAGAGGGAGGTGAGAGCGCCGAACTCGTCGGCGGTGAGGAGGAGTTGGCCCAGGGGGCTGTCGAAACTCGTCCAGCGGGTGGCCGTCGGGTCGGTCGTCGGGACAGTCATCGTGACTCCAACTCCCCTGCCGTGCGCAGGTGTTGTACGTGTTCGAGATGCTCTAGGTGCTGTACGGCGTACGAACGCCAGGGACGCCACGCATCCGGAATGTCAACGCCGGGCGGTGCCACATCGGGGTCGCCGAGGGCGCGGGTACGGATGACGGCAACGGTGTCGGCGCCCATGCCGGGCAGCGCGAGCAGGGCCTCCTCCGCGTCGTCCCGGTCGACGCCGGCGTCGAGCCGTACCGTGCCGTCGGCCAGGGCGGTGGCGAGGGCGGCCAGGGGTTCGCCCGGGGCGGCGTCCACCAGTGCGGACGGCTCGGGGAAGAGGTGGGTGAGGCCGCCGGAGGGAGCGTCCAACAGCTTCCCGCACCGCCGCACCAGCCGCTCGGCCTCCGCCCGCCCGACCAGCGCCCGTACGGCGAGTTCCTCCGGGTCGGCGGTGCCCGGTGAGCGCAGGCCGGGTCGGGCGGCGACGAGCGGGGCGAGCCGGGGATCGGCGCCGAGCCGTTCGTCGACGGCGTACGGGTCGGCGTCCAGGTCGAAGAGTCGTCGTAGGCGCTGGACGGCGGTGGTCAGGTCGCGGTGGTCGGTGAGGTGCAGACGGGCGTCGAGCCAGCCGCCGGGGTGGGCGGGGGGCGCGGTCCTGAGGGCGCCGGGGCGCTCGTCGACGGCGACGATTCCGGTGCCGTAGGGGAGGCGGAGGGTACGGCGGTAGGTGCGGCGGCCGGGGGTGCCGGTGATCTCCTCGACGCCGGGGACGGCCTCGCGTGCGAGCAGGTCGAAGACGGCGGCGGACTGGTACGGGCCCCGGTGGGCGAGCCGCAACGGGATTCCGGCGGACGGTCCGGTGCCCTTCGCCGGTGCCTTGGGCGCGTGGGGCGTCTTCGCCGTCCGCAACTCGCTCGGGGTCGACGCGTACACGGCGCGGATCGTGTCGTTGAACTGGCGGACGCTGGCGAACCCGGCGGCGAACGCGATCTCCGTGATCGGCAGATCGGTGGTCTGCACCAACACCCGTGCGGTGTGCGCCCGTTGGGCCCGGGCGAGGGCGACCGGCCCGGCACCGAGTTCGGCGGTGAGCTGCCGCTGGACCTGCCGCGCGCTGTAGCCGAGCCGCACGGCGAGCCCGGCGACACCCTCGCGGTCCACGACGCCGTCGCCGATGAGCCGCATGGCGCGGCCGACTACATCGGCGCGCGCGTTCCACTCGGCCGACCCCGGCACGGCGTCCGGACGGCACCGCCGGCAGGCCCGGAACCCCGAGCCCTGCGCGGCGGCGGCCGTCGCGAAGAACCGCACGTTGCGCCGCTTCGGCGTCACGGCCGGGCAACTGGGCCGGCAGTAGATCCCGGTCGTGGCGACCCCGAAGAAGAACTCCCCGTCGAACCGGGCATCCCGGCTCCGCACGGCTTCGTACCTGGTGTCTTCGTCCATCACGCCGTCCAGTCTCCGCCATCCCCGGGGGTGGGGCTGGCGGAAATCGGACGGAGTGTTGACCCGGTGCCGGGCTGGGCAGGGCCGGACTGCCTGCCTGCCGGGGACGCGGCTAAGCCCAGCGCCCCCGCTTCGCCTCCATCGCCGCCTTCCCCTCCGCCCCCTTCCGCTTCCAGTCGCGGCGCAGTTCGGCGCGGGCGCGGGCGTCGGTCTTGGCGACGATCCACTGGTTCTCGCGCATGAGCTTGCGGTAACTGTCGAGCCGGCGTTCGGGAAGTTCACCGGAGTCGAGGGCGGCGAGGACCGCGCAACCAGGTTCGGCGGTGTGGGCACAGTCGTGGAAGCGGCACTGTCCGGCCAGTTCCGCGATCTCGGCGAAGACCTGCCCGACCCCGGTCTGCGCGTCCCACAGCCCGACACCGCGCAGCCCCGGCGTGTCGATCAGCACCCCACCACCCGGCAGGGCGAGCAGGTTGCGCGTGGTGGTCGTATGACGGCCCTTGCCGTCGACGTCACGCGTCGCCTGGACGTCCATCACGTCCTCACCGATCAGCGCGTTCGCGAGCGTCGACTTGCCCGCACCGGACTGCCCGAGCAGCACGGACGTACCGCCGGCGGCGACCGCGGCGAGCACGTCGACCCCGTCCCCGGTGGCGGCGCTGACGGCCAGCACCGGCACGCCCGGCGCCGTCGTCTCCACGTCCTGGACGAGATACGACAACGTCACCGCGTCCGGCACCAGGTCGGCCTTGGTCAGCACGACCACGGGCCGGGCACCGGACTCCCACGCGAGCGCGAGAAACCGTTCGATGCGGCCGAGGTCGAGGTCCCCGGTCAGCGGTACGGCCACGATCGCGTGGTCGACATTGGCCGCGAGGATCTGCCCCTCGGACCGCTTGGAGGAGGTGGAACGCACGAACGCGGTACGGCGCGGCAGATACGTCCGTACGTACCGCGGGTTACCGCCTTCGGGGTCGACAGCGACCCAGTCGCCCGTGCACACGACCTTCATCGGGTCACGCGGGACGACGAACTCGGTGTCGGCACGGACGGTGCCGGCCGACGTGACGACATCGCAGAGGCCACGGTCGACCCGTACGACCCGGCCGGGCAGGAGACCCCGCTCGGCGAACGGGACGAACTCGGCCTCCCAGTCCGCATCCCAGCCGTACGGCTGGAGCGGATGCACGGAAGCGGAAGACGAGAACGAACCCGGGAGGGAGGAGAAAGACAAGGGGTGACCCTTCACAAGGGTGGCCCCGGCACCGCGCACACAGACGCGGGAGGAAGAGAGGTCAGCCGGAGACCACGGGAGTGGACTTGATGAACTTCCGGATGCGGGCAGCGCCCATCTCAACGACAGCCATCGGTCACACCTCCCATATGCACTCAACCGACAGTGGCGACCAACCGGCCACCACTGGGACGAGAAGAAACCTAGCCGCCGACTTCCACGGAGCGCCAACCATTATTCGACGAGGAGTCAGGGCGCATCTCAAGCCCGGCGCATCTCACGCCCCGGGACAGACGCTGTTCATCCAGGCACTCATCTGATTGGTTCAGGCCAACTTCCGATCGTCATGGGTATCTCTTGACCCTCAGGTTCCACCTGTGACTAAGTTGATCTCCTTGCGGGGAGCCCAACCAGGCTGCCCGCAAAGGGACTTCGCCGACCAGAGATACCGGTCGGCAGCGGGGGGACACATCGTCAAGCCTGAGGGCCGGCATACGCATGCCCGCACAGGGCGCGGGTCCACGTATGCGCATGTTCCCCATTCGCACCGTCCCGTGTGCCCATCAGCGATCCCCGAACAGCGAGGAGAGGCTGTCTCATGGCCGACGAAAAAGTTCTTGCCGCCCAGCAGTGGGTCAACACCACCTACGGTTCGGTGGCGGGATACGCGGCGTGCCCCGAGAACGGGCAGACCGGCTGGTCCACCATGTACAGCCTGACGATGGGTCTGCAACACGAGCTGGGAATCAGCCCTGTTGTGGCCAACTTCGGCGCCGGCACCCTCTCAGCGGTGGCCGCCCTGGGAAACATCGGAATCGGCTGGCAGACGAAAGCGAACATCGTCAAAATCATCCGTCACGGGCTCTTCTGCAAGGGCTACTGGGGCGGGGACACCGGGGTGGTGTCCTTCGACTCCGCCGCCGCCGCGTCGGTCGACCTGATGAAGGAGAACATGGGCCTCGTCCGCGATGGCGGGGTGGTCCAGCCCAAGGTCCTCAAGGCGATTCTCAACATGGACGCCTACGCCGTCCTGTCCGGCGGCGACGACAAGATCAGATCCATTCAGCAGTGGCTCAACGGCCGCTACTGGACGCGGAGTACATGCACCATCGGCCCTACCGACGGCCACTACTCCCGCGATGTCCAGCAGGCTCTGATGAAGGCCGTCCAGATCGAGGGCGGCATACCGGAGGCCCAGGCGACCGGAAACTTCGGCGCCGGAACCCAGGCCGTGCTCAAGGCCCATTCCGTGGGCCCCGGCTCGTCCGGAATCTTCATGCAACTCTTCTCCGCGGCCTGCGTGTTCAACGAACCCGTTCTCACGGCCGCCAAGGACGATCAGCGCACCCACTTCACCGACACCTGGGACTCCGACATCTCGGGCTGGGTCAGCGGCTTCCAGACGTTCTCCGGGTTCGCCAAGTCCGAGCGCTCGGGTGTGGGCGACTACCTGACCTGGGCCCAACTCCTGGTGTCCATGGGCGATCCCGACCGCGCGGCCACCGGATCCGACACCGCGTACACCATCACGGCGTCGCGGGCACAGCGGATGCGCGACGACAAGTACCTGTATGTCGGCCGCTACCTGAACGAGGCCTCGGCCGGCGGCGGTTCGAAGATGTTGGAGGAAGGCGAACTCGACGACATCTTCGGCGCGGGCCTGCGCGTCTTCCCCATCTTCCAGGACAACGGGAGAACCCTCGCCGAGTACAACTCCCCCAACGGCTACGCCCACGGCCGGCTGGCCCATGACCAGGCGGTCCACTTCGGGTTCAACCGGGGCACTGTGATCTACTTCGCCGTCGATTACGATGCGACCGTGGAGGACATGCCGAGGATCCTGGAGTACTTCCGGGGTGTCACCTCCGGCCTCGCCTCCAAGGGAAAGCGTTACGTGCACGGCGTGTACGGCTCCAGAAACGTGTGCGCCCAGGTGACGCAGGAGACCTACGCCAGATACTCGTTCGTCTCCGGAATGTCCTGGGGATTCTCCGGCAATCTCGGCTTCCCGCTCCCCGCGAACTGGTCCTTCAACCAGATCAAGGAATACCAGGTAACCAACGGCACCGACGTGTTCGCCCTGGACCGTGACGTACACCGGGACGGTGCCGACACCGGACAGGGCGACGTCAACCACGTCGTCTCCCCCGCGGCCTCCCTCCTCGCGAACATCGACCAGTTGTACGCCCTGGCGCAGAACTACGGCAGCGGGGACCCGAACCGGCTCGTCACCGACTACTACCGCCAGGCGCGTTACTCGGACTACAGGTGGACGCAGCTGATAGGCGACGTCGACTGGGACTTCGTCGCCTACGCCGACAGCCACGGGGCGGAATTGCTCTCCGAATTCACCGACCCCTTCACGGGACAGGCCCTTGGCCCCCAGCATCTGCTCGCCACCACCGCCGGGCACATGATCAAGCCACCCCTGGTCGACCACAGCCACGCCAACGCGGGTGATGTCGCCGGATGGGCCGGAGACGTCATGACGTTCTACGGGAACTGGCGTCACGACAGCGACTCGGTCGCCTCCGGCTACACCTACTGCACCGACTACATGGCGAAGATCGGCGTCTCCTCCAGCTTCAGCTTCGAGGATCTCGTCGAGGACGTGGACGGGTTCCACCTCGCCGAGAAGCTGCGAGCCGGCAAGGCCATCACCACGGCCCTGCGCGAGCACTACGAACAGACCGGCGGAGCGACCCGTTTCCAGGACTTCCTGTCCAAGCGGTTCGACAGCACGCGGTCCACGGCGCAGGACGCCGCGCACTACATCCTCACCGCGCTGGACTCCCCGATCATCAACCTCGGACGGGTCGCGCTCGAATACGATGGCGGAGGAGTTCTCATCGTCCTGTCCCACACGCTCCCGGACAACCTGCTCCAGCCCTTCTGTCTCGGTTTCGCGGAAACGCTGTTCGCCCGCGCCGGACTGGAGGAGAGCAGCCGGGCGACGCTGCTGGCCAACCACGCCAAGCTCTTCTCGGGCTCCGCCGGCTGATGGGTTCCTGGTTCCTGGCGGTTCTCCTCGTGGCGTGCGGCCTCGCATTCGTCAGGTTCCACGAGGGCCGGCGGCTCGTCGGCATCATCAAGGCCTCCGCCACCACGGGGATTCTCTGCTACGTGCTCGGCTGCCTCCAGGTCGCCATGACCATCCCGGCACACGCATGCCCCGACCAGCTCGAACTGCGCCCCACGGTCCATCTCATCCGATACGACAGCGGCATTCTGCCGCCGCAGGCGACATGCCACTGGGACAACGGAACGCACCAGGACTTCGTGAGCGGCTGGATCAATCCACTCGCCCTTGTCTGCGCGACCGTCCTGACGGCCAGCCTGGTGGCGGCGTCTGTCCTCGCCTACCGCCGCCACCGGAAAGGACGCACACCTTGAAGGACACCGCTCTCCCCGCCCGCACGCTGACCCGCCGTCAGGCCCTCGGCCTCGCCGCGGGCATCACCGCCGGAACCCTCGTCGTCACGAGTCAGAGCGCCCAGGCAGCCCCGTGGCCGAGCGGATGGCGGGGCAGACGGACCCAGAACCACTGGCCGGTCGTTGACG
The DNA here is from genome assembly GCF_035982055.1 of Streptomyces sp. NBC_01288. Lineage (NCBI taxonomy): Bacteria > Bacillati > Actinomycetota > Actinomycetes > Kitasatosporales > Streptomycetaceae > Streptomyces > Streptomyces sp. NBC_01288. The sequence continues at coordinate 2,147,421 of NZ_CP108427.1, forward strand.
CCGCCGACACGGAGGCCTCGCGGATCGAGGGCACCAACGTCTCCGTCCCCCTCCTGAAGGGCGACGTCACCACCGTACTTCTGCACGTAGTCCGCCGGTTCAGCTACGAGATCGACATGCTCCGCCCCGGCGACGTCCAGGGGTACTCGACCGACCGGGCCGTCGGTGCGGATTTCGAGTCGAACCGTCTGTCCGGTACGGCGATCACGATCCGCCCACTCTTCTACCCGCTCGGGGCGCAGAAGGGCACCGGGCTCTCCGACCTGGAGAAAGTGGTCGTCGCGGACATCCTCGCCGACTGCCGGGGAGTCGTCGGCTGGGGCGGGAACGCGGACCCCGTCAAGGAGTCCCACTTCCAGATCAACGTCGGCCCCGGTGATCTCGAACTGAACCGTCTCGCCGCCCGCATCCGTGGCGAGGACGCCTCCCCCGGCACCGGCGCCGGTTCGATCGACCCGTTCCTCCCGACGCGCCGCAGGAAGGCCGCGGCGTACCTCAAGGACGTGCCCACTCCGGCGCCCTAATCCTGATCACCCCACTCCTGTGCCCCGGTCGTCGAGCGACGCCCGGGGCACAGGAGCCACTTCTTCGGTGGGCCACGTGACGTGAGCGGCCTTCGTTCGAACTCGACCGGAGCCATGCGGGCCGCGGTCTCCCGAACCGCCTTTCTCCGTGCAGGAGTTCACGCTCGACGCACCCTGTACTTCCGACAGGACGCCGCAAACACCTCGGACGTATGGCGCGTGCCCCGGCCGGAAGCGTCGCCAACGGGCAGACACATGATGGCGTCCGGATATCCCGGCCGTCCGCATCGGGCATGCCACCCGCTTGTGGTTTGCCTCCGGGCCGTGCCCCGTAGCTCGCCGACGATGATGAGGGAATCCCACGCGAGCGCGAGAAACCGTTCGATACGGCCGAGGTCGAGATCCCCGGTCAGCGGTACGGCCACGATCGCGTGGTCGACATTGGCCGCGAGGATCTGCCCCTCGGACCGCTTGGAGGAGGCGGAGCGCCGGTCGACCCGGACAACGCGGCCGGCCAACAGCCCTTCGGCGTCGTAACGGGCGAAACTCATCCGCCCACCCGTCGTCCCAGCCGTAGCGGGCGAGTGCGAGAAAAGCAGAGCTGGAAGTCAAGGGAGACCCTTCACAAGGGCGGCCCCGGCGCGCACATGGGCGCGGTGGAAGAAGAAGGCCAACCGGCGGCCACGGAGGTGGACTTGATGCACTTCTGAAGGCGGGCAGGGCCCATCACAGGGACAGCCATCGCCACCGGACCAACGCGCGCCCAAGACGAGTGCGTTCACCACCTCCTACGACACGACCGCTACCAATCGATCTCGGCCAGCAGGAACGGCTCATCCTCGGGAGCCGCCTTCCGGGCCCGCAGCGCCCGTTCGGCGGGTGCCCCGGCCGGTACACGCAGCGGGGGTTCGGGGTGTTCGATCGTGGCGGCCACCGTCGTGGCCACGTCCTCCGGGGTGACGAGTTCGCCGCGGAGCGCGGGCAGTGCCTCGTAGAGCGGGGTGTAGGGATCGTTCTCGCCGAGGTGCACCCTGGCGCGCTCTCCGCCGCCCGAGGAGACCGCGCCGGGCTGGACGACGCTCACCTTGACGCCGAAGTGGCCCGTCTCGATGGCGAGCGTCTCGGCGAGTGCCTCCAACGCCCATTTGCTGGCGCCGTAGGGGCCGATCATGGGCAGCACCATGCGTCCCTGGATGCTGGAGACGAAGACGAGACGGCCCGCGCCGCGTTCGCGCATGGCGGGCAGCACGGCCTGCGCCACGCGCAGCGCGCCCAGGGTGTTGACCTGGAAGAGCCGTTCCACCTCGGCGAGCGGGACGCTCTCCAGGGGTGCGCGCACGGTTTCCCCGGCGTTGCTGACCAGGACGTCGATCTCGCCGGCGTCCCGGACGGCCCGGTCGACGCTTTCCTGGTCGGTGACATCGAGGCGGAGGCGCTGGTCGACGGGGAGGTCGGCCAGGGTTTCCGGGCGGCGCGCGGTGGCGATCACCCGGTGGCCCCGGCCGGCCAGTTCTACGGCGATGGCTCGGCCGATGCCTTGGGATGCGCCGGTGATGAGCACGGAGGACATGGTGGACCTCGTCTTTCGTGGGGGGCGGCTTTCGTGGGTGTCAGTTTTCGTGGGGGTCGGCGGCGGCTCAGGCGGCGGTCTTGTCGCCGACGAGTTCGCCCCGCATGAGCCACGTCGGGCCCTCGGCGTAGAGGACATCCGGGTTCTCCTCGTCCGGGACGACCTCGAACCGGTGGGAGCCGGGCTCGTTCGCGAGGGAGTCGCGGGCGGTGCGGTGGGCCGCCCGGACGAAGTCGTCGCGGTGCTCCGGCTGGACGGTGAAGGAAACCAGGAACTGGTACATACGGCGCCCTCCTCAAGGTCGACACGGTCGGTTCAGTGACTGAACCAGCCCTCGTGAACACCGTAGCATCGCCAGTTCAGTGACTGAACCGCTGCTGGTAGAATCGGGGACATGACCCTCCCCAACACCTACGCGGACGGGAACTGCCCCCTCGCGCGAACGCTGGAGGTCGTGGGCGAGCGCTGGACGCTGCTGATCCTCCGGGACGCGTTCTACGGCGTACGGAGGTTCGGTGACTTCGCGACCCAACTCGGCGTCCCGCGAGCCGTGTTGACCAACCGGCTGAAGTCGCTGACGCAGGCGGGCGTGCTCACCCGCGAGGACGCCGGGGCCGGCCGGGTCGAGTACCGGCTGACGGACAAGGGCCTCGCCCTGTGGCCGGCCGTGCACGCCCTGATGAACTGGGGCGATGCCTTCTACTCCCCGCACGGAGCCAAGCGCGTCCTCCGCCACGACCTCGACGGCGGTCTCCTCGACCCCGACGGACGCTGCCGGGACTGCGGCTCGTCCGTCCCGGTCCCGGAGATCCGGATCGAACCCGGCCCCGGCTTCCAGGCACCGGACCGCGAGGGCGATCCCGTCTCCAGCGCGATCAACACACCACGCCGACTCCTCGACCCGATCGTGACAGCCCCCACACCCGGCCGACAGGACGACACCGGCCCCGGCGCCCGCACGAAACCCCAACCGTCCGGTGACAGGACCGTCGCGCAGGACGCCACAGCGGGATGCCGGGGCGGAATGTCCAACTGGGCGTGAACGGCGGGTGGTTCGGCTCGCCGTCTCCGGCGTGGCAGTCCACCGCGCCGCACACGCATCCTGGGGGAAACGTTGAACAGCACTGAGCGCCGGCGCCAACGGCCGGAAGCTGGCCCGGGGTGCGGACCCCGAACTGTCGCTTCCCGGGGCCGCGTTACCCGGTGGGGCGGTGCAGCGCAGCGTGGACGGGGATCTCCCGGTCCAGCGGGCGGACCGGCCCGGACCGTCGACCACGCCTCCGGCCCGGACCACGACTCCGCCCCCGGCCTCGCCCTCACCCCCGATCGCGGCCTCGCCCCCGGCCATCGCCCGGCTCGCGCGGCTGCTCGTCGGCGGTGAAGCGGACATCCGGAACAAGGACGTACGGGCGGTCATCCACCGGCGGGTGCGCGGTGGTCCGAGCTTCACGGACCAGGAGCTCGAAGCGATCAAGGCCGTGGAGTCCGAGGACCCCAAGTGGCTGAAGACCGTGGGGATTTGCACCACGACGGAAGCCGATGCCTATATCAAGGCGGGCGATTTCCGCAACTGGCTCCAGCAGCCCGAGGGCAAGCGTCTCCTCGTGGCCACCCTGCGCTGGCACCAGAACGTCGAGGAGCGCGGCCAGGGGAAGGCGCCGGACAAGCCCGGCCGTTCCGACTACCAGCTCGGCCGCCACATGGCCATGCACGCCGAGGGGACCCCGCAGTCCGAGAGGGACCAGCTCACCGGGGAACGGAACGACCAGATCTTCGAGACCTTCGTGAAGACCATGCTCCCGCCCGGTATCAGCGACGACGTGCGGGACGCCGGCAAGCACCGGGAGCGGGTCGAGCGCGGCACCGAGGTACTGACCAAGATCTTCCTGATCCTGAAGCAGGGGTTGAAGGTCTTCAACCCGGAGACCGGCATGCACGAGGACTTCAAGGACGACGTCGCCCACGCACTGGCCTATGGCGGACGCGTCAACATCCGTATCCCTCAACTGGCCGACGGCCAGCACGGATACGAGCTGCCCCAGTGGCTCCACATCACCAAGGAGAACCGGAAGCCCTGGGAGCTCAGGTCGGCGCCCGAGAAGCCGGTGTACCGGCGCGGGTTCGGCACACATCACCTGGAGATCGGCGACAACCAGGCGGACGGAACGCGCGGCGGCTTCGTCGAGAAGGGCGAGATCGGGGCCACCGTGCAGAACTGGTTCGATCCCCACAGCCACCTCTACGGCCTTCCCGTGGCCACCCGAGGCATGGGCAACACCGACTACCACGGCGACACCATCCTCCCGAACGAGTCGTACGGGCACATGTTCATGGGGTACAAGCCCCCGACCTACAAGCGCGACGGGGGACTTCAGGTCGGTCTGGAGACCGCCGGGCCCGGCGGCAGGACCCCCGACGGCTACCAGCACGGCATCACGAGCAGCGAGAAGAACAACAACCCCGTGAGCCAGGTCGGCGGGCACAAGGACGACAAGATCGGCGCCAATGCCCCGCTCAGGGCGAGCCAACGCCACGTCGACCTCAAGGAGTTCGGCGACTGGCTGCAACGGCTGAAGGACCTGGAGAAGGACTGGAAGGCCGAGCTGGCCAAGGCCAAGACGGATCAGGAACGCGCCGCGCTGTACCGGGACTTGATCGGCAAGCGCGGCAACACCGGTTCGTGAGCGGGTAGTTCGTCGGCTGTGGTCGTCACCCGCCCGGAGAACGTGCCGGAGCGGGTGACAGCCCACCCGGAAGGACGGGGACGGACCGGCCTACTCGCAGGCCGCGCCGTTGAGCGTGAAGCCGTACGGCGCCGTGTTCTTGCTGTTGTCCCATGTCCCGAGGAAGCCGAAGGTGAAGCTGCCGTCCGCTGCGACGTTCTTGTTGTAGTCGGCGGCGGTGGCGGTGACCCGGGAGCCGTCCTGGGCGACGCTGGCGTCCCACATCTGGGTGACCTGCTGGCCGTCGCGGTAGGACCAGGCGACGCGCCAGGTGTCGAGGGCCTTGGTGGTGGTGACGGTGACGGCGGCCTGGAAGCCGTCGGGCCACTGGTTGACGAGGTCGTACGTGACGTCGCAGCTCGCCGGCGTGGTCGTACCCGATCCCGATCCCGACCCTGATCCGGAACCTGAACCCGAGCCCGAACTCCTGGTCGGGTCCGGCGAGTTGCCCGCCGTGGCCGAGGCGGTGCCCTGGGGTTCCGTGTCGGGGTTCTTGTCCCCGGAGTCGGTCGCCGTGCCGCTCGCCGTGGGCCGGGTGGACGGCGAGGCCGTGCCCGACGGGTGGGCGCCGATCGACGACAGAGTGGGGGCGGGATCCCCCACCGGCTGGCTGTCGGCGTCGTCGCTGGCCGCGTTGTCGTGCCCGGAGCCGCCCATCGGCATCATCGACACCCCGAGCGCCACCAGCGACAGCAGGACGGCCGCGGCGAGCAGGCTGTTGCGTACGAGGCGCGCCTTGCTCGCGCCCTCCTTCGGTTCCCCGGCCTCCAGTTCGGCCACGGGGCGCCCCGCGCCCAGCCGTACCTCGGCGGCCCGGCGGCGGCGCTCCAGATAGGCGAGCCCGCCCCAGCCGATCACCCCGCCCGCGAGGGCGGCAGGCAGTCCGCCGCCCGCGAGGCGCAGACAGGCGGCGGCCTCCGCGCACTGCACGCAGGTGGCGAGGTGCCGGGAGAGGTCCTCGGGGGTGTCGGCGGCCGGTGAACGGGTCACCGCGTCCAGCAGCCGGGCGTAGCTGCGGCACTCCGCGTCCATCGGTGTGTCGAGGTGGTTGCGGTGGCAGCGGTCCCTGAACAGGCCCCGCACCTGGGCGAGTTCACTGGAGACGACCGCCGGGTCGAGACTGAGCCGGCGGGCCACGACGGTCAGCGGCAGCGCTTCCACCTCGGCCAGCCACAGCAGCGCCGCGTCCGACTCTTGTAGATCCCGCAGACCGCGCAGCGCGATCGGGCGCTGCAACGGCATGCCGTGATAGCGCGCCGCCTTCTCCGAGTTGAGCCACAGCCGCAGGTCAGGGTCGAGCCGGTGCCCCCGCCCGGCGAGTTCCCAGGTGGCCGCCGTGGTCCGTACGGCGGTCAGCAGCAGCGGTATCACCGGCAGCACCCGGCGGGCCGGGCCGCGCATCGGACCGGACCCGGCGGAGCGGGCCTCCTGGATGCCGAGTGCGAAGGCCTCACTGGCCAGTTCGGTGGCCGAGGCGGCTCCGGACGTGCACAGGTCGGCGTAGGACAGCACGGCGTCCCAGCTCTCGGTGAACAGCGCTGCCTCAGCGGCGTCCTGAGGAGTCGGCAGGTCGGGCATGGGTCTCCTGCATCCACGAATGACGGCCAACTAGCTCTGACAGTAAGCAAGTTGGAGGGGGGCTGCCTCGTGACAGGGCCAGAGCCTTTCACGCATCCCACACAACTGACAAGCCACGTATTCAATTACGGTGACTGTCAGTCGCCTCTGTGCAGTTGTACGTGTCCGAACCTCTCCCGGCTCACCAGTCGCAGGAGTTGGCCACACCGTTACCTTACAAAGGCGCGGGCTCCTCGGCGTGCTCGGCGGGGAGACTGTCCATGAAGGAGCTGACGGAGAAGACCGCGCGGCCGGGGCCCGGTTCGCCGTATCCGGGCGGGGACTTGAGGCCGAAGTCCTCCATCGTCGCGCGGTAGGCCTCCAGCAGCCGGATGTGGTACTCCAGCGGAGCGCCCTGCGGATTGGCCTTGCCCAGCGGGGTGGTGGGCTCCGGGCACCAGGTGGTGAAACGGGGCGTGATGCCCTGCGACATGAAGAAGCGCAGGCCCTCGGTCGTCGACGCGATCGCCTCGTCGACGGTCTTGAAGCCGAACGGCTCCGCCATCTCCACGCCGGCAACGAAGTTGGGGATCACATTGCGCGCGCCGAAGATCTCCGCCGAGTCGAGAATCCGCTTGTGCCACTCGGCGCGGCCGACGTAGCGCTCCTTGCCCGGGCAGTGCAGCTTGAACAGATACTCGTCCCACACCTCGTAGTTGGGGTGGTAGATCTGCACGCCGTAGTCCTTGAACCGCTGCACGTCGTCCTTCGGCAGCGCCTGCGCCACGACCTTGCCGATCCAGCGGCCCGGGAAGCGCTCCTCGATGGCCTTGGCGTAGTGGCCGTAGAAGTCGGCCTCGTCGCGCCCGGCGACGGTCTTGGTGATCGCGCCGCCGGTGAGGGTGTAGGCGGTGGACACCTTCGCGGTGTCGTACCGGTCGATGATCTCCAGCGCTTCGAGGACCTCTTCCACGTCCTTGACGCCCGTGTACGGCCGCCCGGCGGCCTTGTGCTGGCGCCAGTTGTGGTTGATGTCGCAGTACTGGCACTCCTCCTTGGCGCCGAAGTACTGGCAGACGCGGAAGACGGTCAGGTAGATCAGGTAGCCCCACTGGATGGTCGGGGCGACCTCCATGACGGACTTCCCGTTGGCGAGCTTGTGCCGGTAGTACTCGGGCATCGGCGGCACACCGACGTCCGCGATCCGCTTCCCGTCGAGGTACAGCCCGAGGACACCGTCGTCGTCGGAGGCCACGCGGTACGGCGAGGTCGGATTCACGCGCACGGAGACGACGGTCCGTCGCAGGTCGTACGGGCCACCCGTAAGGATGATCTCCTCCGGCGGGCGGCGGAGCGCGGCCTCGCCCAGCTCGGGCAGGGTCCCGTGGTCGAAGGAGAAGATGAAGTACGACTTCGGCTTCACCTCACCGCCCTCGTTGTCGCTGAGCGCGGACGGGTCGAAGGCGACTCCCCCGCGCAGCAGGTCCTCCTTGAAGACGGCCTCCCGCGGCACATGCGGAAAGCGCTCCATCAGATCCTCGACCAGCGCGGTGCGGCTGCCCATCCCGTATCTCCTCCCGGCTCAGGCGCCCTGCTCAGGCGTACGACTCCTCACGGTATGCCTCCGGCGGTCGGGCGGGGGGAGCGGGGGGTCGGTGTGGTGCGGTTCGGGTGGGTTTGGCTGGGCGGACGGGGCGGGGGTGGGGGCTCGGGTTGTTTGCGGGGTGCGGGTGCGTTGGGGCTGGGTGCGCAGTTCCCCGCGCCCCTGAGGGGATGGGGGTGGGCGGGGTTGGGGCAGGTCGGGGCGGGTCGGTCGGGCCGAGGCGAGGCGGGCCGGCGGGCGGGAGGGCCGGTCACATCGGGGCGGGCCAGGCCGGGCCGGCAATGCGTCCCTGGCGGCATCGCCTCGCAGCGGCGCGGGAGCACCACAGGCCCGGGCACGACACAGGCACAGGCAGAGATCCTTGCCGGGTCAGGCCTGCTCTGTTCCCTCGCGGTGTGCGATGTGGTCTGGTACCGGGATGCCCGGTGGCAGCGCGGGGTCCGGGACGGGCGCGCCCCAAGTCGAGGTCAGTGGCAGGGTGCCCGCCCATACGGCCAGGTCCGCGTCCGGGCCGTCGCCGTCGTCGGGGGCGCCGGTACGGATCTTGACCGAGGCCTCCTCCAAGGAGAGGGCGAGGAGGGTGGTGGCCGCGAGTTCCTTGCGGTTGGGCTGCCTCGCGTACGACCACTGGCCGGGCGTCGCATGTTCGGTGAGGCGGCGCAGGCCGGCCAGTTTCTCCTCCGGGTCGGTGACCTTGCGGGGCACCCCGTGGATCATCGCGCTGCGGTAGTTCACCCCGTGCTCGAACACCGACCGGGCCAGCACCAGCCCGTCGACATGGGTGACGGTGACGCACACGGGGGCTCCGCCCGCGAGGCTACGACTCGCGACGGACCCGTGGAAGTACAGCTCCCGCCCGTACCTCCCGTACACCGTGGGGACTACGACCGGCCGTCCCTCGATCACGACCCCCAGGTGGCAGACGAAACCGGCGTCGAGGATCTCGTCCAGGTCGGCCCGGTCGAGACTGCCCTGTTCGGCGAGGCGGCGGTGTCGGGTGAGGTCGGTGACGGGGAGCGGGTCGGGGGCGGGGCCGGGAGAGGTCATATCGCCGGAGGCTACCGATATCGCAGTAATATGGCTACACATTCGCCCATCAGGTCTGCTTCATCGCCACATATCAACGAAATCCGTATCAGCCGTCCAGAGGTGAGAAGGTCGGGGAAAACGCGTACACCCGGAGGGACGGCAGGGATGACGGAGACGGTCACCAACTGGGCCGGCAACATCACCTACGCGGCGAAGGAACTCCACCGCCCGCGCACACTCGACGCCCTCAGGACCCTCGTGGCCGAGAGCGCGCGGGTAAGGGTGCTGGGCAGCGGCCACTCCTTCAACGAGATCGCCGAGCCGGGCCCCGACGGGACCCTGCTGTCGATCGCCGCCCTGCCGCCCGAGTTCGACGTGGACACGACGGCCCGGACGGTACGGGTGTCGGGCGGCGTCCGGTACGCGGAGCTGGCCCGCCGGGTGGACGGGCACGGGCTCGCGCTGCCCAACATGGCGTCCCTGCCGCACATCTCGGTGGCCGGTTCGGTGGCCACCGGCACACATGGTTCGGGCGTCCGCAACGGCTCGCTCGCGTCGGCCGTCCGCGAGGTCGAGATCGTGACAGCGGACGGTTCCACGGTCACGATCGCCCGCGGCGACGGCCGCTTCGACGGTGCCGTGACCTCCCTCGGCGCACTCGGTGTGGTCACCTCACTCACCCTCGACCTGGAGCCGGCCTTCGAGGTCGAGCAGGACGTCTTCACGGAACTGCCGCTCGCCGGGCTGGACTTCGAGACGGTGGCGGCCTCGGCGTACAGCGTGAGTCTGTTCACCGACTGGCGGAAGCCGCGCTTCGGACAGGTGTGGCTGAAGCGGCGCACCGACCAGCCGGCGGTCGAGTTCCCGTGGGGTGCGCCCGCGACCGAGGCGCTGCACCCGGTGCCGGGGATGCCCGCGGTCAACACCACCGAGCAGCTCGGGGTGGCGGGGCCGTGGCACGAGCGACTGCCGCACTTCCGGGCCGAGTTCACGCCGAGCAGCGGGGCGGAGCTCCAGTCGGAGTACCTGTTGCCGCGGTCGGCCGCACTCGACGCGCTGTACGCGGTCGACGGCATCCGCGAGACGGTCGCCGGTGTACTGCAGATCTGCGAGGTGCGGACGGTCGCCGCCGACGCGCAGTGGCTGAGCCCCTCGTACGGGCGGGACACGGTCGCCCTGCACTTCACCTGGATCAAGGACACGGAGACGGTGCTGCCCGTGGTGCGACGACTGGAGGAGGCACTGGACGCCTTCGACGCGCGGCCGCACTGGGGCAAGGTGTTCACCACTCCGGCGGAGGTGCTGCGCGGGCGCTATCCGCGGCTCGGTGACTTCGCGGCGCTGGCGCGGGACCTCGACCCGGAGGGCAGGTTCGCCAACTCCTTCGTCCGGGACGTCCTCGGCGACTGACCGCGCGGCCGACTGGGCGGCGACTTTGTATGGCCCCTTTCCTAACCCCTTGTCGAACGTCGCCCGCTGCCCATAGCCTTGCGCCGCGCCGGTGCCGTCGTGCCTCGGCATGACGCAAGGGGGAAGGGATGGCGACCGCTCCGGCGCTGCGCCTTCCCGGGGGACAACCCCCGGACCCCCGGCAGGAAAAGCACTCGTACACCCGGTGCTTGCCGGCGAGGGGAGCTCGATGAAGCGGCGTGGCACGTCACGCGACATCCGTACCGCGAACCGTTACGAGGTGCTGCGCCAGATCATCGCCGAATCGCCCACCTCCCGGCAGGAGTTGGCCGCCGCCACCGGGCTGAGCCTGGCCACGGTGGCCACGCTCGTCGGTGAGCTGCTCGACCTCCGGATGATCACCGAGGTCGGTTTCGAGGACTCGGCGGGGGGCCGCCCGCGCGGTCTCGTGGCGGTCAACGCGTCGGGGGGCGCGCTGATCGGCGTCGACATCGCGGAGACGTACGTCCATGTCGAACTCTTCGACCTGGGACTGAACGTGCTGGCCCGCGCCGACGAGGACATGCGCCCCGGCGAGAGTCTGCCCGAGCAGGTGGTCAGCCATGTGGCCGCCGCCGTCGGCTCGGTGGTCGCGCAGGCCGGCATCGAGGGCGCGCGGGTGCTGGGCGTCGGGGTGAGCGTGCCGGGGCAGGTGGACCGCGACACCGGCATCTCGGAGTACGCGCCCAACTGGGACTGGCACGACGTGCCGTTGCTCGACCTGCTCTCCGAAGTCATCGCCTACCCGCTGTACTTGGACAATCCGCTGCGCGCCTGCGCGGTCGCCGAGATGTGGTTCGGGGCGGCGCGCGGACACGGGGACGCGGTGGTGGTCAACCTCGGGACCGGCGTCGGCGCGGGGCTCGCGCTCGGCGGGGCGCTGTACCGGGGGGTGAGCAACAGCGCCGGCGAGTGGGGCCATACGACGCTCGTGCTGGACGGGCGGTTGTGCCGCTGCGGCAACCACGGTTGCGTCGAGGCATACGTCGGCGCGCCCGGAATCATGCTGAACCTACGGGAGTTGAGCCCGCGCAGCCCGCTGCTGCACCCCGAGGACCAGACGGCCACCATCGACGCCCTGGCCCGCGCCGTGGACGCGGACGACCCCGTGGCTTTCAAGGTCGTGCGGGAGACGGCCCGTTACATCGGCGCGGGCATCGCCAACCTGGTCAACATCCTCAACCCCGAAGTCGTCGTGCTCAGCAGCTGGGTCGCCCGCAGGCTCGGCGAACCCCTGCTGCACGAGGTGCGCGAGGCCGTCCAACGGCACGCGCTCAGGCGGCCGTTCGCCGCCACCCAGATCGTCCTCTCCCCCATCCTCACCGACCCGGCGTGCCTGGGCGCGGCGACGTTCGCGCTGGAAGGGGCACTTCAGTCGGCCGGGCAGAGGGCAGGCAAGCGCACCAACGCAACAAGGAGCCGTACCGCACCACCTTCATGACGACGGAAGGGATGCACGTGACTCACCCCCACCCCAGGAGAACGATCCTCGCGACAGCGGCAGCCGCGCTGGCTGTCACCGGGGCCCTGCTCTCCGCGCCGCCCGCGAACGCCGACGGCGCCGCACCGGCCGAAGTCTCCCCCCACGCGGCCCAGACCATCGACAACATCGGCGCGTCCGGCGCCTGGTGGGTCAACGACATACAGAACTTCACGCCCGCGGTCCAGGCCCGGGTGGCCCACCTCCTGTTCTCTTCCAAGGGGTTGGACCTCTCCTCGTACCGCTACAACATCGGCGGTGGCGGCACCGCGGTCACCACCCCGGCCCGTGCCGCCCAGGATTTCCTCAACGCCGACGGCACGTACGACTGGAGCAAGGACAAGGGCGGGCAGACGTTCCTCAGGTACGCCGCGAAGTACGGCGTCCAGGACCTGATCGGCTTCGTCAACAGCGCGCCCGCACAGTGGACGACCAACGGGCAGAGCTGCGGCGGCCAGTTGAAGCCGGAGAACGAGAGCGACTACGCGAAGTACATCGCCGACGTCACCGCCCACTTCGCCAAGCAGGGCGCGAAATTCGACTACATCAGTCCCTTCAACGAGCCCAACAACGACTTCGGCGACTGCGGCCAGGAGGGCATGCAGGTCACGGTCGACCAACGCGACGACATCGTGCGGGCGTTGGGCGCAGAGCAGCAGGCCAGGCACCAGAAGACATCGATCATCGCCGACGAGTCGAGCAGCACGGTCAGCTTCTCCACCGAGGTCCCGCAGTGGATCTCGCAGCCGGACACCGCGCGGTACGTGTCGAAGCTCGCGCACCACACGTACAACAACCCGAACGACGGCCAGTTGGGCAATGTCTATGAGACCGCGAAGACGGTCGGCAAGCCCTCCTGGGCCACCGAGATCTGCTGCTTCGGCAAGGGCGGCACGGGCTGGAGCCAGGAGTACGACCCGACGATCGACAACGCCCTGCTCACGTCCCGGATCATCTACAAGGACTTCGCGACCTCGCACGACTCGGCGTTCCAGTGGTGGGTGGCCCTCGCCAGCGGCTACGGCACGGACCCGGCCGCGCGCAACGACGTGGGCTGGAACGACGGGCTGATCTACTACGACCCCGACTACGCGACGAACGGCAACCAGACCCTGTACTTCACCAAGCGGTACTACGCGCTCGGCCAGTACAGCAAGTTCGTGACCCCGGGTTCCGTCGCGCACAACGTGACGGGTGCGCCGAGCGGTGTCGAGGTCAGCTCGTACGACCGGGACGGCAAGTGGGTCGTCGTGGTCAACAACCAGAACACGACGGACACTTCGCTGAATCTGCACTTCAACAGCAAGGTGCCGGTACGGGCGACGCAGGCGGTCCGCACCTCGGCCACGGAGAACTGGGCGAAGGTCGCGAAGCCGGAGGTGAGCGGCTCCACGGTGTCCACGAGCCTCGCGGCCCGCTCGATCACGACGTACGTCTTCGACCAGAAGGACCGTAAGGGACACGGGAGTTCGGCCGTGACCGGCGCCCTCCAGGGCAAGCAGTCCGGCAAGTGCCTGACGGCGGACACCTCGGGAGCCGCGCTCGGCACCTGCACGGGCGGGGTCGAGCAGGCGTGGTCGTACGACGCGAAGGGTGACCTGAAAACCGCCAACGGGTATCTGACAGTGGGGAGTTCGGGGCTGACGACCGCCGCCGACTTCACGGGTGATCCCGGCCAGCGATGGCTGCTGAACGGCAACGGACAGATCCTCAGCGAGGCGTCCGGGAAGTGCCTCGACGTGAGCGGGCAGGCGACCGCGGACGGCAGCAAGGTGATCCTCTACAGCTGCAACGGTGGGGCCAACGAGGCCTGGTCAAAGGTGTAATGGCCACCTGAGTACGGGGTGCGGGTCGCCTTCACGGCGGCCCGCGCCTTCGTCACGTCCGGTATCCCGAACGCTACACAACGCTTCGAACAGACTTCGTCCAACCCCTTGCCGAAGGCTTAGGCGAAGGTTAACGTCCCGCTCCGCACCTCGATTTGAGCCACCGGCCACCACTCAGTCGTGGAGCCGTGGAGCCGCAGCCGCGCGAGAGACAAGGACGTCACCATGTCGGCAATGAGCAACAGCAACTGGTCCCGCCGATCGATATTCAGGGCGGCCGCGGGGATGGCCGCGGCGGGCACGCTGGCCGCGTGCGGGGGTAACAACGGGCGGGGCGGGGGGTCTGGTTCGGGCACGAACCTCGTCCAGTACTTCCACGCCTACGGCGAAGCCGGGACCGAGCAGGCCATCAAGCGGTACGCCAAGGCGTACTCCAAGGCCGACGTGACCACGAACTGGATCACCGGCAGCAACTTCGAGGCCAAGCTCTTCTCGTCCCTGCTCACCAAGCAGGCGCCCGACGTCTTCGAGTTCCACCCGCAGTTGCAGCTGGTCAAGAGCGGTCAGGTGGCCGACCTGAGCGACATCATCGATCCGGTGAAGGACGACTTCAACCCGGCCGACATCAAGTCGCACACCGTGGACGGCAAGGTCTACGGGATCCGGATGATCGACGACCCGCAGTTCTTCTACTACCGAAAGTCGATGCTGGAGAAGGCCAAGGTCGAAGTCCCCACCACGCTCGACGAGTTGCTGGAGGCCGCCGCCAAGCTCACCACCAGCAAGGTCAAGGGCGCCTATCTCGGCAACGACTTCACCGCGGTCCAGAACCCGATCATCTGGTCGGCCGGCGCCGACACGCTCGACGCCAACAACCAGATCGCCTACCACACGGACGGGGTCGTCGAAGGCCTCAAGAAGCTCCGCCAGTTGTTCACCAGCGGCCATGTGCTGCTCGACGCCCCGACCGACTTCTGGGACCCGTCCTCGCTCAACCAGGGACTGTGCGCCATCCAGTGGGGCGGCATGTGGTCCATGCCCGCGATGCAGAAGGCCCTCGGCGACGACCTGGGCGTCTTCCCCTTCCCGAGCATCGGCGGCAGCGGCAAGCAGTCGGTGTACAACGGCGGTTGGTCGATGTTCGTCAACGCCAAGAGCGAGAACCTCGAAGCGGCCAAGGCCTACGTCAAGTGGCTGTGGATCGACCAGAAGAAGTACCAGGAGGACTGGGCGCTGTCCTACGGCTTCCACATCCCGCCGCGCTCCTCGATCGCCGCCGAGGCCACCAAGCTCAAGTCCGGCCTCCCCGCCGAGGGCGTCAAGCTCTTCACCGACTACGGCCACTTCGACAACATCGGCTTCGACCAGACCATGCTCACCGCGTTCGGCGACGTGATCGCCAACTCCGTGCGCAAGAACGGCAATCCGGAGGCCGCGCTCGACGCCTGCGACAAAAAGGTCAGCGTCGAGCTCAAGAAGCTGTTCGGATAGACCGGCGGACGGAACCCGAGATGTCGACCACCACCACGCGCGGGGTCGCGCAGCCCGCCTCGGCCAAGGCCTCCCAGGCCCGGCCGCGGCGGGGCCTGCGGTCCAACGCCACCCTGAACTTCTGGCTCTTCACCGGCCCGTTCCTCATCGGCCTGGTGATCTTCGTCTTCGTCCCCATCGGATGGAGCATCTGGCTCAGCTTCTTCGACGCCCGCTACACCGTCACGCCGAGCCATTTCATCGGCTTCGACAACTACAAGCAGATCCTGACCAACAGCAACTTCCCTGAATCGCTGCTGACGTTCACGGTGTTCGCCGCGTTCATCGTGCCGACCACGTGGGCGCTGTCGCTGGGGCTGGCCCTGCTGGTGAACCAACTGCGGTTCATGCGGGCGTTCTTCCGGTCGGTGTTCTTCCTGCCGACCGCCGTCTCGTACGTCGCCGCCGCGCTGATCTGGAAGATGTCCATCTTCAGCGGCGTCCGCTTCGGCCTGATGAACACCGTCCTCGGCTGGTTCGGTGTCGACAACATCGCCTATCTGGCGAACCCCAGCCCGCCCTGGTATTGGCTGGTCATCGTGAGCCTGCGCCTGTGGATCCAGGCCGGCTTCTACATGATCCTGTTCCTCGCGGCGCTCCAGAACATCCCGGCCGAGCTGTACGAGGCCGCCGCCATCGACGGCGCCAAGCGAGGCTGGCAGACCTTCCGGTACATCACGCTGCCTCAACTCCGCGCCACCTCGACCGCGGTGATCCTGCTGCTGCTCATCGCCGCCTACCAGGCCTTCGACGAGTTCTTCAACATCATCGGAACCAAGGCGACTTGGGCCCAGACCCCGCTCATGGAGCTGTACAAGACGGCGCTCGGCACCAGCCAGGACTACGGCGCCGGCAGCGCGGGCGCGGTCATCCTGTCCCTGCTGATCTGCATCGTCACCCTCGCCCAGGGCAAGATCATGGGCTTCGGAAGGGGGGAGGAGGTCAAGTGACCACCACCGCACCGCAGTTGGGCAAGAAGCGCAAGAAGCGCGGCGGCATCCTCGGCAACACCGGCCTGTATCTCGCCGTCGGCGTCGCCGCCCTGCTCTTCCTGCTCCCCTTCTACCTGATCGTCCGCAACGCCCTCTCCACGGACCCGGAGATCACCGGCGAGAACTGGAAGCTGCTCCCCTCCTTCCAGTGGGGCAACATCTCCGAGCTGTTCGACGACCCAACCGTCCAGTTCGGCCGCTCCCTGTGGAACTCCACGGTCGTCGCCGTCCTGATGACCGTGGGCACGCTCCTGGTCTGCTCGCTGGCCGGCTACGGTCTGGCCCGCATCCCCTACAAGCACTCCAACAAGGTCTTCTACGCCGTCCTGGCGACCCTGATGGTCCCCACAGCCGTGACCTTCGTGCCGAGTTTCGTGCTCGTCTCGTCGCTCGGCTGGGTCGACACCTACCGGGGTCTCATCATCCCGGGCCTCTTCAGTGGTTTCACGTGCTTCCTCTTCCGGCAGTACTTCCTGGGGTTCCCCAAGGAGTTGGAGGAGGCGGCACGCGTGGACGGGCTCGGCTACTGGGGCGCGTACTGGCGGATCGTCGTGCCCAACTCGCTGAACTTCTTCGCGGCGATCGCCACGATCACGTTCATCAGCGGCTGGAACGCGTTCCTCTGGCCGCTGGTCATCGGCCAGGACCCGGACTCGTGGACCGTCCAGATCGCCCTGTCGTCGTTCATGACGAACCAGACCGTCAACTTCCATCTCATCTTCATGGCCACCGCAGTTTCCATCCTCCCCCTGATCTTCGTGTTCCTCTTCCTCCAGCGCTGGCTGGTCCAGGGCATCGCGCAGACCGGCATCAAGGGCTGACACCCGCATCTCACGACCTGGAGACCGATGACTTCCAGCACCGCCGCCGACTACATCGAGGACGTCTCCCCGGGCAGCGGAGCCCTCCCACCCCGCGCCCGGTACGCGTCCTCGGACGCGGAGTCACTGTCACTGAACGGCAGTTGGCGTCTGCGTGTGTCGGCGACGGCCGACGCCGAGGACGACTCGTTCGCCGGGGAGGGCTACGACGCCAGGGGCTGGGCCGAGGTCACGGTCCCCGGCCACTGGGTCCTGCAAGGGCACGGCTCCCCCATCTACACCAACCACCTCTACCCCTTCCCGGTCGACCCGCCCCGCGTCCCGACCGAGAACCCGACCGGTGACCACCTCCGCACCTTCGACCTGCCGTCCGAGTGGCCCTCGGACGGCGGGGCCGTGCTGCGTTTCGACGGCGTGGAGTCCTGCGCCCGGGTCTGGCTGAACGGCACGGACATCGGCGAGTTCAAGGGGTCGAGGCTGCCGCACGAGTTCGCGGTCGGGCACCTGTTGAAGCCCTCCGGCAATGTGCTCGCCGTCCGCGTCCACCAGTGGTCCGCGGGCTCGTACCTGGAGGACCAGGACCAGTGGTGGCTGCCCGGCATCTTCCGTGACGTCACCCTGCTGCACCGGCCGCCGGGCAGCGCCCTCGACTTCTTCGTCCACGCCTCCTACGACCACCTCGGCGGCGACGGCACCCTGCGCGTCGACTCCGACGTCGACGGCCGCGTCACCGTGCCCGCCCTGGACATCGATGTCGCGACGGGCGAATCGGTCACCGTGCCGGTGCGGGCGTGGACGGCCGAAACCCCGTACCTGTACGACGGGTTGCTCACCACCGAGGGCGAACGCATCCCCCTCCGCATCGGCTTCCGGACCGTCGAACTCTCCGACGGCCTGATCAAGGTCAACGGAAAGGCGATCCTCTTCAAGGGCGTCAACCGCCACGAATGGCACCCGGAGAAGGGCCGCGCCCTCGACCTGGAGACCATGCGCGAGGATGTGCTGCTGATGAAGCGGCACAACATCAACGCCGTCCGCACCTCGCACTACCCACCGCACCCCGACTTCCTCGACCTGTGCGACGAGTACGGCCTCTGGGTCATCGACGAGTGCGACCTCGAAACCCACGGTTTCACCGAACAGGCCTGGCGCGACAACCCCGTTGACGACGACCGCTGGACCCCGGCCCTCCTCGACCGCGCGGCCCGCATGGTGGAGCGCGACAAGAACCACCCCTCGATCGTCGTCTGGTCCCTCGGCAACGAAGCCGGCACCGGTCGCGGTCTCACCGCCATGTCCGAATGGATCCGCGCCCGCGACTCGTCCCGCCTCGTGCACTACGAGGGCGACATCAACTGCCGTGACACGGACGTCTATTCACGGATGTACGCCGACCACGCCGAGGTCGAGCGCATCGGCCGGAGCTTGGACGGCGGTACCCACAAGCGCCGTCAACTCCCCTTCATCCTCTGCGAGTACGCCCACGCCATGGGCAACGGCCCCGGCGGACTCGCCGACTACCAGCGCCTCTTCGAGTCGTACGACCGGCTCCAGGGCGCCTTCGTCTGGGAGTGGATCGACCACGGCATCAAGGACGAGCGGTTCGGCTTCGCGTACGGCGGTGACTTCGGCGAGGAGCTGCACGACGGGAACTTCGTCTGCGACGGCCTGATCTTCCCGGACCGCACGCCATCCCCCGGCCTGATCGAGTACAAGAAGGTGATCGAGCCGGTCCGGATCACGGGAGACGGCGCGGACGGCACCGTACGCATCACCAACGCCCACGACTTCGCCGACCTGTCCACCCTCGCCTTCGCCTGGGCGTACCAAGTGGACGGCGAGGCAGTCGAGTCGGGCACCCTCACCGTGCCCTCGCTCGCACCCGGCGAGTCGGCCGACGTCAAGCTGCCCGCGCCACCCGTGGAGTCCAACGGCGCCGAGTCCCAGTGGACCGTACGGGCGTCGCTCGCGGCCGACACCGCATGGGGTCCCGCCGGACATGTCATCGGCTGGGGCCAGTTCCCCGTCGCGGCACGCCCATTGCCGTCCGTCTCCGCTGTCGCCGGGCCGGTGCTCGACGATCGGCGGATCACCCTCGGCCCCGCCACCTTCGACGCACGCACAGGTGAGTTGAAGACGGTCGGTGCCGTCGACGTCACCGGTCTCCGCCTCGACGTATGGCGGGCGCCCACCGACAACGACGACGGCGCGTCCTGGCAGACGGACGTCCGCTTCGGCCTGCTCTGGCGGAAGTTCGGGTTGCACCGCATGCGACACCGTCTGGACGGCGTGGAGTTGAGCGAGGACGCGCTGACCGTGCGCACCCGGGTGGCGCCCGCCGCCTGGGAGATCGGCCTCGCCACGGTGTACCGCTGGACCTCGGACGGTTCACGGCTGCGGCTGACGGTGTCCGTGGGACCCGAGGGCAACTGGACAGTCCCGCTACCGAGGTTGGGCATCCGCTTCGGCCTCGACGCGAGCACGGACCGGGTGCGGTGGTTCGGCGGCGGTCCCGGCGAGGGCTACCCGGACACCAAGTCGGCCTCGCTGCTCGCCCGTTGGGAGTCCACGGTCGACGGCCTCCAGACCCCTTACCTCCGTCCGCAGGAGAACGGCGCCCGCCCCGACGTCCGTTGGGCCGAGCTGGGCGGGCTGCGCATCGACGGCGACCCGGAGTTCTGGTTGACCGCCCGCCGCTGGACCACGGAACAACTGGACGCGGCCACCCACCGCACCGACCTGACGCCTGGCGAGACGGTCTGGGTGAACCTCGACCACGGCCAGCACGGCATCGGCTCGCAGTCCTGCGGCCCGGGCCCGCTCCCGCGGTACTTCCTGAACGCCCGACCCACCGAGTTCTCCTTCGTGTTCTCGGAAACCGTCCACTCGGAAACCCCGGAGACCAGTTGACTGGCACGGTCACGAAATCGTCCGCGGCCGACCGGCTCTTCACCCGGTCGGCCGCGGTCGCGTCCTGCGTCGGATTCATCCTCATCGGCATGCTCCAGGCGCTCTACGGCCCGGCGATCCCGGGCCTGCGCCACGAGTTCGGTCTGTCCCCCTCGGCCGCCGCTCTCGGTCTGAGCCTGCACTTCGCGGGTGGGGTCGCCGGTGTCCTCGCCTTCAACGCGATCCACTCCCGGATCAGCAACAGGGCGCTGCTGGCCTGGGGTTACGGCCTGATGGCGGCGGGCGCGGCCGGATTCGCACTCGCGCCCAACTGGCCCCTCGCGCTCGCCGCCGCCTTCCTCGCCGGCCTCGGCTTCGGCGGGATCGACTACGGCCTGAACCAGCTCTTCGCCGTGGGCTTCGGCGGCCGTTCCACCGCCATGCTGAACGTACTCAACGCGCACTTCGGCATCGGCGCGGTGCTCGGCCCGGCGATCGTTGCCTGGCTCGGTCCGGACGGCTACCCGTACGCGTTCGGCGCGTGCGCGGTGCTGGCGGCGGTGCTGGTGTTCGCCGGCTCAAGTGGCGTACGTACACGTGTATCTGACGCTCAACCAGCGACAGGTCCCAGCAGATCTCTGGGCCTGTCCCGCGTCCTCGTCGGCTTCCTGGTCCTCTACATCCTCAACGTGGGCGTCGAGGCGGGTGTCGGCGGCTGGGAGCCCACGCATCTGGAGACGGTCGGATACACCGCGACCGTGGCCGCGTCGGCGACCTCCGTCTACTGGCTGATGATGACGGCGGGCCGCTTCCTCGTCGTACCGATCACGATGCGCCACGCCCCCGAGCGGATCCTCGCGGTGTGCGCGGCCGGGATGACGGTGTGTCTGCTGCTGACGCTGGTTAAAGGAGTGGCACCGGTGGCGTATGCCGGTGTTGGCTTGTTCATCGCTCCGGTCTTTCCGACGGGCCTTGCCTGGCTCAACTCGGCGCTCCCCCAGGCCAGGCGCGCGGGGGCGTGGGTGATCGCGGCCTCGAACGTCGGCGGAGTGGCGGCTCCGCCGTTGCTCGGCGTCGGGATCGAGGCCTCCGGGATCCACGCGGTGCCTTGGCTGTTGACCGTGTTGTCGGGTGCGTCGCTGCTGGCGACGCTCCGGCTGATCCGACTGACGAGGAGGTCCGCGTCATGAACGCACTGTTCCGGCTCACCCGAAGGCTGATCCAGTGAGCGCGAGCAGCATCGAGGTGCGCGGTCTGTCCCGCACCTTCCACACGACCGTCCGGCGGCCGGGTCTCGTCGGCGGTCTGCGCTCCCTCGTCAACCCGGAGCGCGTGCCCAAGCACGCCGTCTCCGACGTGACCTTCGACGTCGCCCCGGGCGAACTCCTCGCCCTGCTCGGCCCGAACGGCGCCGGCAAGTCCACCACCATCAAGATCCTCACGGGCATCCTCAGGCCCACCTCCGGCGAGGCCCGGGTCGCGGGCGTGGTGCCGTACGAGGAGCGGGAGCGCAACGCCCGCAACATCGGGGCGGTGTTCGGGCAGCGGACCCAGTTGTGGTGGGACCTGCCGGTGCGCGAGTCGTTCGCGATCCTGCGAGACATCTACGAGGTGCCGAAGGCCCAACACGCCGCGCGGCTGCGGGAGTTCGACGACATCCTCGAACTGTCCGCCTTCTGGGACACCCGGGTCCGGCATCTCTCCCTGGGCCAGCGGGTGCGCTGCGACCTGGCCGCCGCCCTGCTGCACGACCCGCCGGTCGTCTTCCTCGACGAGCCGACCATCGGCATGGACGTGGTCGTGAAGGAGCAGGTGCGGGAGTTCCTGCGGCACCAGGTGGAGGAGCGCGGCCGTACGGTCCTGCTGACCACGCACGACATGACCGAGGTCGCCCGGCTCGCCGAGCGGGTCGTCCTCATCAACCACGGCCGGCTGGTGCTGGACGGCACCCTCGACGAGATCCGCCGCAAATTCGGCTCGACCTGGCAGATACGCGCGACGCTCGCCGACGCGCACGCCGAGGTCGTGGCGCTGCCGGGCATCGCGCTCGTACGACGGGACGGACCGCAGGTGGTGTTCGGGCCGGACGGAACCGAGGGGCCGACCGTCCACCAGGCGCTTAAGCAGGTCATCGAGCGGTACGAGGTGACCGACGTCGCCATGGACGAGGCCGAGTTGGAGGACGTGATGCGGGCCGCCTACGTCCAGGCCGGGCCGCCGGCCGAGGAGGCCTGACATGGCCGCCCTGCACGCCTGGCGCGCCGCCCGCGTCACCCCGCTCGGCGAACTGCTCGCCCCGCCCCGCATCACGGCCGCCCTGCTCCGCCTCACCGTGCAGGTGGTCCTGGTGGCGTCCCTGTGGCGCGGCCTGTACGCGCACACCGGTGCCACCGCCGGACTCACCCGCGACCAGGCGGTGACGTACGCCGTCCTGGCCGTACTCGCCTCCCGGCTGCGGGAGTTGGACCAGTACGCGGGCCGGGACACGGTCCTGCAACACATGCACTTCGGCACGATCATCTACTGGTATCTGCGCCCGCTGCCACCCCAGCGCTACTACGCGCTGCGGGCGTTCGGCGAGCAGATGTACGGGCTGGCCTGGGCACTGACGGGCTACGTCGTCTGCCTCGCGGCCGGGGTCGTGGACCCGCCCAAGTCGGCAGCGGCGGCAGGGGTGTTCGCATTGAGCATGCTGCTCGGCCAGCTGGTCCTCTACTACGTCATGCTCGTCATCGACCAACTCTGCTTCTGGACGCTCCGCAACGGGGCCGCGATGCTCATCCTGATCTTCGCGCAGAACCTGCTGTCCGGGGTGTACGCGCCGCTGTGGTTCTTCCCGGACTGGTTCATCACGATGAGCCGCTTCCTGCCGTTCCAGGCGACGCTCAGCGTGCCGCTCTCGATCTACGTGGGCCGTGTCCCGCTGTCCGACGCGGGCGCCCAACTCGCCCTGCAAGCAGTGTGGGTGGTGGCCCTGTCCCTGTTCACCCGGTTCCTGTGGCGGCGCGCCGCCCGTCGAGTCGTGGCCCAAGGAGGTTGATGCGTGTGAATGCCGTCCGGATCGTGTGGCGCATCACGCGCCTCAACTTCCGTGCCCAACTGGAATATCGCACCGAGTTCCTGCTGATGATCGCGATCGGCGCGATCTGGCAGGTGTCGGTGATCGTGTTCGCGACGGTACTGCTCACCCGGTTCGCCGGGATGGGCGGCTGGGACAGCTCGGACGTGCTGCTGATCCCGGCGACGCGGATGATGGCGCACGGCCTGATGGTGCTGTTCCTGGGCCGTATGCACGGCATCGGCCGGTACATCCAGGAGGGCCGTGTCGACATCTACCTGGTGCGGCCGATGCCGGTCCACCGCCAGGCCCAGTTGGAGTACTTCCCCACCAACGCGATCGGCGACCTGACGGTGGCGACCGGCCTGATGATCGGCGCGCTCGGCCGCAGCCACCTGGACTGGACGGCGGGCCGCTCCGCGTATCTGATCGCCGCGCTCATCGGCGGCATGCTCCTGGAGGCCGCCCTCTTCACGGCCGTAGCGAGCGCGTCTCTCCGCTTCCCGTCCGCGGACTACTGGAGCCGCTGGCTGGAGGACCTCCTCGGTACCTTCGGCAGCTACCCGCTCAACGTCCTGCCCCGGGCGGTCGGCGGCTTCCTCACCTACGCCCTTCCGCTCGCCTTCGTCGCCTACCTGCCGGCCGCCGTACTGACCGGCCACGGCCACGACACCGGCGTCCCGTACTGGCTCGCGGCGGCCTCACCGCTCGTGGGCGTGCTGGCGTACCTCGGGGCGCGGTTGCTGTGGCGATGGAGTCTGGGGCACTACACGGGTGTGAACGGGTGAGCGCGCCAAGGAAGTTGTGACCCAGGTCTCACAACGGCCGTGCAGCAGATCCGCCCGTTTCCCCGTCGAGGAGGGGTGACAGGAAGGGAGGAGCGTGTGGATCTGGCAGCCAAGTGGGCAACGGGCGCGGGGCGCGGCGAAGTCGGCACCGTGGAGGGTGACTTCCATGGATTCGTCGCCGCCCGGTCGGCCGCCCTCTTCCGGGGCGCACTCGTCCTGACGGGCAGTCGCGACGCGGCGGAGGATCTGGTCCAGGAGACCCTGGAGCGGGCCTGCCGCAAGTGGCGCACGATCAGCGCCAAGGACGCCCCGGACGCGTACGTACGGCGGATCATGGTCAACCTCGCCAACGACCGTTGGCGGCGGTTCCGCCGTACGGCTCAGCACCCGGTGGACGGCGACCCGGTCGCGCCGGGCGACGAGTACGGACGGATCGACAGCCGGGACCAGTTGGTGCGTGCTCTTCAGCAACTGCCCATGCGGATGCGGACGGTGGTGGTGCTGCGGTACTTCCACGATCTGTCCGACGCCGAGATAGCGGCCGACCTGAAGATCTCGCAGAGCACCGTCCGCTCTCAACTCGCCCGGGGAATCGACCGGTTGAGAAGCCAGTTTCCCGCACTCTCCGCCCCTTCATCGCAGCAGCTCACGGAGGGAACCCGATGAGTTCGTACGACCCGCGGCCCTCCGGCTGCACACCTTTCGAAGAGGAACTGATCAACGCCATGAACGACTTCGCGCACTCCACCGACTCACCGGCCTTCGACACGACCGGCATGGTCCACCGCACCCGCCGCAGGCGCGCCACCCTCATCGCCGGTGTCGCCACGGCCCTGATCGTGGCGGGCGGCGGCACGGCCCTGGCCTCCATCAGCGGCAGTGGCTCACAGACGGCGGCGAGGACCACCGCCTCGACCGTCGACCACGAGAAGGCCACCTTCCTGTTGGGCGGGCTCTCGAAGACGCCCATCCCGGTCGACCTCACGGGCCAGGACCTGGCCACGGCCAAGCAGCAGTTCCTCAAGGCACAGCTCAAGATGGGCACGATCGTCAAGACGCAGAGCCCCGGCTGCAAGCCGGCCTCGGTCGTCGAGCTCACTCCCCACAGCCCGAAGATCGTAGTCAAGGGCGACACGGTCGACGTGAAGCTCTGCGCGGGCTGATCGACCCCGTCACCGGATGAGAACCCGGTCCTGAGCGTGCGCGCGCGAGCCGCCCAGGACCGGCCGGACCGCCGACGACCGGTACGGCGCGACGCCCTTGGCTATCAGCCTTACTTCAGGTCTTCACCGGCGAAGGCCGCAATGTCACCAAGGGCGTCCTCCGCCACGCCACCCAGTGCGGGGTCGTCGACCAGCTCTTCAAGCCGCCGGACAACATCGGCACCTATAGCTCTGTGGATTCTCCCCACGTGTCCCATACAGGTCACGGCCAGAGTTCTGATCTGCGGATCGGCGTCAGGAGACAGGCAGTTGAGGAGGACGGCCTCGACCCGCTCGCGGTCCGGATCGTCGAATGTCATCGCCAGCAGCGCTCTGGTGGACACCCCGGTGTCCGGGCTCCCGAGGTCGGCCATCAGAGCCGCCCGCCACCTCTCCAGCTCCGGTGCTTCTGGATCCATCACGGAACCTCAATCACTCCTGCCTTGATTCGACCGGCGCATGCCCCAACTCCCGTATCCCCGGTATCGGCGAGGCCAGCAACCACAGTGCCGACATCGCGCCCCCGACCGCCGCGACCGTAAGGGTCGCCCTCAGGCCCGCCAGTGTGGCCAACTCGCCCCCGATCAGCGCCCCCAGCGGACGCACCCCGTAGTTGACCGTGCTGTACGCGCCCGCCACGCGGCTGCGGAGGCCGTCGGGGACCACCGATGTCTGGAGGGAGTTGAGGTTGACGTCGAAGAGCATCACGCCGAAGGCGGAGAGGAACTCGGCTGCGCCCAGGGTACCGAGGCGGGTCCAGGTCGGGCCGGTGGCCGCCGCGATGAGGGCGAAGGGGGCCGGGAACAGGACAGCCCCTACGACGATGCTGCGGCCGATGCCGATGCGGCGGGCGATCGCGGGGGACGCCACCGCGCCGAGGAGGCCGCCCGTCGCGCCCACGCCGAACGCCAACCCGATGGCGCCGGGCGACAGTTGGAGGACCCGGTTGGCGAACAGCACCAGCAACCCCGTGCCCGCCAGGAACGTGAAGAAGTTGACGGTCGTGGCGCAGAGAAGGCCCGCGCGCATCACGGGCTCGCGGATCACGAAGGTCAGGCCCTCTCGCGCACGCCGTAGCAGCGAGGGGCCGGACGACGCCGCGGGAACTGGCGGCTCGTCAACTCTCGTACGTCCGACCAGGATTGCCGACGCCACGAACGACAGCGCGTCCGCGATCACCGCGACCGGTGCCGTCAGCGCCTGGACCAGGACGCCGCCGACCGCGGGTCCCGCGATGAAGGACACCGATCTGCTCGCGCTGAGCTTGCTGTTCGCGTCGACGTAGGACTCCGGCGGTACGAGGTGGGCGAAGAAGGACGAGTTCGCCGTGTTGAAGACGACCGCCGCCACGCCGGTCAGCACCGCCACCGTGTACAGCTGGCCCAGCGTCACCGTGTCGAGGGCGTAGGCGATCGGGAGCGACAACAGTACGGCGGCCCGGATCACGTCCGCGAGCAGCATGAGCCGGCGTTTGGTGGGGTGATGGTCCACCCAGGCGCCCAGGAACAGGCCCAGGAGGTTCGGTGTCCAGACCAGCGCGGTCAGCAGGGCGACCTGGTTCGCGGAGGCGTGCAGCGCGCCAACCGCCATGAGCGGTAAGGCCAGTTCGGAGATCCGGTCGCCGAACTGGGAGACGGACTGGCCGCACCAGAATCGTACGAAGCGGCGGTCACGCCACAGCGATCCCCCCTTCACTCCGGTAGGTCCGTCTTCTGCTCGCTGCCCTCGCTCGTGGGACCTGGCGATTCCGGCAACGTGTACATCAGCAGGCGGACACCCCGGCCGTCCGGTGGTCGCCGGTCCGGTTCGCGGACGACGTACGGCGCGATCAGTTCCTCGAACGCGTCCTGCAACCCAGCCAGTTCGTCCGCCGTCACCACGATCCGCGTGTTGTTCGCACGGGCGATCCTGGTCCACTCCGGTTCCAGTTCGGGCGCCGTGTCCATCAGCCAGCGCAGGGGCAGTTCGGCGTTGCGCGCGAACATCTCGCCGGTCAGCACCCGCGCCGCCGACCGGCCCTCCTCGTCCGCCGGATCCTCCGGCATCTCGAACCGGAAGCCCCGTGCCACCGCCGCCCACCGCCGCTCCCGCCGGTCCGTCCCGCCCTCCGCGTCGCGGACCAGGCCGAAGCCGGCGAGATGGCGCAGATGCCAGCTGGTGACGGACGGGGTGGCGCCCACGTGCGGGGAGAGGCGGGAGGCGGTGGCGGGGCCGTGGCGCTGGAGGCGTTCGAGGATCGCGAGCCGCACGGGGTGTGCCAGCGCGCGCATGGCCTTCGGGTCGGATATCTCTAGGTCGCCGAAACGGTTGCCGGAATCCATGGTCTGAGAGTGTTCTCTCAGAAAGCCTGAGAGTCAACTCTCAGACCTCACATGGACGTTGGCGGCCGGGTGCCTCAAGCCGGCTGCGGGGTAAGGCGCTTGTGGCCCTTCCTGTCGTAGTACTGGACCATCGCGAAACCGAAGAGCAGACCGATCGCCGTACCGACCCCGATCATGGTCCACGCGCGCGTGAGGCCCGCGTCGCCGCGGGCGTCGAAGTAGAGGATCGCCCTTACGCCGTCGCTGAGTTGGCGCATCGGCTCGAAGTGGGAGAGGAAGCGGTAGAAGCCGGGGACGGCCTGGAGGGGGACGGTCGCGCCGGAGGAGGGCAGGCCCAGGACGATGAACACGAACATGGAGACCAGCTGGCCGATTCCGCCGAACGCGGCGTTGATGGCCTGGACGCCGAGGCCGACGGCGAGGGCGGCGCAGTAGGAGTAGATCCACAGGAGCGGGATGTGGGTCGCGTCCATGCCGAGGATGCTGACGCTGGCGAGCATGATCAGGGAGACGCTGAGGAGGGTGATTCCGGCGGTCATGACCATCTTCAGGAGCAGTGTCTGGGTGCGGTTGATCGGGACGGTGGGGCGGCGGGTGTGCCAGGGGCCGATCTCGTTGTCGGCGTAGCCGAGGCCGGTGTCGACGCCGTTGCTGATGACGTTGCCGCCCATGAATCCGGCCAGGACCAGCAGCAGGGTGTAGTAGAAGGCGGTCAGACCGATGCCGCTGTTGCCGCCGATGGGGTGGCCGACCTGGGTGGCGATCCGCACCGGGTCCGCGAGGAACAGCTTCTGCGTGGAGTCGGCCTTCGTGGCCGCCGCGCCGAGCTGCTTGCCGATGGTGAGCGAGGCCTGCTGGGCCGCCGTGGAGGAGATCTTGCTCGCGAGGGAGGACCCGAGGCTGCCCTTGCCGGGGTTGGTCAGCACGGTGATGGTCGGGCGGGCGGTGGCGTTCGTGGTGGTCAGCGCGGCGACGGAGTTCGTGAAGTCGGCGGGGATGACGAGGGCGCCGTAGACCTTGCCGGCGTCGAGTTCGTCCTGGGCCTGGGCCCGCGTGAGCTGGCGCCAACCGGCCGCTCGGCTACCGGAGTTGGTCACGATGGAGTGGGCGATCTGCGTGCCCAGGTTCTGCTGCTGGCCGGTGAGCGGTCTGCCGGTGTCGCTGTTGACGAGGGCGATGGGGAGGTCGTGCAGTTCGCGGTTGGGGTTGACGATGCCGCCCATGTAGAGGAGGGACAGCAGGAATGCGAGCAGGCCGGTGAGCACGGTGGGGATGAGCCACAGCTTGGGGCGGCCGAGGAGTGCGGTGGCGCGGAGGCCGGTGGGGGTGGGGGCTGAGGTGCCGGAGTCGTCGTCCATGGTGGGAAGTCTGCTGCCGGAGTCCGGTGACAGCCGTGGTGAAACGCGCCGGGCGCCCCTCTTGTTATTGGCTATTGTCCTAGGGGTTCCAGTCGTCGCAGGTCAGAGGAGAGGTGGTGGGTCGTGGCGCGCGCGGGACTGACCGCCGACCGTGTCGTGGCGGCCGCCGCCGACCTCGCCGACGAGGTCGGTTTCGAGAACCTCAGCCTGTCCGCGCTGGCCCGCGGCTTCGGCGTGAAGGACGCGAGCCTGTACTCGCACGTCCGGAACCTCCAGGATCTGCGCACCCGGGTCGCGTTCCTCGCGGGCGGCGAGCTGATCGACCGGATCGCCGTCGCGGTCGCCGACCGCACGGGCCGGGACGCGCTGGGCGCCTTCGCGGACGCGTACCGGGCCTACGCCCTGGAACACCCCGGCCGGTACGCGGCCACCCAGATCCGCGTCGACCAGTCCCGGATCGCCGACTCCCCCGCCCTGCGCCGCACCGCCGAGATCACCTACGGCATGCTGCGCGCGTACGGCCTGGAGGAACCCGATCTCACCGACGCCGTACGGCTGTTGAGGAGTACGTTCCACGGATACTGCGCGCTGGAGTCGAGTGGGGGATTCGGCGCGCCGCGGGATGTGTGGCGGTCGTGGGAGCGGGCGGTCGACGCGCTGCACGTGGCGTTGACGCACTGGCCGCGCGATGGTCAACCGGGCTGACGGAGACGCCGGTTCCGGTCCGCGCCCCAGCTGTATCGCTGACCACTTAGACTGGAAACTTCGCGAACGTCACGTGCCACCCAGGGGGAAGGGAGCGCGCCTTGTCTCAACAGCAGCTGGGGCGTGGTCCCTTGAGGGCCCCGGGGCCGCCCGGTCCGGGGACTCCCGGCGGGAGCCCGCCGACCCGCTTCGTGAGCTGGCTCGGCCGGTTCGGGTGTGTGGCCGCCGGGTACGCGGTGTTCCAGTTCCTGTTCGGCGTGCTGCCCGACTCGATCGACGGAGAGCCGGCCAAGTATCTGATCTCCGGGCTGAGCGGGTTCGCCACGGTCGGGATGACCTGGCTGGCGGCGGCCCTGCTCCGCGCCCGCACGGCCGGACCCGCGCCGCTCACGGCACCCGCTCCCCTCCTGCCGAACGCTCCCGGCCCGCTGCCGCAGGTGTTCACTTCGGCCTACGACACCCTCGTCGCCCAGGTCGCCGTGGTGGACGACCCGATACGCGGCCGTCTCGTCGGCTGGCCGCACTCCCTCCGGGAGCTGGACGGCCCGGCCCGCCCGACCTCGCTGGCCACGGCGTACGGCCTGCACATCGTGCTGGACCTGGGCGTGCCCGACGGACGGCTGCACACCGGCGATCTCATCGACACACTGTGGCGGCTACGGCTACAGGGCGGCGGCTGGTCGGCCCGTTCGCAGGGGTCGGTGGCCCGCCCGGAGGTCACCGCGATGGTGCTGGGCGCGCTGGCCCGGGCGGGTGCCTCGCGGGAGCGGGTGGCGGACGAGGTGGCGCGCTGCGAGGCCGGTTTCACCCGTGAACTCGACGGTACGGGGCGGGCGTTGACCCATGTCGTCACCACCGTGATGCGGGGGCTGCTGCGCGCGGCACCGGACTCGCCGACGCTGCCCGTGCTGCGCGGCGCCCTGATCGACGGCGCGCTCTCCGACCCGCAGCGCCAGCACCGCCGCTGCTGGAGTCACCGGCTCTCCCCGCTGCCCTGGGTCGGGCACCCGGCTCAGCCTTCCGCGCTGCACACCGCGCAGGCCGTGGTCGCCCTGGACCGGGCGGCCCGGGTGCTGGGCGAGGGGCCCGTCGAGCGTTCGGCGCGCGAGGACGGGGTGCGCTGGCTGCTGGCCTGCCCGGCGACCGCGCATGACGGCTGCGCCGACCTGGCGAACCTGCGGGAGGAGGTGCGCCGACCGCACCCGGACGACTCCTCGCACCACGAGGTGCTGAACGTCCGGCATTTCACGGCGAGTTGGATCGTGCGCGCACTGCTGACCCAGGGCGCCCAGGAGATCGCGCGGGAGGACGGCGTCGAGGACGCGTGGCGGGAGCGGTTGGACGGCGCGGCTGCCGCGGTGTGGGCGGCGCAGACCGACGGCATCTGGTCGTGGAGCCGGGACGGGTCCGCGTTCACGACGACGGAGGAACTGCGCCAGCCGATCTGGATGACCTATCAAGGCCTTTCGGCGCTGCGCGCGTATGCCGTATGGATGTATCAGCCGGACCCTCGAACGAGGCCGGTGTGAACCGGAGTCGGGGAGTGAGTGCATGGGTGGTCGGCAGATTCCGGCGGCGCGACGGCTGCTGACCGAGGCGCTGGACGGTGACCTGTCCGACCACGACACGGTGACCGCTGCCCGTGCCGTCGTCGCCGAACTCGGCTCCCCCGACCGCCTGTTGGAGCTGATCGCCGAACTCGCCTCCGGCGAGGGCGATCCGGAGGCCTGCGCCGGGCTGTCGTACCGTCATGTCCTGGGCTTCGACAAGCTGTTGCTGATCGACGGCGGCCCCCGTCACATGCTGCGCGCGCACCTCTGGCATCCCGGCGCGACGGCGATCGGCGCGGAGGACATCCACAACCACCGTTCCCCGCTCGCCTCTTACGTGGTCCGGGGCCGGCTCGCCATGGAGTTGTACGAGGCGCGGGGCGACGGCGGCATCACGGCGGACCGGTACGAGGAGTCCCTGGCCGAGCGCGGCGCCGACTGGCGGTTGCGGCCGACGGGACCGGCACGGCTGCGGCTGACCCACACGGGCCAGTACGCGGCGGGCAGCGCCTACGCCCTCCCCGCGCACACCCTGCACCGGGCCTGGTGTGACACGGACGTACCGACCGTGACGCTGTTCCTGGAGACGGGGGCCGAACGGCGGCGCCACACCGATGTGTTCACGGCGGCGGGCCCGCATCCGGGAGCGGTGGCGAAGGTGTCGCTCGAAGTGCCGGAGTATCTGGGCGCGTTGAACAACCTGGCGGAGTCGCTCAGAAGTTCGTGAGGGCCTGTCGTACGACGTCCAGGTTGTACGCGTCGATGTCGATGCCGGCACCGGCGAGTCCGGAGGGCGGGAGCCAGAGGTGCGCCTGGTCGGGTTCGGGGAGGGTGATCTCCCAAGTCAGCGGCCTGACGAGGAAGTTGTCCTGCCAGTTCTTGATCTCGCGGGCCCGGTACTCGCTCACGAAGGACGACTCGCCGATCTTGCGGACGATCTCGCCGAGGAGCCCGGTCTCTTCCTTCAGCTCCCGCAGCGCACCGTCCTCGGACCGCTCGCCCGGCTCCAGCTTTCCGCACGGAACGCCCCACACCCGCGGCAGGAACCTCTCGGTGGCGCTCCGGCGCACCAGAAGCACGCGTCCGTCGTCGTCCATCACGACGGCCGCCGCCAGTCGCTTGTCGCCGGGGTCCATGGCCATGGTTCCTCGGTCCCTCGCCGGTGATGAGTCCAAAGGGTCTGATACCCAGGAAGGCATCCAACGTACCAGGATCGGCCTGTCCCGGCTGTGGAGCCGGTCTCACCTCCGGAAGCCGCCGGACCGCTGACCTCGCGATATTTCACACGGCTCGACGGCAACCTCCCCCGCACCAGCGGCGACTTGGGAACATGACCAACGCAAGACGCACCACCACCACGCACCGTCGCCGTTCCCCCCGCCGCATCGCCCGCAAGCCGCTCGCGGGCTCGCTCGCCGTCGCAGCCCTGCTCGGCGGTGCCTGGTACGCGACCGCGGCGACGAGCAGCGGCGAGAGCGGTGGCTCCACCGCGGCCGGGACATCCGCCTCCCCCTCCGTGTCCAGCAGCGCCTCCGCCGAGGCCGCCGCCCAGGGTTCTCCGTCCACCACCGGTACGGCCACCGCGTCCGCCTCCGCGAAGACCACCCCGAAGGCCGCCGCGAAGACCTCGACGACCGCCAAGGTCGCGACCGGCACCCTCTCCCCGACCAGCACCACGGTCGCGCTCGCCGCCAAGTTCCCCTATCTGACGGCCGGTTACAACAACACCCGCGAGTGGACCCGTACGACCACGGCCGTGGCCCCGAACGGAACCCTGCGGGTGGCCTGGCCCGCCGCCGACGGTGTGCACGTGACCCCGCTGAACGCCGCCGGACTGCGCTCGGGCGCCGACACGATCGTCAAGGGCACAAAGGAAGTCGGGGGGCTCGTCGCGCACAACGACGGGTTCGCGCTGCTCACCCGGGTCGCCGACACGAACAAGTGGAAAGAGACGGCCGCCGCGATCGTCCGCTACACCAACGGCAAGCAGACCTTCCGCACCAAGCTCACCGGCACCGCCTCGAACGACACCTCCCCGGGTCTCGACGGCCAACTCACCTGGAACGGCACCAAGTACGGCGCGTACTTCGTCGTGCACGGCGCGGGCGGCTTCGCGGACGGCCATTTCGGCGACAAGTTGACGTACATCAGCGCCAAGGGCGCGAAGCTGAGCGGTGGTTGGAGCTGGGGCTGTAGCCACAACGAGGGCATCGCGCTGCACGCGGAGACCTCCGGCGCCTTCACTTCACTCTGCTTCGACGACTGGCGCTCGGGCCTGTTCGTCTCCACCGGGATCGGCGCCCCGGACGTCGCACCGGTCGTGCAGCGCGAGCAGTGCTGGGCAGGGTACTGCGGTGGTACCTTCCCCAGCCGCACCGGTGACCTGGTGAAGTCGGCGACCGGCCGCTACGCCACCGCCTTCGCCTCACGCGGCGCCGCCTCGGCCAAGAAGAACGCCGCCGACTCCAGCGGACGCGGCTGGACGGTCACCCCTAGGACGGGCACCCACCAGGTGGCCGTCGCCTTCATGGCGAACCGCAACTCCGGCCCCGGCAAGGCGGTTTACCTCACGAGCGCGGCCGGCACCGAGAACGTCAACGTGCACATCGCGCCCTACGGCAAGGACCGGCTCCTGGTCTCCTGGGAGTCCCTGAAGGGTGCCAAGTGCAACGCCGGCACCTGCACCGGCACCTTCACGGGCACCCACCTGCGTCTCATCGACTGGAACGGCAAGGCCCAGGGCACGGACAAGGTGGTGACCGCCCGGATCAGCGGCGACATAGCGGTCCTGAAGAACGGCACCCTGACCTGGGCCTACGCCCCGGTCACCCCGACCTACGCGACCCCGCTCAACGGGGCGTCACCGACCACGACGAGCCTCCGGCTCGCCCGGCTGACTCCGTGAACCGGAAGCCCACCCGCTTGCCGTCGGCCCACTGAACGGAGACACCGTGATCCCCGTCGACCTCCACGGACACCAGTTCCGCGAGGGGACGGGGGTCCGGCTCCGCCGTGAGCCGGGCCAGCGCGACGAACAGGGTGGGCCCGTCACCGACGACACCTTCACCGTCCAACAGGCCGTGCAGGGAGGTGAGTTCGGCGTCCAGCCCTTCCCCCGCCGACCAGCCCGTGACCCGGACCGACGTCCCCGCAGCCGCGCCCACCACCAGATGGGCCCGCACCTCCACCGCCCCCTCGGCCACCACCAGGCCGACCACCCGGGCCCCGGAAGCCGCCGTGTGCCGGGAAGCGACCCAGCCCTCCCCGACCCCCAACGGCACGATCTCCGTACGGCTCGGATCCCCGCCGAGGATCACGCTGTTGTCGTACGACGACGAGGGCTCCGTAGCCGTGGAGTAGGCGAGTCGCGTGTAGTACGGGTCGTAGCGGACGTCCTCGCTGCCGTGGTTGTGGAGGCGGACCAGGCCGTCCGAACTGGTGGACTGGAGCAGCCAGTTGGCGGGAGCGACCGCCGTGACCGCGTCCTCTCGCTCGACCGGGCCCGGCTCCTCCGGCGCCGTCCACACCTCGTGGTCCGGCGGGAGGAGCAGGCCGAGGAAGCCCTTGCTGGCCCAGTACGGGGACGCGGGGCCCGAATAGCCTTGCAGGACGGCCTCGTTGGGGCCGTGCCAGCCCAGACTCAACAGTCCCCGGTCGTCCACCGCACCCCGGTCGAGGAAGTACCGAAGCGCGCCGGAGGCCAGTCGTCGCGTCTCCCCCGCCGACAGCGGCGTACGACCCGTCAGCGCCCCCAGCCACAGCGGAGCCGTCGTCGCGAAGCGGTACGTCAGCGATCTGCCCTGGTGCATCGGCGCGCCGTCTCCGCCGAACAGGCGGGCGTAGTCGGCGAGATGGCGTTCCAGGCGGCCGCCGTAGAGGTCGAGGAGGCGGGGGTCGTCGGCGAGCCAGGCGTGCAGGACCGGGTAGAGGTGCATGGCCCAGCCGTTGTAGTAGTCGAACTTGCGGCCGTCGCCGTCCGTGTACCAGCCGTCGCCGACGTACCAGTCCTCGATGCGCGACAGTCCCCGGTCGATCGCCTTGCGGGACGCGTCGACCTCGTATCCGATGTCCTGGAGGAAGCCGCCGACCGTGACGGGGAACAACTCCCAGTTACAGGGCCAGGGTTCGGCGGTGAGGGCGTCCGCGAGCCAGGCCGCGGCGCGTTGTCGTACGGGCTCGTCGAGGCGGTCCCAGAGGAGGGGGCGGGTCAGGCGCAGGGCGAGGGCGATCGAGGCGGCCTCGACCAGGGGCTGGCTGCGGTCCTCGATGGTCGGCCAGACGCCCGCGACGCCTGCGGCCAGGCCGTCCGCGTAGCGCTCCAGTGCCGTCTCGTCGCGGCGGAAGGCGGCCAGCAGCAGGGTGCGGGCGTAGCCCTCCAGGCCGTCGGAGAGCCTGCCGGACCAGCTGGTGTGCGCGCCGGGGAGGTGGTAGAGCGCGCGGTCCTCGGTGGCGTACGGCTCCACCGCGGCGAGGAGGGTGTCGGCGGCCGTCTCCCAGTGGGTGCGGGTGTAGCCGGTGCGGGGGCTCAACGCGCGGTCGTCGGCAGGGAGTTGCATCGGCTCGCTTTCACACGCACGGCGGGAGAGTGGAACCTGGGGCGCCCCGGTTCCGGTCGGAACGCCCCAGGGGTCTTTCGGGTCTCACCCCACTCGTACCCGGTCCTTCGGCAGCAGATGCCGGGCGACGAGTGCCTCGCGGACCAGGCCCGCGTACACGGTGGCTCCGTGCGCGGAGGTGTGCGTGTTGTCCTTCTTCTCGTTGTAGAGGTAGATGGCCTTGGAGCCTTCCACTCCCAGCGATTCCACCAGCGCCTTGGTCTGCGCCGTGAGGTCGATCAGCGTTACCCCCTCGGCGGCGGCGACCGAGCGGATGACGCCCGGCAGGTCGACGCCGAGTCCGTTCACCAGCAGCGCTGTTCCGTTGTTCAGTGTGCCGTCGGCATTGAACCAGCGTCGCACGATCGGTGTCACGAGGACGGGACGACCTCCCCTGTCACGGATACCCCGTACGAGGGTTTCCAAGTTCGCGCGATACGTGGCCTCGTCGGTCGTCTTGTCGTTGTGCGCGAGCTGGACGAGCACGAGGTCGCCGGGGCGGATCAGCGGCTGAACTGTCCCCCACAGCAAGGGATTCTCCAGGTAGGTGACCGTACTCTCCCCGGAATCCGCGTAGTTGGCGACGGAGATGCCCTTGCGCAGGAACTGCGGGAGCTGTTGACCCCAGCCGGAGTACGGGTCGCCCGGTTGGTCGCAGACCGTGGAGTCGCCGATCAGGATGATCTGGCGGGCGATGGGGGTCCCCCCGCGCGAGCTCGTTCGAGCGTGGGGGAGGGCGGGGGTGACGCGGATGTCGGCGAGGGCGGGGGCCGTGCCGCCGAGGGCGAGGTCGAGGCCGGGGGTGCCGTCTGGGCCGGTGGGTTCGCCTTCTGGCGTACGGACGTCGACCGTGAAGCTGCGGGTCACGGTGCGGCCGGCGGCGGTGGCCGTCTCGGGGAGCAGGGAGCGCCGGGTCTCGCCGGTGATGGCGGTGCTCGCGGCCGACTCGCCGCCGAGGCGGACCGTGACGTCGTAGGTGCCGGGCGGGACGTCGAAGTGGCAAGCGGTGGCAGTGCAGTTGGCGAGGCCGAGCGGGGGTGTGCGGTCGTGCGCCTGGGCGGGTGCGGTCGACAGGGCGGTGCTCAGGGTCAGTGCGGCCAGCAGGGCGATGTTGAAACGTCTCATTCGCGGCTTCTCCGTCCGACGACAAGGCCTGGCGGTGGACCGTACCGCTCCGGACAAGCGCTTTCTAGACCTGCGGCAGATTTCACGTCATCGCCAACTCCAAGGCTGCGAAAGCCCTTTCGCGAAATCGATTCAACTGCCACCCTCCAAGCACCCGCACCCCCACCCTCCCGAAGGAGGCACCCCCATGTCCGGCTCTGTGAACAGACCGGTTCGCCGCCGCACCTTCGTCCTCGGCGCAGCGGCCACGGCCGGTTCGGCGGCGCTCGCCGGGCCGCTCGCCGAGAGCGCGTCCGCCGCGAGCTTCGGCTACACCGACGACGGTTCGAACTACGTCGTCGACAGCGGCGCGAGCCTCGTCTTCAAGGTCAGCAAGACGAACGGCGATCTGACCTCGCTGGTCTACAAGGGCACCGAGTACCAGGGCTACGGCGGCAAGAACTCGCATGTCGAGTCCGGCCTCGGCACCTCCACCGTGACGATCGCGCAGTCGGGTTCGACGATCCTGATCTCCGTCGCGTACGGCACGCTGAAGCACTACTACGCGGCCCGCAGCGGCGAGAACAACGTCTACCTGTGGACGAACAAGGCCGACACGTCGGTCAGCGCGACCCGCTACATCGTGCGCGTCAAGGCCGGCCTGTTCCTCAACGACGAGCCGGATTCCTACACTTACGCGCCGACCACCATCGAGTCCGCGGACGTCTTCGCGAAGTCGGACGGCCAGACCCGCTCCAAGCACTACTCGAAGAACCGGGTCGTCGACTACGACTACGTCGGCTGGACCACCGGCAGCGTCGGCCTGTGGGTCGTGCGCAGCAACCACGAGAAGGCGTCCGGCGGCCCGTTCTACCGCTCCCTGCTGCGCCACCAGAGCGCGGACGGCGGCGGGTTGTACGAGATCCTTTACTACGGCGAGAACCAGACGGAGGCGCAACGCTTCGGTCTCCAGGGGCCGTACGTCATCGCCCTCACCGACGGAGGCGCGCCCTCCTCCTCGCTCTACCACGCCAACCTCACCACCTCGTGGGCGGATTCGCTCGGCATCTCCGGCTATACGGCGGCGAGTTCGCGGGGCCGGGTCGCGGGCGTCGGCATCACCGGACGTGACACGGCGTACGCGTACACGGTCGGGCTCGCCAACTCGGCTGCCCAGTACTGGGGTTCGGCGCGGGCCTCGGACGGCTACTTCTCGATCGCGGGGGTGCTGCCGGGGACGTACACGCTGACCGTGTTCAAGGGTGAACTCGCCGTCTACACCGGGTCGGTGACGGTCACGGCGGGCGGGACGACGACGCTGAACAGCATCGCGATCCCGTCCTCGAACGATCCGTCCAACGCGAGCGCGATCTGGCGGATCGGCAACTGGGACGGTTCGCCGAGCGGGTTCAAGAACGCGGACCTGATGACCTACGCGCATCCCTCGGACGTACGGGCCGCGTCCTGGACCGGCAACGTCGTGGTCGGCAGCGGGACGGAGACCTCGGGGTTCCCCTGCTATCTGTGGAAGGACGTCAACAGCGGCATCATCGTGTACTTCAAGCTGACGGCCGCGCAGTTGGCCGCCGCGCACACGCTGCGCATCGGGGTGACGACGGCGTACGCGAACGGCCGCCCGCAGGTCGTCGTCAACGACACCTGGACCTCGGCCGTCCCGTCGCCGCCGACCCAGCCGAGCACCCGGTCGCTGACCGTGGGCTCGTACCGGGGCAACAACAACACGTTCACGTACAGCGTTCCGGCGTCGGCCTGGCTGACCGACGCGAGCGCGTACAACACGCTGAAGATCTATGTGGCGAGCGGCTCGGGGACGACGTCGTTCCTGAGTGCCGGTACATCGATCGACGCGATCGATCTGCTGGCGTAGAGGCGGCAACTCCCGGGCGGGGCACGGCGACTTGAAGGCATGACAGAGCCGAACACGCACCGCCGCTCCCCCGCCCGGCGTCGAGCCGTCGCCGTGGCGACCGGTACCGCGGCCGCCCTCGGGCTGGTCGCGGTGTCGCTGGTGACCCAGGCGCGGGCCGCCACCGTCATCACCGTCGCCAAGGACGGTTCGGGCCGCTTCACGACCGTGCAGGCCGCCGTGAACGCGGCCGCCGCCGGTGACACCATCTCCGTCGCGAAGGGCACGTACGCCGAGATCGTCAACGTGCCTGTGAGCAAGACGGGGTTGACCGTCCAGGGCGCCACCGGCCACGCCGAGGACGTCGTCATCACCTATGACCGGGCCGCCGGTTACACCGACGCCGGCGGCAACAGGTACGGGACGCTGGGCAGTTCGGTCGCGACCTTCTCGGCGAGCGGCCTCACCGTCACCGGGATCACCGTCCAGAACACCTTCGACAAGACCGCCCACCCGGAGATCACGGACACACAGGCCGTCGCGATCACCGCGCAGGGCGACCGGCAGACGTTCACCAACGACCGGTTCATCAGCCGCCAGGACACCGTCCTCAACTGGTCGCCGTCGTCGACCGGTCAGTACCGGCAGTACTTCTACTCGTCGTTCATCACCGGCGACGTGGACTTCGTCTTCGGCAACGCCACCGCCGTCTACGACCGGGTCAACATCCAGCTGCGCAACTCGGGCGCGGCGGCCGACGGCCTCAACGGCTTCCTCTCCGCGCCCAACACCAGCTCCGCGAAGACGTACGGCATCCTCGTCACCGGCAGCTCGGTGAGCAGCTCGGCCGCGGCCAACACGTACTACCTGGGCCGCCCTTGGCACCCGACGGCGGACGCGGTGGGCCAACTGGTCGTCCGCCAGACCGCGTTGCCCGCCGCCGTGAAGGTCGCCGGGCCCTGGACGGACATGAGCGGCTACTCGTGGAAGAACGCCCGCTTCTTCGAGTACAAGAACACCGGCGCGGGCGCGACGGTGAACTCCAACCGCCCGCAGCTCACCGACTCCCAGGCCGCGAGCTACACGGCCCAGAAGTATCTGGCGGGCACGGACGGCTGGAATCCGGTCCGGTAACGGTGCGCTCAACTACCGCGCGTCCACTGCTGGTTGGTCGCCCCGCTGCACGTGTACGTGATGATCGCGGCGGAGTTGGCGGTGGACGCGCCCGACACGTCCAGGCACTCGCCGCTCGTCCTGGCCTTGACGAGGACGTAACTGCCGGAGGTGGTCAGGCTCCACTGCTGGGTGGTGACGCCGGTGCAGTTCTCCTGGGTCACGTTCGTCGCGTTCTCCTGGAGGCACAACGAGCTGCCCCGGCCCATGAGTTCGTAATAGCCGGTGCCGAGGTCCTTGAACCACCACTTCTGGTTGGTGCCGCTGTTGCAGGTGTACTGGCTGATCGCGATGCCCTGCCACAGCGACTGATTGGCCACGTCCGCGCACTTGCTGCTGTTGCGCGCGATGAGCGTGTTGTACGTCGCGCTCGTCCCGCTGATCGTGCCGGCGGCCGTGTCGATCGACACCTCCGGGTACCAGGACGCCATGGACATCGAGGTGGTGGTCGGGAACGTCAACGGCAGCCACACGTAACGGGAGTCGTTCACCGTGCCGCCGAAGGAGTTGCCCCAGCGGTCGCCCATGTAGAGGTACGAGGTGCCCGAAGTCCCCGTGATCGGGAGGACGTAGGCGGTCTGCGAGTTGTATGCGGTCGAGTCGCCGACGTTGGTGAACGCCGTCCACGGGCCGGTGATGCTGGTCGCGGTGGCGTACTGCTGCTGGTTGGCGCTCCAGCCGGTCGCGGCCGAAGTCAGCATGAAGTAGACGCCGTTGCGCTTGAAGAGGGCCGGCGCCTCGCGGTGTCCGCCGACCCACGGGTTGGCGACCAGGCTGTCGATGGCGGTGTAGTCGGCGGTGAGCTTGTAGATGTGCAGGTCGTAGTTCTCGTTGGCGGCGGAGACCATGTAGGCGGTGCCGTCGGTGTCGACGAACGTCGTGATGTCCCGCGACATGTTGTCGCCGAGCGGCTGGAAGCTGCCCTGGTAGGTGTAACTGCCGTCCACGGTCGAGGAGACGGCGACGGCGGCCTTGGCCTCGCTGTAGTCGACGCCGTTCTCCTTGTGCATCCACATCACGAACTGGCCGGTGGAGGCGTTGTAGATGACCTTCGGCCGCTCGATGTAGGCGGTGCCGAGTTCGGAGGCGCTGGTCTGGGTCAGGACGTGGTTGCGGAACTCCCAGTTCTTGAGGTCGGTGGAGCGGTAGGCGTCCACGTACTTGAAGGTGTTGTCGGCGTTGCGGTCCTCGCCGAACCAGTAGTAGTAGCTGCCCACTTTGATCACCCCGCCGCCGTGCGCGTGCACGGCGTTGCCCGAAGTGTCCGTGAACTGCGTGCCGTTGGTGATGGTCTGCGCCGCGGCCTGGGCCGGCCCCGCGGTCGCCAGTGCGGCGGCGAGCACGCAGCACAGGGCGACGAGGATTGCGTACACACGTCTCATCTGACGCCTCTCGGAGGGGGTTCGAGATTTCGTACGGCATCTGTCATTACGAACGCCGAAAAGGTATGGGTGTGTTACGGGAAGGTCAACGGGTCGCGCGTGACAAAGATGGTCGCGAGATTTCTGTTATCGCCTCCGCCGGCCCCCGTCTCCAATGACGTGCGCAGCCATACCCACAAGACCTCAGCCGCCGTAGGCGCCCTCGCGACCGTCGCCCTCCTGGTCGGCGCTTCCCCCGCCTCGGCCGCCGGCGCCCGTGACGCGACCGCCGACGTCCTCGCGAACCGGGACGTCACGCTCACCGGCGACACGGTCGTCACCGTGCCGTCCGGGACGACGACGTACGACGGGGTGTTCCGCGGCCAGGGCACGCTGACCGTGCGCGGCGGCGGCACGCTGATCCTCACCAAGGACAGCGAGTTCACGCTCCCGGCGGCCCGGCAGCGGCAGAAGGTGACCACCCAGGGCGGCAACCACCCGTACACGACCGTCAGCAACCCGGACCCGCCCGCGATCACGGTCGCGAGCGGCACAACTCTCCAGTACGGCACGGGTGGTGGGACCGGCCTGATCGGCCACTTCCCCTACAGCACACCCGGCTACCAGCTCAACGAGTTGAATGTCCGGGTCGACGGCACCCTGCGCCTCTCCCTGACCCGCACCTTCAACATCGGCACCATCAGCGGCTCGGGCCTGGTCACCCAGCCCCGCAACATGTGGGGCACGCTCGACCTCGCCGGAACTCACCCGTTCTCAGGGGTGATTGACAACGGAACCGGCATGGCGGTCGGCCGCCCCGAGTACCCGGTGGCGCTGCCCGACGCCCGCGCGATCCTCAACCAGGGCTCCTGGATCATCGACACCCCGCTCTACCAGACGATCACCCTGCGCCAGAACTTCTACCAGCGCGAGTACGGCAGCGACGTCAACGTCCACTCCCGACCGGGCAGCAAGGTCGTCCTCACGGGCCAGTACAGCTACAGCGACCAGGGCGGCGACACAAACCCGTCGCTCAGCGACCCGAGCCTCAACCGGCGTGCGATCCCCCACCAGTTGAACAAACGCGGCACCAACATCGAGGGCGCGAACGTCCAGTGGGGCGACGGCACCACCCACCAGATCTTCATGCCGGGCACCAAGGACACCGTGTACATCAACCTCCATGCGGCGAGCGGGGTCCGGTCCAGGCTGACCTTCGACTACGACGGTCCGGTCACCCTGGGTGCCCCGATCGGCGGCGGCAAGTACCACGACACCCTGGCCGCGCCCGGCGCCGGGGACATCGTCATCGCGGGGACGCGCGGGAACGACGTGACCTTCGCGGCACCGCAGTACTACGACGGTTCCACGACCGTGGAGAAGGGTGCGGTGCTGCGACTGGGGTCCGGGAAGCCGGGCGGCGACGGCGGGCTGCTGACCGGCACGGAGGGGCGGCGGATCGTCGACGACGGGACCCTTGTCCTGCAAAACGTGTCACTTTCCTCGAAACTGTCACACTTTGGCGGGAAGGGGTCCCTGGTCCAGTCCGGCGCCGCGACGACGACGCTGACGGGCGCGGCGGTGACGTACACGGGGACGACGACGGTCTCCAAGGGCACGCTGGCACTCAGGTCGGGGGCAACTCTGGCCCGCAGCAAGGCGATTCGGCTCACGTCGGCGGGTGCACGGCTGGACGCGGGCACGGCGGGCCTGCGTGTGTCGACGGAACTAACCGGTGTGGGCACGGTGAAGGGTTCGGTGACGAACGACAGCCTGGTGACCACCGGCCTGACCGTGACCGGAAACTACACGCAGAGCACGAAGGGCGAACTGGTCCTGCGCGACAAGCCGTTGAAGGTGGGAGGCGATGTCAGCCTCGCGGGCGACCTGGACCTCTCGGCCGCCGGGACGCACCCCGCGCGGACCGTCACGATCCTCGACCACACGGGTAAGGGCTCAACGACGGGCACCTTCAAGGGACTTCGCGAGGGCGCCAAGCTGAAGCTCGCCGACACGACGTACCGCATCAGTTACCGGGCCGGCGACGGCAACGACGTCGTCCTGACCGCCGTCACCACGAGCAGCCCCTCCCCCAGCACCCACCCCACGTCCTCGCCGGGAACGACGCTCGCCGAGGCCCGCACAACGAACACCGCCCGCAGCGACGGCTTCGGCTGGTGGCCGTACGCACTCGGACTCGGCCTGCTGGGCGGCCTGTTGGTCCCGGCGACCAAGCGCACCCGGGGCGGCGGGAAGCACGCGGCGTAGGACTGAGCAGGGGCGGCCCGGCAGCGCCCCAAAGGGGCGCGGGGAACTGCGCGCCCAGCCACAACGGCGCCGCAGCGAACGACGCCCCATCGCGGCACAACCAGCGGAGGCGCCTAGCGGCCGCTAGGCGCCTCCGGGAACCCCAACTGCGGAGCCAGCACACGCGCCTCGGCGGCCCACCCCGCGAGGAAGGCGAGAGTCAACCCCCGCTCCCGGTAGCGGAGTTCGGCGGAGACGCCGCGCTCACCGCCGTAGTCCACCTGCTTCTCGCTCGCGCGGGCGAGCATCGCGGCAGTGAGCCAGTCGTACTTCACGACGGACGCGCACACCCCGAGGCGCACGAGCCGTTCGTCGACCTGGTTGCCGGACTCCCGGAGGCCGTGCAGATACGCGTCGTAGACACGCGCCGCGTAGCCGGGCAGGCGGGCGGCCGGGACGGACAGGTCGAAGACGGAGTCGGGGAGGTAGTTGCCGAGGTCCTCGCCGAGGGCGCCGTCGCCGGCGAAGGCCCAGTCGAACAGGACGCTGCCCGGGCCCTGCGAACGGACGTTGGCGGGCCACTGGTCGAGATGACTGAAGGCACGCGGCAGGGCCTCCATGACGTCCAGGAACCACTCGCGGTCGTGGTGCAGCCGGACCATGTCGTGGCGCAGTCCGGCGGGGAAGTGGTCGCGGACCAGGGGCTGTTGCCAGGCCGCGTCGTCGTCGAGGAGTTCCGCGCCGAGCGTGTTGCTGCCCACGTACTGGCGCAGGAAGCGGTGCGAGAACCAGGGTTGGTCGGGGACGGATACGGCTCCTTGCGCGGCGCCGAGACGGCGGGCGTGTTCGATGTGTCGGGTCAGGGGCCAGGTGGTGCCCGGCCTGCCCCGGACGTGCTCCAGCCACAACGCGACGTCCCCGTC
This sequence comes from Streptomyces sp. NBC_01288, assembly GCF_035982055.1. NCBI lineage: Bacteria > Bacillati > Actinomycetota > Actinomycetes > Kitasatosporales > Streptomycetaceae > Streptomyces > Streptomyces sp. NBC_01288. Next base: position 2,191,666 of record NZ_CP108427.1, read on the forward strand.
GGCCCGTTCGACCCGGGCGAGCAGCCGGGGCGCGCGGATGCCGTACGGCTGCCAGCTCTGCGCGAGCCCGGAGTCGTAGACCTGCGCCTCGCGCAGCCAGTAGTTCCAGTGGCGGGGGTCGCCGGAGGCGGCCCAGCGGCCGGTGGCGTCCTTGCTGCGGGTGAGGACCTTGAGGACGGCCGTGCGGTCGCCCGCCGTGATGACCCAGACGCCCGCGGTGACGCCGTTCTTGGCGTTGTGGGTGAGCGTGGCCGCGCCGACCGATCCGGCGGAGTGACCCAGGACGTCGCGCGCTTCGGCCCCCGTGGCCACGATGTCGAGCATGCGGGCAAGGCCAGCTCCCCTCAGAAACCCCCAGGTGTCCACATTCCAGGCATACCGTTCGCCAGCTGGACGTGGCCCCGGCTCCGCGGCCGTATCGACTAGCGTCGAGACATGACCAGCGACACCGCTCCCCTCCTCGCCGACGCCCTCGCCGCCGGGACGCTCGTCCTCGACGGCGGGCTGTCCAACCAGCTCGGGGCGGCCGGGCACGACCTGAGCGACGAGCTGTGGTCGGCGCGGCTGCTCGCGGACGGGCCCGAGGCGATCGCCGAGGCGCACCTCGCGTACTACGAGGCGGGCGCCGACGTGGCGATCACCTCCAGCTACCAGGCCACCTTCGAGGGCTTCGCGAAGCAGGGGATCAAGCACGACCGGGCGGCCGAACTCATCGCCGCGAGCGTGGAGTTGGCCGTCGACGCGGCGGTGGACGCGGGCCGGCGGGGCATCGCGCGGCCGCTCTACGTGGCGGCCTCGGTCGGTCCGTACGGCGCGATGCTCGCGGACGGCTCGGAGTACCGGGGCCGGTACGGGCTGAGCGTGGCCGAGTTGGAGGCCTTCCACCGGCCACGCCTGGAGGTGCTGGATCTCGTCGGGCCGGATGTGCTGGCCTTCGAGACGATCCCGGACTCCGACGAGGCCGAGGCGCTGCTGCGAGCGGTGCGCGGACTGCGGACGCCCGCCTGGCTGTCGTACTCGATCGCCGGTGACCGCACCCGTGCCGGGCAGCCGTTGGAGGAGGCGTTCGCCCTGGCCGCCGACGCCGACGAGATCATCGCGGTCGGCGTCAACTGCTGTGCGCCCGAGGACGTCGAGGGCGCGGTCGGGATCGCGGCCCGCGTGACCGGGAAACCGGTCGTCGTCTACCCCAACAGCGGCGAGACCTGGGACGCCGACGCCCGTGCGTGGACGGGCCGTTCCACCTTCACCGCCGAACAGGTCGAGGGCTGGCGGGCGTCCGGCGCACGGCTGATCGGGGGGTGCTGCCGGGTGGGGCCCGAGGCGATCACGTCCATCAGGCGGACGCTCACGCCGTGACCGCCGCGATCGAGTCCCGCACCACCACATGCGTGCCCAGCAGCAGGTGCTCGTCCGGGGACTCCGCCGTGCGGCCCAGGGCGGTGCGTACGGCGAGACGGCCCAGCTCCTCGTAGGGGACGTGGACCGTGGTCAGGGCCGGGTACAGGTCGCGGGCGAAGGGAATGTCGTCGTAACCGGCCAGCGAAACATCGCCGGGGACGTCCAGACCCGCCTCGTGCAGCGCGGTGAGCGCGCCAGCGGCGACCATGTCGGTGGCGGCGACCACGGCCGTGAACTCCAGTTGCCGGCTGAGGGCGAGGCGCATCAGGCGGTGGCCCGAGTCGCGGGTGAAGTCGCCGTGGAGGAGGAGTTCCGGGTCCGGGTCGAGGCCCCGGGCGCGGTGCGCGGCGAGGTAACCGCGTTCGCGGCCCTGCGCGGTCGCGTGGTCCGGCTTGCCGCCGAGGAACAGGACGCGCTGGTGGCCCTGGGCCAGGACGTGCGCGACGAGGGCGTACGCGCCGCCCTCGTTGTCGTACTCGATGACCGTGACCGGTGCCCCCGGGCCGAGCGGCGGCCGGCCGCAGAGCACGAGCCGTGATCCCGCCGCCGCGAGCGAGTCGGCGATACGGCGGGTGCGCTCGCGGTACTCGGGAGTGTCGGCGGTGCCGCCGACGAGGATCACGGCGGCGGTGCGCTGGGCGCGCATGGTCTCGATGAAGTCCAGTTCGCGCTGGACGTCGCCCTCGGTGCTGCACACCAGGCAGAGGTGGCCGAGCCGGGTCGCCTCGCGCTCCACGCCGTGTGCCATCAGGGCGAACGACGGTCCCGTGATGTCCTCCAGGACGAACGCGAGGGTCGGCGTCCCGACCCCTGCCACGGCCTTGGCGCGGGCGTCGGCGACGTAGTCCAGGTCGCGCACCGCCCGCAGCACGCGCGTGCGGGTCGCCGTGCTCACCGGGTAGTCGCCGCCGAGCACCCGCGACACCGTGGACGCGGACACCCCGGCGCGGGCCGCCACGTCCCGGATGGTGCTCCCGCTCGCGTCCTGGCTCTTCCTGGTCATGTACCGCCTCGCCCCTCCCCCGGCCCGCCGCGTACCCCCTCGGGGCCTGTGGCAACACTCCGGCAACCGGTTCCCTGCGCGGAGAGTAGCAGCGGGCGAGGGGCTGGAGGAGAGGTGTGCGTCGGCCAATTCACCTACGTCAGCACGGCAGTTGTCGGTGACCGGCGTTGGGCAACCGGTTTCCACGCCGTACGCCCACCCTCACGACGACCGCCGCACATCCCCCGTCCGCCGCAACCGCCGTACGACCGACCGCAGTTCGGTGGCGTTCCGCACGGGCGGCGCGCCCTCGGCCGGAACCGCCGCTTCCTTCGCCTTCGTCACGGCGTCGGCCGCCCACAGGGCGAACTCGGGGTCGCGCGGCCCGTGCGCTACGTAGGGATCGCCCTCTCCGAAGATGCGGACCGGGTGCGTGTCGTCCCAGGGCTGCCACCCGGGGTCGCCGTCCACGGCGAACCGCACCCAGGCCCCGTGCATGGCGTCGGCGAGTGCCTGGGGCGCGCCCTGACCTGCGAGTTTGGCGGACTCGGGGATCTCACCGGTGTCGAAGACGAAGCCGAGTTCGAGGGCGTGGCAGGAGCCGAGGTCGGGGCGGTTGGAGGGCCAGGCGAACTCGTAGACGTGGGAGGTGCCGGGGCGGGCGTCGGCGAGGCGGTGGAGCGGGTAGCGGAGGAGGTGGTCGGTGACGAGCTGGCCGACGGTCTCGGCGGTGCCGGCGCCGGGGTGCAGGGCGCGGTAGCCGCGCGGGACCTCGACGCCGCAGTGGCAGCGGGCCATCGCACCGGCCAGGGCGACCGCGCCGAGCCGGTCGACGCGCTCGTGCAGCCCGCCGGGGACCAGCCACAGCCGGTACTCGTCGCGGGTCCAGCCCAGCATCAGGTCGACGCCCCGGCCCACCTCGCCGGCACCGCCTTCGATGAGAGCCTCCAGCGGGTCGCGGGGCACGAGGTCGCCGTCGATGACGATCCCGAACGTGGGGCCGCCGAGCACCGGGCTGCTGAGTCTGCCCACGTCGGCCTGGGTGCGGAGGAGGAGTTCGCGGTCCACGGCGGCGAAGGCCTCGGCGGTGGCGGGGATCTTCAGCCGGGTCGCCATCCGGCGCACCATCCGCCGCACCTTGTCGCGGTCGAAGGCCTCCGGGGGCCCGCTCTGGAGGATGGCCCGGCGCACCAGCCCCTGGGCCTGCGGGGCGGCGATCAGGGCGCCGATGCTGATCGCGCCGGCGGACTGCCCGAAGAGGGTGATCCGGTCGGGGTCGCCGCCGAACGCCGCGATGGACTCGTGCACCCAGCGCAGCGCGGCGAGCTGGTCGCGCAGGCCGGGGTTGGCGGGGGCGTCCGGGAAGAGGCCGTAACCCTCCACGCCCAGGCGGTAGTTGAGCGAGACGAACACGACTCCGTCGCGGGCGAAGGCGTGTCCGTCGTAGACGGGGACGGCCGACGAGCCCCGGGTGAGCGCGCCGCCGTGCAGCCAGACCATCACCGGCAGCCGGGCGCCCGGGCCGGGTTCCGGGGTCCACACGTTGAGGTTGAGACAGTCGTCGCCGGGCACGACGGGGTCGGAGAGCAGTTTGGCGAAGGCTTCGGAGTACGGCGGTTTCGGCGCGGTCGGGCCGAAGGCGAGCGCGTCGCGCACTCCGGTCCAGGGCTCGGGCGGGACGGGCGGGCGGAACCGCCGGGGGCCGATGGGAGGGGCCGCGTAGGGGATGCCCCGGAAGACCGCGATCCCGTTCTCGTACCGGCCGCGCACCGACCCGTAGGGGGTGCCCACCACGGGGTCCGTCCGCTCCGCCGTCTGCGTCGTCGTCGCCGTCATCTGCCCACCAGCTCCTCACCACGCTCGTGAACCGTGCTGCTGATCAGAGCATCACACCGAGCCCGGCTATTCCGGCGGACGAGCGCGGCTGGACGGGTCATGACGGGTCACCCGGGCGCGGACTGCGTCTCTTCAAGGTCTCTCGGGACTCTTCGGGCCGGGCGGCTGTCGAAATATTTCCGCGCCCTGGGTCCCTCCTCACCGATTGACCCCCGCTCCACGGCAGATCTACGGTAGAAGACGTTTTCAGAAAACGTTTCCTACTCCGTACTGGAGGGTCATGCCCAGCGCCCAGCCGCCGAGGGCCGTGTTCGCCATGGATCCGGTGCACCTGCCCCTGCTCTTCCCCTCACCCCTGATGGACCGGCTCCGGCGGACCGCCGAGATCGCGCCGGGGCTCGTCGTACAGGACTTCGCCGATCCTCAGGCCGCAGCCGCCCTTGCCGAGGCCGAGGTCCTGATCACCGGCTGGGGCTGCCCGCACCTCGACGCCGACGCGCTGGCGGCGGCACCCCGGCTGCGGACCGTGCTGCACGCGGCGGGCTCGGTCCGTTCGCTGGTCGGCGAGGCCCTGTGGGAACGCGGGGTGACCGTCTCCAGCGCGGTCACCGGCAACGCGCTTCCGGTCGCCGAGTACACCCTCGCGATGATCCTGCTCGCCGGGAAGGACACCTTCGCCCAGCGGGAACGCTTCCGGCACACGCACGCGTACCCGACGCCGACCGAGACCGCGCCGATCGGCAACCTCGGCCGCCGCATCGGCGTCATCGGCGCCTCCCGCGTGGGCCGCCGCCTGCTGGAACTGCTGCGCCCGTACGACTTCGAAATCCTCCTCCACGACCCCTACGTCAGCGTCACCGAGGCAGCCTCCCTTGGCGCCGAACTCCTGCCGCTGGACCACCTGTTGAGCGGCAGCGACATCGTCAGCCTGCACGCCCCCGACATCCCCGAGACGCAGCACATGCTGGACCGCGGGCGGCTCGCCCTCATCCGGGACGGCGGGGTGCTGATCAACACCTCTCGGGGTGCATTGATCGACCACGAGGCCCTCACCGACGAGCTGTTGTCCGGCCGCCTGACCGCGATCCTCGACGTCACCGAACCCGAGCCACTGCCCCCCACGTCACCGCTGTACAAGCTGCCGAACGTCTTCCTCACCCCGCACATCGCGGGCTCCCTCGGCAACGAACTGGCGCGGCTCGGGAGCATCGTCGTGGACGAGCTGGAGCGCCTGGCCGCGGGCCTGCCACCGGCCCACGAGGTACGGCACGCGGACCTGGCCCGTGTCGCCTGATCCGCACTGTCCACAGGCCGGCACACCCGGAACGACCCTGGGATACGGTTTCCGGACCGGCGCCGGAGCAGGCCCCAGGGCGCCCGGTGGAAACACGGTCACGGTGAAGGAGTCGCTACGGTGAGTCAGCGCAAGGCGTCGGGCGACGTCGGCCGGGCGACGATCCGGGACGTGGCGGAGCGCGCCGGGGTCTCCGTGGCGAGCGTCTCGCGCGTGCTGTCCGGCAACTACCCGGTGTCGGAGGAGCTGCGCCGCCGGGTGATGAAGGTCGTCGGCGACCTGGACTACGTCACCAACGCGCACGCCCGCTCCCTGGCCGGTGGCGGTACGCCCACGGTGGCCATCCTCATCAACAACATCACCGGCGCGGCATTCGCCCACGTGGCCAAGGGAGTTGAGGGCGCGGCCACGCTGCGCGGCTGGCTCTCCCTGGTCGGCACGACGGGCGACGACCCGGAGCGCGAGCTGGCCCTGGTCAACCTCATGCGCCAACAGGGCGTCGCCGCCGTGGTGTTGCTCGGCGGCGCGTACGACGTCGACGAGTACCAACTCCGGATGGCCCGCTTCGCCCGCTCCCTCGACGCGGCGGGCTCGCACCTCGTGCTCGTCGGCCGCCCGCCGCTGGAGGGCGACGTCCCGGCGACGACGGTCGACTACGACAACGAGGGCGGCGCCTACGCCATGGCCAGCCATCTCCTCTCGGCCGGCCACCGCCGGGTCCTGGTCCTGCCCGGACACGCCGAACTCACCACCGCCCAGGGCAGGTTGAGGGGTGCGCAACGGGCCTTCGAGGCGTACGGCGTGCCGTTCGACCCGGGGATGGTGCGGCACGGCCCGTACGACTACGAGCACGGGTACGAGGCGGTGGAGGACACCCTGAAGGAGGGCGTGGACTTCACCGCCGTGCTGGCGGGGACCGATGTGGTCGCCGCGGGCGCCATGCAGGCACTGCGCGCGGCGGGCCTGCGGGTACCCGAGGACGTGTCGATCGTCGGCTACGACGACATCCCGCTGGCCTCCCAGCTCACCCCTCAGCTCACCACCGTGCACGTCCCGTACGAGGAGATGGGCCGGGTCGCGCTGCGCGCGGTGGCGGACCGGCGCGAGGGCGGCGGCACGGGCCGGCGCAGGGGCGGCGACGGCGACCATCTGGTCCTGGGCACGCATGTCGTCGTACGGAACTCGGTACGGCCGCCGGCCCGACGGGACTAGCGCGGGGACCGGCGCAGCACCCCCTGCGGGACCGAAACGGCACACGGAACCAGGGCGTTACGTAACCGGTTTCCCTCCTAATCCCCTGGCCAGACGGGGTCCGTCCAGGGCCGTCGCAACAACTTGCTGCACACCTCTTGCTCCGAACAGGCCATCCTGCCTACCTTCACAGCAACCGGTTTCTACCTCTTCTCTTCCGAAGGAACACGGTCTGATGAACTTCACCAGCCCCCGGAGAAGGTTCGCTCGCGCAGCCGTCGCGGGCCTCGCCCTGACAGGTCTGCTGTCCGCCTGCGGCGGATCCGGCTCGGGGGACAAAGCGTCCTCCGGTCCGGTCACCCTCCCCTTCTGGGGCTGGGCCAACGGGCAGGACGCGGTCGTGAAGGCGTTCAACGCCGCTCACCAGGACATCAAGCTCAAGTACACCAAGGTCACCGACCAGTTGACGATGCAGAAGCAGTTGACCAACGCGGTCAAGGCCGGCAACGCGCCCTGCCTGGTGCAGAACACGGCGGAGTACGTGACCACCTGGGTCTCGCAGGGCGCGCTCGCCGACATCTCGAAGTACGTCTCCGCCGACAAGGCCAAGTTCAACGCGGGCTCGTGGGCCAGTGCCCAGGTGCAGGGCAAGTCCTATGGCGTACCGACCAGTTCGGCCCCCGCGTTCACGATCTACCGCACCGACGTCTTCACGAAGTACGGCCTCAAGGCGCCCACGACCTGGGACGAGTTCATCGCCGCGGGCAAGGTCCTGAAGAAGCACGGCATCAAGATCACGAACTTCGCCGGTGAGGACCCGAGCACGCTGGAAGTCCTGTCCATGCAGGCGGGCGCCCACTGGTACGCCATCGACGGCGACTCCTGGAAGGTCGACTTCCAGGACGCGGGCAGCCTCAAGGCGGCCCAGGTGATCCAGGAGATCATCGACAACGACCTCAACTCCAAGCTCTCCTTCGCGGATTACGCGGCCGTCCAGCGCAACTACGACAACGGCGGCACCACGACCCGGCAGATCTCCACCTGGCAGATGGCGGGCATGGTGCAGAACTTCACCAAGTCCGACGGGAAATGGGCGCTGTCGCCCTGGCCGACGTTCGCGGGAGAGGCCGCCAAGACGCCCGCCGGGACCAACCAGAGCGGTGGCGTCACGCTGGTGACCAAGCAGTGCGCGCACCAACAGCAGGCCGCCGAGGCCGCGTTGTGGATGTCGACGAACACGGGCGCGGTGAAGACGATGGCGAGCCCGACCACCGGCAACGGTGTGATGCCGGCGCTGGCGGACAGCGACGCGTACGTCGCCGAGGCGATCTCCGACAAGCTGCTCGGCACGAACTACGAGCCCGCGAAGCAGATCGTCACCGACAGCCTGAACACCGTCACCTCGGACTGGGTGTTCGGCCCGGACTGGACCGCGATGTTCACCGAGTTGCAGACCGGCTGGGCGAAGGTGATGAACAAGCAGGAGAAGGTCACCGATCTGCTGGCGCACATGCAGGAGTGGACGGTCAAGGACCTGAAGTCCCGCGGTATCAGCGTCAAGGGCTGAGGCAGCGCCGATGATCCGCTCCCAGCACTGGAAGGGTGCCGCGTTCACGGTGCCCTTCCAACTCGGCTTCGTCTTCCTGTACTTGATACCGATCGGGTACGCCGTCTACGAGTCGCTCTTCGTGGAGCACCAGTCGGGGCTCGGCCTCGGCGGCTCCACCCAGCGGTTCTCCGGCCTGGACAACTACCAACAGGGCCTCACCGACTCGGCGTTCATGAACTCGGTACTGCGCGTGGTCCTGTTCGCGTGCGTGCAGATCCCGGTCATGCTGCTCGTCAGCCTGCTGCTGGCACTGTTCCTGGACGCGCTGTCCTCGAAGGCCGCGGGCCGCTTCCGGATCTTCCTCCTCGTGCCGTACATGATCCCCGGGGTGGTCGCGGCGATCGTGTGGATCAACCTGTACAGCCCGGACGTCGGTCCGTTGACACCGTTGGGCAAGGTGTTCGGGCTGTCCTGGAACTTCTTCGCGCCCTCGATGGTCTGGCCGTCCATCGGCAACCTGCTGACCTGGCACGGCATCGGCTACAACATGGTGATCATCTACGCCGCGCTCCAGGGCGTGCCCCGCGACCTGTTCGAGGCGGCCCGGCTGGACGGCGCCTCCGAGTTCCGGGTCGCGACGAGCATCAAAATCCCTTACGTGCGAGGGGCGTTGGTGCTGACCGGGATGCTCTCGATCATCCAGATGCTACAGATCTTCAACGAGCCGGCGCTGTTCCGGAACGTCACCCCGCAGACGGTCGACGACAGCTTCACGCCCATCATGATCATCTACAACCAGGCGTTCAATGCGGGCAACTACCACTACGCGGCGGCCCTTTCGGTCCTGCTCGCCCTCATCCTCGGCCTCGCCTCCTTCCTCTTCTACCGGCTCACCGCGAAGGAGGCCGACTGATGACCCTCACCGAAGAACGCCGGAACGCCCATCAGGTCCGGCGCCTCAACAAGCCCGATCCGGCGGCCCGTTCACGCGGCGGCCAGCGTTTCCTGCTCGTCGGTCTGGTGCTGGCGAGCGCCTACAGCCTGTTCCCGGTGTGGTGGCTGATCGTCGCCGCGACCAAGGACCGCACGGGCCTGTACCAGAGCAACGGCCTCTGGTTCTCCGGCATGCACCTGTGGGCGAACGTGCGTCAGGTCTTCACCTACGAGAACGGCATCTTCCTGCGCTGGACCGCGAACTCCTTCCTCTACGCAGGAGTCGGCTCCCTGGGCGGCACGCTCATCGCCCTCGCGACGGGCTACGGCCTCGCGCGCTTCGAATTCCCGGGCCGCAACGCGGTGTTCGCGTGCGTGGTGGGCTCGTTCCTGATCCCGATCGCGCTGCTCACGCTCCCGCTGTACCTGATGTTCTCGAAGATCGGCCTGGTCGACACCCCCTGGGCGATGCTGATCCCCTGCCTGATCAACCCGTTCAGCGTCTACCTCGCCAAGGTGTACACGGAGGCCACGGTCCCCTTCGAACTCCTGGAGGCCGCACGCCTCGACGGCGCGGGCGAACTCCGCATCTTCTTCAGCATCGTGCTGCGGATGATGACGACAGGCGGAGCGACGGTCTTCCTCCTGGCCTTCGTGAACACCTGGAACGCCTTCTTCCTCCCGCTGACCGTGCTGCGCGGCGAGGAGAACTGGACGCTCAACCTCGGCCTCTACAACTGGTCCGGAAAACGCATGGAGTCGGGCGTCGACCTGACGAGCCTGGTCCTCACCGGCGCACTCCTGTCGATCGTCCCGATGGCCGTGATGATGGTGGCGATGCGCCGCTACTGGCGCACCGGGGTCACCCTGGGAGCCCTCAAGTGACCTTGCTGCACAACCCTGTTGTCCGCGGCTTCGCCCCCGACCCCTCGATGGTCAGGGTCGGCGACTGGTACTACGTGGCGACCAGTTCCTTCGAGTGGTTCCCTACGGTCCCGATCCACCGCTCGCGGGATCTCGCGCGCTGGGAGTACGCGGGCCATGTACGGGGCGCGGTCCCCGGTGACTCCTTGGCGGGCGTCCCGGACTCGGGCGGCATCTGGGCGCCTTCGCTGAGCTGGGACGGCGAGCGGTTCTGGATGACGTACTCGATCGTCCGCTCGGTCGGCACGCCGTACTTCGACCTGGACACATACGTCACAACGGCGACGGACGTGGCCGGGAAGTGGACGACTCCACGGCGGGTGGCGAGCCACGGCTTCGACCCGGCGCTGTTCCACGACGAGGGCCGGCTGTGGCTGCTCAACCTCCAGAACGACTGTCGCCCCGGCGGCCGCCGCTTCGCGGGCATCGTCGCGACCGAACTGGACCGCGACACGCTCGCCCCGATCGGCGTGACCCGTCTGCTGCTCCAGCACGAACGGCTCATCGAGGGGCCGAAGTTGGTGCGGCGGGACGGCTGGTACTACCTGCTGCTCGCGGAGGGCGGCACGGGGTTCGAGCACGGGGTACGGGTGGCGCGCGGCCATACGGTCACCGGTCCGTACGAGCTCGACGACCGTCCCTTGCTGACGTCCCGGGACGACCCGTCGGTGCCGCTACAGAAGGCGGGCCACGGCGAGCTGGTCGAACTGCCTGACGGGGACTGGGTGTTGAGCCACCTAGCGGCGCGGCCGGTCCAGACACCGGAGGGGCCGCGCTGCACCCTGGGCCGGGAAACGGCGATCCAGGCGGTGACTTGGGACGCGGACGGCTGGCCGAGGCTACGGCAGGGCGGTCGGCATCCGGCGGTGGAGGTGGACGTACCGACGCGTCCCGCCGCCGCACCGGCCCAAGTCCCGTATTCCGACCGGCCGTTGGGCTGGCCGTGGAGCAGTCCGCGCGCGTACCCGGACCCGTCCTGGGCGGACACCGCCGCCCGCCCCGGCTGGATCCGGCTGCGCGGGCGGCACGGGCCGGAGTCGCGGTGGGCGCACAGTCTGCTGGCCCAGCGGATCACGGAGCACCGCGCGGAGGCCGAAGTCACGGTCGACGCACGGCCGTTGACGTTCACGCAGGCGGCCGGGCTGGTGCTCTGGTACGGCGCCGAGGCGTATCTGAGCCTGCATCTGACGTGGGCGGAGCCCGAGGGTGAGGGGCAGTGCGGGCAGCAGTGGCAGGACCGCGGCGGGCGTTCGGTGCTGAGCCTCGTGGAGCGGGACGAGGACGGCATCCGTGAAGTAGCCGTCGTCGAGGTCGATGTGCGTGCTCCGGTGATGTTGGGGGCGACGGTCGAGGGTGCGGATGCCCGGTTCTGGTATGTGCGGGAGGGGGTGCGGACGCCGGTCGGGCCGGTGCTGGACTTCAGCCGGCTCTCCGACGACTACGGGTCTCGGCTGCGGTTCACCGGTGCGATGGCGGGCATCCATGCCTGGGACCTCGTCGACGCCGGGTTCGCCGCCGACTTCACTCGCTTCCGCCTCGACTGCCCGCCCGGCTGATCTGTTCGGCTGATCTGTTCGGAGTTTCGAAAGATCGGGTCGGCCGCATCACGTGAATTCCCTGGTCTTCCCGCCGTGTTGACGCACCCCTATCGTAGGAAGCGCTTTCTGGCCGGCTGATGATCGAGTCGGGGAAGCAGCGTTGGTCGAAACTTTCGTTGGCCCTCGGGCGGGCTGGAGAGGCGGTACCCGATGGTCCGTGCGGGGAGCGCGAGTGTGACGGCTGGGCCGACGCTGGCGGTGGTGGCCCGGGAGGCGGGGGTGTCCGTGCCGACCGCGTCCAAGGTGGTCAACGGCCGGGAGGACGTGGCGCCGGAGACGCGGCGACGGGTGACGGAGGCGCTGGAGCGGCTCGGGTATGTGCGCAGGCCCCGGTTCGACGCGGGCAAGGCGCCGGGGATGGTCGACCTGGTCGTGCACTCGCTGGAGAGTTCGTGGTCGGGGGCGGTGCTGCACGGGGTGGAGGAGGCGGCGTACGAGGCCGGGCTTGAGGTGGTGGTGTCGGCCGGGCTGACCCGGACGCGGGCCGACCGGCCCGAACGGGGCTGGCTGGACAAGCTGGTCGGCCGGGGTTCGGCCGGAGTCCTCTTCAATCTCGCGGAGTTGACGCCGTCCCAGTACTCCTGGCTCGACCAGCACCGCATCCCGTTCGTGATGATCGACCCCGTGCACGAACCGCCGCCGGGCGTGGTGTCGGTCGGCGCGGCCAACTGGCAGGGCGGGGTGACGGCGACCGAGCATCTGCTCGCCCTGGGCCACGCACGCATCGCCGTCATCGCCGGCCACCGCCACAAGATGTGCAGCAGCGCCCGTGTCGCCGGCTACCGCTCCGCGCTCGCCGCCGCCGGGGTTACCGTCCGCCCCGAGTACATCCGCCACGGCGGCTTCGACCAGGCCATGGCCCGCAGCCGTATGCGCGAACTCCTCGACCTGCCCGAGCCGCCCACGGCCGTCTTCGTCTGCTCCGACCGGATGGCACTCGGGGTCTACGAGGCCCTGGCGGAACGGCGGTTGAGCGTCCCGGACGACATCAGCGTGGTCGGTTTCGACGACCTTCCCGAGTCTCGCTGGGTGACTCCGGCGCTGACCACGATCCGGCAGCCGCTGTCGGAGATGGCGGCCACGGCGCTGCGGTTGCTGGTCCGGCTGATGGACGGGGACCGGCCGGAGGGGACGCGGACGGAGTTGTCGACGCGGCTGGTGGAGCGGGCGAGTACGGCGGCGCCTGGCGGCCGGTACGCCCAGCGTAGATCGTGACCATGGTTGCGGGGCTCGCCGGTCGGTAGCCTGCTGGTGTGGCCATGGCATGGGACAAGCAGCAGTTGATCGCGGACGGATTCGAGCCCACGTACGTGGACTTGGAGTGGTACGACGGGCCGCGCAAGGGAGTGGCGCTCGTCGATGGTGTCCCGCACTACTACGAGGGACGGGAGTACGACCGCGCCGACGAGGACGACGAGTACCTCGTGTGGCCCGCGAGCGAGGCGGCGGTGGCGATGGAGCGCGAGCGGTGGGCTGTCTACGTCAGGTATCAGGTTTCCGATGCCGGGTTGCAGGAGCATCCGGGGCACGGAGGAGTCAATGCCCGTTATGACGAACTGCAGTTGCTCCTCGCGCCGCACCGTCAGGCGCCGGACGGTGCCCGACGGCTCGTGGGTGAGGTGCGGTTCGACGACAGGGACGACCGCGACCGGTTCGACGGGGTCGACCACTGGTTCCGGTGGCGTCCGACCGAGTGAGGCGGGCCGCCGTCTCGACGCACGGGGCAGCGAGCAGGGACGGGGCAGCGGACCGGTCGTCCGCTGCCCCGTCATGGCGTGCCGTCCCGGTGCCAGACGAACTGGCCGCCCGCCGCGCGGAGTTGTCTGCGCAGGATCTTGCCGTTCGCGTTGCGGGGCAGCGTGTCCAGCCGGACGACGTCCTGCGGGACCTTGTACCAGGAGAGCCGGGACCGGGCCAGGGCGATCAACTCGGCGTCCAGGGCGGGGTCGTTGGCTCCGTTGCCCGGCTCCTCCTTGTCGGGGACGGTCACCACGTAGGCGCGCAGACTCGTGTCCCCGGCGGGACGGCGGACCGAACTGACCGCCGCTTCGAGCACGCGCGGATGGCTCTCAAGAAGCCGTTCGACCTCGCCCGGTACGACGTTCTGTCCGCCGATCACTTCGACGTCGTCCAGCCGGCCGTGCACGTGGAGGACGCCGTCGTCGTCGATCGACGCCAGGTCCCCGGTCGGCCACCAGGTGTCCGTCACCTGATCGGGGCCCAGGCTCCCCCGCTCGACGCCCCGGGACGCGAACTCGGCGTAGACGTGCAGTTCGCCCTGTCGGCCCGCCGGCATCGGATGGCCGTCCGCGTCGACGATGCGCACCGGTCGGCCGGGGACGGCGGGGCCGACCGCCGAAGGGGCCCGGTACGCGGCGGGCCGGCCCATGGAGATCACGCCGATCTCGGTGGCGCCGTAGTTGTTGACCAGCCGGTCCTCCAGGATCGGCACCAGCCGTTGGCGCAGCCGTGGCGAGAGGACCTCCCCCGCGCTCGACACCTCGCGGAGGCGGGCGAACGCCTCCGCGTGGCCGGGCTCAAGGAGCATGCGGGCCAGGAAACTCGGCTGTGCGAAGAGGTCCGTGACCTGGTGGCGGTCGATGAGGTCGATCGCCGCGGCCGGGGTCGCCCGGGTGCGCGACAGGACGGCGGTCTGGCCCGTGGCGAGGGTGGTGAGCACCGAGAAGTGCAGTCCGCCCAGGAAGTACATGCGGGACACCGACAGCCCAACTGTCGTACGGCCACTGCCGTTTGGACCAGGTGGTCCGGGAGGTGCGGCGAAGTTGCTGTGCAGGAAGAAGCAGAGTTTCGGGGCGCCCGTCGTGCCGGACGTGAAGACCGCCAGCGCCGGGGCGTTCCCGCCCTCGGCGAAATCCGGGTCCGGTTCGCCCGCGACCAGGGTCGCGACCTTCATGGCGGGGGCGAAGCCCGGCAGCTCCAACTGCCCTGCGGTGTCCGGGTCGATGACGGCCAGCGCGGGTTCCACCGTCTCGACGGCCCGGGTCAGATCCGCCCCGCTCATCTGGACGTTGACCGGAACGGCGACGAGTCCGGCCTGCCAGGCGCCGAGCACGGACCAGACCATCTCCACGCTGTCGGGGAGCGCCAGCAGGACGCGGTCGCCGCGGCGGAGTCCCGCGGACCGGTAGCCCCGCGCGGCCCGCGCCGCGCCGTCGAACACCTCGGCGTACGTCCAGGCGCGGTCGTCGGTCAAGAAGGCGATCCGCTCCAACCACCCTCTGGAGTAGGCAAGTTGGCCCAGATCTTCAGCTGCGTTCCCGGGCATGGCTACGGACGCCCCTCTCGGGTGGCGGACGGCGCCGCCGTCCTGTCCGGAATCTTCGGCACCTCGTCGAGATGGATCCCGAACCAGGTCCCGAGCGCCTCCTTCAGCGCTTCCTCGGTCACGATCCGCTCCCTGGTCCGCTCCCCGCCCTGTTCCCTGATGAGGACCCTGTTCGCGAGAGTGACCCTTCCGTCCTCCCGCGGCTGGACACAGATCAGCCGGTTCCTGAAGGGCGAGTCGGGGGCGGTCTGGTACCACCACATGGAGGGGAGGCCGAATTCGATTTTCCGGGGCCTCGACTCCATCCGGTACAGCGGCGAACCGTCACGGAACACGTCGATGTCACCTTCGGATGCCTCGGCGACAAGGTACACACCGTGCGGGTCGTTCTGCGGTGTCCGAAGGTCCAGCCGCAAAGGCCATCGGCTGTGACTTCCCTGCCCCACGTCCACCAGCCAGGAATGTCCGTCCGGTTCACCGGTCTCCACCCGAAGCGCCAGATGACCGATAGGGCTGTCCAGCACCTCACCGCGGTAAATGCACCCGGCCAGCAGAGTGACCTGGAATCCGAGAGCCTCCAACAGCATCGCGAAAGCCGAATTCAGCTCGAAACACCCGCCGCCGCGCCGTTCGGTCACGATCTTCTTGACCGCGTCCAGCGAGTACGGAATCGGCTCCCCGAGAAGGAAGAACAGGTTCTCGAACGGAACGGACAGCACATGGCGCTCGTGAAGATGCCGGAGAGCGTCCGCGTCCACCCGCTCCGGACGCTTGGCGCCTATGCGTTCCAGATAGGCGTCGATGAGTTCGTCGTCCATGGCGCTCTCACTTCTCCAGGCAGAACTCGTTGATGGGATAGCCGACATGGCGGTCCTCGGCGGGCAGATATCCCAACACTCGGTCGCCGGGCTTGAGTTCGGTGCTGTTCAGTACCGCGCCGCCCGGGCCGAGGACGCGCACATGCCAGTCATCCTGGAGAATCAGATTGACGGCACGCCCGTCCTCGGATTTCGCGTCGATGGAGATGAGCGGCCGGCTCTCGATCTTGACCCGCCCGACGGTGACGATTCGGGTCTGTCCCTTGACGTCCACGGCCATGACCTTGCTGCCGGATTTCAGCTCGCTGAGGTAATGGGTACGCCCGTCACGGGAAAGCGTGTAGGAGTGAATGGCCCCCGCGTTCACCCGGAACGGCCGGGTCGGCATATAGGGAAGCGGATGCGTCTCACTCACGCAGAGGATCATCCCCTTGGAATGCGAGCCGACCAGGATTCCCTCGTCCTCACGGAAATGGCTGCACGTGTCGACGCAGGCACGCTCCCCCATGCCCACATGCTCGGTGGCGACGATCGTCAGCTCGACGAGATCGAGGGGCTGGGTCACGACGGCGGACGCCTGCTTGAGCGCGGTGGCGTCACCCACGGCGCTCGGCGCCATCATCACGCCGTCGGAGCCGTGTTCGAGCACCCCGAAGATGATCTCCGCCTCCGTCACGTCCCCGGCGACCGTGATCAGACTGCCCTCGGCACCGGCGGCGGCCGCGATGACGATCTCCAGCGGAATCTTCGTGGGATCGCGGAACAGGAGCAGGCTCCACTCCTCCGTACGAGCCGACTGACAGGCGTCCTCCAGAGTCTCCGCGTCGACGATCTCCACGAACCGTCCGAACTCGACCCCCGGATACGCCGACGAGAGCTCGGCGGGCGTCCCGTGCACGCGCGGATCGACGATCACCACGTCGGCCGCGCCGAGATCGTCGGGAAGCTCCTTCAGCTCCTTGCCGTGCGGGAAGAAGATCTTCTTCACCGTGGGCGGCAGGTCTCCCAGGTCCGCCAGGCTGTCCGCGACAATGCCGTCAAGCCTCTGATGCAGCGCTTCTTCGAGAACGGCCCGCTTGTCGTCGGCAGCGCGAATATCAAGCCACGTGAGCTTCATGGTTCCTTGTCTCTTTCGTGCAGAACTCGACCGGAGCGGGCGGAGGCACATCGCCGTGTACGAGGCGGGCCAGTTCGCGTGTCGTGGCGGCCGGGTTGTCGGATTCGAAGATGTTCCGGCCCATGGCGATACCGGCCGCGCCGCCCCGAAGTGCGGAATCGACGAATTCCAGCAGTGCTTTCCCATTGCCGACGCGGGGGCCGCCGGCCACCAGAATCGGTACCGGACAGGAGGCCGTCAGGCGCAGCATGTCCACATCGGATTCGAGGGCATAGGTCTTGATCAGGTCGGCCCCGATTTCTGCCGCGACGGTCACGGCGGCGGATACCAGCGCCGGATCACGAGGATCGGTCACGCGCGGCCCTCGCGGATACATCATCGCCATCAGCGGAATGTTCCAGCGGTCGCAGGCTTCTGCCACAACTGCCATATCGGCTATCTGCCGGGCCTCTTCCCGCGAACCGACATTCACGTGCACGCTGACCGCGTCGGCGCCGAGTCGCAATGCCTCTTCGACGGTGGCGACCAGACACTTGGCATCAGGGTCCGGAGCATGGGCGGTGCTCGCGCTCAAATGCACGACGAGCGACATCTGAGTGAACCAGGCCGGGTCCACGCGGCGGACGCTTCCCTTGTGCAGGACCACGGCGTCCGCGCCGTTCGTCGCCAACTGGCCGACCAGTCGGTTGAGTCCCGAGCCGCCCCCGGCGATCGGCCCGTCCGTCAGAGGATGGTCGAGGGGAACGACCAGCATGCGTCGCGGATTGCGTCGACAGAGCCGAAGCAGCCTCATTTTGCGGGCGCTCGAAGCGCCGTCGAACATCTGCATCCAGTCCATTCCCATTCCCGTGCCCGACCGGCCGTCCGGTCTCCAGAAGGGGGCTCATCGCGCCACCCGCTGTGGTCGGCTACGGCTGCCACCCGGGAGAGGTTCACCGGGAGATCAGGACAGTTGGGACCCGGCCGGCCAAGGCCTTGGAACGAGCCTGGTTTCCTCCTGCGAACAGAACGCACCAGGGCCGATCAGCGCCTTGCGGGGCCGGTAGGCGGCCTCATGGACCGGGCCTCCTTTGTGCCGGGTGCTCAACCACCCTTCCCCACCTCGTTGTCGGGCGCCCCGTCCCCGCTCGTGGGCAGATCGCCGCGTTCCACGGGGGCGGCCGTGCGGGCGGGCGGGAGGATGACCGGGAGTTCGCTCTTGTACGGGCGGCGGAGCGACCGGGCCGACTTGCGCAGGACTTCGCGGGTCACCTTGCCCTGCTCGGCGGAGACGTGCACGAGGTGGCCCTTCCGCGCCATGACGTACTCGATCGTTCCACCGCCGGTGCGGTACCAGGCGTTCCCGTCGCGCACGCAGGTCATGGGGTCGCTGAACGCCGCCTGCGTCGTGCAGTTCGCGTCGGTCATCGTGCCCGGCTCCACGCGCAGGTTGATCACGACGCCGGTCTTCAGCTGCGTGTACGCGACGGAGAGGCCGACGTCCGATACGCCGACCGACTGCTCGGCGAGGGTGAATCCGGGCGGGTCGACGACGTAGACGAGGTCTGGGTCGAAGCCCAACGACCGTGCGCGGGACGCGATTTCGGCGTACGTGGCGGTGACAGTGGCAGTGGCATGGGAGGACGCGGCCCCGGGGGTTCCGGCATCCGCGCCCGCCTTCTCCGTGCCGCAACCGGTGAGCAGCAGGGACAGCGCGGGGAGCAACAGCAGCGGCAGGGCGCGCACGGCACGGATCATGCGGCCATCCTGCCGTACAGGTGTTCCACAGTTAAGGGACTTTTCCCTCCTCTGGCACGGTCCCGCCGCGTAGCCTCGGTGGGGATGAACGCGCTTCCCGCACGCCTCGACCATCTCGTCCTCGCGACGCCCGAACTGGCGGCCACGGTCGCCGAGTTCACCGAGCGCACGGGCATCGCGCCGGTCGCGGGCGGTGCCCATGTCGGGCTCGGTACCCGCAACTACCTTGTCTCGCTCGGTGGTTCCCGTTACCTGGAGATCATCGGCCCGGACCCGGAGCAGCCCTCGCCCTCGGGTCCGCGTCCCTTCGGTGTCGACGGGCTCGCCGTCGCCCGGACGGTGACGTGGGCGGTCTCCCCGCCCGACCTGGACGCGGCGGTCGCCGCGGCCCGCGCCCAGGGGTACGACCCCGGGCCGGTGCGGGCGATGAGCCGTCGCCGGCCCGACGCCACGCTGCTGGAGTGGCGGCTCACCGACGGGGACACGGCACATCCCTCCGGCCTGGTGCCGTTCCTCATCGACTGGAGTTCCTCGCCCCATCCGACGACCGCCTCGGGCCTGCCCGTCGCGCCTCTGCTGGAGCT
This sequence comes from Streptomyces sp. NBC_01288, assembly GCF_035982055.1. Lineage (NCBI taxonomy): Bacteria > Bacillati > Actinomycetota > Actinomycetes > Kitasatosporales > Streptomycetaceae > Streptomyces > Streptomyces sp. NBC_01288. Next base: position 2,210,916 of record NZ_CP108427.1, read on the forward strand.
GAGGGCGACGGCACCGGTCCCGGACGAGATCCGTCCGTTGTTGTCGGCCGTGGGGGCGGAGTTGGTGGTGGAGGCGGGGCCGGTGGGGCTCTCCTTCACGGTGGACACCCCGCGCGGGCCCGTGACCTTCAGCTGAAGCATCCGCCGAGCACGGTGTCCGATTCCTTCAAGACCGGCGTCCCGACACCCGCCTACCGTTGCCCCATGACTCCACGATTCGACGCGATCGGCCTGGTCGTCTCCGACATGGCCGCCTCTGTCGCCTTCTACCGCCGGCTCGGGTTCGGGTTCCCCGAGGACGCCGCGAGCCAGCCGCACGCCGAGGCCCAACTGCCCGGTGGGCTACGGCTGTTGCTGGACACGGAGGACACCGTCCGCTCGTTCCACCCGGGATGGCGGGCACCCAGCGGCAGCGGTCGGGCCGCGCTCGCCCTGCTCTGTGACGACCCCGCCGAAGTCGACCGGGTCTACGAGGAGTTGACCGGTGCCGGGCATCACGGCGAGCTGAAGCCGTGGGACGCCTTCTGGGGCCAGCGGTACGCCGTCGTGCACGATCCCGACGGCAACGGCGTGGATCTCTTCGCCCCGCTAGCCGGCTCTGCCGAGTAGTTCGCCCAGCGGCATCCCCGCCAACTCCTTGACGTCCCGGGCGAGATGGGCCTGGTCCGCGTAACCGGACCGGGCCGCCGTCTCCGCGAACGGGACTCCGGCGCGGGCCAGCGCGAGCGCGCGTTGGAGGCGCAGCACCCGGGCGAGTGTCTTGGGGCCGTAGCCGAACGCGGTGAGGGAGCGGCGGTGCAACTGGCGGGCGCCTAGGCCGAGTTCGTCGGCGGTGGCGGCGACGGGGCGGCCGGTGTCGAGGGCCGCCACGAGGTGCCGTAGCAGCGGATCGGGTGGGGACACGTCCGCCGCGCGTTCCAGTGCCGCTTCTTCCAGCGCGGTCGCGGGGTCGGGGGCCCTGGAGATACGGGCGCCGAGGCGGCGTACCGTCGCGGCGGGCCAGACGTCGGTGAGGTCGACCCGGCGGTCGCGGAGTTCGTGTGCGGGGACGCCCAGGTAGGTGGGGGCGGTGCCGGGGGCGAAGCGGATGCCCGCCCAGTGGGTGGGCGCGGTTCCGGGGACGTACGCGCGGGTGTCGGGGCCCGCGACCAGGAGGCGGCCCTCGTTCCAGAGGATGTCCATGCAGCCGTCGGGCAGGACGGGGTGGACCGGGCCGACGGTGGAGGCCTCGATCGTGCGGCTCCAGACCACCGCGCCCGGCAGCCGGGACGTCCTCTCCGCGTACACGGTCAAAAGGCTACGCCGACCTCGTCCGGTGCTCCTGCGGGCTCACGCCGTAGACCCGCTTGAAGGCGCTGGACAGGGCGAACGCGCTGCCGTAGCCGACCTGCCTGGCGATCGCGCCGATGGTGTCCTCGGTGTCGCGGAGGCGGTCCGCGGTGAGGGCCAGGCGCCAGGCCGTGAGGTAGGACATCGGGGGTTCGCCGACGAGGTCGGTGAAGCGGCGGGCCAGTGCCGCGCGGGAGACGCCCGCCTTGGCGGCGAGGGAGGCGACCGTCCAGGGGTGGGCGGGGTCGTCCTGGAGGAGCCGCAGGACCCTGCCCACGACGGGGTCCGCGAGTGCGCGGTACCAGGCAGGGGCGTCGGCCTCCGGGCGGGAGAACCAGGCCCTCAGGGCGGCGATGACGAGGAGGTCGAGGAGGCGGTCCAGGACGACCTCCTGGGCGGGTTCCTCGCGGACGATCTCGTCCATGAGGAGCGGGGTGAGCGGGCACTCCCAGACCTCGGAGGGGAGGGAGAGCAGCGGTGGAAGGGCGTCCAGGAGGCGGCCGTTGATCTCGCCGCGCATGAGGTAGGTGCCGATGAGCATGACCGTGGAGCCGTCGGGTCGGTCGCCCCAGGTGCGGACACCGAGGTCCATGGAGCCGTTGAGCGGGGTGCCGTCGGGGTAGTGGCACTCGGCGCCGGGGAGGATCACTGCCTGCGGGGCGGTGTCGGGGGTGTCGCCGCAGGTGTACGGGGCGGGGCCGCGGGCGATGGCGAGGTCGCCGGCCCGCAGGCGGATCCGCTCCCCCGTGTCCGGGGTGATCCAGGCGTCGCCGCGGACCATGAGCATGACGGTGAGCGGGGCGCGGTCCTCGATGCGTACCGCCCACGGCGGGTCGAAGCACGCGCGGATCATGAAGGCGCCACGCGCGCGTGGACCCTCCAGAAGGCCTGCCAGGGCGTCCATGTGGCCAGCGTAGACGCGCGGTTATGGGAATGAGCCGTTCAGCGATGGTCCGTGATCGTGGACAGGCGTTGACTGGAGGGCATGACACGGAATGCGCGGAACATGACGATTGTGGTGACCGGTGCTTCGGGGCGTACCGGGTGGCGGAGGCGGCGCGGGCGGCGGGGCTGACCGTGCGGGAGGCCTCGCGGGCGCGGGGGTTCGACTGGGCGGAGCGGTCCACGTGGGCGGACACCTTGCGGGGTGCCGATGCCGCGTATCTCGTGTATCCGTCGGACGTGGGGGCGCCGGAGGCGGGCCGTGCGGTGGGGCTGCTGGCGCAGGAGGCTGTCGGGCTGGGGGTACGGCGGCTGGTGTTGCTGTCGGCTCGGGGGGAGGAGCGGGCGCGGCCCACCGAGGAGGCGTTGCGGGGGTCGGGGGCGGACTGGACGGTCGTGCGGGCGTCGTGGTTCGCGCAGAACTTCAGTGAGGGGCCGCTGGTGGAGGGGTTGCGGGAGGGTGGGGAACTGGTGTTCCCCGGGGGTCCGGTTCGGGAGCCTCCCCCATAGCCTTAAGGGCATGGGAGGTGCCCCCAGTCGATGTGCGGGACATCGCGGATGTGGTCATCGCGGCGGTGACGGGTGGGGACCGGTATGTCGGGCAGGCGGTCACCGTGTCCGGGGCGCGGTTGTTGACGTTCGGGGAGGCGGTCGCGGAGATCGCTGCGGTGACGGGGCGTGAGCTGACGTATCGGGCGGTGTCTGCCCGTCAGTACGGGGAGGTTCTCGCGGGGTTCGGGGTGCCGGGTGAGGAGGTCGAGTTCCTGGTGGAGTTGTTCGAGTCGCTGTTGGACGGGCGGAACTCGTATCTCTCCGAGGGGGTTCAGGAGGTGTTGGGGCGGGAGCCTCGGGACTTCTCGGAGTTCGTGCGGGAGGCTGCGGCGGCGGGTGTGTGGAAGGTCGGCGCGTAGTTGCGTGCGAGGAGGCCTGTACGTCGACTGCGGGTCCGTCGTGGCTGGTCGCGCCGTTCCCCGCGCCCCTTTGGGGCGCGCTTGGTTGGCCGGTGATCGAGAAGGCCCCGTCCTCTTGGGGCGCCTCACTTCTCCGGTGTCTGAGCGTCCCCGGAGCCCTTGTGGGTGTGGGTGTGGGTGCTCTTCGCGTGGGTGCGGAGTCGCGATGTCACGTCCTCCGGGGGGAGGAAGCGGGACCAGCGTTCCGGGAACTCCGAGGGCATGTACGAGTCGTCGGGGTCGTCGTCGTCCTCGCCGTCCCGGGTGCGGACGGCGGCCATGCGGGCGACGTACTCGGCGACCTGCTCGTCCTGGCGGCGTTCGTTGGCGGCGCGGGCGGCGGCGGTCGCGGCGGCCGGCCAGACGCGGTCGATGGCCGCGTTGACGGCGGCTCCGACGAGGACGGCGAACGCGGACACGCCGATCCACAGCAGGACGGCGACGGGGGCGGCGAGGGAGCCGTAGATGGTGGGGCCCTCGACCGTGCTGGTGAGGTAGATGCGCAGCAGGTAGCTGCCGAGAACCCACATGGCGAGGGCCACCAGGGCGCCGGGGACGTCCTCGATCCACGGGGAGCGGACGGGGACGGACACGTGGTACAGCGTCGTCAGGAAGACGACGGACAGGACGATGACAACCGGCCAGTAGAGGACCTGGACGACCGTCTCCGACCACGGCACCACGTTCACCACGGCGTCCGGTCCCGCGACCATGAGCGGCAGCGCGATCGAGCCGATCAGCAGGGCCGCGACGAACAGGGCGAAGGACACGATCCGGGTCTTGACGATGCCGCGGACGCCGTCGAGGCCGTACATGACGGTGATGGTGTCGATGAAGACGTTGACCGCGCGGGAGCCCGACCACAGGGCGAACAGGAAGCCGATGGAGATGACGTCGGGCCGGCCGCCCTTCATCACGTCGTGCAGGATCGGCTGGGCGATCTCGTGCACGCCCTTGTCGGACAGGACCGTACGGGACGCCTCCAGGATGTTGTTCTCCAGGCCGGCGATGCTGTCGGCGCCGGTCCAGCTGTCGACGTAGCCGAGCAGGCCGATGAGGCTCAGCAGGAGCGGCGGCACGGACAGCAGCGTGAAGAACGCGGCCTCGGCCGCGAGGCCCAGGATGCGGTACTCCATGCAGGAGTTGACGGTGTCCTTGACCAGCAGCCAGGCGGTCCTGCGCTTGGAGACGTTCCGGTAGAGGGCACGCGCCCGGTGGAACCGGCTGGTGGGCCGCTCGGTGGGTTCACTTGCTGACTGCACGCCCTAAAGGTATCCGGCGCGCCGGGATGCACTCGTCCCCCGGGGGCGTCGGCCGGGCGGCACGCCCCCGGGGACGGTCGTGTCATGCTCGCGGTGGCCGAAAATAATCGCCCCGATAATCGAAGCCGCATTCGATACTCCGGCGGCTGTTTCGGAGAGTGTCCCGGTGAGGAGTTCGGGCGTCAATTCATGTTGACCCGCCTTCCGGCCGACGAAGACGAAAAAGCGCCATTGACCGAAACAGCCTTGACCCGTTCCGGAATGTCCAGAAATAATCCGGACTGCATTCGTTGCGCGCGTTGGGACGACGTCAGCGCACACGACTCGGGGGAATCAAACGGCTCAAGACCAGGGCCTCGTCCATATGGAAACTCGGCACACAATAGGGAACTCCAATCTCACGAATTCCCATTTGCCCCACCCGTTTCGCGTGTTATTTAATTTGCCCCTGCCGTGAACAACGGGCGCGACTCCACCGTATTCGTCTTTGACAATTCAAAGACGACGATCAGCACCAAGGAGCCACGTGGGTGGAAAACCCGGCACCGTCACCGAGACCGTCCTCGCGGAGGTCCTGGCCGGTGTCGTACGCAAGGAAGTCATACCCCTCGACAGTCACTTCTTCGACGACCTGGGCGCCAACTCGTTGGTGATGGCACATTTCTGTGCCCGGGTCAGGAAACGCGAGGATCTGCCGTCGGTGTCGATGCGGGACGTCTACGGATATCCGACGATCCGCAGTCTGGCGGCGGCGCTCGCCGACGCACCCGAGCCCGCCGCACCGGTCGAGGCGGAGGCGCCGCCGGCCGGGAGCACGGCCCGCTATCTGCTGTGCGGGGCGCTTCAGTTCATCATTTTCGCCGTCTATTGCGTGCTCGCCGGGATCGTCACGGGACAGGGCTACGAATGGGTTTCCTCCGGTGACGGAGTGGTCCAGGTATATCTGCGGTCCGCGATATTCGGCGGCGCGGTGTTCGTCGGTGTGTGCACGGTGCCGGTGGTGGCCAAGTGGATTCTCGTGGGCCGCTGGAAAGAGACCGAGTTCCCGGTCTGGGGTCTCTCCTACGTCCGGTTCTGGACGGTCAAGGCCCTGCTGCACGCCAACCCGATGATCCTGTTCGCCGGCAACCCGGTCTACGTCCTGTATCTGCGCGCCCTCGGCGCCCGGATCGGCAAGGGCGTCACGATCCTGTCCCACTCCGTGCCGGTCTGCACCGACCTGCTGACCATCGGAGACGGAACGGTCATCCGCAAGGACACCTTCTTCCTCTGCTACCAGGCACGAGCCGGCCGTATCCGCACCGGCCGGGTCACCCTCGGCAGCGAGGTGTACGTCGGCGAGAAGACCGTCCTCGACATCGGCACGGTCATGGGCGACGGGTCCCAACTCGGCCATTCCTCCGCCCTGTACGACGACGCCCAGGTCCCCGCGGGGCAGCGCGTGCACGGCTCCCCGGCCCAGCCCACGGACGTCGACTACGTCCGGATCCCGCACGCGGACTGCTCCACACCGCGCCGCTTCGGCTACGGCCTGGGCGCCGTCCTTCAGATGCTGCTGGTCTACGTTCCGCTCGCGCTCGGCGGCACCTACATGCTGCTGACCGTGGCACCGGGCCTCGACCATCTGCTCGACCCGAACGCGAAGGACCTCAACTCGGCCGGCTTCTACGGCGAGACGCTGGCCCTGTCGCTCGTGGCGTTCGTCGCCTTCGTCGTGCTCGGCTTCGCCGCCGTGTCACTGGTGCCGAGGCTGCTCCGTCCGCTGCTGCGCCCCGACAAGGTGTATCCGCTGTACGGCTTCCACTACTCGGTGCAGCGCGCGGTGGCCCGGATGACCAACCTGAAGTTCTTCAAGTGGCTGTGCGGGGACAGCTCGTTCATCGTCGGCTACCTGAAAGCCATCGGCTACGACCTCGGCGAGGTGGAGCAGACCGGCTCCAACTTCGGTACGGAGGTACAGCACGAGACGCCGTATCTGGCCACGGTGGGCAGCGGGACGATGGTCGCGGACGGTCTGTCGATCGTCAACGCGGACTTCTCCAGTACGTCGTTCCGGCTGTCGCGCGCGTCGATCGGGCCGCGCAACTTCCTGGGCAACAACATCGCGTACCCCTCGGGGGGCCGCACCGGCGACAACTGTCTGCTCGCCACGAAGGTGATGGTGCCGCTCGACGGTGAACTCCGTGAGGGCGTGGGCCTGTTGGGCTCGCCGTGCTTCGAGATCCCGCGTTCGGTGGAGCGCGACAGCCGCTTCGACCATCTGCGCGAGGGCGACGAACTGAAGCGCCGGCTGGCCGCGAAGAACCGGTCCAACCTGCGCTCGATGGGCCTGTATCTGTTCGTGCGCTGGCTGCACTGGTTCGTGCTCACCGTCCTCGGCTTCGCCGCCGTCGACCTGTACGGGGGCGAGGGCATCGGCGGGGGGCTGCTGATCGGCGCGTCCCTGATGCTCGGGCTCGGTTTCACTGCCGGGTACTACGTGCTGGTGGAGCGGCTGGTGGGCGGATTCCGGCCGCTGGAGCCGAAGTTGTGCTCGATCTACGACCCGTACTTCTGGTGGCACGAGCGGCTGTGGAAGGTGCCGGACACCTACATCCAGGTGTTCAACGGGACGCCGTTCAAGAACCTGATCTGGCGGCTGCTGGGCGTGCGCATGGGACGCCGGGTCTTCGACGACGGCGCGTACATCACCGAGCGCACGCTGACCGCGATCGGCGACGACTGCACGCTGGCGGCGCACACCAAGGTGCAGTCGCACTCGCAGGAGGACGGCACCTTCAAGTCCGAAATGATCACCATCGGCGCCGGCTGCACCCTCGGGGTGGGTGCGCTCGTCCACTACGGCGTCTCGATGGGTGACGGGGCCGAACTGGCCGCCGACTCCTTCCTGATGAAGGGCGAGGAGATGCCGGCGCGGTCCCGGTGGGGCGGGAATCCGGCGGTGGCGCCACGGCGCGCCGGACAGCACAGGACTCCCTGACGGCTCGTGCCGCAGGGGGAAGAAACAGGGGGGAAAGAGAACGATGGAGATCATTCCGCGGTGGACGCTCACTCCGGTGCCAGGTGTGGCGGAGTACGAAGTGTCCCTGCCCGACGGGCCGTTGATCGAGCCCGCCGCACTGAAAGTCGCCCACGCCAAGGTCCTCGGCGCACTGTCCGGTGAACCCGCCGAGGAGGACCCGGCGTTGCAGGTGAGCGTCACCGGCCGCACGCTGCGGTTGCGGTACCGCACCGACGTCCTGGACGCCGAGGCCGCCGCCCGCATCGCGGGCTATCACCTCACCGCGCTCACCGAGCCGGACCGGCCCATGCTGCTGTCGGACGCCGAACTCCGCTTCCAGCTCGACGAGTTGGCGGGGCCGCCGCGTGAACTGCCCGACCGGCGGGTGCACGAGCTGTTCGAGGACATGGTGGCGGTGTGCCCGGACGCGGTCGCCGCCGTGCAGGGCGACCGGCAGTTGACGTACCGGGAACTCAACTCCCGCGCGAACCAGCTGAGTCGGGCGCTGCTCTCCCGGGGACTGACCCGCGAGGGTGTCGTCGCCGTGGTGCTGGAGCGGAACCTGGACTGGATGGCCGCCGTGCTGGCCGTGTTCAAGGCGGGCGGCGTGTATCTGCCCGTCGAGCCGCACTTCCCGGCCGACCGGGTGGCGAGAGTCCTCGAACGCGCCGCGTGCGAGCTGGTGTTGACCGAGCGCGGCAGCGACGGCGCGCTGGGCGACCCGACCGACGGCACGCTCTATGTCGACGAGGCGTATTCCGAGGGCCACTCGGACGGCGATCTCGGTATCGCGGTGTCGCCGGGTCAACTCGCCTACATCTACTTCACGTCGGGCTCCACGGGTGAGCCCAAGGGCGCCATGTGCGAGCACGCGGGTTTCCTCAACCACGTGTTCGCCAAGCTGGACGACCTGGGGATCGGGGCCGGACAGGTGGTCGCGCAGACCGCGCCGCAGTGCTTCGACATCTCGCTGTGGCAGTTGGTCTGTGCGCCGCTCGTGGGCGGGCGGACGCTGCTGGTGGGGCAGGACGTGATCCTGGACGTGGCGCGGTTCGTCGACACGATCGAGGCGGGGCGCGTGAACGTGCTCCAGGTCGTGCCGTCGTATCTGGAGGCCGTGCTGGCCGAGTTGGAGCGGCAGCCGCGTGAACTCCCCGATCTGCGCTGTGTGTCGGTCACCGGGGAGGCTGTGAAGAAGGAGCTCGTGGACCGCTGGTTCGCGGCGCGACCCGGGGTGCGGCTCGTCAACGCCTATGGCCTGACGGAGACTTCGGACGACACCAACCACGAGGTCATGGACCGGGCACCGGACGGCGACCGCGTCCCGCTCGGCCGGCCCGTCGCCAATGTGCGGGTGTATGTCGTCGACGAGGATCTGGTGCCCGTGCCGCTGGGGGCGCCCGGCGAGATCGTGTTCTCCGGTGTGTGCGTGGGCCGGGGGTACGTCAACGATCCCGAGCGGACGAGGGCCGCCTTCACCGAGGACCCGTACCGGCCCGGTGAGCGGCTGTACCGCAGCGGTGACCACGGGCGCTGGCGGCCGGACGGGAAGCTGGAGTTCCTGGGGCGCCGGGACAGCCAGGTGAAGATCCGCGGCTTCCGTATCGAGATCGGCGAGATCGAGAACGCGCTGCTGCGGGTGGACGGGGTGCGGGACGGCGCGGTCGTCGTCGTGCGCGGGACACAGCTGGTGGCGTTCTGCACCGGCCCGCTGCCCGTCGAGGCCGGCGCGGTGCGGTCCACGCTCGCCGAGTCGCTGCCCGCGTACATGGTGCCGTCGGTCGTGCACTGGCGGGCGAGCCTGCCGCTGACCGCCAACGGCAAGACCGACCGCAGGACGCTCACCGCGCTCGCCGGTGACCTGGACGCCGTGGGCGACGGGCCGGACACGCCCGCCGAGCGGCGGCTGGCGGCGGCCTGGGCGGTGGTGCTCGGCATCCCGGCCGAGCGGATCGGCCGCCAGGACCACTTCTTCGACCGCGGCGGCACCTCGCTGGCCGCGGTGAAGCTGGCGGTCGCCCTCGACCGGGCGATCAGCCTCAAGGACGTCACCCGACACCCGGTCCTCGCGGACCTGGCCGGACTGCTGGACCCGCCCGTCTCCTCCTGAGACCCGCCGCACCCCCGGCCGAATGATCGACAGCACCACCGAAAGGAACACCGAGATGTCGCTCTCTTCCGCGACTCTGCTCAACTCCGTCGCCCTGAGCCCGGACAGTCCACCGCTGCTGCACGCCGACGTCGGCTCAGACCCGGTCGGCTGGGCCGCCGGGCACCGTGCGGCGCTGCGGTCCGTCGTCGCCGAGCACGGCTGCGTCCTGGTCCGCGGGCTCGGCCTCGCCGATCCGGCCGGGGCCGAGACCGTCTTCCGGCGGCTCACCGACTCCCTGATGGCGGACCGGGAGCCGTTCGCGCCCCGCCGTACGTACGCGGAGGGCGTGTACTCCGCCACGAAGTGGCCGACCGACCAACCGATGTGCCAGCACCACGAGTTGAGCTACGCCCTGGACTTCCCCGGCCTGCTGCTCTTCGCCTGCCTGGAGGCACCGACGCAGGGCGGCGCGACCCCGGTCGCCGACGCCGAGGCGGTCCTCCAGTCGCTGCCCGCGCCGCTCGTCGAGCGGTTCGAGCGGGAGGGCTGGATGCTGACCCGGACGTACCACGAGGAGATCGGGGCGTCGGTCGCCGAGGCCTTCGGCACCGACGACCGTTCCGTCGTGGAACGTTACTGCCGCGCCCAGGGCATCGAGTTCACCTGGCAGCACGACGGTTCACTGCGCACCCGCCAGCGCCGCGCCGCCGTGCTCCGCCACCCGGTCACCGGACGGCGCTGCTGGTTCAACCAGATCGCGTTCCTGAACGAGTGGACGATGGAGCCCGAAGTGCGCGAGTACCTCGTCGACGTCTACGGCGCGGACGCGCTGCCCTTCAACACCCGCTTCGGAAACGGCGATCCGATCGACGCCGACATCGTGACGACCATCAACGAGGCCTACGACCGACACGTGCGGCGCGCGCCGTGGCGGTCCGGGGATCTGCTGCTGGTGGACAACATCCGTACCGCGCACGGCAGGGAGCCGTTCGAGGGGCCGCGCGAGGTGCTCGCCGGGCTCGGCGATCCGGTGCGGCTGACGGACCTCGCCCCGTCGGCCGGCGGGAGGGCGGCATGAGCATCGACACACCGTCGTTCTCGGTCATCAGCGGCGAACAGGTCCAACAGGCCCTGACCGGGCGGGAGTCGGAGATCGGCGCCCTCGTGGAGGCCACCTACCGGCTGCACGGCGCGGGCGACTCGGTGAACCCGCCGTCGTACTTCCTGCGCTTCCCGGACCGTCCTTCGTCCCGCATCATCGCGCTGCCCGCCTCACTCGGGGGGCCGTTGCGGGTGGACGGGCTGAAGTGGATCTCCAGCTTCCCTGGGAACACCGGGTCGGGGCTGCCCAGGGCGTCGGCGGTGCTGATCCTGAACGACCCGGACACCGGCTATCCGTATGCCTGCCTGGAGAGTTCGGTGATCAGCGCGACCCGTACGGCGAGTTCGGCGGCGCTCGCGGCCGACAAGCTCAGCCAAGGACGCGAACGGCCGTTGCGGGTCGGGTTCGTGGGGACGGGGCTGATCGCCCGCTACATCCACACCCATCTCCGCGCCACCGGCTGGGAGTTCGAGGAGACGGGCGTGTACGACCTGTCCGCGGACAGCGCGGAGGGGTTCCGGGGGTACCTGGAGCGGTCGGGTGCGCCGGGGCGGGTCACCGTGCACGACAAGGCAGAAAGCCTGGTCCGCTCCAGCGACTTGCTGGTGTTCGCGACGATCGCCGGCTCGCCGCATGTGCACGATCCGGCCTGGTTCGACCATCATCCGCTGGTCCTGCACGTGTCGTTGCGGGATCTCGACCCGGCGATCCTGCTCGCGTCCGCGAACTTCGTGGACGACGTCGAGCACTGCCTGAAGGCCGACACGTCACCGCATCTGGCCGAACAAGCCACCGGGGGGCGGGAGTTCATCGACGGCACGCTGGACGACGTACTGACAGGCCGCGTGAGCGTACCGACCGACCGGACGGTGGTGTTCTCGCCCTTCGGGCTCGGGGTGCTCGACCTCGCGGTCGGCAGGTTCGTCCATGACGAAGTGGTCCGACGGGGCGAACTCCACGTCGTCGACGGGTTCTTCCACGAGCTGCGCCGGTACGGCTGACGGCGATCGTGGCGCACCACTAGGGGGAAAACATGGCTGTTATTTCCGATCCCGCGGAGTTCAACGAGGACGACCTCTACGTCGACCTGCGGGCAGCACTGGAACTGCCGCTCTATCTGAAGTGCGAGGGGTTCAACTTCGCCGGCTCGGTGAAACTCAAGGCCGCCACCGAGATGGTGAACGCCGCCGAGCGGGCCGGCATCCTGCGGCCCGGCTCGGTGCTGGTCGAGTCGTCGTCCGGCAACCTGGGGGTGGCCCTGAGCGTGATCGCGGCGAGCCGCGGTTACGGGTTTCTCTGCATCACCGACAGACGCTGCAACGTGCCCACGGTGCAGCTGATGGAGGCGCTCGGCAGCCGGGTCCACGTCATCGACCAGCCCGACGCGCACGGCGGTTTCCTGGGCGCCAGGATCGCGTACGTGCGGGCGCTGTGCGCCTCCGACGAGCGGTATGTGTGGCTCAACCAGTACACGAACCAAGGGAATTGGCGGGCGCACTACCGCACCACGGCACCCGCCATCGCCCGCCGGTTCCCGCAGCTGGACGTGCTGTTCGTCGGCGCCGGCACCACCGGGACGCTGATGGGCTGCGCGCGCTGGTTCTGGCAGTGGCGGCGCCGGGTGCGGATCGTCGCCGTGGACGCGGCCGGTTCGGTCACGTTCGGCGGGGAGTCCGGGCCGCGGCTGATCCCGGGCCTCGGTACCAGCGTGGCGCCGCCCTTCCTCGACACGTCGTACATCGACGACGTGATCCATGTCGGGGAGCCGGACACCGTGGCGACCTGCCGTCGGCTGGCCGCGCGGGGCTTCCTGTTCGGCGGGTCCACCGGCACGGTCGTCAGCGGGGCCGAGCAGTGGCTCGCCCGCAACGGCCGGCACGGCACGACGGCGGTGGCGATCGCTCCTGACCTGGGCGAACGCTATCTGGACACCGTGTACCGCACCGGCTGGCTGGAGGAGGAGGCGCCCGAGACCGCGATGCTGGCGGCCATGTCCCGCTCGGCCTGACGCCCGCGACGGCGGTTGTGCCAGGGTGGAGATCCACCGCACCGCAGGGTGGAGATCCAGACCACCGCCGTCCCCACGGGTAGGTTCCAGCCATGGCACGCACCACCCACACCGTGACGAACCAGACTCCCCCACTGGTCGGATACGACGTCTTCACCGCCGACCGCGTCCTGACGGAGGCGGTCGAGCGGCACACGGCACCCGGACTGCTGGACGAGGTCCGGGACGACCTCTCGGCACTGGGCCGCGCCGCCGGTTCGGCCCAGCTCCAGGAGTGGGGTGCGCAGGCCAACGACAACCCCCCGGGCCTGCGCACCCACGACCGCTACGGCCACCGGATCGACGAGGTCGAGTTCCATCCGGCCTGGCACCGGCTGCTCGGCAAAGGCGTGTCGGCCGGACTGACCGCCGCCTGGGACCGGCCCGCCGGACATGTGCGGCGGGCCGCGGGATTCCTCGTCTGGACCCAGGTCGAGGCGGGCAACTGCTGCCCGCTGTCGATGACTCACGCGGCGGTGCCCGCACTGCGCGCCGACCCCTCGCTCGCCGCCGAGTGGGAGCCCCGGCTGACGTCCATGGTCTACGACCGTGAGCTGCGGCCCGCCCATCTCAAGGCCGGGGTGGTCTTCGGGATGGGCATGACGGAGAAGCAGGGCGGCAGCGACGTCCGCGCCAACACGACGGAGGCACGCCCGCTCGCCGAGGACGGAACGTACGAGCTGACCGGCCACAAGTGGTTCTGCTCGGCACCCATGTCCGACGGCTTCCTGGTGCTCGCGCAGGCACCGGGCGGGCTCACCTGCTTCCTGGTCCCCCGGGTACTGGCGGACGGGACCCGCAACGTGTTCCTCCTCCAGCGCCTCAAGGACAAGCTCGGCAACCGGTCGAACGCCTCCGCCGAGGTCGAGTTCGACGGCACCTGGGCCCGCCGGGTCGGCGACGAGGGGGCCGGGGTGCGGACCATCATCGGGATGGTCGCGGCGACCCGGCTCGACTGTGTGCTCGGCTCGGCCGGTCTGATGCGGCAGGCCGTCGCACAGGCCGTCCATCACGCCGCCCACCGCGAGGCGTTCGGCGGCAAGCTCCTCGACAAACCGCTGATGCGCAACGTGCTGGCCGACCTCGCCCTTGAGTCGGAGGCGGCCACCACGCTCGGACTCCGACTCGCGGCGGCCTACGACGACGGTGGCGAACAGGAGCTGGCGTTCCTGCGGTTGGCGGTCCCGGCCGCCAAGTACTGGGTCACCAAGCGCTGTTCATCGGTCGCGGTCGAGGCGGCGGAGTGCCTGGGCGGCAACGGATACGTCGAGGAGTCCGGACTCCCGCGCCTGGTACGGGAGTCACCGCTCAACTCCGTCTGGGAGGGCGCCGGAAACATCCAGGCCCTCGACGTACTGCGGGCGTTGCAGCGTGAACCGCAGGCGCTGAACGCCTTCCTCGTCGAGGTCGGCCGGGTGCGCGGCGCCGATCACCGGCTGGACGGGGCGATGAAGAACCTGCTCGCCGAGTTCGCGGATCTGGAGGGCATCGAGGGCCGCGCCCGGCGCGTGGTCGAGCGGATGGCGTTGGTGCTTCAGGGGGCACTGCTCGTGCAGCACGCGCCGCCGGAGGTCGCCGACGCGTTCTGCGCCTCCCGGCTGGGCGGCGACTGGGGCTCCGCGTTCGGCACCCTGCCGCCGAGCCTGGACCTCACGTCGATCGCGGAACGGGCCCGGCCGGCGGTCTGAGCCGACACCGGCACAACGCGAGGGTGGTGCTGCGCCGACACGGCACCACCCTCGCAGCTGGGACAAGTTTCGGACACCGTACGGCTGTTCACCAGGGTTGCAGAGGGTTGCAACTTGGCGGCTTCTGTGTCCGGACTGTCTCCCTCCGTCACCGCGGAGCGGCACTATGAGACCAACAGTCGATACGAGAACAGCAGTCGACGACACGAGAACAGCAGTCGATACGGGACCGGAGAGAAGGACCCATGGCGAACCCGCCGGCCGGACTGCCGCGGCGCACCACCGTCGACGCGGCGCGGACGGCCCGGATGTTGAGCGACGCCCGGCACGCCACCCCCTTCGGACAGCGCGCCCGCACCGCTCCGCGCCCGGTGATCGAGGAGTCCTGGGAGCGCGCGTTACGCGGCGGGACCCACCCCGACCGCGATCTGCGGACCGGGCTGCTGTCCCGCGAGGAGGTCGAACGGCGGCGCGGCACAAGCCCGTTACGGCATGTCCTGCCGGTGCTGCGGGAGGGGCTGGTGTCGGTCGCGGACGCCGCCCACCACATCGTGCTGGTCGCCGACGACGAGGGCCGCGCGCTGTGGCGGGAGGGCAGCGCGGCCGTGCTGCGCAAGGCCGACGAGGTCGGCATCGAGATCGGCACCGACTGGCGCGAGGACGTCATCGGCACCAACGGCGTGGGCACCCCGGCGGTCGTACGGCGGCCCGTGCAGGTCTTCGCCGGCGAGCATCTCTCGCGCGCGCTGGCCACGTTCACCTGCGCGGGGGCCCCGATCACCGACCCCAGGGACGGCCGGCTGATCGGTGTCGTCGATGTCAGCGGCCCGCTGGAGACCATGCACCCGGCCACCCTCGCCTGGGTCGACTCGGTGGCCAAGCTCGCCGAGGCCCGGCTGCGCGAGCTGCACATGACCTCGCTGGAGCGGCTGCGCGCGGTGGCGGCGCCGATCCTGCCCCGCATCGGCGGCCGGGCCCTGGTGGTGGACCGGGACGGCTGGACGGCGGCGGTCACCGGGATGCCGTACGTGAAGCGGATCGCGCTGCCCAAGTCGCCTTCCGGGGGCCGCCGTTGGCTGCCGTCGCTCGGACTGTGCTCCCTGGAGCCGCTGGCCGGGGGCTGGTTGGTCCGCGCCGCCGACGAACCGGAGCCCGGCACCGCCCGGATCGTCCTCGACCTCGCCCTGCCGCGCCGCTGGTCGGTGACGGTCTACGGCAGCGCGGGCTCCTGGACCCGTGAACTGAGCCCCCGGCACGCCGAGTTGCTCTACCTCCTGGCCCTGCACCGCACCGGCCGCAGCGCGGCGGCCCTGGCCGAGGACATGTTCGGCGACCCGGGCCGCACGGTGACGGTGCGTGCCGAGATGTCGCGGGTACGGCGCTATCTCGGGGCACTCCTGGAGCACCGGCCGTACCGCTTCCGTGAGGACGCGGAGGTCGAGGTGCTGCTGCCGGACGACCCGCGGGAACTGCTGCCGCACTCGACGGCACCCGGGGTGACCAGGGGGCGGACGTCGACCCAAGTGCCGTAGCGCAGAAGTCGGTTTATGTGCCGCGGCCCGGACGGCGGGAGCCTGCCGGGGGCGGAAGCGCGGGTCAGGGCGCTGCTGCGGACAGGTGGCGCAAAAGGCGCGTCCGGCTGCATCTTCCGCATATTTGCGGGGTCTTACCCCTGGGGCGGCCCTGACTGCCGTAGCATCCCTGTACGGGCCACCCCACCTGCTCCCTGGTCAACGCACGGATCACCTGGCGCAGTTGGCTCGCCTCGGGAGGACACTATGAGTGCACGTGGGCGACATCGCCGGCGCAGGCGGGGCAGGGCGCTGCGCGCCGTGCTCACCGGGGCCGCGCTCGGCCTCACCGCGGCCGCGACGATGATCAGCGCCTCGCAGGCGACGGTCGGTTCCGATCCCGGGGCGCTGAAGCCCCTCACCTCGGCCTCCGATCTCGGCGCGTTGCAGCTGCGGGAGAGACTGGAGCCACAGCAGTCCCTGGACCGGCTCTCCTCGGCGATGGGCCGCCCGGTGGGTGTCGGCGCCGTCCTGGAGAGCGCCGACCACACCCTGCGTGACGCCTCGGACTGCACGAGCGACGAGAAGTCGGCGCTGCCCGTCGAACCGGCGGCCACGCGCGCGTACTGCTGGGACAGCGGCGACGCGGCCGACCCGGCCTGGACGCCCCGCTCGGTGACCACCTCGGGCGACGCCGACGAGGACGGCTGGTGGGGCTCGAACCGGGTGATCCTCTCCGGCTGGAGCGCGAACACCCGCGGCCTGGCCAAGGTCGCCTTCGTGAACGCCGCCGACACCGCTCATCTCACCTACACCTGGGCCCTCCTCGCCGTACCGACGGACGGCGGGCGTGACTATCGAGGGCTCGCCTCCAAGATCTCCGGCATGGTCTGGTACGAGGACAAGCTCCTGGTCACGACCACGAGCGGGACCCGCGACGCGCTGTACGTGTACGACATGAACCGCATCCAGCGCACCACGGTGACGGCCTCCGCGGTCGGCCGAGTGCGGGACGGCTGGTCGGCGGCCGGGTACCGGTATGTGCTGCCCGCGGTCGGGTCGTACCGGCTGACCGGCGGCAAGGCGGCCGTACGGCCCGCGGGTCTGTCCCTGGACCGGAGCACGGTGCCGGACAGTCTGGTCGCGAGCGGGGAGAAGCGGCTGTGGCGCTACTCCTTCAGCGGGGATCCCGCGCGTCCGGGGCTGCTCGCCACCGACTCGGCGGGCCGCGCGTCGGCCGACGAGGCGTACGCGACGAAGGTCGACGGCGCCGGGGGCGTACTCGCGGACCGGTCCGCCTGGTACGTGGGCGGCACGGCCGGGACGGACGGCGGCCGGGGCTCGATGTGGCGCCAGGACGAACACGGCGCCAAGGCCACCGAGTGCGGGGCCGACGAGACACACCAGTGCTGGAGCCCGCAGACCGACTCCCTCTCCTACTGGCAGGAGACCGGCGAGGTCTGGTCGGTGTCGGGGCGGATGCTGTTCGCGCTGCCGCTGAACTCGATCGACAGCTCGCTCGACTGATCAGCTGATCGACAGATCCCCAGGTCGGATGATTCCCTGACGGGCATGACGAACATGCCGGTGACCACCTGGTCCCTGGAGCAGACCGACCCGAACGACCTCCTCCCGGCCATCGCGCCGGAGGGGGACGTGCGGATCGCCCGCTCCGAGCTGCCCTCCCCCGAGTTCAGCCGCTATCTGTACGCGTCCGTGGGCGGGGACATCCTCTGGATCGACCGGCTGCACTGGACGTTCGCGCAGTGGCGGGAGCACCTGGACCGGCCGGGCGTGGAGACCTGGGTCGTGTACGACCGGGGCACGCCCGGCGGGTATCTGGAACTTGAGCCGCAGGACGACGGGGTCGTCGAGATCGTCTACTTCGGTCTGGTCCCCACCTTCCGCGGCCGCCGCCTCGGCGGCCACCTCCTCTCCTACGGCGCCGCCCGTGCCTGGGACCTCGCCGACCGCTGGCCCGGGCGGGCCCCCACGAAGCGGGTCTGGCTGCATACGTGCAGCCTGGACGGCGTGCACGCGATGGACAACTATCAGCGCCGGGGCTTCAAGCTCTTCGACACGCAGGTCGAGGAGGTGACACAGGCGCCCACCCCGGGCCCCTGGCCGGGCGCCTACCGCGCCTGACCTGCGCCGACAAGACCGCGTGCGCGGCTTGTGACCGATGACACCCTCGTCTCACATAGCGGGACCAGGGTGTCCGCATGGCGGACGAAGCTGGACTGTGTCCAGAACGCCGTGACACGCTTCCGTCATGTCCGGAACTGGAATTGCCTTGGTGAGTCGGCGGCACGTCGACCTCGGCCGCATGTCCAGCGCCATCTGTCCGGCGGGCTAGCCGAGCCGCAGCACCGCCGGTTTTCCCCGTATCTGCCTCATACTGCGCAAAGACGCGCGCGTATGCCCGCATGCGCCCGTACACGCAGGTCAGAGCCGATCACCCGCCTGTCCCGGAGGACGTAGAACCATGGCCGCCACCCCCGAGAACCCTGCAGCCGCAGCGCCCCGCCGCAAGGTGAGCCGTCACCGCGGTGAGGGTCAGTGGGCAGCCGGACACTTCACCCCGCTCAACGGCAACGAGCAGTTCAAGAAGGACGACGACGGTCTCAATGTGCGGACACGCATTGAGACGATCTACTCCAAGCGCGGGTTCGACTCGATCGACCCGAACGACCTCCGCGGCCGTATGCGCTGGTGGGGGCTGTACACCCAGCGCAAGCCCGGGATCGACGGCGGCAAGACCGCGATCCTGGAGCCGGAGGAGCTGGACGACAAGTACTTCATGCTGCGCGTCCGCATCGACGGCGGCCGGCTGACCACGGACCAGCTCCGCGTGATCGGCGAGATCTCGCAGGAGTTCGCGCGCGGCACGGCCGACCTCACGGACCGGCAGAACGTGCAGTACCACTGGATCCGCATCGAGGACGTGCCCGAGATCTGGAACCGCCTGGAGGCGGTCGGCCTCTCCACCACCGAGGCCTGCGGCGACACCCCCCGCACCATCCTCGGCTCACCCGTCGCCGGGATCGCCGAGGACGAGATCATCGACGGCTCCTCCGCGATCGACGAGATCCACCGCCTCTACATCGGCACCAAGGAATTCTCCAACCTGCCGCGCAAGTTCAAGACCGCGATCTCCGGCTCCCCGCTGCTGGACGTCGCCCACGAGATCAACGACATCGCGTTCGTCGGCGTCGACCACCCCGAGCACGGCCCTGGTTTCGACCTGTGGGTCGGCGGCGGTCTGTCCACCAACCCGAAGATCGGCGTCCGGCTCGGCGCCTGGGTCCCGCTGGACGAGGTCCCGGACGTCTGGGCCGGCGTGATCGGCATCTTCCGCGACTACGGCTACCGGCGGCTGCGCACCCGCGCCCGCCTGAAGTTCCTCGTCGCCGACTGGGGCCAGGAGAAGTTCCGCCAGGTCCTGGAGGACGAGTACCTCAAGCGCAAGCTCGTCGACGGCCCCGCCCCCGCGCAGCCGGTCCAGCGCTGGCGCGACCACGTCGGCGTCCACCGCCAGCAGGACGGCCTGTTCTACGTCGGTTTCGCCCCGCGCGTCGGCCGCGTCGACGGCACCACGCTCACGAAGATCGCCGAGCTGGCCCAGGCGCACGGCTCGGGCCGACTGCGCACGACGGTCGAGCAGAAGATGATCGTGCTCGATGTGGCGGAAGCACAGATCGAGTCGCTGGTGGAGGGCCTGGAGGCACTGGGTCTCACCGCCAAGCCCTCCCCCTTCCGGCGCGGCACGATGGCCTGCACCGGCATCGAGTACTGCAAGCTGGCGATCGTCGAGACGAAGCAGCGCGGCATCACGCTCATCGACGAACTGGAGCGCCGCATCCCGGAGTTCGACGAGCCGATCACCATCAACATCAACGGCTGCCCGAACGCCTGCGCCCGTATCCAGGTCGCGGACATCGGTCTCAAGGGCCAGTTGGTCCTCAACGACGAGGGCGAGCAGGTCGAGGGCTTCCAGGTGCACCTCGGCGGCGCCCTCGGCCTGGAGGCCGGCTTCGGCCGCAAGGTCCGTGGCCTGAAGGTCACTTCGGAGGAACTGCCCGACTACGTCGAGCGGGTCCTCACCCGGTTCCAGGAGGAGCGCGAGGACGGCGAACGCTTCGCCGCCTGGGCGACGCGCGCCAGTGAGGAGTCCCTCACATGAGCGAGCGGGCGGCTCCCTTCTACTGCCCCTACTGCGGCGACGAGGACCTGCGTCCGAGCGAGCAGGGTCATGGCGCGTGGGAATGCGCGGCATGCAATCGGGCCTTTCAGCTGAAGTTCCTCGGGCTCCTCGCCCGGGGACTCCGGCAGACCGACGCAGGGGGAGACGAGATATGACGACGACTCAGAAAGCGCGCCCCACCGACGACTTGAAAGCCCTGGCCGAGCAGGCGGGCCGCGACCTGGAGGACGCCTCCGCGCTGGAGATCCTCCAGTGGGCGGTGAAGACCTTCGGCAAACAGTTCTGTGTGACCTCCTCGATGGAGGACGCGGTGGTCGCCCACCTCGCCTCCCGCGCGATGCCCGGCGTCGACGTGGTGTTCCTCGACACCGGCTACCACTTCCCCGAGACCATCGGCACCCGCGACGCGGTCGAGGCCGTGATGGACGTCAACGTCATCACACTCACCCCGCGCCAGTCCGTCGCCGAGCAGGACGCCGAGTACGGTCCTCAACTGCACGACCGCGACCCGGACTTGTGCTGCAAGCTCCGCAAGGTGCAGCCCCTGGAGCAGGGCCTGACCAAGTACGCGGCCTGGGCGACCGGGCTGCGCCGCGACGAGTCCCCGACCCGGGCGAACACCCCGGTCGTCGGCTGGGACGAGAAGCGCCGGAAGGTCAAGGTCTCCCCCATCGCCCGCTGGACCCAGGACGACGTGGACGCGTATGTCGCCGAACACGGCGTCCTCACCAACCCGTTGCTGATGGACGGCTACGCGTCCGTCGGCTGCGCGCCCTGCACCCGCCGGGTCCTGGAGGGCGAGGACGCCCGCGCCGGCCGCTGGGCGGGGCGCGGGAAGACCGAGTGCGGGCTGCACGAATGACCATCACCGAGAAGGAGTCGCACGTGACGACCGGAGCCACCGTCTGGCTCACCGGACTGCCCAGTGCCGGCAAGACCACCATCGCGTACGAGCTGGCAGACCGGCTCCGCGAGGAGGGCCACCTCGTCGAGGTGCTCGACGGCGACGAGATCCGCGAGTTCATCTCCGCGGGCCTCGGCTTCAGCCGCGAGGACCGGCACACCAACGTGCAGCGCATCGGTTTCCTCGCCGAACTGCTCGCCCGCAACGGCGTGTTGGCGCTCGTCCCGGTCATCGCGCCGTACACCGACAGCCGCGAGGCCGTCCGCAAGCGGCACCAGGAGAGCGGCGCCGGCTACGTCGAGGTGCATGTGGCGACCCCGGTCGACGTGTGCTCCGTACGCGATGTGAAGGGTCTCTACGCCAAGCAGGCCGCCGGTGAACTGACCGGGCTCACCGGGGTCGACGACCCGTACGAGGAGCCCGAGTCGCCCGACCTGCGGATCGAGTCGCAGCACCAGACCGTGCAGGAGTCGGCGGCGGCTGTCCACGCGCTGCTCACCGAGAGGGGACTGGCATGACGACGACCGTTGCCAAGGCCGAGGACGGTACGGACACGCCGTACGCCCTCTCGCACCTGGACGCCCTTGAGTCCGAGGCGGTGCACATCTTCCGTGAGGTGGCGGGTGAGTTCGAACGGCCGGTGATCCTCTTCTCCGGCGGCAAGGACTCCATCGTCATGCTGCACCTCGCGCTGAAGGCGTTCGCGCCCGCCCCGGTGCCGTTCACGCTGCTGCACGTGGACACCGGACACAACTTCCCCGAGGTCCTCGAATACCGGGACCGTACGGTCGAGAAGCACGGCCTGCGCCTCCATGTGGCCTCCGTACAGGACTACATCGACCGCGGCGTGCTGCGCGAACGCCCCGACGGGACCCGCAACCCGCTCCAGACCGTGCCGTTGACCGAGAAGATCCAGAGCGAGAAGTTCGACGCGGTCTTCGGTGGCGGTCGTAGGGACGAGGAGAAGGCGCGCGCCAAGGAGCGGGTGTTCTCGCTGCGGGACGAGTTCTCGCAGTGGGACCCGCGTCGGCAGCGGCCGGAGCTGTGGAACCTCTACAACGGGCGGCACGCGGCCGGTGAGCACGTCCGTGTGTTCCCGCTGTCCAACTGGACCGAGCTGGACGTCTGGCAGTACATCGCCCGTGAGGGCATCGAGCTGCCCGAGATCTACTTCGCGCACGAGCGTGAGGTGTTCGCGCGGGACGGCATGTGGCTGACCGCCGGTGAGTGGGGCGGGCCGAAGGAGACCGAGACGGTCGAGAAGCGGCTCGTCCGGTACCGGACCGTGGGCGACATGTCGTGCACGGGTGCCGTCGACTCGGACGCGGTGACGCTGGAGCAGGTCATCACCGAGATCGCCGCGTCCCGGCTGACCGAGCGGGGCGCGACGCGTGCCGACGACAAGATGTCCGAGGCCGCGATGGAAGACCGCAAGCGCGAGGGGTACTTCTAACCATGAGCACCATCACGACCGAGGAGCTCTCGGCCACCACGCTGCTGCGGTTCGCCACGGCGGGCTCCGTCGACGACGGCAAGTCCACTTTGGTCGGGCGGCTGTTGCACGACTCCAAGTCGGTGCTGACCGACCAACTGGAGGCTGTGCAGCGGGTGTCGGCCGACCGCGGCCAGGACGGGCCCGACCTCGCACTGCTCACCGACGGCCTGCGGGCCGAGCGGGAGCAGGGCATCACGATCGACGTGGCGTACCGCTACTTCGCCACGCCCCGGCGCCGGTTCATCCTCGCCGACACGCCCGGTCACGTGCAGTACACCCGCAACATGGTGACGGGTGCCTCCACGGCCGAGCTGACGGTGATCCTCGTCGACGCCCGCAACGGCGTCGTCGAACAGACCCGGCGCCACGCCGCGATCGCCGCGCTGCTGCGCGTCCCGCACGTGGTGCTCGCGGTCAACAAGATGGACCTGGTCGAGTACAAGGAGACCGTGTTCGCCGCGATCGCCGAGGAATTCACCGCGTACGCCAGCGAGTTGGGCGTCCCGGAGATCACCGCGATCCCGATCTCGGCGCTGGCCGGCGACAACGTGGTGGACCCGTCCGCGAACATGGACTGGTACGGCGGGCCGACCTTCCTGGAGCACCTGGAGTCGGTGCCGGTCGCCCACGACCTGAGCCACTGCCACGCGCGACTGCCCGTGCAGTACGTGATCCGGCCGCAGAGCGCCGACCTCCCGGACTACCGGGGGTACGCGGGTCAGATCGCGGCCGGCAGCTTCCGCGTCGGCGACCCGGTGACGGTCCTGCCCTCCGGGAGCACCACGAAGATCTCCGGCATCGACCTGCTCGGCAAGCCGGTCAGGACCGCGTGGACCACGCAGTCGGTGACGATCCTGCTGGAGGACGACATCGACGTCTCCCGCGGCGACCTCATCGTGCCCAGCAAGGACGCCCCGGCGACCACGCAGGACATCGAGGCGACGGTCTGCCATGTCGCCGACGCGCCGCTGACCGTGGGCCACCGGGTGCTCCTCAAGCACGGCACCCGCACGGTGAAGGCGATCGTGAAGGACATCCCGTCCCGGCTCACGCTCGACGACCTGTCCCTGCACCCGCATCCGGGACAGCTCGTCGCCAACGACATCGGCCGGGTGAAGATCCGCACCGCGGAGCCGCTGCCGGTCGACTCGTACGCCGACTCGCGCCGTACGGGCTCGTTCATCCTGATCGACCCGGCCGACGGCACCACGCTCACCGCCGGCATGGTCGGCGAGTCGTTCGCGGCGCCCGAGCCGGTCAAGGACGCGTCGGACGAAGACGGTTGGGACTTCTGACCATGAACTCCACGGACTTCTACTCCACGTTCGCGAAGGAGGGCGGCCGCGTCGGCAGCGGCGCCCTCGGCAGCGGGCAGGGCGGGGTGGCGCGATGTGCGTGCTGACGTACGCGCACTGCCTGCGCGCCCAGTCCCCCCACCCGACGTCCCGGACGCGACGAAAACGAAGACCTGCCGACCTCCCGGCCACGACCTGAGACCGTGACCGCCGGGCCAACGAGAGGAACACCTCCCGTGCCTGCCAACCGCTCGACCTACCTCCGTCGCGGCATAGCCGTGTTCGCCGCGCTCCCTCTGCTCACCCTCGCCGCCTGCGGTTACGGGTCGGACTCCAAGAGCACCAACTCCAAGGAGAAGGTCGCCGCCGGGTCCTCGAAGATCGAGGGTCTCGCCTCCGTGAAGATCGGCTACTTCGGCAACCTGACCCACGGGACCGCGCTGGTCGCCCGTGAACAGGGCCTGTTCCAGAAGGAATTGGGCGCCACCAAGGCCGACTACGCCACCTTCAACGCGGGCCCGTCCGAGATCGAGGCGCTCAACTCGGGCTCCATCGACATCGGTTGGATCGGCCCCTCCCCGGCGATCAACGGGTACACCAAGTCCGACGGCAAGAGCCTGAAGATCATCGGCGGTTCGGCGTCGGGCGGCGTGAAGCTGGTCGTGAACCCGAAGAAGATCAAGTCCCTGAAGGACGTCAAGGGCAAGAAGATCGCGACGCCTCAGCTGGGCAACACGCAGGACGTGGCGTTCCTCAACTGGATCGCGGACCAGGGCTGGAAGGTCGACGCGCAGAGCGGCAAGGGTGACGTCACGGTCGTCCGCACCGACAACAAGATCACCCCGGACGCCTTCAAGGCCGGTTCGATCGACGGCGCCTGGGTGCCGGAGCCGACCGCGTCGAAGCTGGTCGCCGAGGGCGGCAAGGTGCTGCTCGACGAGTCGACGCTGTGGCCCGACAAGAAGTTCGTGATCACGAACATCATCGTGTCGCAGAAGTTCCTGAAGGCGCACCCGAAGGTCGTCGAGGCGGTCCTGAAGGGCTCGGTCGCGGCCAACAAGTGGATCAACGCCAACCCGACGGAGGCGAAGGCCGCGGCGAACAAGCAGCTGGAGGCCGACTCCGGCAAGGCGCTGCCCGCCAACGTCCTGGACCCGGCGTGGAGTTCGATCCAGTTCACCAACGACCCGCTGGCCGCCACCCTCAACTCCGAGGCGGAGCACGCGGTGAAGGCCGGTCTGCTGGAGAAGCCCGATCTGAAGGGCATCTACGACCTGACACTCCTCAACAAGGTCCTCAAGGCGGACGGCGACAGCACGGTCGACGCCGCCGGCCTCGGCACGAGCTGATCGAGGGATCCCGATGACTTCCCAGGAGGTGACGACCATGGCCACGACCCTCGCCAAGGAGACCACCGCGTCGGTCGAGCACGCGGCACGCCTTGAGCATGTCTCGAAGTCCTTCGCGACGCCGCGCGGGCAGCAGCTCGTCCTGGACGACATCAGCATCGATGTCGCGCCGGGCGAGTTCGTCACCCTCCTGGGGGCCTCGGGCTGCGGCAAGTCCACCCTGCTGAACCTGGTGGCGGGCCTCGACAAGCCCTCCGCCGGGTCCATCACGACGGACGGCCGCCCCGCGCTGATGTTCCAGGAGCACGCCCTGTTCCCCTGGCTCACCGCGGGCAAGAACATCGAACTCGCCCTGAAACTCAGGGGAGTTCCGAAGGAGGAGCGGCGCGGCAGGACCGAGGAGCTGCTCGAACTGGTCCGGCTCCAGGACGCGTACGGCAAGCGGGTGCACGAGCTGTCCGGCGGTATGCGCCAGCGCGTCGCCCTGGCCCGCGCGCTCGCCCAGGAGAGCCGCATCCTGCTGATGGACGAGCCGTTCGCGGCCCTCGACGCCATCACGCGGGACGTCCTGCACGACGAACTGACCCGTATCTGGGGCGAGACCGGCCTCTCCGTCCTGTTCGTCACGCACAACGTGCGCGAGGCGGTACGGCTCGCCCAGCGGGTGATCCTGCTGTCCTCCCGGCCCGGCCGGATCGCCCGCGAGTGGACGGTCGGCATTCCGCAGCCGCGCCGCATCGAGGACGCGCCCGTGGCCGAACTGTCCCTTGAGATCACCGATGTACTGCGTGGGGAGATCCGCCGTCATGGCCAGCACTGAGACGACGACGGTCAAGGACGGCGGCAGCGTCGAAGCGGGCCTGGACGCACTGGAGTTCACGGCCACCGGCCGGCCGAGCCTGCGGCAGACCTTCGTCAACAAGATCTTCCCGCCGATCGTCGCGCTCGCGGTGGTCATCGTGGTGTGGCTGATCCTGACCCCGATCGTCGACGACCCGAGCAAGCTGCCCTCGCTGAGTTCGGTGGGCGGCGAGTTCAAGGACGCCTGGCTGAAGGGCGATCTGCTCGGCTACATCTGGACCAGCGTCTCGCGCGGTCTGCTGGGCTTCTTCTTCGCGCTGCTGATCGGCACCCCGCTGGGGCTGCTGGTGGCGCGGGTGAAGTTCGTGCGCGCGGCGATCGGCCCGATCCTGTCCGGCCTCCAGTCGCTCCCTTCGGTGGCGTGGGTGCCGCCGGCCGTGATCTGGCTGGGTCTGAACAACTCGATGATGTACGCGGTGATCCTGCTCGGCGCGGTCCCCTCGATCGCCAACGGCCTGGTGTCCGGCGTCGACCAGGTGCCGCCGCTGTTCCTGCGCGCGGGCCGCACGATGGGCGCGACCGGCGTCAAGGGCGTCTGGTACGTCACACTGCCGGCGGCACTCCCCGGCTATGTGGCGGGGCTGAAGCAGGGCTGGGCGTTCTCGTGGCGCTCGCTGATGGCGGCGGAGATCATCGCCCAGTTCCCGGACCTGGGCGTGGGCCTCGGCCAGTTGCTGGAGAACGGCCGTACCAACAGCGACATGTCCATGGTGTTCGAGGCCATCATCCTGATCCTGTTCGTCGGTATCGCCATCGACCTGCTGATCTTCAGCCCGCTGGAGCGGTGGGTGCTGCGCAGCCGCGGTCTGCTGGTGAAAAGCTGAAGTCCTGTGCACCAGACGCCTGTTCTCCTCGTCATCGCCCACGGCAGCCGCGACCCGCGGCACGCCGCGACCGTCCACGCCCTCGTCCGGCGGGTACGGTCGCGGCGGCCCGGGCTGCGCGTCGAGGTCGGCTTCCTGGACTTCAACATCCCTTCCGTGCAAGGCGTGTTGGAGTCACTGGCAGCGCAGGGTGTGCGTGACGTCGTAGCCCTCCCGCTGCTGCTGACCCGCGCGTTCCACGCGAAGGCGGACATCCCCGCCGTCCTGCGGGACGCGCCGCCGCAGCTGCGGATCAGGCAGGCGGAGGTGCTGGGACCGTCGCCGCTGCTGGTGCGCGCGCTCGAACGGCGGCTCTACGAGGCCGGGTTGACGCCCGCCGACAAGTCCTCCACCGGCATCGTGCTGGCCTCGGCGGGCTCCACCGACCCCGAGGCGATCGCGGTGATCGACGACCTCGCGCGGGAGTGGTGGCACACCGGCTGGCACGCCGTACGCCCCGCGTTCGCCTCCGCGGCGCTCCCCCGCACCGAGGACGCGGTCCGCGAACTCCGGGCGCTCGGCTGCCGCCGGATCGCGGTCGCGCCGTACGTCCTCGCGCCCGGCTTCCTGCCCGACCGCATCGCGCGGGGCGCGGCGGAGGCGGACGTCCTCGCCGACGTGCTGGGTCCGGCGCCCGAGGTGGCGCGGGTGCTGCTGGAGCGCTACGACGCGGCCAGGGCGCCGCTGCTCGCGGCCGTCGGCGCGTAACGCCTTCACGGTTACCGCCTTCACGGTTCCCACCTGCCCGGTTTCCCGGAAAGAGGTCTCCCCCGGCCCCCGGATCTGCTGGGATGGTTCCTCCGAGGGCTAGGAGTTGTCTTCAAATGTCACGCCCACATCAGGAGCGATGCGAGGGTGACGGCTGCCTGGTAGGACTCGGCGGTCTTGTCGTAGCGGGTAGCGATGCCGCGCCACTGCTTCAAGCGGTTGAAGCACCGTTCCACGACGTTGCGTCGCTTGTAGAGCTGCTTGTCGAAGACCGGCGGGCGCCCGCCTCGGCTGCCGCGCCGGAGCCGGTTGCGGACCTGGTCGGACCGCTCGGGAATGGTGTGACCGATGCCCCGCCGCCTGAGCCACGTGCGGATGGCCCGGGAGCTGTAGCCCTTGTCGCCCAGCACATGGGCGGGCCGTGTGCGGGGCCGTCCCGGGCCGATGCGGGGCACCCGGATGGTTTCCATCATGGCGGTGAACTGGGTGCAGTCGTTGGTGTTGCCGCCCGTGAGGGTGAAGGCGAGCGGGCGGCCCACGCTGTCGCAGGCCAGGTGGATTTTGCTGGTCAGGCCGCCTCGGGAGCGTCCGAGGCCGGGACTGCGGGCCCCCTTTTTCGGGCCCCGGCGGCGTGCTGGTGGGCGCGGACGACGGTGGAGTCGACCGACACCAGCCAGTCAATGTCCCCGGCCGCGTCGGCGTGCGCCTGGGCGGCCCGGAGCATGCGCTCGAAGGTGCCGTCCAGCGCCCACCGGCGAAAGCGGGTGTGCAGGGTGGCCCACGGGCCGTACCGCTCGGGCACGTCCCGCCAGGCCGTCCCGGTACGGAACTTCCACACGATCCCGTTCAGCACCCTGCGGTCGTCCAGCCGCTTCCGGCCCCGCAGCGACACCGGCAGCAGCGGCCCGACGAACTCCCACTCGGCATCGGACAGTTCATGGCGACGTATCACCCCACCATGATCCACCACTCAAGATCTTTTGAAGACACGGCCTAGTGGGGAGCAAGTACACGTGGCGGGTAGGGAGTTCGGGCATCGTGAAGGGCCTGTGCCGGCCCAGCTGCACTACACCTCGGGGCCGTCCGGCTCGGAGGATTCGGGCCCCCGGTTCACGGCGGTCGGCGCGGAGGTGTCGCCGGGGGTGCTGCGGGAGGCCGCGCGGCTCCTCGGGTACGAGCCACCGCCCGACAGCCCGCGGCAGCCCGACGCCGAGCAGCTCAAGAGGTTCCCCACGGTTTTCGGCTTCAGTGAACTCGCCGACGGCGGGCGGCTGTTGAGCCGTTCCGTGTGCACCGGCACGGACTGGGCAGGAGGCCCGGTATCCTTCCACACGCACGCCGTCCTGCTGCCGGCCGGGACCCGGCTGCCGGACGGTGTCCTGCCCATCTCCACCTGGGAGTCCCCGCGTTGGGCCGATTCGACTCCCGCGGACGGCAGGCCCGATCCCGTCGACCGTGTCGAACCTTCCGGACTGCTGCGCAAGGAGGCGTTGGTCCCGTTCGCGGTGTCCCGGGCCGAACGGCTCGCCGCGTTCTTCGCCGATCTGCGGGCGGTCGCCGCGGACCCGGGTGCCGGGCAGATCGTGGTCGTGGAGCACGACAGCGCCGACGTGGCCCGGTGGATAGCGCTCGCCTGCACGGTCCTGCCCCGCGAACAGGCGCACCGGCTCACCTTCACGACGTACACCCGCGACCCCCGGCAGACCCGCCAGCAGCTCGTCGGCGCGCTGCCGTCCTCCGAGCCCGTCACCGACGACGGGCGCTACCGCGTGCACAACTGCACGGGCCGGCAACCGTCCGGGCCGGTCGCGGACACCTGGGCCGAGGTGTGCGCCCGAGTCTGGCGTGCGGGCCGCCCCGACCTGTTCCACAACGACCCCGAGGATCTGGGCCCGTTGGCGGTGTCCGCCCTCGTCGCGGGCATCGACCTGCGTACGGACGCCCGTGCGGTGGCGGCGAGTTGGGCTGCCGAGCAGGTGGACGCACTGTCCGACGACAGGCTGACGGCGTTGGTCGCCGGGCTGTGCGGCAGCCCGGTGCCGCATCTGGGCTCCCGCTCGACGGCCCTGCCCGGCGAGGCCGAACAGGCCGCCCTGGCAGTCCTGTTGGCCCGACTGGACGGGCGCGTACCGGCCTCGGTGTCGGGGCCGCTCGCCGCACGCGTACTGGCGTCGGCGGTCCTCGCCCGGGGACCGGTGCCCGCACTGCGAGCGGGATCCCTCACCGCACGGGCCCACGACGACCTGGCCCGCGATCTCGCGCCCGCACTGCGGGCCGGCATCGCGGACACGGCCGAACCGGCCGCCGGGCGACCCCTCGCACTGCTGCGGTCCGCCGACCTCCTCGACGTCGACTGCCAGGACCAACTCCCGGAGCTGGCCGAGCGGTTGGCCCGGGAGCTGGTGGACACCCCGGCCACGAACGCGACGACGGGCAGCGCCACGAAGCCGTCACCGGAGCCCACCGGCACCCGTCATGGCGGCGAGCCTCCCGCCGACGGCTGCCCGACCGCCCTCCTCGACGCGGTACACACTCACCCCGGCCTGCGGGTGGCGCTGTTCGGCTCACTCGACACGCTCGCCTCGGCCGAACCACCAGCTGTGGCGCGGGTGTTGAGGGACTCGGGGCTTCCGCTCCGCCTCCAGCAGTCGGGCTTCCCTCACCTACGGATGTGCGCCGCACCCGCTGCCACACCTGCGGAGTCCGCCGACCGGCTCGACCGTTTCCACGGGTTGCTCCGCACGGCAGGGGTCTCGCCGCACGCCGACCCGACGGTCCTGCGCACGGCCCTCCGTCTCACCTGGTCCGACGACGAACTGCCGACCGGCCAGGAGGCGGGCCTGCTGCTGAAGGAGCTGGGGTCCGACTCCCACCGTGCCGCCGGTACAAGGGAGTTGCTGATCGAGGCGGCACTCGCCGCACCCCCGGACGACCGTGACGCACCGGCGCTCGCCACGGACCTGCTCCGCTGCTTCACCACGGAGTTGCGCCCCGGTCAGCGCACGGCCCTGCAACTCCTGGAGTTCACCGGGCTGTTGGGCACCGCGAACGAGGGCGAGGAATGGATCGGCCGGGTACTGAGCCTGAAGGCCGACGCCGCGGAACCGATCCCGGAGACCGTCACCGACCGCGCCTTCGAGGCCCTAGCCTGGCGGCTCCTGAAAGGACCGGCACCGGCGAACGAGCTGTACGCCCTGGCCCCTTCAGCCGAGCCGCGCCTCCTCGCGGCGTACGAGCGGGCGGGCCGCTCGGACCAGGTGAGCGAGCGGCTGCGGACCGGGCCCGCGTATGTCGCCGCCCGGTTCTGCGACTGGAGCGCGTTCCCGGGAACCGATCCGGCCTGGGACGAGACCCGTACGGCGCTACTGACCAAGGTGCTGCGGCCGATCGTCCGGGCGCTGACGGCAGAAACCCAGGGCGAGGTCCAGACGGCACTCGATCACGCGGGCCGCGGCAAACTCGACGCCTTCCACGCCTGGAACCGCCCCGGCGCACTGGGACGCCTCGCAGGACGACTGTCCGGACGGGGCCGGCGCACCGAACAGCCCGGCACGTGAGCGACCGACCCTTGCCGACCAAGGCGTTGCGGCCGGTCGTGCGGGCACTGCCCACCGAGAACCAGAGCGAAGTCGAAGCGGCGCTCGATCACGCAGGCCGCGGCAAACTCGACGCGTTCCACGCCTGGAACCGCCCCGGCACGCTAGGGCGCCTCGCGGGACGGCTGCCAGGACGGGGCCGGCGCGCCGAACAGCCGGGCACGTGAGCGACCTTGGGACGTGACCGGCCCGGCGATCGATCAGCGACCGGGCTCGGTACATGACCAGCCCGGCGATCGATAGGGAAGTGCCGCCCGAAGTCCGGCACTCCCCTGCGATGTCGGACCCCGGACGGCCCGTCCGCAGTGCGGCCCCCGGCGGCATGAGCATGATCACGGGGGTCGCTTTCCGTACTGCGTCTCACGCCGCGTTTATGTCACTGCGCGACGACAACCACCCCGACGCCCGCCGCTGATGACGGTCACGGGGCTCAGTCGAAGGACAGACCCCCGGTACGCGTCCGCTTCAACTCGAAGAAGTCGGGACACGTGGCCAACACCCGGAAGCTGTCGAAGAGTTCGGCCGCCCTCGCGCCGCGCGGAATCGCCCGCAGCACCGGCCCGAACCACACCGTCCCGTCGACATGCAGGGTCGGCGTCCCCACGTATCCGCCCGACTCCTCCTCCACGCCCGCCTCATGACTGCGGCGCACGGCCTCGTCGTACGTCGGATCGTAGGCGGCGTCGGCCAGTTCGGCGGGGAGGCCGAGTTCGGCGAGGGATTCGGCGATGACGGCGTCGAAGTCGTCGTAGCGCCGCTCGTGGATGCGGACGCCGAAGGCCGTGTAGAGGTCCCGCAGGACCTTGTCGCCCTGCTGTGCGGCGGCGGCCACGGCGACGCGGACCGGGTCGATGGACTTGTCGACCAACTCCCGGTACCAGTCGGGGAGTTCGTTGCCGGTGTTGTGGAGGTAGAGGCTCATCGCGTGGAAGCGGAGGTCGAGCGGGCGCTCGCGCTCGACCTCCAGCAGCCAGCGGGAGGTGATCCACGCGAAGGGGCAGGCGGGGTCGAAGTAGAAGTCGACGCGGACCGGGGTGTCGTGACTCATACGGACAACGCTAGCCGCCGATTAGGCCGAGCACTCGGCCCAATACGGCACTCTCTCACTGGTCCACTTCGGCCGTGGCCCGCTGCCTCGGGTTCCGTCCGCTGGACGCGAGGGCCCGCTCGAAGACGGGGGCGTCGGCCGGTACGGGTACCGGGTCGGCGAAGCCGTCGTACTGGCGGTAGAGGTCACCGTGCTTCTCCACCACGGCGAGGACGAGTCCGGCCGCGCCGTCCGAGACGGTGTACTGCTGGCCCGTGGCCGTGGCCACGTCCCAGCCGTGGACCGCCAGCTCCTTGATGATCATCGAGGCGATTTCGTCGGCCGGCATCTTCGCCATGCCGAGGTCGACCTCGCCCTCCCACACCGCCGGGTCGGCCCAGGCGGCGACGGCCCGGTCCAGCTGGGCCGCGTACGCCTCCGCCCAGTCCGGGTCGGCGGTGAAGTCGCGCGCGGTCAGCTCCTCGGAGAGCTGTTCGCGCAGGGCACGGTGCTCCAGGCCGTGCGAGGTGTAGAGGACCCAGTGGTTGACCATCGCGCGGACGTCCCAGTCGGGGCAGTGCGTGGGGTCGTCGAGCCGGTCCGAGGTGACACCGCGCGCGACGCGGGCCGCCTCGGCGGCGCATTCGATCATGTGCGGATACAGGTCGTTCGGGTGCGGGTGCTGGTCGTGGTTGCTCATGGCTCCCACGCTAGGGAGGGCGCCCTCAGGACTCTTGAACAAACGCGACAGCGTCGTCAGCCAGCCGGGTCAGCTCGTCGAACGGCAGCGAGCCGGGCGTCCTGCGCTCGCGCGCGAACCCGTTCGCGAGCCGTTGCAGCAGGTCGTTGAGCGGTGTCGGTACGCCGTGCAGCCGCCCCAGCAGCGCGATCTCGCCGTTGAGGTAGTCGGCCTCGATGGTGCCGGTGCCCCGGTTCAGGGACTGCCAGGAGGAGCCGCCGCCGCGCGGGGCGCCGTCGATCTCCACGAGCTGGATCTTGTCGCCGCGCGCCTCCTTCTCCTCCTCGGCGTCCGCGTACGCGATACCGGCCGCGTCGAGCACGTCCGCGCCCTCGGCCCGCACCCGCCCGTAGAACGCCAGGTGCTCCTCGGTACCGCGCATCTCGGCGACCGCCTCGATCGCGTTGCCGAGGTTGCCGAGCAACTTGGCGTACTGCCAGCGCGTCACGTCCGGCACGACCGGCGCCTCGAACCTCGACTTCTCCAGATCGGCGGAGATCAGCCCGGCGGTCTCGTCCGTACCGTGCGGATAGCGGCCGAGGTGCAGGATGCCGGTGAGCGGGGCGCCCTCGGCGGCGACCACACCCGGCTCGACGAAGGTCGCGGGCAGCCAGACGCAGACGCCGTAGACCCGTCGGAAGCGGCGCAGTGCCAGCCGCTGGCTCTCCACCCCGTTCTGCGCGCAGACGACCGGGAGTCGCTCGGCGGCCGTGCCGCCGCCGGTGACCGGTGCCGGGCCCCAGAGCGCGAGCGCGGACTCGCTGTCCTGTGTCTTGACGGCGAGCACGAGTACGTCGTCGGGCCTCAACTCGCCCAGTTCGGCGGGGTCTTCGACGACCGGCACTCGATACGTCGACTCGCCGTCCGGCACCTTGAGCCGCAGCCCGTGCTCGGCCAGCGCCGCCCGTTGCGCACCCCGCGCGACCAGCACGACCTCGCACCCCGCCCCGGCCAGCCGGCCACCGATGGCCCCGCCGACCGCCCCTGCTCCGATGATGATGTAGCGCATGGGACGAGCCTCGCACAGCGCGTACGGGCCGGGTCATCGGGTACGTCTTCTGGTCAACTGGCGGTCATCTCAACGAGTTTGACCACGGTGTTCCAGTTGCGGGAGGTCGCGATCAGCCCCTTGTTCAGCCGCGGCCGGGAGAGTTCCGCGGCGAGCTTGGAGCGGCCGAGGCCGTCGGGGGCGTAGAGGTACAGGGCGCGGTCGCCGAGGCGGAACTCCTCGGGGAGGTAAACGGATCGGTCGATCTCCGCGAAGCGGTCCTCGGCGACGGACGCCGAGTAGTACGTGACGTGGAGTTGCTTGCCCTCCAACTCGGCGGCCGGGAAAGGGCAGTTGTCGGCGATCGCCTTGAGGTACGCGTGGTCGCGGACGATGACGTCGACCGCGAACCCGAACCGCTCCTCGATCGCCTGCGCGAGTTCCGTCGCGAGGGACTCCCCGTCGCCGTGACCGCTCGCGAACACGGCCTGGCCGCTCTGGAGATAGGTGCGGACGTCGTCGTGTCCGAGGCCTTCGAGGAGCGTGCGCAACTCGGCCATCGGGAGCTTCTTGTTGCCGCCCACGTTGATCCCGCGCAGGAGCGCCGCATACGTCGTCGTCATCCGCACACCATAAAGCGGCCTTCGTGCCCCGTGGGGGTGGGCACGACGGCCGCTCCATGTGGTGTGCGGGTGTCCGCTCCCCGTGGGGTGCGGGTGTGCGGAAACTCTGGCGGATGAGGTGGCTCCGGATCAACACCTACAGGCCCGTCCACCGCCACCTGTGACTTGTCCAACAAGGTTTCGTAATAACAAAGCGGACCCCGGCCGACGCATCGGACACCCTGATCACCACCCCCGAGCCGCCGCGATAGATGTAAGGGGCCGCCGTCCTCCCCAGTGGTGAGGGTCCGGTGTCCGTGCGGAGGAGCCGGTCGTCCGACACCTCACCGGTCAGCACGAGGGGACGTTCTTATTCCGCGCATACCTTCGAACCATGAGGTGGCGGCAGGGGGCTGGCACCGTGCACAAGGGGGCAAGCCCGTCATGGGGAACGGAGATTCGCGGGTACGGGGGCTCGCCGCCCGAGCCGGCGGCTGGAGCGCCCGGCACCGGTGGGCCGCGGTCGGCGTCTGGGTGCTGTTCGTGGTGCTGGCCATGGGGATCGGCTCGGCGGCGGGCCGCGTCGACGTCGACGAGAGCGACCAGCTGAAGGGCGAGACGCACACCGCCGCCACGATCATCGACGACGCCGGGATCAAGGAACCGGCCGGTGAGACCATCCTGATCCAGTCGAAGGACACGTCGGTCACGTCCACCGACAGCGAGTTCCGCTCCACGGTCACCGCCGTCGTCAAGGCCGTCCAGGGAACCGGCCGGGTCACCGACGTGACCTCGCCGTACGACACGAAGACGATCTCGAAGGACGGGCGGAGCGCGCTCGTCCAGTTCGACATGCGCGGCGACGCGGACACCGCCGGCGACCGGGTGGAGCCGGTACTGAAGGCCGTCGCCGGGGTGCAGAAGGACCATGGCTCGCTGCGGATCGAGGAGATCGGCAGCGCCAGCATGGCGAAGCAGTACAAGGACGCCTTCGGCAACGACTTCAAGAGGGCCGAGTACTCCGCCGTGCCCGTCGCCTTCGGCATTCTGCTGATCGCCTTCGGCGCGCTGGTGGCGGCGCTGCTGCCGGTGGCTCTGGCCATGACCGCGATCGTGGCGACGATGGGTCTGATGGGCCTCGTCAGCCACGTCCAGCCGATGAGCGATACCGCCAACTCCGTGATGCTGCTTGTGGGGTTGGCCGTCGGCGTCGACTACTGCCTGTTCTATCTGCGCCGCGAACGCGAGGAGCGCGAGGCCGGCCGCGACGCCGGGGCCGCGCTGCGGATCGCCGCCGCGACCAGTGGCCGGGCCATCATCGTCTCCGGTGTCACGGTGTGCGTGGCGATGGCGGGCATGCTGTTCACCGGGCTCGCCGAGTTCGAGGCGATGGGCCTGGCCTCGCTGATGGTCGTCGCGGTCGCCATGGTCGGCTCGGTGACCGTACTGCCCGCGCTGCTCTCGCTGTTGGGCGAGCGGGTCGAGAAGGGCCGCATCCCGTTCCTGCGCCGGCGCGGTCGCCGGGGCAACGGCGAGAGCCGGTTCTGGACCGCTGTCCTGCGACGCGTGCTCGCCAAGCCCCTGGTCTCCGTCCTCGTGGCGACCGGCGCGCTGCTCGCGATCGCCGCTCCCGCGGTCGGTATGAAGACCGAGAACCTCACCCTGGACCAGGAGTTCGGCAACTCCCTGCCGATCGTGGGGACTTACAACCGCGTCAACGACGCCTTCCCGGGCGGCTCCGACCCGGCCGAGGTAATCGTCAAGGCGAAGGACATCAACGCACCTGAGGTCAAGCAGGCGTTGGCCGACTTCAAGGCGCGGGCGGTCAGTTCGGGTGCCTCGCGCGGCCCGGTCGACATCAAGCTGCACGACGCGCAGAACGTCGCCTTCGTCTACGTCCCGCTCGTCGGCGGCTCCGACCAGGACAAGGCCTCGAAGAGCCTGGAGAAACTGCGCGACGAGGTACGCCCCGCGACCCTCGGCAAGGTCGACGGCGTCCAGGCGCCGATCACCGGACAGGTCGCCGGTTCGAAGGACTTCAACGACCAGCTCCTCGGATCGGTCGTCCCGGTCTTCGCGTTCGTGGTGGTCTTCGCCTTCCTGCTGATGCTGCTCTCGTTCCGCTCACTGACGGTCGCGATCACCTCGATCGTCCTCAACCTCCTTTCCGTGGGCGCCGCTTACGGCATACTCGTCGCCGTCTTCCAACACGGCTGGGGCGCCTCGCTGGTGGGCGCGGAGGGTGTCGGCGCGATCGTCACCTGGCTGCCGCTGTTCCTCTTCGTCATCCTGTTCGGCCTGTCGATGGACTACCACGTGTTCGTCGTCTCCCGTATCCGCGAGGCGCGGCTGCGCGGCCGTTCGACCCAGGACGCGATCCGGCACGGCGTGGTCACCACGGCAGGCGTCGTCACCAGCGCCGCCGTCATCATGGTCGCCGTCTTCGCGATCTTCGGCACCCTGTCCATGCAGTCCATGAAGCAGATGGGCGTCGGCCTCGCCGCCGCGGTCCTCATCGACGCCACGGTCATCCGGGGCGTCCTGCTCCCCGCGGTGATGGCCCTGCTCGGCGAGCGCAACTGGTACTTCCCGAAGTGGCTCCACCGCCTGCCCGACCTCACGCACGACGAGTCGCCGGAGGAGGTCACGCCCACGTCCGCGGTGACGGGCGAGGGCGAGCCCCTGCGGGTATGACTCCCCATGATCGAGGGCCTGTTGGTATCCCGGGGGAACCAACAGGCCCTCACCCATGTCCTACGACATCTCCTGTCCTACGACGTCTTCAGCGCCGCGTACAGCCGTAGCCAGTGGTCCGGCGACACCTCGCCCACCAGGACGCGTGGGTCGAGGCGCGCCGCACGGAACGCGGTGTCCACGCGCCGTCTCGGATGGGCCCGGCGCAGCGAGGCGTGCAGCGAGCCGCCCACCCCCGAGAAGCCCAGCTCGACCAGGTGCCGCCAGCCGTGCAGCGCGGCGGGTTCTAGCAGCGGGGTCCGGCGCCGCTCGATCCGTACGATCCCGGCGTCGACGCGCGGCACGGGACTGAACCGGCGCCGGTCGACCCGGCCGACCAGCCGCCATTCGTACCGGGGCCAGGTGCGGACCGTCAGCAGGGTCCAACTGCCGTAGTTCCCGGTGCGTTTGCGGGCGTATTCGAGTTGGGTGAGCAGGGTGGCGTCGGTGAGGGCGGGGGCGCTCAGACACCAGTCGACGATGTCGGCGGTGCGGGAGAACGGCACGTTTCCGGCGACGGCGAACGGGGTGCGTGGCGGTCGGGTGTCCATGAAGTCCCCGGCGACCACGTGGACTTGGGGTGTGGTGGAGAAGCGGGTGCGGAGTTTCGGTACGAGGCGGGGGTCGATCTCGTGGGCGTGGAGTTCGCGGCAGCGGGGTGCGAGCCTCGCGGTCAACGCGCCTTTTCCCGCGCCTACTTCGAGGAGGAGCGGTACCTGTTGTCCCTGCGGGACGGCGAGGCGGGCGACGTGTTCGGCGGTGGCGCGGTCGGCGAGGAAGTTCTGCGAGAGCGCGCGGGAAACGTGGGTGGGGCGGGCCATGGCCTGCGGTCCTTGTCTTCCGTGAAGGGCATACGGGCAGACGAAGGCCCCGACCGGAAGAACAGGGAGAAGTGTCAGCGGGCGTGCATGCCCGGGCCGGTCAGGGCACCGGGGCTGCGGCGGATGCGGATCGCATGCGTGCAGCTCCGGTTGAGACCGGAGTTCACGATCGCGTTCGTGGCTGACATGTGAGGCACGCTAGGTGGTTCGGGTGGGGTGGGGCAACGGAGTTTCGTGGTGGGAGGCGCCATCCGGGGAGGGGGTGCGGTTGAGTGGCGAGTGCGCGCCTGTGGGGGCTGGTCGCGCCCACGCGGCGGAGCCGCATATCGATGCAGCCCCGCGCCCCTAGAAACTGGGCATCAGCTCATCAGCGTTGGTATCTCGCCAGGACCAAGTTGCCGTCCCTCTCCAGGCGTTGGCGTAGTTCGGTGAGGGTGATCGCGCCGCTGTAGTACTCCTGGAACGCGGGGGTCGCCACCTTGTCCTTCCACTCGGGGTAGCCGCGTACCGACTGTGCGGGGGCCGAGACCAGGTCGGCGGCCAGTGCGGTGCCGGTGGACCAGTCGTCCTTGGTGGTGTGCAGGGCCGGGGACTTGAGGGCCTGGGTGCCGGTGGGGAGCATCCAGTCGCCCAGGGCCAGGCGGACCATGTTCTTGGGCTGGAGGAGGAAGTCGATGAACTCGGCGGCCTCCTTCTTGTGCGGGCTGTCCTCGGCGATGGACAGGGTCTGCGGGCTGACGCCCTGGGCGAGCCCGTCGGCGCCGGCCGGGGCGGGCAGCACCTGCCAGTCGAAGCCCTTGGGCGCCTGTTGCACGATCTGTTGGCGGTAGGAGAAGCCGAGCGGGATCATCGCGTACTTGCCGCCGAAAAAGCCGGGGAGCGTGTCCGAGCCGCCGCTGCCGAGGGTGGTGGGTGAGGCGCTGTGGTCCACGTTCGCCTGATCGTGGATCGTGCGGGGGACGACCTGGTCGGTCGCGTCGAAATGGACGGTCACTTTGCCGTCCTCACCCCGGTGGAACAGCTCACCGCCCGCCGACAGCGAGAGGTTGAGCGTCGCGGACACCGGCTCCTTGAGCGGCCAGGCCACGCCGTACTTGCCGTCGCCGCTCAGCCGTCGGGTGATGTCCCTGAACTCGGGCCAGCTCCAGGGGTGTTCGGGGGTCGGGATGCGTACGTCCGCCTTCTTCAGCCAGGAGGCGTTGGCGACGAGTACCCGGGGCTCCTGGAGGAAGGGCACGCCGTAGACGCCGTTCCCGAACGTCGTCGTAGCCCAACTGCGTTGCGGGATCTCCGACTTGAGGCGGGTGGGCAGCAGGTTCCGGAGGTCGGCCAGGTAGCCGCCGTAGGCGAAGTCCGCGAGGTCGTCGGAGGCGTCGTGGATGATGTCCGGCGCCTCACCGCCCTCGAAGGAGGTGAGCAGTTGGTCGTGGACGCTGTCCCAACTGCCCTGCACGTACTCGACCTTGACGTCGGGATGGGTGGCGTTCCACTCCTTCACCAGTTCCTTGTTGGCGGTGACGGACTCGTCCTGCCAGGCCAGGGACTGGAAGCGGAGGGTGATCCGGCCGGTCGCGGAGTCGCTTCCGCCGCCTGTGCAGCCGGCTAGGAGCAGGGTCAGGGCGAGGGCGAGGATCCATCGGGGTCGCATCAGCTCTTCACCGCCCCGGTCAACATGCCGCCGGTGAGCCGCCGTTGGATCAGCGAGAAGACGACCAGCGAGGGCAGGGTCGCGAGGAACGCGGCGGCGGCCAGCGGGCCGAGGTCGGCGACGCCCTCCGCGCCGATGAAGTGGGTGAGGACGACCGGGAGGGTCTGTTTCTCCGGGGTCTTGAGGAGGACCAGCGCGAAGAAGAACTCGTTCCACGCGGTGACGAACGCGAACAGCGCCGTCGCCACGATCCCCGGCGCGAGCAGCGGTGCCGTCACCGACACGAGTGTGCGGAGCTTTCCGGCGCCGTCGACCGCCGCCGCTTCCTCCAACTCCGGTGGTACCGCCCGTACATAGCCGACGAGCATCCACAGCGCGAACGGCAGCGACCACACCACGTAGACCAGCACCAGCCCGGCCAGGGAGTCGATCAGCCGCAGGTTCTTCAGCACCAGGAACAGCGGGATGATCACCAGCACGAACGGGAACGCCTGGCTGACCACCACCCACCCGGTCGCGGCCCGCGCGAGCAGTGTCCGGCGCCGGGCCATCACCCACGCCATTGGGGTCGCGATCACCACGGCGATCAGCGCGGCCCCGAGCGCGGCGAGCAGGGAGTTCAACGCGGCGTGCAGCAGGGGCTGTTCGTCGAAGGCCTGGCGGAAGTTGGCGAGGGTGGGGTGCCTCGGGATCCAGGTGGGGTGCAGACTCCCCAGCTCTCGCGGGGACTTGAACGCGGTGGAGATCAACCAGAGGAGGGGGAAGGCCAGGAAGACGAGATACGCGAGCAGGGCGATGTACTGGCCGACACGGGCCCCGGTACTCGCCCTCATCCCTGAAGTACCGCTGGTCCTCACGCGTCGTCTCCTCCCCTCAGCCGGCCCACGAGGAAGACGGCCAGGAGCACCGAGATCACCGCGACCATCACGCATCCCATCGCCGCCGCGTAGCCGAACTGGCCGTAGCGGAACGCCTCTTCGTAGGCGAAGAGCATGGGCAGCCGGGTGCGGCCGCCGGGTCCGCCGTTGGTCAGGACGTAGACCAGGGCGAACGAGTTGAAGTTCCAGATCAGGTTGAGGGCCGTGATCGCCAGCGCCACCGGTCTGAGGGCGGGCCAGGTGACCGTGCGGAAGCGGCGCCAGGCTCCGGCGCCGTCGACGGCCGCCGCCTCGTGGAGTTCGCGCGGGGTGTTCTGTAGCCCGGCGAGCAGGGCGACCGTCGTCTGGGGCATGCCGGCCCAGACGCCGACGACGATCACGGCGGGCAGCGCGGTCGTCAGGCTGCTGAGCCAGTCCCGGCCGTTGCCGAGGCCGAGGTCGTGCAGGGTCTCGTTGAGGATGCCCGCGTCCGGGTTGTAGACGATCCGCCACATGATGCCGACGACGACCTCGGGCATCGCCCACGGGACGATCGCCAGCGCCCGGGCGAGCCAGCGCATCCGTAGGTCCTGGTTGAGGAGGAGGGCGAGGCCGAGGGCGAGCAGGAACTGCGGGACGGTCACGCCGACCGCCCACACCAGCCCGATGCGGAACGACTCCCAGAACAGCGTGTCGTGCAGCAGATCCCGGAAGTTGAGACCGCCGATCCACTGGGTGGGCGCGGTGCGGCCGGACTGGGAGTCGGTGAAGGCCAGCAGGATTCCGTAGAGGAGGGGTCCGACGCTGAGCACGAGGATCGGGATCAGGGCGGGTAACACCAGGAACCAGGCCGCGTGGTCGGGAGCGCGTCGCCGTCGGTCGCGGCTCGGCGCGCGGTTCTGTGGTCTCCGCGCCTCCGTCACCGATACCCCCGTCACCGATGTCATGGAATCAGCCCCTTTGCACGGCCCGGTCGGGCCCCGTCATGGTCGTGAACACGTCGTGCCTCGTCAAGGCACCTCGCACGCCGTCCCACCTGTGCGAATGGGACACTGGCCGTCGGATGGCGGGAACCCGACGCCGTACGCACACGCACAGGGATGACTCGGAGGCGGACGATGGACGAGGCACGGGCCCGGGACGTACTGGCCGCGGCGGACGTACTGCCCGGCGCGGCGCGGGACGCGCGGCTCCTCGCCCTCGGCGAGAACGCGGTGTTCGCCGCCGGTGACCTGGTCGTCAAGGTGGGCCGTGACGCCGAACTCCTCGACCGTGCCCGGCGCGAGCTGAATGTCGCGCTGTGGCTGGCCGAGGCGGGCGTCCCGGCGGTGCGGGCCGCCGAGCCGAAGGCGCGTCTGGTCGAGGGGCACCCGGTGACGGTGTGGCACCGGCTGGCCGATTCCGTACGTCCGGCCGAGCCCCGGGATTTGGCCGAACTGCTACGCCTCGTCCACGCGCTTCCCGCCCCCTCCTTCGAACTCCCGCCCCGCGAGCTGCTGGGCGGGGTGGAACGCTGGCTGCGGCTCGCGGGCGACGCGATCGACCCGGCGGACGCGGACTATCTGCGCGAGCGGCGGGACGGGTTCGCGGCTGCCGCCGCCGCGCTCACGCCGCGCCTGACGCCGGGGCCGATCCACGGGGACGCGTTGCCCCGCAATGTGCATGTCGGGCCGGAGGGGCCGGTGCTGGTGGATCTGGAGACCTTCTCCTCCGACCTGCGTGAGCACGATCTGGTGGTGATGGCGCTCTCCCGCGACCGTTACGCCTTCCCGGCCCGGGCCTATGACTCGTTCACCGAGGCGTACGGGTGGGACGTGCGGGAGTGGGACGGCTGTGGGGTGCTGCGCGGGGCTCGGGAGACGGCCAGCTGCGCCTGGGTTGCTCAGCATGCGCCGAGCAACCCTGAGGCGTTGGCCGAGTTCGGGCGCCGGGTGGCATCCCTGCGGGACGGGGACGAGACGGTGCGGTGGTTTCCGTTCTGAGCGCCTAGTGATCGGGGCCGATAGGTTTTCGGGCGAGTGACGGTCGTCTGTGGCTGGTCGCGCAGTTCCCCGCGCCCCTTAGGGCGCGCGTCTCATCCGGAGTTCGCCAGCTCAGACCGTTTCGTCCTCCAGCTCGCGCAGTGGCCACGTTCCGTCGATCACCGCGTCCTGTTCGCCCTTGCGGCGTAGGAAGCTCTGGAAGTCGGCGGCCCATTCCGCGTACCACTCGATCTGGCTGCGGTGCAGCTCGGCCGGGCCGAGGGCGGCGACCTTGGGGTGGCGGTCGGCTATGGCGCCGGCCAGGCGGGCGGCGGCGAGGGCGTCGGCCGAGGCGTCGTGCGCGGCGTCGAGGACCACGCCGTACTCCTGGCAGACCGCTTCGAGATTGCGCTTGCCGCGGCGGTAGCGGTCCACGGAGCGGTCGATCGTGTACGGGTCGATGACCGGGGCGGGGTCGGTGCCGCCCAACCGGTCGCGCAGGGACGGGAGTCCGTGCCGGCGCAGCTCGGCGGAGAGCAGGGTCAGATCGAAGGCCGCGTTGTAGGCGACGACGGGAACGCCCGTCTTCCAGTACGTCACGAGGACGTCCGCGATCGACTCGGCGACCTGGTCGGCGGGGCGGCCCTCGGCGGTGGCCCGTTCGTTCGTGATGCCGTGCACGGCGACGGCGTCCGCCGGGATCTCCACGCCCGGATCGGCCAGCCACTCCCGGCGGCCTATCGGCCGTCCGCCTCTGACCTCGATGACCGCGCCCGTGACGATGCGCGCCTCGCGCGGCTCCGTCCCCGTCGTCTCCAGGTCGAAGCCGATGAGCAGCTCCTGGTGCCAGGCCATGACGGCCCCCCTTCTCGGTGGTGCTTTCCCCCAGTGGTCTCCACGATCGCATGCGCCACTGACAATCCGATGACCGCGTTCCGCTTACCGCCGGAGCGGCCCCGGTCCCGGCCCTGGGACAGGTCAGGACACCGGTCGCGAATCCGCCCACATCTGCTCGAACTCATCGCGATAGGTGGGGAAAAGCGCGCTGTCATCCATTTCGTCCGACTTGACCAGTCGGCTGCCGTTCCGCAGCACCAGCACCGGTGCCTCCATGCCGCGGCTGCGGCGCAGATAGGACTGCACGACGGCTATGCCGTCCGTGCCGTCGCCGTCGACGAGGTACGCCGTGAAGCGGGGTGTCTCGTCGAAGACCTGGATCTCGAAGGCGGCCGGGTCGCGCAGCCGGGACCGCACCCGCCGCATGTGCAGGATGTTCATCTCGACGGCGCGGCTCAACTCGCCCCGCTTGATGCCGAGTTCACGCTCGCGCCGCTTCACCGCGCTGGAGGCGGGGTTGAGGAACAGCAGCCGCGTCCGGCAGCCCGACTCGGCGAGGCGGACGAGGCGTCGGCCGGAGAAGTTCTGCACGAGCAGGTTGAGGCCGATGCCGATGGCGTCGACCCGGCGGGCCCCGCCGAAGATGTCCTCGGCCGGGAACTGCCGCATCAGCCGCACCCGGTCGGGGTGCACGGCGACC
Organism: Streptomyces sp. NBC_01288; assembly: GCF_035982055.1. Lineage (NCBI taxonomy): Bacteria > Bacillati > Actinomycetota > Actinomycetes > Kitasatosporales > Streptomycetaceae > Streptomyces > Streptomyces sp. NBC_01288. The sequence goes on from NZ_CP108427.1 coordinate 2,255,028, forward strand.
ACGTCGGCGAACCGGTCGCCGATGAGTTCCTCGACCGCGTCGACGGGCAGCCGGCGCGCCGAGGGCACGTCGCTGCCGGCGCCGAGGGTCTCCAGGAGTTTCGCGGAGGCCCGCTCGGCCTGGTTGAGGACGGCCTCGGACAGGGCGCGGTTGCGGGAGACGACGTTGCGGGTCACTTCCAGTTCGTCCAGGGCGAGTTCGACGTCCCGGCGCTCGTCGAAGTACGGCTCGAAGCACGGCCAGTGCTGCACCATCAGCTCGCGCAGCTGCGGCAGCGTCAGGAAGCTGATGACGTTGTCGTCGGCCGGGTCGAGCAAGTAGCCCTTGCGGCGGCTGACTTCGCGTACGGCGACCGCGCGCTGCACCCACTCCTGGCCGGCCGGACCGGCCGCGGCGACCACCCACTCGTCGCCGTGGACGGGTTCGTAGATGGGCCGCAGCACGGCGGCCACGACGGCGCGCAGCCGCTGCTCGACCAGGTTCAGCCAGATGTAGGCGCGGCCGGCTCGCTGGGCGCGCGTACGCACCTCGCGCCAGGCGTCGGCGTCCCAGTCCAGCTCCGGACCGATGGAACCAGCCGCGTCCATCGGACGTGCCAGGGACACCGCGCCGGGCGGGACTTCTGCGGAGTTCCCCTCGTGACCCTCGTCACCAGGGGGCAACTCCAGCCCTCCCGAGCCCACCCGTGCACCGCCTTCCGCTCCCCCGAGCTCTCCCCAGTCTCAACGATCAAGGAAGGGTACTCCGGGACCGGTCGGCGGTGCAGCCGGATGGACAGGGTCGTTTCTCAACTTCCGCCGAGCACATTGCCGTTCTGGTTGGCGAGGGCGGCCGGAGTGAGCGGATTCATAGCGGTGACGTCACGCGGGGCGATCGAGAATCCCTGCCAGTGGACCGGCATCGGCTGCTGGTCCTCGTCCCGGGCGATGTGGTGGAACCCGACGTTCACCCAGACCACGGGGTGGGTGAGGGTCTGTCCGTTGACCCACTTGTCGACCTGCTTCGGGTGCCCGGCACCGCAGTTGGGCAGGTTGTCGCTGGCGAACTGCTCGCACTTGTTGTACTCGGTGAAGTACACGTCGTGCTGGGTGAAGCTGCGGCCCGGGTACTTGGTGGTGGGGCCGGGGACTATCTCGTAGGACCGGGCGTGGTTGTCCTTGTTCTTGCCGGTCGCGCTGACGATGCGCCACCAGCGCATGTTCTTGGCGTCGCCCGCGAGTTCCTTGGTGACCTTGGTCAACGTGGTCTTGTTGGTGGGGGTGTTGGCGCCGTGCGTGGTGACCGCCGAGTCGTACTGCTCGACGCGTCCCTTGGAGGATCCGTCGAGGGCGAAGTCCAACTTCCAGAAGACGTCGTGCTGGTGGCTCGTCGCGTACGCCGTGGCACCCTTGCCGAGCGGCCAGCCGCGGCCGTCGCCCGCGTCGTAGTCGTAGGGCGAAAGGCTGCCGGTGGCACCGACGTTCATGTTGATGGTGCCGTCGTCCTGGAAGCGCCACTCGGTGATGTACTCGTACCAGCCGACCTGGTTGACCGTGTAGACGAGGAAGTCCTTGCCCTGGGTCTGGAAGACCTTGTTGGCGCTGTCGCCCTGCATGCGGAAGGCGTGGCCGCGCGAACGGGTCGTCGTACAGAGGCCCTTGACGTTCGGGTGGGCCGGGTCCTGGGCGTCGGGGACCTTGACGGTCTTGATGGTACCGCCGGGACATTCGCCGGGCTGCATGTTCATCAGGCCGGTGCCGAAGCCGTACTGGGTGAGGTCGCTGTACTCGTTCTTGCCGTCGTCGTACGGGACGTGGATCTGGGCGAGCTTCGCGTCGGCGAGCACCTTGATGGGGGTGGCCTGGCCGGGCGGCTGGTAGGAGATGTTCTCCAGGACGAGGCCGGCCTCGCGCTCGTAGTGCCAGCACATCCGCCAGGTGGTGCCGGTGGAGAGCTTCTGCTCGATGGTGTAGGCGGCGCTGCAACCGGGTGCGGCGGCGGCCGGGGCTGTCTTCGGCTGGGCGACGGCCGGTCCCGCGCCGGCCGTGGCACCGGCGGCCAGGGTGGCGAGGGCGAGCCCGACGGCCCCCCGCCTGCGGGCACGGCTGATTCTGTTGACGCGCATGAAGAAGTGACTCCCTTACAGGAGAAGCAAGTTGGGACAGTGGACGAGGAACTGCGCTGCCTGCGCGGTCGGTTCAGCCGGTGAGCTTGCCGACCTTGCGGGCGCTCAGGTCGATGACGAAGTCACGGGCGTCGATCCACGGCCCGTTCTTGACCTTCGGGAACAGCCGTACGCAGCGGTGCTCGCCGCACTGGTCGAGGTCTCCGGACTGCCGTCCCGGAGTGGCCTTGTAGACCATGGCCATCAACAACAGCTGGTCGGGCGAGGTGAGTTCGTTGCCGGTGGCGTCCTTGTAGTCGGCCTTCAGGCCCGCGCCCTGCGGGCTGGCGAGCAGCAGCTCGGCCGCCTCGACGTTCTCGGCGTGGCTCGCCGGCGGCTGCACTCCGTGCTGGGTGCCGGTCTGTTCGACCTTGCCGGTGTCGAGGTTGACGGTCTTGGTGACGACCGTGTCGTCCTTGTAGTCGTAGAACGTCACGTCCGCGCGGCGCGGCGCGTTCGGGTTGTCCAGTTCGCTGGTCTCGGGGTCGGCGAGTTGCACGTCGAGGCGCTGCGGTCCGCGCTTCCCGTCGACGTTCTCACTGGAGTTGAGGAACTGCTGGTTCACCGCGATCCGCTCGACGCGCTGGGTCTCGTCGTCGGTGAGCGGGTCGCGGCCCGTGCCCTTCTCGCCCTCGGCGGGGGCCTGTTGCACGACACCGGGTGCCGCGCCCTGCCCGTCCGCCGCCTGCTGCTGGGTGGACCCGGCCGCCTTGCCGGTGCCGCCCGACTCGTCGGCACCCGCCGTGCCCGGCAGGGTGATGCCGACCATCACGGCGGTCCCGGCCACCGCTATGGCCGTCCCCGCCACCACTTTGCCCAGGTGGCGGTGCACTGTCCTTCGCACATTTCCCCCTACTCCCCCTGGGTCCTCCCCGGACCATCGGGAGCGGTGTCTGTCCCACTCGGTTCGGGATACGGCATACGTCGTATCCACTGGTCATTTGGTAAGAGGGACGTAAGTCATAGGTGGTTCCCTCACTTTCGGGGAGACTCATGGCCAAGGCGCCCCGGTGGCGGGGCCCGGCTGAAAGAGTCGTGACCATGCAGGTCTGGCCTGGAGAGGCGTATCCACTCGGTGCCACGTACGACGGCGCCGGCACCAACTTCGCGGTCTTCACGGAGGCCGCGGACCGAGTAGAGCTGTGTCTGCTGCACGACGACGGCTCGGAGACGGCGGTGGAACTCCGCGAGAGCGACGCGTTCGTGCGGCACGCGTACGTGCCCGGCATCATGCCCGGACAGCGCTACGGCTTCCGCGCGCACGGCCCGTACGCCCCCGAGCGCGGCCAGCGGTGCAACTCCGCGAAGCTGCTGCTCGACCCGTACGCGAAGGCGGTCTCCGGATCGATCGCCTGGGGCGAGGAGGTGTACGGCTACCACTTCGACGCGCCCGACAAGCGCAACGACCTGGACTCGGCGCCGCACACCATGACGTCGGTCGTGGTCAACCCGTACTTCGACTGGGGCGACGACCGGCTGCCCCGGCACGGATACCACGAGACCGTCCTCTACGAAGCCCACGTCAAGGGCCTGACGATGCAGCACCCGGGGCTGCCGGAGGAGTTGCGCGGCACGTACGCGGCGCTCGCGCATCCGGCGGTCATCGAGCACCTGGTGGAGCTGGGGGTGACCGCCCTGGAGCTGATGCCGGTGCACCAGTTCGTGAACGACCACCGGCTGGTCGACATGGGGCTGAACAACTACTGGGGCTACAACACGATCGGTTTCTTCGCCCCGCACAACGCGTACGCCTCCTGGGGCGACCGCGGCCAGCAGGTCCTGGAGTTCAAATCGGCGGTACGGGCGCTGCACGAGGCCGGTATCGAGGTCATCCTGGACGTCGTCTACAACCACACCGCCGAGGGCAACCACCTGGGGCCGACGCTGTCCTTCAGGGGCCTCGACAACCCCTCGTACTACCGGCTGGCGGAGGACCCCCGCTACTACATGGACACCACGGGGACGGGCAACTCGCTCCTCATGCGGTCCCCGCACGTGCTCCAGCTGATCATGGACTCGCTGCGCTACTGGGTCACCGAGATGCACGTCGACGGCTTCCGCTTCGACCTCGCGGCCACCCTGGCACGGCAGTTCCACGAGGTGGACCGGCTGTCGTCGTTCTTCGACCTCGTGCAGCAGGACCCGGTGGTCTCCCAGGTGAAGCTGATCGCGGAGCCCTGGGACGTCGGCGAGGGCGGCTACCAGGTGGGCAACTTCCCACCCCTGTGGACGGAGTGGAACGGCAAGTACCGCGACACCGTGCGGGACATGTGGCGGGGCGAGGGGCGCGCGCTCGCCGAGTTCGCCTCCCGGCTGACCGGCTCGTCCGACCTCTACCAGGACGACGGCCGTCGCCCCCTGGCGTCCATCAACTTCGTGACCTGCCACGACGGGTTCACCCTGAACGACCTGGTGTCGTACAACGACAAGTACAACCAGGCCAACGGCGAGGACAACCGGGACGGCGAGAGCCACAACCGGTCCTGGAACTGCGGGGCCGAGGGCGACACCGACGACGCGGCCGTCCTGGAGCTGCGCGCGCGGCAGAAGCGCAACTTCGTCGCCACGCTGATGCTGTCCCAGGGTGTGCCGATGGTCAGCCACGGGGATGAGTTCGCGCGCACCCAGAAGGGCAACAACAACGCGTACTGCCAGGACAGTGAGCTGGCCTGGGTGAAGTGGCCCGAGGTCGACGCCGATCCGGCGGAGTTGCTGGCCTTCACGCGCGCGTTGGTGTGGCTGCGCAAGGAGCATCCCGTGTTCCGGCGCCGGCGCTTCTTCCACGGGCGGCCCGTGGAGGGCACCCACGACGAGCTGTCGGACATCGCCTGGTTCACCCCGGAGGGCAAGGAGATGACCCAGCGGGACTGGGACTCGGCGCAGGCGTCCGCACTGTCGGTGTTCCTCAACGGCAACGCCATCTCGGAGCCCGGTCAGCGCGGGGAGCGGATCGCCGACGACTCCTTCCTGATGCTGTTCAACGCCTCTCCGGAGACGCTGGAATTCGTCGTGCCGGTCAATCACGGCCGCCAGTGGGAGGTGATCGTGGACACGGGCCGCGCGGAGGGGGTGCCGGCGGGCACGGGCGCGAAGGTGAAGGCCGGGGACAGGCTGACCCTGGTGGACCGCAGCATGACGGTGCTGCAACGGCCCACCTAGAAGGAGCACGGTCGGCCGGCCGGACACGTGGTCGGCCGATCAGCGGACCGGATGCGGGTGTCGATGACACGAAAGACGGCCGGGCGGGTACGTAGGTCTGCATGACACCTGAGCGACCCGACCCGGCAGTGCCCACGGCCACCTACCGGCTGCAACTGCAGCCCGAGTTCCCGTTCGCGGCGGCGGCGTCGGCCGTTCCGTACCTGGCGTCGCTCGGCGTCTCGCACCTGCACCTGTCCCCCGTCCTGGAGTCCGTCCCGGGTTCGACGCACGGCTACGACGTCGTCGACCACGCGCGCGTGCGGGGCGAACTCGGCGGCGAGGACGGCCTGCGGGCCCTCGCGCGCACCGCACGGGAGCACGGGCTCGGTCTCGTCGTCGACATCGTCCCCAACCACATGGCGATGGCCCCGCGCCACAATCACGCCTTGTGGGAGGTGCTCCGGGAGGGTCCCAAGTCGCCGTACGCGCGCTGGTTCGACATCGACTGGGAGGCGCAGGGCGGGCAGGTGCTGCTGCCGGTGCTGGGCGGTCCGGTCGGCGCGGAACTGGAGCACCTGGCGGTCGACGGTGACGTCCTGCGCTACTACGACCACGTTTTCCCGCTGCGGGAGGGCACCGCGGAACTGCCGCTGCCGCGGCTCCTGGACGCGCAGTGGTACCGCCCCGTGTGGTGGCGGCTGGCCCGCACCGAGCTCAACTACCGGCGTTTCTTCAGCATCTCGGAGCTGATCGGGGTGCGCGTCGAGGACCCGGAGGTCTTCGACGCCACCCACGCCAAGATGCTGCAACTGCTGCGCGAGGGCGTCGTCGACGGCCTGCGCGTCGACCACCCCGACGGCCTCGCCGACCCCGACGACTACCTCGCGCGGCTGCACGAGGCGACCGGGGGCCGCTGGACGGTCGTCGAGAAGATCCTCGCGGACGGGGAGCACCTGCCGGCGTCCTGGCCCGTCGCGGGCACCACCGGCTACGACGCCCTCCGGCAGGTCGACGGGATGTTCACGGACCCGGCGGGCGCCGGTGAACTCCTGGGCCAGTACCGGAGGTTCGCGGCCCCGCAGACCGACCGGGGCGGACAGTGGGAGGCGACGGTACGGCGGGCGGCCTACAAGGTGCTCACGCACGAGCTGGTCGCCGAGATGGACCGGCTCACCCGGGTCGCGGCCCGCCTCTGCGCCACGTCCCCGGAACCCGCGCTGCGCGACCGGGCCCCCTGGGCGCTGCGGACCGCCCTCCTGGAACTCCTGGTCCGCCTGGAGGTGTACCGGCCGTACACCTCGGGCGACACCGCCGCCGTCGTCACCGAGGAGGCGGCGGCCGAGGCCCGGCAGGCGTTCGTCGTCCCGGAGGAGGCGGGCGCCGTCGACGTCGTACGGGAGCTGCTGCTGGGGCGGTACGGGGACGGGCCCGAACAGGTCGAGTTCCGGACGCGGTTCGCGCAGACCGCGTCCGCGCTGCGGGCCAAGTCCGTGGAGGACACGGCGTTCTACCGCTATGTGCCGCTGCTGTCGGCGACCGAGGTGGGCGGGAACCCGGGGAGCCCGGCCGTGTCCCCGGAGGACTTCCACGCGTACTGCGCGCGCGTGCAGCGCGACTGGCCCACCATGGGCACCGTCCTGTCGACCCACGACACCAAACGCAGCGCCGACGTACGGGCCGCGCTGGCCGTGCTCACCGAGGTACCGGAGCGCTGGGCGGACGTGCTGGCCGAGGTGACCCGTACCGGGGAGGGCGTGCCGGACGCTCAACTGGCGTGGGCGGCCTGGCAGACGGTGTTCGGGCTCGGCCCGGCGGACGCGGAGCGCGTCCAGGAGGCGCTGCTGAAGCATGTGCGCGAGGCGGGCCTGTACACGAGCTGGACGGAGCAGGAGCCGCCGTACGAGGAGGCGGTGGCGGCGTTCGTCGCGGCGGGCCCGTGCGGGGCTCCTGGCGAGCACGTGGCCGCGTTGCGCACGGCGCTGGAGCCGCACATCCGGGCCAACATGCTGGGCGCCGCCCTGGTCCAGCTGACGATGCCGGGCGTACCGGACCTCTACCAGGGCACGGAGGCCGAGTACCGGGCCCTGGTCGATCCCGACAACCGGCGCCCCGTACCGTTCCCGCCCCCGCACCCCGGCGACAAGGGCGCGCTCACGGCCGCCGCGCTACGGCTGCGCGCCCGCCGCCCCGAGGTCTTCGGGGACGCGGCGACGTACGCCCCGCTGACGGCGGAGGGCCCGGCGGCGGCGCACTGCGTGGCGTTCTCGCGCTCGGGGGCCGTGGTCACGGCGGTGACCCGGCTGTCGGCGCGGCTCGCGGAGGCGGGCGGCTGGCGCGACACGGTGCTGCCGCTGCCCCCGGGGCGATGGGCCGATGTGCTGGCTCCGGAGCGGGAGTTCACGGGGCACGCACGCGTGGAGGACGTTTTCGGGGAGTTGCCGGTGGTGCTGTTGGAGCGGGTGGGCGAGAGCCACTAGCGGGTGCGGACCCTGAGGATCTTGGGCGAGCGCCGGACCAGGTCCTCAGGCGCCGTCCCGGCGCCCTCTGCGCGGCGGAGGCCCGGCAGGGCGGTCAGCAGGGCCCGCAGACCGTGTTCGGCCGTGAGACGGGCGAGGAGGGCTTCGGAGGAGGTCCGGCGCCCGGTGCCGTGGGCGAGCGGGGCGGGGTCGGGGCGGAAGGCGTCGTAGCGGTCGGGGTCGGTGAAGCGCTCCGGGTCGCGGCCGGCGGCGCCGAGGAGGCAGGCGACGGTGGCCCCGGCGGGGATCGCGCCGACGGGTTCGGCGGCCCGGCGCAGCACGACGTGCAGCGGCGGATCGCGGCGCAGGGACTCCGCCCAGGCCCCGGCCGCGCGCTCGGGCCGGGCGCGGAGCACCTCCAACTGGCCCGGATGGTCAAGGAGGTTGGCGAGGAACGACGCGAGCGCCCGCGCGGTGGTCTCACCGGCCGCGCCGAGCAGCGCGCCCACCAACCCCGTGACGGCCTCGTCGGTCCGCGCGGCGCACAGGACGGACAGCAGGTCACCACCCGGGTGGGCGCGCCGCCGGGCCGTCAACGGCCGCAGGAAGACGCCCAGTTCGGAACGCCCGCCCTCGGAGGGGCCGAGCCCCGTGCGACACCAGCGGTGCACACGCGCGGTCTCCTCGTACGGCAGCCCGAGCGCGGCCACGACCGAGGCGGTGGGCAGCCAGTCGCAGAACTCGGCCACCAGGTCGGCCTCTTCACGCGCGGCCAGCCTGCGGGCGAGGACATGGGCGCCGCGTTCGACGGCGGCGGTCAGGGCGGCCAGCGCGGGCCCGCGCAGCGCCCGGTCGAGGAGCCGGCCCGCTTCGGCCGGCCCGTCGCCGGGCAGGGCGACGAGCCGCGGGTCGGCGAGCGCGGCGCGGACGTCGTCGTAGCGGCTGACGAGCCAGGCGCCGAAGGGCTCGTCGTACACGAGCGGGTGGTGCGTGCGGAGGGTGCGGTAGAGCGGGTACGGGTCCCGTACGGCCGTCCGCAGGCTCGGCGGTCCCGGTGGACGGGCCGGGGTGCCCGCGGTCCGGGTGACGAGCACGTCCGTGAGACACAGCACCGCCGTCCGCTCCCGTGGTCGTCGCTCCGCCTCCCGCCCTGGAGGGCGCGCGGCCGGTCGTCCGCGCTATGCGCACACGCGGATGCCCCCAGCCGACCACCGCACCGCGCGGGACGCAGCCCTCGTACGGCCGTACGGGTGAAGCAGGCGTCCCGTGGTCCTACGGCGTACGCGGCCCGGCCGCACGCCGTAGGACGGTCCCGGCCACCGGCTCGCACCCGCGTACGACCCCGGGGTGCGGGCCGGGCGGCGGGCGTGCGGGGACGAACGGCGGCGTCGGTGCTCCCGGTGCGGGGGTACGCGCGCGTGCACGATGGGGACGTCACCGGGAGTGAGGGCCGAGGCCCCCGAGACCACCTGGAGAACCCCGGACCCCTGCTGGCACCAACGCCTCTACCGGCTGCCGGTAAATGCGCCTGGGCGCCCCCGGTAGCCTCCCCCACGGTCTTCTTGACACTTCCCGGAGCCCGTGAAGTACTGCGGTTGCGAAGCCGGTGCGGACCAGTCGGGGGTGAGTCTCCTGCCGGAGTTGCGATACCCCAGTGTGACCGAACTGGTCTCGTCCGCAAGGGCGTTGGCCGGGCATCGGCCGGGCCTGTGCACCCTGAGGCAGGTGGGTCTCTCCCGCGCGGGCAGACCACTCCAGCTGCTGTCCGTGGGGCACGCCCAGCGCGCCGTCCTGGTGGTCGCGGGCGCCCACGCCAACGAGCCGACCGGCGGCTCCACTCTCCTCGCCCTGGCCGAACGGGCCATCAGGGAAAGGGAGTTGAGGTCGGACACCTCCTGGCACTTCCTGCTCTGCGCGGACCCGGACGGGGCGAGCCTGCATGTGACGCCGGCGCCACGCAGCCTGCTCGACTACCACCTGGGCTTCTACCGTCCGGCCGGGCCCGAGCAGCCGGAGTGGGCGCCCTCCGTGCTGCCGCCCGATCGACTGCCGCCCGAGACACGGACGTTGACCCGGGTGATCGACGAGCTGCGGCCCTACCTCCAGGTGACCCTGCACGGGACCGATCTGGGCGGCAGCTGGGTGCAGCTGACGAAGGACATACCGGGGCTGGCCGAGCCGTTCGCCAAGTCGGCCGCCGAGCTGCGCATCCCGGTGGAGACGGGCGCCTCGGACGCGGCGGGCTGGCCCGCCTCGGGGCCCGGGGTGCATGTGATGCCGGCGCCCGGTTCGGACGTGGCGTACCCGAGCATGCCGGACGACGCCCGGCACAGCACCTGGTACCACGCGCACCGCTACGGCGGCCTGACCGCGGTCGTGGAGGTGCCGATGTGGGCCAGCGACCTGGTGGACGACCCGACACCGCATCCCGCCCCGGCCGCGGCGATACGGCGGCTGGCGCGCCGCCTGCTGCGGGACACCCGGGAGGTGGAGTGGGTCCTCGCCGACGCGCTGCCGCGCCTCCAGGGCGTCGACACTCCGCTGTTGCGGGCCGCGGAGTGGGCCCTGGAGCTGGTGCCCGGTCTGGCCGCGGACTGGATGCACACACCGCCGGCCGACACGACGATGGCGTACGTCGGCAGCGTGGACGCGTTCGGGCGCCGGCTGCCGTTGCGGGCCGCGGCGATGCTGCTGCGGGTCCTGCGGGAGCGGGACGACCGTGCGGCGCCCCTGCTCGAACACCTCGTGGCGACCTGGAGCGACGCCTTCGCGGAACGCTTCCGGGCCCGTTGGGTGCCCCTGGAGCACCAGGTCGAGCATCAGTCCCGCACGGTCGTGGCGGCGGCGCTGCACGCGCGCGTGCAGGCGGGCGGGTTCGGGGACGTACCCCACGCGCGTGCCCGGCGTTCGGCCTGACGCCGCCCGCCCCGTCCGCACCTCAGCTGTCCAGCGCGAAGACCTCTCCCGTGCGCGCCGCCAGGACGCACGCGTTCGAGAACGTCTTCCTGTAGTCGACCTGGCGTCCCTTCCACTCCCCGCGCGCGTGGGCGCTCACCGGGGCGTAGATCATCGGGCAGAACACGCTCCTGGCCGGGACGGCGTCGATGTCGCCGTCCGCGGCGCCCAGTTGGGCACAGGCCTCGGCCGCGTGGGCGTGCCCCTGGGGCGGGTCGCACATGAGCAGGGTCCCGCGTGTGTCACTGGACCGGCTGTCGCCCCGGGTGACGGTGAGGTAGAGCCAGTCGCCCTGGATGCCGTGGCGGGGAGCGGACGCCTGGGCCGGTGCCTGTCCGGCGGCGAGGAGCACAAGTGCCGCCGCGAGCAGGGCACTCCGGAGAACGGTCGCTTGGAAGGTGAAGATGTAGGTCATTCCCGGTGCATCGGCACCGCGGTCTCCGTACCCCAGCCCGGCTCACCCGAACGGGAGCGCGCGGGCGCGTGCCGCCGGGCCAGTTCGAACGCGCTGAGCACCACGCGCGACTGGTACTCGACCTGGCGCGCGACCGAGATCCAGCGTGCCCCGCAGCCGTCGCGGTAGTCGGCGCACCACTCGTCGATCAGCCGGTCCAACTCCGGCAGCACACCGGCCTGATCGTGCCCGGAGGCGATCACGAGCTGGTAGAGCAGCCCCGCCGTCCGCAGCGCCAACCGCCGTCCCGCGATGCGCAGGGCGGCCAGGTGGGCGGTGTTGAGCGGTGGCAGCGGGCGGGCGGCGCCGGTGTCGACATCGGGGTCCCACGCGTCGGCGAGCCCGGGGATCACCAGTAAATAGTCGTCGACCGGGGCGAGCAGCCGCGCCGCGTCGGACACGACGAGGGTGCGGGGGCGCGGGTCGGCGGTGTCCCGCGCGCGCGTGCCGATCGGGTCGGCGGCTGGCTGCGGCCAGGCGTCCCGCAGCCCGAAGCCCGTCCCCGTCTCGGTACCGCCCCGCACGAAGGGCCGTATCCGCGCGAGGAGTTGTTCCAGGATGCGGCTGTCGTGGCGCAGGGTGTGGCTCACGGTGCGGAGGAACGCGTCCGCGTCCGCGGGCGGTGCGCCGTTCTCGACGCCGGCCACGCCCCACATCGGCGCTTCCACGACCGCCGTGATCGTGCCGTGCCGGTGCGGGTGGTACCAGGTGGACTCGACGGCGGCCTCGGTGATGGCGGCGACGAGGTCGCCCGGGCGCGGTGGCGGGATGCGGTAGACGGCGGGGCCGAGGCTCGGCCAGTACAGGGTGTCGTAGGGGCCGAGTTCGCGCGGGATGCCGAGGCGGGTCGCCGTGTGGGCGACGCGGCGGGCGAGGCCCGGGAGGTCGTGGGTCAGCTCCACGAAGCCGCCGCCCACGTCGACGCCGTGCAGGGAGCACTGGAGGAACGGTCTCAGTTCGTCCTGGATCTCCAACAGGGCGCGCGTTTCCGGGAGTCGGGCGCCTGCCGCGCCGTCGGGCAGCCACTCGGGCTGTTCGAGGAAGCCGGGCCGGAAGAAGTTCCGGAAGTACCGGCCGAGGCTGTACGGGCCGGGCAGCCAGCCCTCGTTGCGGCGCGAGCCGTCGGGGTCGAGGCACAGCAGGAGGTTCCAGGTGGCGTCGGCGCCATCGCTCAACCGGGGGTCGGCGAGGACCCGTTCGGCCAGCCGCAGCACCGTCGCGCCGCCCACGGGCTCGTTGGCGTGCGGTCCGGCGACCACGAGGGCCTGACGGCTGCCGTGGCCCACGGAGAGGAGCCACAGGGGCGTACCGGCGCGGGAGGTCCCGACGCGGCGCAGCCGGGCGTCCTGGGGGCGGCGGGCGACGAGCGCGGCGGCCTGGGCGGCCAACTCGTCCACGGACGGGTAGCGGAGGAGTGGCGGCAGGGCACACCTCCACAAATGTGGTGCCGTCGGTTCACCAGATGTGCATGGTGTACGCACAGTCAGTCACGGCGTGAGGGGTACGTCAACACCGCCGTACGGAAAGGGATTTGACGCATCCCCTCGGTTGCCACATCGGGTAATGCCCAGGCCAGAGGTGAGGTGGGGCTGTGTTCGGGCTCAGGTGACGGCGAGCCGGAACGCCATCCGGCCGAAGCCGATCTGGTCGCCCTCGCGGACGACGGCCGCGCCGATCACCCGTCGGCCGTTGACCGTCGTGCCGTTGGTCGAACCGAGGTCGCGCAGCACCCACATGCCGCCCTGGCGGCTGAGCTCGGCGTGCACCCGGGAGACCGTCTCGTGGGTCAGGCGCAGCCCGTTGGCGGGGTCGCGGCCGATGCGCAGGGGGTGTCCGTTGCCCGGGTGGGGCAGCAGCAGTTTGGGGAGCCGCTCGGCCTGCCACGCCCTGCGCAGCCGTACGGTGAAGCCGGAGACGGCCTCCACGGTGCCGAACAACGCGCGGGAGAGGCGGCTTTCGGTGGGCAGGTCGGCGGTGAGCGGCACGAGGTCCTCGGACCGGCGGGCGGCGAGCGCCAGCTCCATGCGCCGGATGAACGTGTCGTGGGACAACCGCCCCATGGCGACGCCGTCATGGAGAAGCTTGAGCGCCTTGTCGCGCTCCGCGTCGGAGATCCGCGCGGGGTACGTGTGGAACTCGAAGGACGACGTCACGTTCGTGATTGTCGGGCAGTGAACCCCGGGTGTCCAGAAGACGCGGAAACGGCACGCACGCGCGTGAAGATGACGACACCTGCGCCAAAGGGGTGGATTCAAAAGCGGATTGATCTCGTTTGAAGCACGATGGACGGGCTACATCCCGGTGAGCAGACGAAGGGGAACCGTCCGTGCAGTTCGAGGTGTGGGCACCAGAGGCAGACCGTGTGACGCTCCATTGCGCGGGCGCCACGCGCGCGTTGGAGCGCGATCCCGAGCGCGTGGGGTGGTGGAGCGGCGAGGCGGAGGCGGAGGACGGCACGCGGTACGGGTTCGCGGTGGACGACGGCCCGCCGCTGCCCGACCCGCGCTCGCGCCGGCAGCCGGAGGGACCGGACGGACTGAGCGCGGTCGTCGACCACGAGCGGTACGCGTGGCGTGCCGCGTGGTCCGGGCGCCCGCTGCCCGGAGCGGTGCTCTACGAGCTGCACGTCGGCACGTACACGCCCGAGGGCACCCTGGACGCGGCCGCCGACCGGCTCGGCCATCTCGTCGAACTGGGCGTCACGCACGTCGAGTTGATGCCCCTGTGCCCGTTCCCCGGCCGCCACGGCTGGGGCTACGAGGGCGTCTCCCTGTGGGCCGTGCACGAGCCCTACGGCGGCCCCGAGGGGCTCAAGCGGTTCGTCGACCGGGCGCACGAACTGGGCCTGGGTGTCGTGCTCGACGTGGTGCACAACCACCTCGGCCCGTCCGGGAACTACCTGCCCGCGTTCGGCCCCTACTTCACGGACACGCACCAGACCCCCTGGGGCAGCGCGGTCAACCTGGACGCGCCCGGTTCGGACGAGGTGCGCGCGTTCCTGCTGGGCAGCGCGCTGGCGTGGCTGCGCGAGTACCGGATCGACGGGCTGCGGCTGGACGCGGTGCACGCGTTGCAGGACACGCGCGCGTGCCACTTCCTGGAGGAACTGTCCGCCGCCGTCGACACGTTGGGCGCCGAGACGGGCCGGCCGCTGTTCCTGGTCGCCGAGTCCGACCTGAACGACCCGCGGGTGGTCACCTCCCGCGCGGAGGGCGGCTTCGGGCTGCACGCGCAGTGGAACGACGACTTCCACCACGCGCTGCACACCGCGGTGACCGGTGAATCGCAGGGCTACTACGGGGACTTCGCGCGGGCCCCGCTCGCGGCGATCGCCAAGACACTGACCGGCGGCTTCTTCCACGACGGCACCTATTCGAGCTTCCGGGACCGGCACCACGGCCGCCGCCTCGACCGCACGCGCGTGGCCGCGCACCGCCTCCTCGGCTACAGCCAGACCCACGACCAGGTCGGCAACCGCGCCCAGGGGGACCGCCTTTCAGCCTCCCTCTCCCCCGGCCTGCTGGCCTGCGCCGCCGCGCTGACGCTGACCGGACCCTTCACGCCGATGCTGTTCATGGGCGAGGAGTGGGCGGCGGGCACGCCCTGGCAGTTCTTCACCGACCACACCGACCCGGACCTCGCGGAGGCCGTACGGCAGGGCAGGCGGCGGGAGTTCACGTCGCACGGCTGGGCCGCCGAGGACGTACCGGACCCGCAGGACCCGGCGACCCGCGACCGCTCCTGCCTCGACTGGTCGGAGCCGGAGCACGAGCCCCACGCGCGCGTGCTGGCCTGGTACCGCCGGCTCATCGCCCTCCGGCACGAACAGCCCGACCTCACGGACCCCGATCTCACCGACACGAAGGTGGCCTACGACGAGGACGCCCGCTGGCTCGCGCTGCGCCGCGGGGACGTACGCGTCGCCGTGAACCTCGGCAAGGAACCGGCCGCGATCCCCCTGGGCACGCGTCCGGCGGAGATCCTGGCCGCGTGGGAGCCGGTGGAGGCACCGGGGGCGGACGGTTTGCTGCGGCTGCCCGGGGAGTCGTGCGTGGTGCTGGCGCAGGCGTAAACGCTTGCGCGATCGCTTGCGGACGGTCGGCGTAAACGCTTGCGCAAACGTGTGCGTAAACGCTTGCGCGAGCGTTTACGTGCTACAACTCCCCTTCCCCGTCCCGGAGTTCGGTCACCCGTTCCAGCAGGATCGCCTCCCAGGTGCGTCGTAGCTGGGTCCTGAGGAGTGGGACGGGCCCGGCGTCGCGGCCCTTGAGGTGGTCGGCGAGGCGGACGACGGTGTCGCAGCGGGCGAGCCAGAGGCCGCGCAGGCAGGGGCGGGCGCCGTAGCCGGCGAGGGTCGCGGCTCGTACGGCGGCGGGCGAACCGACCGCCAGGGCGAGTCCGGCGATGTCCTCGGCGGGGTCGCCGAGGGTCGCGTCGGTCCAGTCCAGGACGCCGCGCACCCGGCCGTCGGTGCTGACCACGAGGTGTTCGCCCTTGAGGTCGTGGTGGACGAGGACCGCGGTGCCGGGCTGGGCGGCGAGCTGGATCGCGCCGGGCTGGGTGAGCTGGTGGAGGCGTGCGGCGTCGAACTCGTCGGCGGCGGCGAGCCGTTCGGCGGCCTGCTCGGCGGCACGGCGCAGCTCCTCCAGGGAGCGGGGTGCGGTGCGCGGGATCCCGAGCGACTCGGCCTGTCGGGCGGGCACCTCGCGCAGCCCGGTGAGCAGCCCCGCCAGGTCGGCCTCGCCCACGGCGGAGACGTCCTGGTCCTCGCCGGATCGGCCGGGCACCTTGGTGTCGAGCGTGTAGGTGAGCCCGGGCGCCCACTCGCCGTGCGCCACGCTGGTCGGAACCGCGACGGGGAGATACGGCCGTACGAGGTCGCGCAGGCGCAGTTCACGGCGTTGCCGCACGGTGGCCGCACGGTTCGGGGCGAGGCGCAGCACATGGCGGGAGCCGACCCACCAGGTGGCGTGCTCGCCGCCCTCGGCGACGGGCCCGATCTCGGGTCCGGCACCGTCGGCCGTACCGTCCTTGAGCAGGGAGCGGACCAGTCGGCGGACGGTGTCCGCGGTGGGTTTCGGTGCCTGGGTCATGGTCGCGCCGTCGCCGTTCGGGGTGTCGGGGGCTCCTGGTCGTCGTCAGTCCACCAGGGCCATCTCACGGTCCGTGTTGTTGAGCCGTCGGCCGCCGTGCTCGGTCACCGTGACGATGTCCTCGATGCGTACCCCGAAGCGGCCGGGCAGATAGACGCCGGGCTCCACCGAGAAGCACATCCCGGGCACGAGGGGTTGTTCCTCGCCCTCGATCATGTACGGCGGCTCGTGCGTGGTGACGCCGATGCCGTGGCCGGTGCGGTGGATGAAATAGGGGCCGTATCCGGCGTCGTCGATGACCGCGCGGGCGGCGCGGTCGACCTCCTGGCAGGCGACTCCGGGGCGCACCGCGCGGAAACCGGCCTCCTGGGCCTCGCGGACGAGGTCGTGGACGCGCTGTTCCTCGTCGCCGGGTTCACCGACGTGGACCGTGCGCGAAGTGTCGGAGCCGTAACCGTCCTTGAGGCCGCCGAAGTCGAGGACGATCATGTCGCCCTGCTGGATGACACGGTCGCCCACCTCGTGGTGCGGGTTGGCTCCGTTGGGGCCCGAGGCGACGATCGTGAAGTCGACCTGGGAGTGCCCGAACTGCCGTAGCAGATCGGCGAGATCGGCCCCGACATCGGACTCGCGGCGTCCGGCGAAGGGAACCTTCCGGATCTCCTCGTACGTCGCGTCCGCGGCCGCTCCGGCGGCCGCCATGAGGTCCAGTTCCGCCGCGTCCTTCACCGCGCGCAGCATCGGCAGTGCGTCGGTGAGGGAGGCGTAGGTGGTGTCGGGCAGCGTCTTCTGGAGTCCGAGCAGGTGCATGGACCAGGCGTTGTCGCTGATGCCGAAGCGGCCCGTCGCGTCGAGCAGCGCGGCGGTGGCGGCGTAGGGGTCCTTGCCGTCGGTCCAGTCGCGCAGGGTGAGGGCGTCGGCACCGGCCGCCTTGGCCGCGTCGGGGGCCTCCAGGGTGGGCACGACGAGGACCGGGGAACGGCCGGGGGCCAGGACGAGCACGGTGAGCCGTTCGGTGACCGCGGTGGGCGCGTATCCGGTGAGCCACACCAGGTCCGGTCCCGGAGCGACCAGGAGCCCCGCGAGACCGGCGTCGGCGGCGGCCCGCGCGGCGCGGTCCATGCGGGCCCTGTAGTCGGCGGCGGTGAAGGGCGCGGGCGTGCTACCGGTCATTCAGGCCTCCGAGGACGGACGGAACAGGGCTACGGTCAGCATCCTGCCCGGACCCGGGGGGCCACGCGAGCCGATCGGCGGGACTTCCCAGTCCCGGCATCGCCATCAGGATGTCCCGGCCGGCGATCGGCGTCACGTCGTGGGCCACCTCCCAGGGGACGCGCGACGCCGTGTCAGACGACGTACCCGGGGACCACGGTGAACTGCTGGAAGCCGCCGCTGTGGTGTCGCACGGTGATCGTGACCTCGTCCCCGGGGTGGGCACGCGCGACCGCGCGCGCGAGGTCGGCCGCCGAGTCGACCCGGGTGCCGCCGAACGTGAGCAGGACGTCGCCGCGGATCAGGCCCGCCGTGTAGCCGGGGCCGGGGATGTGGACGCCGACGATCAGGGCGCCCGCCTTCTCGGCGTCCACGGCCTCCACGCCGAGCGTCGCGGTGGCGGACGTGGGCGACGGCATCGGGCTCGCGGAGGACGCGGTCCGGCCGGTGGGACGGGCCGTCGGCGCCGGTTGCCCGGCCGCCTGGCGCTGCATCTCGGCGAGTTTGCTCATGCCGATCACCGTGGCGCCGACCGTGCCGAGCCCGACCCCGGACAGCACCAGGACGGTCCCGACGAACAGGCCGAACAGCAGGGTCACGAGCCGTCGGCCGCGGCGCCGCGCGGCGTGCGGGCGCCGGCCGGCGCCGGGCTTGGTGCCGTCGCCGGGTTCCTGACCGGGCATCGGCTTGGGACGCAACGCAGTCTGTTCCATGGATCGCCTCCGGCAGATGCTCTACCCGGCGCACCGGCGCGCGACGTGCCACGAACGAGTGAGACTGGCCGAGGGTCAGGAGCGGAAGCGGCGGGTGCCCACGGCGGCGAGGGCCCGCTCCCGCCGGGCGTGCACGGTCGGCCAGGCTCGTTGTCAGTGGCGGCTGTTACGTTCTGTGACATGACCGATCACGCTCTGCGGCTGCTCCGGCAGCACGCGCACCTGGCCGAACTGGCCGCGTTCCCCTTCGACTTCGACCTGTGCCGAGCGGACCACTGCGAGCCGGTCCGGCTGGCCTCGGGCGGCCCGCTGCGTCCGGTCGCGGGCGACGACACGGGCGGTACGTACTTCGTGTGCGCGGACGGGTCCGTGCTGTACGCCGACTCCGAGGGCTCGGCCGGGATCATCGGCTCCGGTGTCGACGAGGCTCTGGAGATCATGATCGGTCTGCCGGGCTGGCGCGATCATCTGGACCTCTCCCCGGCCGACGGCGCGGAGAAGGTCCTGGCCCGGGTCGCGGAGACGGAGGAGGAGTTCCGCGAGGACTACGGCATCGACGAGGCACGGCCCGAACTCCGCACCGCCCTGGGCCTGTCCGAGCGTTCCCCGGTCGAGCTGATCGCCCTGCTGCACACCGCACTGCTGCGCACCGAGCCCGACTTCCTGCTCCTCAACGCCGAGGAGGGCTGCGCCTACGACCTCCTGGACCGTCATCCCCGTCTCCCGCTGTGGGAGCCGGTGCTCGCCCAGGGGCGGGCGATCTCGCGGCGCTGCGTGCGGGCGACCGTACGGTGTGGGACGCGGTGGCCGAGGACCCCGTACGGCGTCGACTCGCGCTGCGGGCCGCGCAGTTCGACCGCGCGGACGGCGATCTGGAGCTGCTGCGGTATCTGCTCCGGCACGAGGCCGCGTCGTCGATGACGGACGAACTGCGGCTCGCCGCCGTGCTGGTGGGTCTGCGCGGGCATGCCGAGGATCTGCCGCTGCTGCACGAGGTGCGGGAGACGGACTTCGACACCGCGTGCGGGCTGAGCGAGATGCCGGGGCCGGACGCGGACGGGGCGGCGCTGTGGGAGTGGGCCCAAGGGCTGGACGAGTCTCTCTTCGGTACGGACCCTTCCGACGAACCCCCGTCCACCTGGACCGAGTTGGCGGCCGACCAAGGGCTCGTCGAGTTGGCCCGGACGGCCCTGATCCGCCGACTGGACGAGATCGAGATGGATCAGAGTGTGCTGCGGTCGCCGGCCGCGCCGAAGGCACTGAACCCGTCTCCCCTGCGGGCGCTGGCCCGCGAGTTCGAGCAACTGGGCGACCGGGGACAGGCGTTGCGCGCCCAGCGCCTGTACGCCGCCCTCCAGGACACGGCATGGGACCGCGTCTCGGCGCGGCTGACCCAGGCCCGCCTGGAGCGCGAGACGGGTCAACCAGCGCAGGCGGGCGGGACGTTGGCGGCGTTGCGGAAGATCCTGGCCTCCCCCGCCGACGACTCCCTCCGGCACTGGCAGGGCGTGAACCTCGGCCGGTTCATCGCGGAGGAGCACTACGCCCTGGCGCGCGACCTGGCCGGCGCGAATCTCCCGGAGGAGGCCCGCGCCGCCCTGGCCGCCGCCGACGGGATACGCGGCGAGCTCTCGGGGGCCGCCGCGACGGCCGTACGGGAACTCGCCGAGGATGTGGCGGAGCGGGTCGCGGACCCGAGGGACCTCGGCTGAGGGGCTGTCAGCTGTAGGGCAGCGCCGGTACCCGGTCCGGGACGAAGCCGTGGGAACGGCTCGCCAGGTACGCGGACTTGTAGCGGTCGACCTCGCGGTGCCAGTTCAGGATGCCCGCCATCCAGTGCTGGAGGTCGGTCACATAGCCCCGCATGATCTCGCGTGCCTCGTCCGAGAGGTCGAAGTCGTCGTAGACGATGGGCAGTTCGTTCTCGGCGACGTGTTCGAACTGGTGCATGCGCTGGGTCATCAGGTCGTGGACGACGCCGAGTGCGGTCGGGTAGTCGATGCCGAAGAAGTTCTGGACGACGAGGATCGCGTTGTGGACCTCGCCCTCGTACTCGATCTCCTTCTGGTAGGAGAAGACGTCGTTGAGGAGGCAGGCGTAGTCGATGGCCGCGTTCTCCAGGGCGCGGACGGGGCCGGTGCGGTAGACCTCGGGCGGGACCTTCGGGCCGTGGCCCATGCGGCACATGCTGAGGGTGAGGTCGGAGCCGAAGGTGGCGCGGCGCATCTCCAGGTAGTCGATCGGGTCGGGGATGCGGTGCTGGATCTGGTTGGACAGCTCCCAGACCCAGCTCTCGGTCATCGTGTTGATCGCGGTCTTCAGGGTGCGCCGGTCGTCCAGGGGCATCTCGGCGGTGGTGAGGGCCCACAGGTCGATGAGCCCGCGTTCCATGCCGTTGACCGGCACGATGACCGCCGGCCCCTCGATGGGCATGCAGTCCGAGAGGCGGCCCGTGGTGACCCGGGCGGCGGCGAGGTCGCCGCGGATGCCGTAGACGAGGGGGTAGTAGTCGTCGCCGTAGGTCCCCCAGGCGAGCCAGCGGGAGCTGAGGTCGAGGGCCGCCTCGGTGGCGTCCGGGTCGATGCCCGCCGAGCAGAGCGGGAGGTCGGCGGCGGCGAGTTTCTCCTCGTCCCAGACGCCCTCCTCCAGGATGCCCATCGCGTGCGACCAGTCGACGAGGCGGAGGCGGGCGCCGTCCAGGTGCGGGCTCAGTTCGACCTCGAACGGCATGTAGAAGTCGGGGAGTTGAGAGGGGCCGACCTTCTGGAAGGGGACGTGCGTGTAGGCGCGCAGCCGTTCGGCGCCGGCCGCGGCGAGCAGGGCGCCGATGTCGGCGGCGGAGGTGCCGATGCCGGTCGGTCCGTTCAACGGCGAGTTGTCGAGGGCGCCTTCGTTCATGTAGCGGCTGGAGCGCAGGTGCCATTCGTGGCCGCCGGACTGCCAGTCCTGGAGGCCCTGGGCGTAGGCGGCGACGGCCGCGACCTCGCCCGGGGTGAGACCTTTCTCCAGGGCCACGGCGGGCACCTCGGTGAACGCGGTGTGCTCGAACTGGTGGAGCCGGGAGGTGAGGACGTCGTTGACGGTGTCGGCGGCCTCCTGGGTGGTGCAGCCGAAGAAGGTCTCCAGGACGAGCACGCCATTGCTCAGCTCGCCCTCGTCCTCGACCTCCCGCTGGTAGGAGAAGAGGTCGTTGCGCAGGTGGACGCCGTCGGAGAAGGTCTCCATCAGCACGCGCAGCGGCCGCTCCTCGGCGACGGACGCGGGCACTTCGGAGGTCGCGTACTCGACGAGACCCGCCGACCAGGGCGCGCCGCCCACCTTGCGGCGCATCTCGATGTACTCGACGGGGTTGGCGACCCGCCCCTCGTTGATGTTGGACAGCTCCCACAGGGACTCGTTGAGCAGATGCTCGGTGGAGACGGCGAAGCGGCGGCGCCACTCGACGGACATCGACGGCACGGTGCGCGCCCACAGGTCGGCGAGCCCCGCCTCGACCGGATTCTCCGGCTCCGGTACGGGAGTCGACAGGTCGAGCGGCATGAACAGTGGCAGCCGGTCCAGGTAGGCCTTGCCGCCCGCGCGGTCCTGGCTGCGCTTGAAGGTCTCCAGGAAGTGGTCGTCGAAGAAGAACACCCACACGTACCAGTCGGTGATCAGCGACAGGGCGGGCCCGTCGCAGTCGGGGTGGGTGTAGGCGCAGAGCAGGCCGTAGTCGTGCGCGTCGAGGTCGGCCTGCTCCCAGATCCCGGAGCCCTCCAGCATGCCCATCTCGCGGGCCCACGTGGAGGAGTGGGCGCGGGCCTCGTCCAGATGCGGATTGAGGCGCGCGGGATACGGCATGTAGAAGTGCGGGAGTTCGAACGGCTGGGTCATGGCCGGGCCCTACCCGCGGCCCTCAACAGCCATCCCGGGCGGGGGACATGATCACACCATCGCGTGAATCAGCGGCGAACCCCTGCGTTTTCCCCGCGTCTTGTGACGTTCGCTCCCCCGCACCTCCTCCGCAGTCTCCCCCCTGCGCTCCCTCCGCCGTCTAGGGAAAGCGCGGAACGAGTTCCTCGCCGACCCACGCCAGCGCGTCCGGCAACGCCTCCGTGGCCACCGGCAGCCACAAGGACGCGGAGACGAGCCCGGCGTCGGACAGCCGGCCCAGCTCGTCCCGGACGCTCTCGGCCGTCGCGTCCTCACCGCCCAGCGCCCGGCCCGGCACCTTCACCGCGGGGCTGAACCCGGGCGGCACCAGGAACAGGCCCGCCGTCAGTTCCAGCGTGCCCGGGTCGCGGTCCGCCTCGCCGCCGAGGACGTCGAGCCGTGCCCGCACTCCGGTGAGTGCCTCCGCGTCGACCCCGGAGCCGTGCCACGCGTCGCCGAACCGCAGGGCCCGGCGCAGTGCCGCGTCGCTCTGTCCGCCGATCCACACCGGCGGACCGCCCTCGGTGCGCGGCAGCACCCCGAGCCGCGGTGAACCCTCGCCCCGCCACAACTGCCGTACGGTGGCGAGCTGTTCGTCCATCCGGTGGCCCCGGCCCGCGAACGGAACGCCTACGGCGGCGAACTCCTCGGCGTCCCAGCCGGTGCCGACGCCCAGAGTGAAACGGCCGCCGGAGAGCCGGTCGAGGGTGGCGGTCTGGTGGGCCAGGACCAGCGTGTTGTACAGCGGCAGGACCAGGATGCTGGTGACCAGCCCGATCCGTCGGGTCGCCCCGGCGATCGCGGCCAGCAGGACCAGCGGGTCCGGGGTCACCCCCACCAAGTCACCGGCCACCGCGTGACCGCTCGCGAAGACATGGTCGAGGCCCGACTCCTCGGCCCCGACGGCGGTTTGGAG
Organism: Streptomyces sp. NBC_01288; assembly: GCF_035982055.1. Lineage (NCBI taxonomy): Bacteria > Bacillati > Actinomycetota > Actinomycetes > Kitasatosporales > Streptomycetaceae > Streptomyces > Streptomyces sp. NBC_01288. Next base: position 2,278,023 of record NZ_CP108427.1, read on the forward strand.
GACCTGGTCCAACTCCTCCTCCCTGTCGGGTCACAGACGGTGCGGTGCCACTCCGATACGCATCTCGGTCGTACTCCCCTCGCGCGACGACACGTCCGACAAGAACGTCGGTGACCGAGCCAACTACACGGCGGGCGCCGAGGACACCCCCCGCACCTGGATCAGCGCGTGGGTGCCGCCCGTACGCCAGCGCTGCCCCTCCGCCGCGACCAGCGCGGACTCCGTGGAGGCGTCCAGGCCCGTGATGACATCGGACTTGAGGGTGCGCAGGGCGGCGACCGGGCCCGGGAAGTACGCGGTGACGTCGGCGAACGGTGTGGTGGGGGCCCAGCGGCGATCGCCCACCAGGCGACGGTAGTTGAGGTCGCCCTTCACGATCGTCAGGGTGGCCGCGGCGAACTCGGCACGGAGGTCGGCGGGCATCTCGGCGTACGGCAGCGGGGCGCAGGAGAAGGGGTGGGCGCGCACGGTGAGGCGGCCGTCCGCCATGGCCGACCAGAGGCGGCGGCCGTACGTAGCCGCCGCACCCGGCGCGCCGACGAGCCGGTGCAGGGCATCGACCACGTCGGCGGTCGTGGCGTCGGAGACGTAGTACGGGTGCGGCTTGATGTGCAACACCGCGCGTTCGATGCGCCGTTGGTCGAGGAGATGGGCCAACAGGAGGAGATCGGGGATGAGTTCGCGGCCGGCGTTGTCGGCGACAAGGCAGAGGGTGCCGGTGCCGGAGAGGAGTGACCAGAGGAGTTCACTGTCGTCGGCCACCAGAGCCGGAACCGGGGCCTGCGACTCGGCCGGCTCAACTCCCGCTCCCGCTCCCCCTCCCGATCCCCCTCCTGACCCCGCTCCCGCTGCCGAGAGCCGGAAGCCGAGGTCCGCCCGGTTGCCCCAAAGGGAGCCGTGCAGAAGGGAGTTGGCACGCTCCTCCGGCGGCTTGGTCTCCAGCTCGTCGAGTGCGGCGAGTTCCTCGTCCGTCTCGGGGGCGTCGAGTTCGGCGCGTTTGGCGGGGCGGAACGGGTCGATGCCCTGCCAGGCGCCGGGGCCGAAGTAGCCGACGGCGTCGAGGAGTTGGCGGTAGAAGTAGCTCTCGGACCAGAGCCAGGGCACGTCGTACCAGGACTGTCCGGCGTAGGTGTCGGTGCCCCACGCCGCCCATTGGTCGCAGTCGGGGGCATCACGAGGGAGGGGTTCGATCGTGCCCTCGGTGCAGTTCTTCAGGAGGGCGTCGAGGGCGCGGTGCTGCCCGGGGTCGTACGGGAAGGCGTCCCGGACCTGCTGGATGATCGCGGGGTGCCGTTCGGCCAGCACGCTGCGGGGGAACGAGTCCGGCTCGTTGCCGAGGATCACGGGCGCGGCGGGGGTGTCGGGCATGCGCCTCACCGTACCGGGCGGGTCACTCGGTCCCGATCTCCCGCTCCAGGCGCGCGGCGAGGCTGAGATAGCGGGCGCGGCGGGGGACGGGGACCAGGCCGCGGATCACCAGGTGCCACATCTCGGCCGTTCTGCGGGGCTGTAACGCCACCGGTTCGAGGGTGCGGCCCAGGACGCGGATGCCGACGAAGAGGCCGACGAGCGTACGGGCCACGGCGTCCACGTCGGTGTCGGGGTGTGCGTCGGCCTCCGCGACGGCGCCCGTGAGTTTGCGGGAGGCGATGTCCAGCCACTCGGCGAAGGGGTGCGGCATCGGGGGTCGTACCTCGATCTCCCCGGCGGCGAGCCGGAGTCCGGCGCGCGGGATGGGGCCCTCGACGGCCAGCCGTGTCATGCCGAAAGTGACACGTATCAACGTCTCCAGTGAGGAGTACCCTCTGCTGTCCATCTCCGTGGAGATCTGGCGCGAGGCCTTGGCCTGCATCTCCAGGATCGTGTGGGCCAGGTCTTCTTTGGCCGCGAAGTGGAAGTACAGGGCGCCCTTGGTGACCCGGGCTTGGTCGACGATGTCGCTCAGGCTGGTGGATTCATAGCCCTGCCGGTCGAACAGCTCGGCGGCGGCCGTGATGATCGTTGTGCGGGTCTGTTCGGCCCGTAGCTGCCTCGCCATCGACTGAAACACTCCCGATGAAGGAAAAACAACGGCCCATGCCGTTTTTTGTTACCCCCTGTACACAGTAGCTCACCGTCCGGCGGTGTCGACCTTGTACCCGAAGACCACCAACACCCCTCACGTTCCCATCACTTGCGTCTCTCTGTCACCCCTGCCCCGGCTCTTGACCACTTTCGGTTGCTGTGGCACGTGTCAGCGCCACTTCCCGGCCAAACAGAAGACCGACCGACCCGGCGGGGCACCTCCGAGGAAGCGTCTCGACCTACGGGTCAGTCGGTCTGTTTCTGTGGATACCCTGTGCCGCCGACCTGTCGGGCGGAGGCGCGTTCGGCCTACCGGGCGGAGGGCACGTTGCCGCTGCCGGTGCTCACGGCCCGGACCGTCTTGGCCGCGTCCGCGAGACCGGCACCGCAGCCGCCGGAGCAACTGCCGGGCAGGGCGCGGGCGTTGGCCTTGATGGCCGCCTCGATCTGCGCCGGGGTCAGCGCGGAGTCGGCCGACTTCATGAGCGCGACCAGGCCCGCGATGTGCGGGGTGGCCATGCTGGTGCCCTGGTAGTAGGCGTACGACTCGGTGGACGGCGTCTTCGTGCCGGAGTTCAGCGTGGAGTAGATGCCGTTGGCGGTGCCGGTACTGGTCTGGCCGCCGGGGGCCGAAATGTCCACGCCGGAGCCGTAGTTGGAGTAGGACGCCTTGGCGCCGGCGCGGTTGGTGGCCGCGACCGAGATGACGTTGTTGCAATTGCCCGGGGAGTGGTTCGCGACGTTGTCGTTGTCGTTGCCCGCGGCGACGACGACCGTGGTGCCGCGGTTCACGGCGGCGGTGATCGCGCTCTGGGTGGCCGAGGTGCAGGCGCCGTCGCCGCCCAGGCTCATGTTGATGACCTTGGCGATGTTGCCGTTGGCGGGGACGCCGGAGACTGTGCCGCCGGACGCCCAGGTGATGGCGTCGATGATGTCGGAGTCGTAGCCGCCGCACTTGCCGAGGACGCGCAGCGGGGAGATCTTCGCGCCGTAGGCGATGCCCGCGATGCCCTTGCTGTTGTTGGCGACCGCGGCGATGGTGCCGGCCACATGCGTGCCGTGCCAGGAGGAGTTGCTCGCCCCGATGCCCGAGCCGCACTCGTTCTCGGCGTAGTGGTCGCCGGGGTCGGCCGGGTTGCTGTCGCGGCCGTCGCCGTCGACCGAGACGGCGGTGTCACTGATGAAGTCGTAGCCGGCGACGATGTTCGCGGCGAGGTCGGAGTGGGTGACGTAGCCGGTGTCGATGACGGCGACGGTGACACCGCTGCCGGTCGAAGTCGGCCACGCGGCGGGCACGTTCATCCCGGCGGTGGACTCGAAGAGGTCCCACTGCTTGCTGTACCCGGTGTCGTTCGGGTCGGCCTGCGGGGTGTTCAGCCGGTCCGGTACGACGTAGGAGACCTGCGGGTCGGACCTGAACTCGGCGATGACGTCGGCGACTTCGGTCGTGCTGCGGGCGTTGCCGAGGCCGACGAGGGCGGCGCCGGTGCCGAGGCGGCGCTGGAAGTCGACGCTCTCGCCGGTCTCCTTGCCCTTGGCGGTGGCGTCGGCCTCGGCGGCGCGGTTCGAACTCGCTTCCGCGGCACCGGACTTGTAGCCGACGATGAGGCGCTCGGCGAGGGTGCCGGGGGCGGCCTCGGTCTGTCCGGACAGGGCCGGAGCGGCGGCCCTGTCCGGGGGCACCTGGGCGACGGCGACCGAGTTGGCGGCCGCGGCGAGGAGGGCCGCGGAGACCGCGGCGACGGATATCAGGGTCCGTCCGGTGGGGAATGCCGTGGGAGTGCGCAAGGGCTTGCCTTTCGTGGCCGTACTCCAAGCAGCGCGGAGCGGCGGTCGATGCGCTTCGCCGTCGAAGCGGTGGGGGGTCGGACCGGAGAGCGCCGGGCGCGGGTGGCCGCCTCGACAGAGGTCGCCTGTGGGTCAGCTGTGGTCAAACGATAGGCAAAGAGAAGGTCATACGGATACGGGGGAAACCCTCGATCCGGCCGGAAACCACCCCTGAACATCGGGCCGTTGACCGGATACATCCGGATTCGCGGCAAGGGGGACGGACTGAACGCGCCGGGCCCGCTTCCCGTATTGCACGAACAGACCGTTGCCGCCCCCGGCCGAGGAGACGTTCCGGATGTCCCGGATGACCGCACATCGCACTGCCATGGCGGCCGCCGCCATGGCCCCGCTGCTGCTCACCGTCTGGGCGGCGGGTCCGGCGCAGGCGCACGGCGCGCCGACGTATCCGGTCAGCCGGGTCTACGCCTGCTCGCCACAGGGCGGCAGCGCGGCCGGGTCGACGGCCTGCAAGGCGGCCGTGGCGGCGAACGGGGGGCCCTTCACCTTCTGGGACAACATCCGGGTCCCCGACATCAACGGCCGCGACCGGCAGCTGATCCCCGACGGGAAACTGTGCAGCGGTGGCCTGGCCGACTACAAGGGGCTGAACCTCGCGCGCACCGACTGGCCGTCGACGCGGCTGACTCCGGGGGCGAAGCTGACGATGACGTACGCGTCGACGATCGCGCACACCGGCACGTTCAAGTTGTATCTGACGAAGGCCGGTTACGACGCGTCGAAGCCGTTGACCTGGTCGGAGCTGCCGACGACGCCGTTCGCCGAGGTGAAGGACCCGCCGCTGACCGGTGGCGCGTACCGCATCAAGGCGACGCTGCCGACGGGCCGGACCGGGCGCCAACTGATCTACACCATCTGGCAGAACAGCAGTACCGAGGACACGTACTACTCGTGCTCGGACGTGGTGTTCCCCGGGGGCGGCGCCGCTTCGCCGACACCTGCGGCGGGGACGGCCGGCTCGAAGGGAAAGACCGCGAGCCCGTCGTCGTCCGCGACCAAGTCTCCTGCTGCCGCGAGCAGTTCGGCCAAGGCCCCGGCATCCGCTACGGCGCAGAAGGCGTCCCCGGCCGAGGAGAGCACCGCGCCGGGCAGCAGCCCGGTGGCGTCCGACACCGACGCCGCTTCGAGCGGTCCTTCGGCGCCCATGGTGGCGGGCGGCGCCGCCGCGGTGCTGGTGCTCACCGGGGGCGCCGCCCTGGCCCTGCGACTGCGTCGACGCTGAACTCGAACTCGACGCGTACAGGCCCTACTTGCTCCTTTAGTTGGTGTAGACCGCGGCGCCGCCGTCCGTCACCGGGGCGTACTTCGCGGTGAAGTAGCCGGCGCTGAAGCACAGGGACGAGCCGGAGGTCTTGGTGAAGGCCTGGCTGGTGAAGTTGATGCTGGTGTCGGTGTTGCTCGCCGTGCCGGTCAGGCTGGGCGCCTGGTAGACGCAGGTGATGCTGCCCAGCAGGGTGGTCAGCTTGACCGTGGTCTGGATGGTGGAGCCGCTGGCCGGGGTGACGGTCAGGGTGCCGTCCGAGACGGCCGCGGTGGTGTACGGCAGGTTGTCGACCGTGATGCTGGTGACACCGGTGACGCCGAGGACGTTGCTCGTGCAGCTGCTGCTGTCGAAGCTCTGCCCGGAGACGGACTCGGTGGCGGTGCCCGGCGCGGTCGGGTTGTCGGTGACGGTCGCCGTGAACTGCGACGTCGTGCACTTGATGCCGCTGGTGCCGGTCGCGCTGGAGTACAGGGTGGCGCTGGTGCCGGTGGCCAGGGGCGCGGTCAGCACATCGCCGACGGCGACGGCCGTGCCGCCGAGGCTGCCGGTGGTGAGCACGGTGTCGGCCGCCGACGCCGGGGCGATGAAGGGGAGGGTGAGGGCGGCGACGGAGCCGACGAGGGTGAGAGCGGTGCGAGTACGCATGCGGGTGTACCTCTTCTTTCGAAGGGAGGGTCGAACCGGGGGGTTCTTGGGGGGTGGGGTAACTGGGGGTTGAGGGGCGCGAGTTCGCCGCCGCCGGCCCGTGACGCCTTCTCCGTACGTGACGGGCCGGGGCGGCGGCCGGCCGGTGACCGGCCGGAGGCCCGCGGGGGTTGGGGGTCTCCGGCCGGGCCGGGCGGTGGGGCGGACGGCACGACCAGGGGGGAAGCGGCCGTGCCGGGCCGCTGGGGTTCGGACTCTGAGGGCGTGAAGTGCCCCTGCGGAAAGGGAAGTCCGGGAACGCGGCTCGTGCCGCGCGGCGGATCCGGCGCCACGGATCCGGCAAACAAGGGAGAGTTGTAGACCTGAGTGTCCGTCAACGTCAAGAGATGCAGGGCAAGTTGATGTACAAACCGGGGCTCGGCAGGGCCGCGGGAAGGCCTTGCCTCACAGGTGGCGCATCATCGACACTCTTTTTTCACAACTCCCTTGACCCTTCAATGTAACCCCCGGTAACTTCCTCGACGGCTACTGCTGCGTAACCTTGAAAGCCCTTGCACCCGCCGGGAGTTGTGGGGAAGGGTGCGCCGCACTCGCTGTCCGCGCCAGGACAACGCGCCACTTCGAATACCGACTCGCGTTGAACCAGAGCAGCACATGGGAGCAGACATGGCTTCACCCTCGGACGCCAACCCGTCCAACGGAAACACCCCTGAGCAGCCGGAAAGCGGTTCCGTACCCGCGACCGCCGAGGGGCCCGAGAGACGCGGTCAGGTCCGACTGCGCCGTGCCGCGGTCATGGCGGTGCCGGCCACGCTGGCCGCCGCGGCCCTCGCGGTGCTCACCGCGCAGGGCGCGCTGGGGGTGCAGTTCTCCATCTCGGGCATGCCGTTCACGGTCACCGCCAAGTCGATGGACGGCACTGGCTTCGAGCAGTTCGGCGACCTCGACAACATGATCCCGAACAGCCCGAACGCGGGCGACACCGGCGGCCAGGAACTGATCATCACCTCCGCCATCAAGAACGCCACGCTCGACAGCCTGTGCCAGAGCGTCGACCTCGGCGGCATCAACCTGCTCATCAAGGCGGGCAGCGGGGCGACAAAGGTGACGGCGACCGACCTGACCACCGACTCGACCGAGATGTCGGGTAACGCGTCCTTCAACAACATCGAGATCGGCAACGACGCCAGCACGCTCAACAAGGCGGGCGTGCAGGGCAAGAAGGGCGTCTTCAGCCAGCAGGCCGACACCGTGCACATCGACAACCTGCGGCAGACCAACTACGCCACCACGGCGGGTGTGTTCAAGCTGCCGGGCCTCAAGCTCAGCTTCAGCGACACGGGTTGCTGATGTCGGAGAGCCTGCCACAGCAGGGGAGAGGGCCCGCCTTCCGGCGCTGGCGGGCCCGCCGTCCGTTCTGGGGCGGGCTGTTGCTCGCCCTGGGCGGGGCGGAGATCCTGCTCACGGAGAAGGTGTCGCTGAAGGTCGCGATGCACATCGGGATGCAGGGCGTGACCGGATATCTGCTCCCGGTGATGATGCTGCTGTGCGGACTGCTGATCCTCTTCAGCCCGGGCCAGCGGCTCTTCTACTCGATCGTCGGGATCCTCTGCTCCCTGGGCAGCTGGCTCACCTCGAACCTCGGCGGCTTCTTCATCGGGCTGCTGCTGGGCATCGTGGGCAGCTGCATGACGTTCGGCTGGCTGCCGGACCAGGAGCCGCGGTCGGAGCGCAAGCGTCGTAAGCGCGAGGCGAAGACGGCCACGAAGACGGAACTCCAGCAGCAGGCCTGACCCGTCGCACCGACCCCGGCAACAGCCGGGGCTCGACGCGTTCCTCGGCCACCGAGTGGCCGTCGTCCGTGCGGTGGGGGGCGAGGAGAGTCCCGTCCGCGACCAGCCGATGCACCAGCCGGCGCCGCCCGGGATCACTGTCGTAGTGCACCCCGTGGCCGTACGGCAGGAAGCCCAACGCGTCGGCGAGGGGCCGGAGTTCAGGGCCGGAGGTGTCGGTGGGGTCACCCCGGCACCGGCGCCTGTCGCAGGGAACAGCGGCGTCTCACAGGCAGCGGTGAGCATCACCTGCGGCACGCTCCGCCGGACCGGCACATCGCCCAGGGACCTCGCGCTCACGCCGCTCGGCACAACCCCGGACGCCTACACCCTGCGCGAGATCCGGCCGAAGCCACCGTTCCACCCCGCCCGGTACCGGCAACCCGCAACCCGTACCGGTACCCCTCACCGACCGGGGTAACCGGAAGCACCCCGGGATCGCCGCGGTCGGCGAGTTCAGTGGGCGGTGGCCGGTGGCTCCGTGGAAGCGGCGGCCGGAGAATCCGTCACGGTGTGGACCGTGGTCGGCTGCGCCGGGACCGACTCCGCCACGTCGCTCTCCTCCTTCATCGCCTTCGCCTCGCTCTTGAGGATGCGCATGGACTTGCCCAGGCCGCGGGCGGCCTCCGGGAGCTTCTTGGAGCCGAACAGCAGGATGACCATGATCGCCACCACCAGCAGGTGCCAAGGTTCCAGTCCGTTGCGGAGCATGACCTCGTCCTCCTCTTCCCTCACACGACAGTTGCTATGTTGCGCAACTGTACAACCCTGAGGTGGAACGCAGACCCCTCAGGGCCAGGGCATACACACCGAGCACGGCTGCCAGGAGGACGTAGTAAGGGAGCGCCAGGCCCGTCATGCCCAGCGCGGCGCCCAGCGGGCTCAGGGGCAGCAGTACTCCCGCGGCGGCGAGCGCGACGGCGGCTCGCCCCACCGGCCCCGGTGCACCGCCCCTCGTCCGCAGGAGCAGCATCACCAGCGCCTGGGTGAGCAGGTTCTCCGTGAACCAGGCCGAGTGGAACAGGACCTCGTCGTCCACGGCGCCCGGGCCGCGGAGCGCCAGTGCCACGACCGCGAACGTCGCCAGGTCCGCGACCGCGTTCAGCACCCCGAACCCGGTGATGAAGCGCAGGAACGCCCGCGGCCGCAGCACGGTCGGGCGGCGCAGCGCCTCCGCGCCGGGACGGTCGTGGGCGAAGGCCAGTTGGGCGGCGTCGAAGCAGAGGTTCTGGGCGAGCACCTGGGCCGGGAGCATCGGCAGGAAGGGCAGCAGCAGGCCCGCCGCGAGCATCGCGATGACGTTGCCGAGGTTCGAGGAGAGCGTGATCCGCAGGTACGAGGCGATGTTCGCGCTGCTGTGCCGCCCGGCCGTGACCGCGTGCCGGATCGCGGCGAGGTCCTTGCCGGCGAGCACGACGTCGGCGGCCTCCCGGGCCACGTCCACGGCGGCGCGCGGCGCGATGCCGACGTCGGCGGCGCGCAGCGCGGGTACGTCGTTCAGGCCGTCCCCGAGGAAGCCGACCGTGTGCCCGGCCGCGCGCAGGGCGGCGACCGCGCGGGCCTTGTCCTGGGGCGTGCGGCGCGCCTCGACCCGCACGTCCCCCGGCGCCAGCCCCAGCTCCCGGCACACCCGCGCCGCCGTCGCCGGATGGTCACCCGTGAGGATCCGCACGCCGACACCCAGGCCGGCCAGGGCCCGTAGTGCTTCTCCGGCGTCCGGGTTCAGGGCGTCGTGGAACGTCACCAACCCCCGGAAGACCAGGCCCCGTTCGTCGGCGGGGCCGTAGTCACGCGCGCGTGCGGGGCGTTCGGCGGTGGCGACCGCCAGGATGCGCAGCCCGGACTCCGCCTCCCGCTCGGCCAGGGTGAGCAGCCGGTCGCGCTCCACGGCGGCCACCGCACACCGGTCCAGTACGTCCTCCACCGCGCCCTTCACGATCAGCGTGTGCGTGCCGAGCGCCTCGCCCCGCACCACCGCCGTCGCGAGCCGCCGTACCGGATCGAAGGGCACGGCCCCGACCCCGTCGTACTCCTCCCCCACCGGCCCCGCCGCCTCCAGCAGCGCCTCGTCGAGCGCGTCCGGCACGGGCGCCTCGGCGAGTTGGAGGGTCCACCAGGCGGCTGTGGCGGCCAGCCGCAGGACGTCGGGATCGGTGAGGCCGTCGGGGCCGAGGGCGCGTTCCACGACCGGGCGGTCCTGGGTGAGCGTGCCGGTCTTGTCGAGGCAGAGGACGTCCACGGCGCCGAGGTCGTGCAGCGCGGGGAGCCGCCGGACGACGACACCGTGCGTACGGGCGAGGAGCGCGGCCCCGCGCGCGAGGCACGTCGTCACGATCACCGGAAGCATCTCGGGCGTCAGCCCGACCGCCACCGCGACGGCGAACGGCAGCGTCGCCAGGCCCCGCCCGCGCAACGCCGCGTTGGCCATGAGGACGAGCGGGGGCGTCAGCAGCATGAACCGGATCAGCACCCAGGAGATGCCGTGCACGGACCGGTCGAACGCGCTCGCCTCCCGCCGCACAGGCCCGCCGTGCGCGGCGGCGAACCGGGTCCGCGCCCCCGTCGCCAGCACGACCGCCGTGGCACTCCCGGAGACGACACCGCTGCCCTGAAAGCAGAGATACGGCTGCGCGAAGGGGCCCCCGTCCGCCGCGCCGGGCAGTTCTACGGCCGCCTTGCCGACCGGCGCGGACTCGCCGGTGAGGGCGGCCTGGTGCACGGTCAGCCCGGTCGCGCGCAGGAGTCGTACGTCCGCGGGGACGAGGTCGCCGGGCCCGAGCCGGATCACATCGCCCGGCACCAGCTCGGCGACCGGTGTCTCCCTGGCCCGTACCGGCGCGTCCGCGTCCGTGCGGCGCAGCACGCAGGCGGTGGCGCCGACCAGCTCGCGCAGGTCGTGCAGGGAGCGGTCGGCCCGGTGTTCCCCGCTCGTGCGCAGCACGCAGCTCACCGCGACCAGGGCGAGGATCACCGCGGCGGTGCCCCAGGAGGCGACGAGTGCCGAGACCAGCCCGAGGCAGAGCAGGACGGCGGTGAAGGGGTCGCGCAGGCTGCGCAGGAACAGGCGGGGCCAGGAGGGCGTACGGCGCCGGGGAACCGTGTTCTCGCCGGTCGCCGCGAGCCGGGCCGCGGCCTCCGGGTCGGTCAGTCCGCGCGGGCCGGTGTCCAGCTGCCGCAGCACCTGGAGCGGGGTGTGCCGGTGGGCGGCGGTGTCAGAGGCCACGGAGTCGGGGGGCGGGGAGATCGGCCCGGTCGGCGCGGTCGCCGATGCGGGTGACCGCGAGCCGGACGACGTCGACCACGTCGGGGTCGTCGACGAAGTACACCTGACGGCGGCCCTCGCGGCGGGACCGGACCAGGCCGGCGAGCTTCAGTTTGGTGAGGTGCTGGCTGACCGCGGGCAGCGCGCCGCCGACCCGCTCCGCGAGCCCGGTGACATCGCTCTCGCCCTGGGCCAGCGCCCACACGATGTGCAGCCGTGCGGGCGAGGCCAGCAGCCCGAAGGCCGCGGCGGCGTCCGCGAGCACGTCGGCGGACGGGTCCTCGAAGCCGCTGCCGGCTGTCGCCACCGCCGTCGCCTCCCGTCCCTGACCGGTCCCGTTCGTGAACGGCCCAGTCTAGGCGGCCGGAACTTCTCCCCGGTCCGGGGAGTTTCCACGGTGCCGCAGACGCACGACTGCTCGCCTGGGGCACGACTTACTACATATGGAGTTCGCATGGCCCTGTGGGACCGCTTCAAGGAGTCCGCGTCGACGATGCAGACCCAGCTCGTGGCGAAGAAGAACGACCTGAAGAGCGGGGCGTTCCGCGACGCGAGCATGGCGATGTGCGCACTCGTGGCGGCGGCCGACGGGACGGTCGACCCGTCGGAGCGGCAGCGTGTCGCCCAGCTCATCGCGAGCAACGAGGTGCTTCAGAACTTCGACGCGACGGACCTCCAGCGCCGTTTCGACGAGAACCTGAACAAGCTGACGGCCGACTTCGCCCTCGGCAAGGTCAGCGTGCTCCAGGAGATCGCCAAGGCGAAGAAGAAGCCCGCCGAGGCGCGTGCCGTGATCCAGATCGGCATCGTGATCGGCGGCGCGGACGGCGACTTCGACAAGACCGAGCAGGCCGTGGTCCGCGAGGCGTGCTTCAGCCTCGATCTGCCGCCGCACGAGTTCGACCTCTGACCTGCCGCCGACTCCCCCTTGTCGTGCGGGAGTTGGCGCACGCCTGACGACCTGGACCGCGGTCCGATCCACGCCCCGCCCCTCGGCGGCCGGGCAGCCCTTCGGGAGGATCGGCCGCGGTCCTTGGCATGAGCATCTGTTCCCCGGCCCGTCATCTCCTCCTCGGACCGCTCAACTTCCTTACGCCGTCGAGATGATCACAATGCGGCGCCAACAACTCACTCCATGTCGCTGCTCACTTGACTACCAGTGGTCGCACGCGATTGGCTCCGGCCCAACGGGAGTAACCCGGTCGGCGCACCTCATACGGCTCCGGGCGCACCCTCCCCGTCCCCGAGCTCGGCCGCACAGCGAGGTGCCGCACCCCCCATGACCACTCCACCCTCACCTCACGCTCCCTCCCGTCTGATACGCGGCACGGCGCTCAGCCTCGCCGTGACGGGCTGTCTGCTGCTCTCCGGCTGCTCGTCGAGCGTTGGTTCCGACTCCGGCAAGGACACGGCCGGTGCCGCGAACACGGGCCGGCTCAAGATCGCGCTGGTCACCCACGCGAGCAAGGGCGACGCCTTCTGGCTGCTGGTGCAGAAGGGCGCCGAGGCCGCCGCGGCCAAGGACGGCGTCGACCTGACGTACGCGAGCGACCCCGACGCCACCGGACAGGCGGAGCTGGTGCGGAACGCGATCAAGGACGGGGTCGACGGCATCGCGCTGACGCTCGCCAAGCCGGCCGCGATGAAGGGGCCGATCAAGGAGGCCAAGGCCTCGGACATTCCCGTGGTCGGCCTCAACTCCGGTATCGACTCCTGGCAGTCGGAGGGCGTCCTGGAGTTCTTCGGGCAGGACGAGAGCGTCGCGGGCCGCGCCGTCGGCCAGAAACTGGACGCCCTCAAGGCCAAGCACGCCCTGTGCGTGATCCACGAGCGGGGCAATGTCGCCCTGGAGGCACGCTGCGCGGGCGTGAAGAAGGCGTTCAGCGGCGAGACCGACATGCTCTACGTGGACGGCACCGACATGGACGCCGTGTCCGCGGGGGTCACGGACCGGCTGAAGCAGGACCCCAGCATCGACGAAGTGGTCATGATGGGCGCCGATTTCGCACTGGCCGCGGTCAAGTCCGTCAAGGCGGCGGGCAGCAGAGCGAAGGTCGCGACCTTCGACCTCAACTCGACCCTGGTCAAGGCCGTGCAGAGCGGCGACGTACAGTTCGCGGTCGATCAACAGCCTTATCTGCAGGGCTATCTGGCCGTGAACTCGTTGTGGCTCTACAAGACCAACGGCAACATCAGTGGCGGCGGGGTGGCTCCCGTGCTCACCGGCCCGGCGTTCGTGACGAAGACGAACGTCGGCGCGGTCGCGAGGTTCGCGGCCGACGGAACGCGCTGACCGGACACTTCGTACGAGGATGTAGCGAGGACGACCACGATGTCTCCACGGACAGGTGCCCGGCGCCGCGTCGGTTCCATACGTCTTTCCCTGATCCTGCTCGCCCTGGTCCCCAGCGTCACGCTGGCCGCCATGTGGGGCGTGACGACGACCCAGATGTTCGCGGAGGGGCTACGGCTGCGCTCGCAGACGGAGTTGAGCAGGTCGACCGGCGCCATGGGCACCGAGGCCGCGCTCGCGCTCCAGAAGGAGCGCACTCTCTCGGCGGCGTGGATGGCGAATCCGCACGGCTCCCAGGCCGCGCTGGAGGCCCAGCGCGCGGCGACGGACAAGGCGGTGGCCCAACTCGTGGCCCAGTCGGGGGCGATCAAGAAGGCGCCGTCCCGGATCAGGGACCGGATGTACTCGGTCGTCGCGTCCGTGGACAGCCTGGAGTACTACCGGGACCAGGTGGACAAACCCACCGACATCACGCCCCAGCAGGTGCTGGACCAGTACACCTCGATCATCGACGACCAGATCCAGGCGTTCCAGGAGCTGTCCCAGGTCGACGACGGCGACCTCACCTCGCAGGCGGAGCCGCTCGTCGCGCTGGAGCACGGTGCGGAGCTGGTCTCCCAGGAGGACGCGCAGCTGACGCTGGCCTGGCACTCCGGGCACCTGGACAACGAGTCGTGGGAGCAGTTCGCCGAGCTGGTGCACGCCCGGCGCTGGCTGGTCGAGGACCAGATCGCCACCGGGTTCCAGGGTGCCGCCAAGACGAGGATCGAGCACATTCTGCAGAGCGTCGAGTGGAGCACCCTGGAGTCCACGGAGGACGCGGTGCTCAGGGCCGGTACGGCGGGCAGGGCGGAACCGGACGACGGCTCGGCCGGCCGGATCGTCCTGCCCGACGAGCAGAAGCAGTGGAACGCGGCACTGACCGAAGTCGCCGACCAGTACACGGTGTTGATCAGGCAGCAGACGTCCGGGCTCCTCGACCGCAGCTCCGACAAGGCGCACAACCTGCTCGTCACGGCCGCCTCGCTGAGCGCGGGCGGACTCGCCGCCCTGCTGCTCTGCGTCGGCATGTCCTGGCGGATCACCCGCTCCCTGTCCCGCCGGCTGCGCGGTCTGAAGGCGGCCACGCTGGGCCTCGCCGAGGACCGACTGCCCGATGTGGTGGCCCGGTTGAACCGGGGCGAGAAGATCGACGTCGAGTCGGCGACCCCGCCCCTGGACTACGGCAACGACGAACTCGGCCAGGTGGCGCAGGCGTTCAACACCGCGCAGCGCACCGCCGTGCACACCGCGGTCGAACTCGCCGACACCCGGAGGGGTTTCCAGAAGGTCATCCTCGGCATCGCCCGGCAGAGCCAGAACCTGGTCAACCTCCAGCTGACCAAGCTCGACCAGCTGGAGCGTCGGCACGACGACCCCGAGGTCCTGCGCGGCCTGTACGAACTGGACTCCACGGCAAGCCAGTTGCGCCGCTACGAGGAGAACCTCGTCGTCATCAGCGGCGAGCAGCCGCGCCGCAGCTGGACCGAGCCGGTCGCCCTCATCGACATCCTGCGCAGCGCCGTGGGTGAAGTCGCCCAGTACCAGCGGGTGGAGGTGCACACCGAGGAGGAGGTGTGCCTCGCGCCGCCCGCGGTCGCCGACGTGATCCACCTGCTGGCCGAGCTGATCGACAACGCGACCGTGTACTCCCCCGCGCCGAGCCCGGTCGGGGTGCGGGCCGCGATGGTCGCCAAGGGGCTCGTCATCGAGGTCGAGGACCGCGGGCTCGGCATGTCGGAGGAGGACTACGCCTCGCTCAACGAACAGCTGGCGGTGGCACCGCAGTTCGACGTGGTCGCCCTCGCCGACGACCTCCGGCTCGGCATGTTCGTGATCGCCCGGCTCGCCACCCGGCACAGCATCGCGGTGACCCTGCGCTCCTCGCCGTACGGCGGCACGACCGCGATCGTGCTGATCCCGCACGAGATCGTCGTACCCGAGGCACCCGAGGAGCCCGCCCGGGGCGCGGCACGAGCGGCCGATGCCGAGGCCGTCGTAGCGGAGAAGACGGAGAAGGCGGCCGGCTCCACAGCAACAACCGCCGTGGCCGATCGGGCAGTTGACGCGTCGAGTCCCGCACCCAAGGGCCGTCCCGTCGTCCCCCCGGCGCGGTCGCCCGAGTCCGAGTCGGTGACGGCCGGGCTCGGTGGGCTGACCCCGTTGCCGCGGCGGGTGCCGCAGACCAGTCTGGCCAGTGAGTTGCGGGAGGAGGCCGGGGCGGTCGAGGAGGACCTGGAGCTGGAAGACTTCACCGCGGAGCGTGCGGCTTCCTCGCTGGCCGGGTTCCAGCGCGGCACGTTCCAGGCGCGAGACTCCATCGACGACGACGCGCCTTCGCAGTACGACCGGGAGGAAGCAGCAGCCTCCCCGAATCCGCCCGCCGACCGCTCATGAAGGACTCCGCCATGACACGACCCGTCCCCGCCACGCACACCCAGCTCGACCAGTTGCTCACCGGACTCGTGGACCGGGTGGCCGAGGTGAACCAGGCCGTCGTGCTGTCCGAGGACGGCCTGGTCGTCAGCAAGTCCACCGGGTTCCTGCGCGACGACGCCGAGCGGCTCGCGGCCACCGCGTCCGGGCTGATGAGCCTCAGCAAGGGGGTCAGCATGGACTTCCGGGGCGGCCCGGTGCGCCAGGCGCTGATCGAGATGGCGAACAGCTATCTCATCCTCACCTCGGCGGGCCCCGGCGCCCATCTGGTCGTCCTGACCGGTCCGGGCGCGGACGTCGGGGTCGTGGCGTACCAGATGAACATGCTGGTGAAGAAGATAGGCGAGCATCTCAGCGCCGCGCCGCGGGCCAACGTCGGCCCCGCGGCCGGCTCCGGCGAGTGAGGTGAGCGGTGGCGACGCGGCGGGACGGCTCGTACGGCCGTTCACGCTGACCGGAGGCAGAACCCGGCCCAGCCGCGCCGATTTCACCCTCATCACCACGGTGACCGCGGTCGATCCGGTGCCCGCGCGGGCGCCCCGGCCGCAGCCGGAGCAGTCCCGCATCCTGCGGCTGTGCGCCGAGCCGCTGGCGGTGGCGGAGGTCGCCGCTCTTGTCGACCTTCCGGTGAGCGTGGTAGTGATCATGCTCTGCGATCTGCTGGAGGACGGCCTGATCACGGCCCGGCCGCCGCACCCGGTCTCCCGTACCAGCCCGGACATGGACCTGCTGCAGAAAGTGAGGGAGGGCCTTGACCGGCTCTGACACCATCGCTCCGGCACCCGCGCCGCCCGAGACGGTCAAGATCCTGATCGCGGGGGGCTTCGGCGTCGGCAAGACCACGATGGTCGGTTCGGTGAGCGAGATCGCGCCGCTGCGCACCGAGGAACCGCTGACCGTGGCGGGCCTCGCCGTCGACGACCTCGACGGCATCGAGGAGAAACGGGCCACCACCGTGGCCCTGGACTTCGGCCGCATCACCATCGGCCAGGACCTGGTGCTCTACCTCTTCGGCACCCCGGGCCAGCAGCGCTTCTGGTTCATGTGGAACGACCTGGCGCTCGGCGCACTCGGCGCGGTGGTCCTCATCGACGTCCGCCGCCCGAGGTCCAGCTTCGCGGCCGTCGACTTCTTCGAACGCCGGGGCATCCCGTTCGTGGTGGGCGTGAACGGCTTCTACGGCGAACACCCGTACCCGGCGGAGGCCGTGCGCGAGGCGCTGGCCCTCCCCGAGGACGTCCGGGTGCTGCTCTGCGACGCCCGTGAGCGCGACTCGTGCCGGAACGTACTGATCGCGCTGCTGGACCAGTTGATCGAGGCGGCCATCGAGGACGGCGGGGGCGGCAGGCTCACTCGTCCGCCCCGCTGAGCGGCTCGTCCGAGGGGGCGATGATCCGGGCCGTGAGGTCCGGGTCGGGCATGTCCCGGTCGAAGGGGAACAGGGGCCGCCGGACGCGGTGATGCCCGAGCCGGACCAGGTCCTGGTCGACCCCGCCCGGGGTGAGGGCCATCTTCCAGTCCGCGGCCATGGCGAAGAGCTCGGGTTCGAGATAGCCGATCTTGACGAGCACGAGGTCGGCGGAGCGCGGGTCCAACTCCAGGTCGGTGAAGTCGTGTTCGTGGTGGTACGGCTTCCGGAGCCGGGTCAGGATCACGTACACGCTACCGACTCTGAGGACGACCTCGGTCTCCGCGTCGCGGTCGCCGTGCCGGATCGAGTGCACGACCCCGGTGAGGGTGAGCGGGCCCGCGTGGCGGTCGTCGACCTCCGCGCCCGCCGTGACGGTGACGGTGGCGCCGATGCCGGCACGCTCCGCCGCGGCTACGGCGGACGGTCCGGGGAGCGACGCGTAGATGACCGTGGGGCCGCCCTCGTCCTTGAACTCCGGGCGTTCCAGGACCTGTTGGAGGCCCCAGGTGACGTCGCCGGCGCCGCCCGCGGTCGGGTTGTCGCCGGTGTCGCTGATGAAGTACGGGCGGGCGGTGGAGGCCAGGGCCTCGTCCAGGCAGTCGTCCAGGGTGCCGGTCGGGGCCACGAACTCGAAGTCGTGTCGCGCTTCCCAGAAGCCGCGCGCCAACTGTTCGGCGCCGGCTCGGACTTGCGGTTCCGACGGGCCGGTCACGACGACCGCGGCTCGGTTGCGGGGCTCGTCCGCCCAGGCGTAGCCGACCCAGATCGCCGCGTCGGTGACTCCGGCTTCCGCCTCGACCTCTTCTACGGCCGCGTAGACGCTCTTCGCCGGTTCGATGCGGGTGGAGGTCTGTTCGCCTGCGAGCAGTACGGGGACCGGGATCCAGGCCTTGACCGGGCGGGGCGCTCCGCTGGTCAGGAGGGTTACGAGGTTGCGGGCGGCGCGTTCCTTCGTGTCCATGGCGTCTTCGTGCGGGGCCATGCGGTAGCAGGTGATCAGGTCGCTCTGGTGGACCAGTTCGCGGGAGACGTTGCCGTGCAGGTCCATGGAGGTGGACACGAGGGTGTGTGGGCCGACGGTTTCCCGGATGCGGGCGAGCAGCTGGGCTTCGGCGTCGTCTGTGCCCTCTACTGTCATCGCGCCGTGGATGTCGTACCAGAGGCCGTCCAGGGGGCCCAACTCGCCTAGGCGTGCGATGAGTTCGTCGGTGAGTTCGGTGAATGCGGTGGCCGTTACCGTGCCGCCGGGGAGGGCCTTGCCGACCAGGGCGCCTTGCCAGTCTGCGGCCTCGCGGAGGGGGGTGCCGGGGGTCAGGAAGGGGTAGCGGGTGAGGACTTCGGGGCCTCGTTGGGGGTGGAAGGCGGGGGCTTCTGTGCGGGCTGGGGAGAAGGTCGAGGATTCGATGCCCAGGCCTGCGATGGCGATGGTGGGGCGGGAAGGAGGCAATGGGGGCTCCAGGTTGTGTGTCGGGTGCGGGTGCGTGGGGGCTGGTCGCGCAGTTCCCCGCGCCCCTAGGTAGGTCAGCGCATCCCGGGTTTGTCTGTGACCGTTTGGAGTGCTTGCGCCAAGGCCCGTTGCAGGGCGAACTGGCCTGCGCCCACCAAGCCCGCGTCCGCGCCCAGGCTCGCTCGGTCGATCACCAGGTGTTCGGTGACCAGGGGGTGGCAGCCCTCGTAGAGCTGGCTGCGTACTGCCGCCACGAAGGGTTCCAGGGTGGAGAGGATGCCACCGAGGTACACGGCGTCGGGGTTGAAGAAGTTGACGTTGGCCGCGAGGACCTGGCCGAGGTAGCGGCCGGCCTGGCGGACCGCTCGGGTCGTTTCGGGGTGGGCGTCCGTGGCGAGGCGTACGACGTCCTCCGTGGACGTCACGTCCAGGCCGTGGCCGCGCAGGATGCGGACCAGGGCGGCGCCGGAGGCGACGGTCTCCAGGCAGCCGGTGTTGCCGCAGGAGCAGGGGATGTCGTGGGCGGCCTCGACGCGGACGTGGGTGATCTCGCCCGCCGCGCCGGTACCCCCGCGGTAGAGGCGGCCGTCGGCGATGACGCCCGCGCCGATGCCGGTGCCGACCTTGACCATGATCGACTGGCGGCGCTCGGCGGGCTGGACGGTGTGCTCGCCCACGGCCATGCAGTTGGCGTCGTTCTCGACGGCGGCCGGGACCTCGAAGCGGTCGGCGAGCCAGTCGCGGATGGGGAACTTGTTCCAGCCGGGCATCCGGGCCGGGAGCGTGACGATCCCGGAGGCGATGTCGACCGGGCCGGGGAGGGACAGGCCCACGCCCCGCAGCCGGTCGCGTCCGTGGCGTTCGGCGAGCGCGGTGAGCGTCTCGGCGAGGCCCGGCAGCGCGGCCTCGGGGCCGTCCGCCGTGGGGAAGGGAACGGTCGACACGTCGGTCAGGCCTCCGCCGGGGAGTACGACCCCGACGTGCGCGTGCTTGCCGCCCAGCTCGGCCGCGACCGCGAAGCCGTCGCTGCCGCCCAGCCGCAGCACCTTGCGCGGGCGTCCGCCGGTGGAGGAGCGGGTGCCGTGCTCGGCGACCAGGCCCAGGGACACCAGCTGGCCCACGGCGAGGGAGATCGTCGAGGGCGCGGCGCCGAGCAGTTCGGCGAGTTCGGTGCGGGTGGCGGCCTGCCCGGAGGCGAGGAGTTCGAGGACGTGCTCGGCCAGTGAGGAGACGCCCGAGGTGCTCTTCCGGCGGTGCGCACTTTTTTCAGGCATGAAGGAAGTTACTTCCGGATCGGGTGATCGAGGCGACGAGCGTAAGTCACCCGGATGCCCTCTCACCTTTTTTCAGAACAGCAGAAACAGGCTTTTTACAGCGGGACGCCTGTTTCTTCGACACCGGGGGCCGTTGACTGTCATCACTCCCGCCTCCGCCCCTCTTTTTCCGAGGAGAACCATGTCCCCTGTTCGCCAGAGACTCCTCGCAGGTGCCTCCCTGACCACGGCCTCGCTGCTGCTCGCGGGCTGCTCCGGGTCGAGCGGTACGTCGTCGTCCGGGTCCCACGACTCGATCGACTACGCGCTGCCCGCGAACTTCACCCCGAACTGGATCCTGCCGATCGGCACGGCGGCCCACCTCAACACCAACAACATCTCCATCGCGAACTCGTTGTGGGAGCCGCTCATCGCCTACGACGGCTCGACCGGGACCATGGGCTGGAACAAGAAGGGCTCGGTGGCGACCGCCGCCGACTTCGCGGCCGACAACAAGAGCGTCACGATCACCCTCGGCGACCGGCACTGGAGCGACGGGAAGCCGGTCACCTCCGCCGACGTGAAGTTCTGGTTCGACCTCATCAAGGCGAACAAGTCCCAGTGGGCCGGCTACAACCCGGGCAAGGCGCCGGACAACTGGACATCCTTCAAGACCGTGGACGCAAGTCACTTCACGATCACCTTCGACAAGGCCTACAACCCGCAGTGGATGCTGGCCAATGAGCTGAGTTCCATCACCCCACTCCCCCAGCACGTGTGGGACAAGGCCGGGGACGCCAAGAAGGACTGGACGTACCTCAACGACGCGGCGAAGAACATCAGCGGGTACGCGACGAACGCCCTGTGGAAGACGGTCAGCGGCCCGTACACCGTGAAGTCCTTCTCCACGGCCGGCAAGGTCGTCCTGGCCGCCAACTCGAAGTACGACGGCGGCGAGAAGCCCGGCATCCCCACCGTGAACCTCCTCCCCTTCACGACGGCGGACGCCGAGAAGAACGCGCTGCGGTCCGGGAGCGTCGACTACGGCTACATCGAGGCGACCGACCTCGACCAGAAGGCGAGCTTCACCGCGCAGGGCTACACCGTGAAGCCGTGGTCGGGCTGGGCGATCACCTACATGCCGTACAACTTCAACAACCCTTCCATGGGTGCCGTGTTCAAGCAGCTCTACGCCCGGCAGGCGGTGCAGAAGTCCATCGACCAGAGCAGTCTGGCGAAGGTCATCTTCAACGGGACGGCGGTGCCCGGGTACGGGCCGATACCGCAGGCGCAGAGTTCGTCGTTCCTGTCGGCCACGCAGAAGAGCGACCCGTATCCGTTCTCGACCTCGGCCGCCAAGTCGCTGCTCAGCGGCCATGGTTGGAGCGAGCAGGGCGGGGTCATGGCCTGCACCAGCCCCGGCACGGGTGCCGCGCAGTGCGGTGAAGGGGTCGCCAAGGGGACGAAGTTCCAGATGCAGGTGCTGTCGCAGTCCGGTTCGACGGTGACGGACAACATGATGAGCGCGATCCAGTCCTCGCTCGCGAAGACCGGGATCAAGTTCTCCATCAAGACCGCGCCCGTCAACTCCGTGCTGTCACAGACTCCGCAGTGCACGGCCTCGCAGTCGATCTGCAAGTGGCAGCTGTCCTTCTTCGGTACGGCGGGCAGCTGGTACTTCCCGGCCTTCCCGACCGGCGACTCGCTGTTCCAGTCCAAGGGCGGCGCGAACTTCGGCAACTACTCCAACGCCGACGTCGACAAGCTCATCTCCGCCTCCACGACGTCGAGTTCGACGCAGGAGATCCAGGAGTACAGCGCGTCCCTGGCCAAGGACCTGCCGGTGATCTGGCTGCCCGAGCCGGACTACCAGATCTCCGTCGTCAAGAACGGCCTCGGCGGCTTCTCGCAGGACCCGCTCGCCAACTTCCACCCGGCACAGTGGAAGTGGACCAGCTGAGGCATGGACACCCTCCTGTATCTGACTCGGCGGATCGCCCAGGCGCTGGTCGTGATCCTCATCGTGACGGTCGTGGTGTTCGGCCTGCTGCACGCGCTGCCCGGGGGTCCCGCGCGCGGGATCCTCGGCCCGCAGGCCACGCCCCAGCAGATCACGCTGTTCAACCACGACCAGGGGCTCGACCGGCCGCTGCCCGTCCAATACCTGTACTACCTGCGGCAGTTGCTGCACGGTGACCTCGGCACGTCGTACACGCTCAATGAGGCGGTGTCCCGGCTCATCGAGCAACGCCTCCCGAAGACCCTGGTGTTGACCGTGTTGTCCGCGGTTCTCGGGCTGGCGCTCGCCATTCCGCTGGGCATGTGGCAGGCGGTGCGGCGGAACAAGCCGGCCGACTATGTCATCACGGCCTTGAGCTTCGTGGCCTACTCAACTCCCGTGTATTTCTTGGGACTTGTGCTGGTGCTGGTCTTCACGCAGATGGTGCGGTGGTTTCCTTCGCAGGCGCCGCAGGGGGACACGGTTGCTCAGGTCTTCGCGGATCCAGTGGCGTTGGTGCTGCCGGTGGTGACCGGGGCGGCCTCGATGGTTGCCGTGTTCAGTCGGTACATGCGGGCCGCGACGTTGGAGAACCTGTCCGAGGACTACGTCCGTACGGCTCGGGCGGGGGGTTCTCGGCAGGGGGCGATTCTCTTCAAGCACGTGTTCCGGAACTCGCTTACGCCGGTGATCGCGATGTTGGGGTACTACGTGCCGGTGTTGTTCGGGGGTGCGCTGGTTGTTGAGCAGCTCTTCAACTACCCGGGGATGGGGCTGCTGTTCTGGAGTGCGGCTCAGTCTTCGGATTACCCGGTGCTCCTCGGGTGCGTGCTCGTGATTTCCGTCGCGACCGTGGTGGGGACGCTCCTTGCTGACGTCGTCCAGCGGATTGTGGATCCCCGAGTGAAGGCTGGGCGGACATGAGTGTTCAAAGTGCGGGCCGGTGGGGGCTGGTCGCGCAGTTCCCCGCGCCCCTGATTGCTCGCTTCGCTCGCAACAGGCTCGCGGTCGCCGGACTTGCAGTCGTTGCCCTCTTTCTTCTCTTCTGCTTCGTGGGGCCGCTTCTCTACTCCACCGATCAGATCCACACCGACCTCACGCAGGTCAATCTCCGGCCCAGCGGGGCGCATTGGCTTGGTACCGATGCTGTCGGGCATGACGAGTTGGGGCGGCTCATGTACGGCGGGAAGGTGTCGTTGCTCGTCGGGCTTGCCGCTGGGGTGCTTGCCACCGTGATCGGGACGGTCTGGGGGTCGGTCGCCGGGTATGCCGGTGGGTGGGTCGATGCCGTGATGATGCGGGTCGTGGATGCCGGGATCGCGATTCCCGCGCTGTTCATTCTTCTCGTCGTGTCGGCGATCACCACGCCTGGCGTGCCTGGGCTGATCGTGATTCTTGGGTTGGTGTCCTGGCTCGTGCCGTCGCGGCTCGTGCGGGCCGAGACCTTGACCCTGAAGAGCCGGGACTATGTGCTGACCCTGCGGGCCATCGGTGGTTCGCACAGTCGGGCCATCACGCGGCACATTCTGCCCAACTCGGTGTCGACCATCGTCGTCGCGGCCACCTTCCAGGTCGCCGACGCGATTCTGCTCGTCGCCTATGTCTCCTATCTGGGGCTGGGAGTTCAGCCGCCGTCGACCGACTGGGGCGGCATGCTCTCGGCCGGGCTGACGGCCGCCTACTCGGGACGCTGGTGGCTGATCGTGCCGCCGGGTCTCGCGATCATCCTCGTCGTGTGCGCTTTCAACGCGGTCGGCGACGGGCTGCGCGACGCCTTCGACGTGAGGGGACGGGGATGAACAGCATCCTGGAGATAGCGAATCTGAGCGTCACTTTCTCCACCGAGAGCGGTGATGTGCCTGCCGTGCGTGGGGTGTCGTTGCGGGTGGAGCCCGGGGAGACTCTTGCCCTTGTCGGTGAGTCCGGGTCCGGGAAGTCGACCGTCGCGCTTGCTGCCCTTGGGTTGTTGCCCGGCAACGCCCGTGCTTCCGGGGGCGTTTCGGTCGGCGGGACGGATGTCGTCGGGGCCGGTGAGGCCGAACTCGCGCGGCTGCGGGGGCGTACGGCTTCGATGGTGTTCCAGGAGCCGGCCACCGCGCTTGATCCGCTGACCCGAATCGGCAAGCAGATAGCGGAAGTTGTGCGGAATCATCGGGATGTGTCGCGGCAGGAGGCTGCTGCGGAGGCAGTTGAGTTGTTGCGCCGGGTCGGGATTCCCGAGCCCGAACGGCGGGCTTCCGCCTTTCCGTTCCAGTTGTCGGGTGGGCAGCGGCAGCGGGTCGTGATCGCCATGGCCATCGCCAACTCGCCCGGGTTGCTGGTCGCCGATGAGCCGACCACCGCGCTGGACGTCACCGTGCAGGCCGAAATCCTTGACCTGCTGCGGGCGTTGGCCGCCGACTCCGGGACCGGGGTGCTGCTGGTCACGCACAACATGGGGGTCGTCGCGGACTTCGCCGACCGGGTCGCCGTGATGCTGGAGGGGGAGGTAGTGGAGACGGGGGCGGTGGAGGACGTGCTGCTGCGGCCCACCCATGAGTACACGCGGCGGTTGTTGGCCGCCGTGCCTCGGCTGGCGGTGAGCGAGCCGGTGGGTGCCGTTGCGCGTGAGTCCGTCGAGACGGCGGCTCCTGTGGTCGAACTGCGGGATGTCTCCGTGCAGTTCGGGCGTGGGCCTCGTGCCGTGCGGGCGCTGGAGGAGGTGTCGCTCACCGTGCGGGCCGGCGAGACCGTGGGACTTGTCGGTGAGTCCGGGTCGGGGAAGTCGACCGCCGCCCGGGTGGCTCTCGGGCTGGTCTCGCCGGAGTCGGGGAGCATCTCCCTCTTCGGGGCCGATCTGCGCAAGGCGCGGGGAGGGGCCCGGCGGGCTCTGCTGGCCGGGGTCGGTGTGGTGTTGCAGGATCCGGTGGCCTCGCTGGACGCGCGGATGAGTGTCGCGGAGTGCGTGGCCGAGCCGTTGCGGGTGCACCGGCGTGGGACGGGTGCCGCCGAGCGACGGAAGCGGGTTGCCGAGGTGCTCGAACTGGTGCGGCTGCCACGGGAGTTGGCGCGGCGCGGGCCGCGTGAGCTGTCCGGTGGGCAGCGGCAGCGGGTGAGTCTCGCGCGGGCGCTGGTCCTCGAACCGCGGTTGCTGGTCGCGGACGAGCCGACGAGCGCGCTGGACGTGAGCGTGCAGCAGACCGTGTTGGAAGTGATCGCCGAGTTGCAGGCGGAACTCGGGTTCGCGTGTCTCTTCGTCTCGCACGACCTCGCCGTGGTGCAGCAGTTCGCCGGGCGGGTGGTCGTGATGCGGGACGGGCGGGTCGAGGAACAGGGGCCGACCATGAGTACGTTGCTGCACCCGGAGACCGCGTACACGCGCCGGCTCATCGCCGCCGTACCCGTACCCGATCCGGTGCTCCAACGGAAGCGCAGGGAGCGCCGGTTGGCGTTGGGGACGGGGGCCGGCGCGTGAGCGACTCCCCCCAGGTGATCGTCGGCGTCGACATCGGCGGGACGACCACCCAGGTCGTGCTGTGCACGGCCGAACTCGACGTCCTGGACCGGACGGAGGTACCGACCCCGGCGAGTGAGGGCGGGACGGCCATGCTCGACGCCGCACTCTCCGCGCTACGGCTGCTGCTGGACCGTACGCCCGCCCGGTTGCTCGGGGTCGGGGTCGGTGCGGCCGGGCTCGTGGATGTGCGGGCCGGGCGGATCCTCGTGGCGAGCGACTCCTTTCGCGACTGGGCCGGGTTCGAGGTGACGGCCACCGTCCAACAGGCCCTGGGCGTACCGGCGTTCCTTGACAACGACGTGAACGCGTTTCTGCGCGGGGAGGTCGCGAAGGGTGCGGTCGCCGGTGCGGAGAACGTGCTCGGGATGACGCTCGGCACCGGGGTGGGCGGCGCGCTGTGGCTGAATGGCGCCCTGTACGACGGGCCGCGCGGGGCGGCGGGCGAGATCGGCCATGTGCCCGGGTTCGGTGAACTGCCGTGCACGTGCGGGGGAAGAGGGCATCTGGAGACGCTGGCGTCGGGGCGGTCGATCGCGGCGCGGTACGGGGAGCGGACGGGGCGTGCGCTCACGGCCCGTGAGGTCGCCGAGGCGGCCCGGGCGGGCGATCCGGACGCGCGGGCCGTGTACACGGCGGTGGGGCGCGGTGTCGCCCGTGCGCTGCTGATCACGGCGGGGCTGCTGGATGTCACGACGTGTGTGATCGGCGGGGGTGTCAGCCGGTCGTGGGATCTGGTCGAGTCCGCCGTGCAGGAGACGTTGGCTGTGGAGCCGCCGGTGAGCGGGCACCCGGTGCGGGTGCTGCCGGCGCGGCTGGGCGGGGACGCGGTGGCGGTCGGGGCGGCGGCCCGGGCGCGGGCGGAACTCCTGATCCACACAGGGGGCTCGTAGCGGACGCCTACGTGAACGACGGGAATCGGCCAAGCACGACCGTGTGATTGACGCGCACGCGCCCCATCTCTACCTTCTGATCGACTTACCGAACCCCGTTCGGAATGTCGAACGACATGAATCAATGGGCCGCTCGTATCCCCCTGGAGAACACATGGCCGTCCCTCCTCTCCCCCACCCGTCCCGCCGTCTCTTCCTCGGCATGGCCGCGACCGTCCCCCTCGCGGCCACCGGCGCGCTCACGCTCGGCGCGGGCAGCGCGCGGGCCGCCACCAACTCGGCTTACGTCATGTGCTACTTCACCGAGTCGCCGACGTTCCTGGGCGCCAACTACGGCCTGCACCTGGCCGTCAGCCCGGACGGTCTGGAGTGGACCCCGCTCAACCAGAACGCCCCCGTCGCCACCCCCACCGCGGGCTCCCTCGGCCTGCGCGACCCGTTCATCCTGCGCAAGCAGGACGGCACGTTCGTGGTCCTCGCGACCGACCTCAACGGCACCGACTGGTCGTACGTCAGCCAGTACATCCACGTCTGGGACTCCACCGACCTGCGTACCTTCACCGGCTACCGGCGGATGAAGGTGCACGACCTGGACACCCACGCCTGGGCGCCGGAGTCGTTCTGGGACGCGGGGCGCGGGCAGTACGGGGTGATCTACTCGGCCGTGAACGACAGCGGGCACAACGTCATCATGGTCAACTACACGAGTGATTTCGTGACCGCCGGTGATCCGCAGGTGTTCTTCGACCCCGGGTACGACGTCATCGACGGTGATCTCGCCGTGGGTGTGAACGGGGTCAACTACCTCTACTTCAAGAAGAGTTCGACGCTGGTCGGCGCGAAGTCCACATCACTGGACCCGGGTAGTTTCACCGAGTTCAGCACGGCGGTCTCGCACAACGGCACCGAGGCGCCGACGCTGGTCAAGTCCCTTGCGTCCAGCTCGACTTGGTACCTCTGGGGTGACACCTGGGACCCGAACGGCGTCTTCTACGCCTGGCAGACCAGCAGCCTCGCCGCGGGCACCTGGACCGCCGTGGACCAGAAGCGCTACACGCAGCCGCTCAACTCCAAGCACTGCGGCATCCAGCCGATCACCACGGCCGAGTACAACAACCTCATCGCCAAGTGGGGCACCCCGGCCTGGAACCGGCTCAAGTCCTACAACTACCCGGCCCGTTACGTCCGCCACTCGAATTTCGTCGGGCGGATCGACGAGTACGCCTTCGACCCGTACACCGACTCGCAGTGGACCCTGGTCCCGGGTCTCGCGGACAGCGCCGGGGTGTCCTTCCAGTCGGTCAACTACCCGACCCGCTACCTGCGGCACTACGACTACGCGCTCCAACTCGACGTGAACGACGGCACGTCGACGTTCGCCGGGGACGCCACGTTCTACCGGACCGCGGGGCTCGCCGACTCCTCCTGGGCGTCCTTCCGGTCGTACAACAATCCGACGCGCTACATCCGGCATTCCGACTACGTCCTGCGGATCGACCCGATCTCGACGGCCACGGATCAGCAGGACGCGACGTTCCGCGTCGGGTACTGAGCACGACGCGGGTGCCTCCCGGAGAAACGGAGGCACCCGCGTCGTCGCCGGAGCGGGTCAGCTCAGGCCGGCCGTCTTCAGCCACGCCTTCGCCACGTCCAGCGGGTCCTTGTTCTGGGACTGGACCTGGGTGTCGAGGTCCAGCAGGGTCACCGTGTCGAGCTTCGCGGAGACCGCGTTGAGGGCGGCGACGCCGGCCGCGGAGAGGCCGCTCTTGTAGACGAGGGGCTGCACGTTCTCGAAGCCGAAGAGCCTCTTCGGGTCCTGGAGCGTGACGTGCTTCTCCTTGACGATGGTCGGGTCCGTGCTGAAGAGGTCGGCCGCCTGCACCGTGTTCTTCTTCAGCGCGGCCGCCGTCAGCGGGCCGCCCGCGTCCAGCGCCTTGAAGGACTTGAACTCCAGGCCGTAGACCGACTTCAGGCCCACCAGGCCCTGCTGGCGGGTCTGGAACTCCGGCGAGGCGCCGATGACCAGGTCCTTCGCGATGGACTTGAGGTCCGCGATGGAGGAGTCGGACGTGAGGCTGTACTTCTTCGCGGTCTCCGCGTTGAGCGTGACCGTGTCCTTGTCCTCCGCGGCCGCCGGGTCCAGCAGCGTCAGCTTGGAGTCCAGCTTGGCGTTGATCGCGGCCGTGGTCGCCGCGAGGGTCGCCGGGGTGGCCTTCGGGTCGAGGTAGGCCAGCAGCGCGCCGTTGTACTCGGGCAGCACGGATATCGTGCCGTTCTTGAGCAGGCCGTAGGTCGTCTCGCGGCTGCCGATGTTCGGCTTGTAAGTGACCTTGACGCCCTTGGCCTTGAGGGCCTCGCCGTAGATGTCGGCGATCAGGATGCTCTCGGCGAAGTTGTTGGAACCGACGACGACCGTGTCACCGCCGGCCTTGCCGCCCGAGAGCGGGTCGTCGGACTTGCTGTCGGAGGACGAACCACATCCCGTGACAAGCGCAGCCGTCGCGGCGAGCGCGATGGCGGCCGCGCCGGGGTACCTAGTACTGGACCAGCTGTTCTTCGCTTTAGAAGTCACAATTCCCGTTCCGGGTTTGGATGTTGGCACAGGCGTGCAGGCATGGCTGTGGCGTCGACGCGCGGGGCGTGAACGCCGCACTCCGCTGATCCAATCCAGCCGGTTCTTGGTCAGTCAAGAGAACTCTGGTCACCGATTGGCCTCAATGGGTGCCCAGTTGTGAAGGCAACGTAAACAGACCGGTCACGAACACGGTCGCTTTGTAATTGATTCTTGACGTAGGGCGACGCACTTGATCGTTCAAAGAGGCGGTAGTCTCCCCGGAGTTGGCGTCGGTCACAGCGGTGTGCGGGGGCCGCTTCGATCAAAAACAGTCACACGCGTCGCTGCGCGTATCGTGACAACACCCCACGAAGGAGGCCTGGTGTCCATACGGGGCTTCGCAGACCGTTGGCCCTTCAGGCGCAAGCTCAATCTGCTCGTCGGCGTACCGCTCGCGGTGGTCGCGGTGCTGCTGGCGTATCTCATCTCGGATGAGGTCGGGCAGTCGACGGACGCGAGCGACGCGGCGCAACTGGTGCGGGACAGCGGGCAGGTCGCCAGGCTGGTGAACCTCGTGGAGGCGGAGCACCAGCAGGCCATCCTGCTCTCCGTCCGCTTCGAGGCCACCAATGACGGCGGCACTCCCTCGCAGAGCGCCTACCGCGAGGCCCAACTGGCCGTGGACAAGCAGGTCGAGAAGGTGCGCGACACCTTCGGCGACCGGCTGCCGGCCAGCGAGGCCCAGGCGTTGAAGGAGATCAACGGCCTGGAGACGCTGCGCGACACCGTCGAGCAGAGCTACCTGCCCGCCGACAACATCGACCCGGCGTACACCAGCGCCTCCGACGGTCTGATCGACGGGCTCGACCTCGAACACAACACGAACCTCGCCACCACCTTCACCGGCAACCTGCTGGACTCCGTGCTGCGGGCGGACGCCGCCCACAGCTCGTTCGAGACCAGCGTGTTCTCCGCGACGACCGGCGACAGCAACGCGCTCATCGAGTTCAACAACGCGGTCGGCGCCTACGACCTCTACACCTACCAGGCCGCCAGGTTCGCCCGGTTCGCCACCGAGGACCAGGCCGACCAGCTCTCCGGCATCGAGCACACCCCGGCGCAGCGGGAGATCGCCGAGGCCTACGCCGAGCTTCAGATCGACCCGAGCGGGCTCCAGGCCGGGACGCCCGGCGCCGTCCGCAAGGCCTTCGCGGACGCCATGAGCGACTACCCCTCGTACCCGCAGCAGGCCGCGAGTCGGCTGAAGATCACCACCTCGCTCATCGACCAGATCGCCACCCGCGCCGACAGCGCGTCCAGCTCCGCCTCCTGGCGCGCCGGACTGCTGCTGAACCTCGCGCTGTTCGGCTTCGCGCTGTGGCTCGTCTTCGTGGTGATCGTGCGCCGCTCGGTGGTCCGCCCCGTGCAGGCCCTCACCGTCGCCGCGAAGCAGGTCGCCGACGTCGCGGGCCGCGAACTCGCCCGCGTCGCCGACGACGACGCCGAGGACGACGGGCCGCCACTCCTGCGCGACATGCCGGTCACCGCGAAGGACGAGATCGGTGACCTCGCCGAGGCCTTCAACCATGTGCAGACCACGGCCGCCGCGCTGCTGGCCCGCCAGGTGGTCAGCCGCCGCAACGTCGCCGAGATGTTCGGCAACGTCGGCCGCCGCGTCAGCAACCTGACGACCCGTCAACTCGCGCTGATCGACGCGGTGGAGCGCGGCGAGACCGACCCGGCACTGCTGGAGCGGCTCTACTCCATCGACCACATCGCCGTCCGCCTGCGCCGCAACGCGGACAGCCTGATGCTGCTGGCCGGCATCCGCGAGACGGTGCTGGACGGCGGACCCACCGAGCTCACCAACGTCGTACGGGCCGCGCTCGGCCAGATCGAGGGCTTCCAGCGGGTGGGTCTGCGGGCCGACACCGAGATCATGGTGGAGCCCGACATCATCGGCGACCTCACGCTGATGGTGGCCGAACTCCTGGAGAACGCGGTCTCGTTCTCGCCCGCGGGCAGCCCCGTCGAGGTGGTCGTACGGACCGACGGCGACGACGCGCTGATCGTGGTCGCCGACCACGGACTCGGGATGAGCGCCGAGCGCATCGCCGAGGAGAACGCCCGGCTGATCCGCCGCGAGCGCCTCGACCTGGTGCCGACGAAGGTGCTGGGCCTGTTCGTGGTCGGTACGCTCGCCCGCCGCTGGGACATCGACGTCACGCTGGCCCGCACGCCGGGCGGCGGTGTGACGTCCGAGATCACCATCCCGGCGACGCTGCTGCTCCGCATGAGCGCGCTGGCCTCCGGCGGTTCGGCGGGAGGGTTCGCGGGGTTGGAATCGGGCTCGGGATCAGGGTCGGGGTCGGGCAAGGCACTCGCGTCCGCGGGCTTCGTACCGGACCAGCGTCCGGCTCCTTCCTGGGCCACCGCGGACTCCGGTGCCGCCCGGACCACCGACTCCGGCCTGTCGGCCACGACTTCGGGCTACGGCTCCTCCGGCCACGGCACCGACTCCGTACGGCCGACGCCCGCCGTCGGGGCTCCCGCCGGACGCGACTCCGGGTACGCCGACTCCGGTCCCCGGCCCTCCATCGCCGCCGAACCCGTGCGGGAGCAGGCCTGGGCCGACGATCAGCCCGCCCCGCTGCCGCGCCGGGTCTCCCGGTACGAGACGGCGCCGGCAGCCGCCGTAGCGGAGTCCGCCGCCGTCACCACCCACCACGCCCCGGCGGACGAGTCCGCCACCGCCCCGGACGACGCCGCCGGAGGCTCCCGGCCGCTGCGGCGGCGGGTCCGGGGTGCCACCCTTCGTACGGGCGCCGACGACGTCGCCCAGCAAGCCGCCCGGCAGGCCCCCCGGCCCGCCGACGCGGACGCCGTCCGCTCGGCCCTCGAAGAGTTCGAGGCCGCCGTGGAGCAAGCGCATCGCGACAGCGACACCCTCACGGGCCTGCGCCCCCCGGACGCGAACCACCCGCACGACCAGAACCACCTCCCGAAAGGAGCGGAGCAGTGAGTACGTCGACAGGTGACACTCCCACGGGGGGCACCACGCCGGCCGATCTGCAGGCAGCCGCGGCCGATTTCAACTGGCTGCTCAACCGTTTCGCGACGGAGACCGCGGGTGTCGTCGACGCCATCGCGGTGTCGTCCGACGGCCTGCTGATCGCCGTGGCCGAACTGCGTGAACACGCTCACTCGGAGCGGCTCGGGGCCATCGTCTCCGGCATCACCAGCCTCGCCGCCGGAGCCTCAGGCAACTACGGTCTCGGCGGCCTGAACAAGGTCATCATCGACCTGGAGGGCGGCCACGTCCTCGTCTCCGCGATCGGCAGCGGCGCCGTCCTCGGCGTCGTCACCGACAAGGAGGCCAAGCTCGGCAACATCGCCTACGAGATGACGCTGTTCGCCAACCGTGCCGGTTCCGCGCTCAACCCCCAGCTGGTGCTCCAGCTGAAGAACAGCGTCGGCGCCGCTTCGGCTCGGTGACCGGTCCCCGACCGGTCGAGAGAGGAACAGCCACTCATGCCCGACGGCCGCACTCCGAGCGGTGCCGGCGCGGACGGGGCCACACCCCCGGGTCGCGATCCGGTGCGCACGCCTTCCGCCGTACGGCCGTTCCTGGTCACCGCGGGCCGGGTGGCGGGCGCGGACGCCGCCACCTCCGGGCGGCCGATACCGGTCGAGACCCAGGTGGTGGCCACGGCCTCCGGTCTTGAGGTGCTCGACCGGCTCTCCTTCGAGCAGCACGACATCGTCGCCGCCTGCCGGCAGCCGCAGTCCCTCGCGGAGATCGCGGCCCGGCTGCGGCTGCATCTGAACGTGGTGCGGGTCCTCGCCGAGGACCTGCGTGCCGCCGGGCAGTTGACGGTGCACGTGCCCAACTCCGACATCACCCATGACGCAACCGTCCTGCGAAGGGTCATCGATGGCCTCCGCGCCATCCCCAACTCCCGGGGAGTACTCCGTGACATCGACTGAACCGGTCGCCCGCGGTGCGGCTGCGCAGACCGTCGTACGACCGCCGCTGCCGGTGAAGATGGTCGTCGCGGGTGGCTTCGGCGTGGGCAAGACCACCACCGTGGGCGCGATCTCCGAGATCGAGCCGCTCACCACCGAGGCCGCCATCACCGAGGTCGCGGCGGGCGTGGACGACCTGTCCCTGACCCCGCGCAAGACCACCACCACGGTCGCGATGGACTTCGGCTGCATCACCATCGACCCGACGCTGAAGCTGTACCTGTTCGGTACGCCCGGGCAGGACCGGTTCGGCTTCATGTGGGACGACATCGTGGAGGGCGCGGTCGGCGGTCTCGTCATCGTCGACTCCCGGCGCCTCGACGACTGCTACGCGGCGGTCGACTACTTCGAGCACAAGCAGATCCCGTTCGCGGTCGCCCTCAACGCCTTCGACGGCAAGATCGAGCACTCGCTGGACGAGGTCCGCTGGGCGCTGGACGTCAACGAGCGCGTCCCGGTCCTCGCGTTCGACGCGCGCGAGCGCGGTTCGGTGCGGGACGCGCTGCTGGTCGTGCTGGAGTTGGCGCTGGCGCGCACGGAGAACTGACGGCCGCGGAAAGCGAGTTGGGGGGAGGGTCGGTGGCCGCTCCCCCCAACTGTGCGTTCAGCGGGTCTCAGTTGCTCCTACGAACCCCCGGTGACACCGCGAGCCGTGCGATGCCCCAGAAGAGTCCGAGCGTCACCAGTGCCATCCCTGCGACGAGGGTCGCGCCGCCGACGACCTTCTCGTAGTTCCTCTGGTAAAGGCCGTCGATGATGTAGCGGCCGAGGCCGCCGAGGCTGACGTAGGCCGCGATGGTGGCCGTGGAGACGATCTGGATGGCGGCCGAGCGCAGGCCGCTGAGGATCAGCGGGAGGGCAACCGGGAGTTCCACCTGGAACAGGACGCTCGTCTCGTTCATGCCCATGCCGCGGGCCGCGTCGACCGGGGAGGGGTCGACGGAGCGCATCGCCTCGTAGGTGGTGACCAGGATCGGCGGTACGGCGAGGACGACCAGCGGGATCATCACCGGGACCAGGCCGAAGCCGATCAGCACGAACATCAGCACCAGCAGGCCGAAGCTGGGCAGGGCGCGGGCGGCGGTGGCGATGAGCGAGAGGGTGTTGCCGCCGCGTCCGGTGTGACCCGTCAGCAGACCGATCGGGAGGCCGATGGCGGCGGCGATGGCGAGCGCGATCAGCGAGTACCGGACGTGCTCGACGAGACGGGTGGGGATGCCGTCGTAGCCGTGCCAGTGAGTGCTGTCGCTGAAGAACAGGTTGATGTAGTGGAGTACGTTCACCGGGCTGCGTCCTCCAGTGCGAGTTCGGCCGGTTCCGGCCGGTCCTCGGCGGGGCGGGCCTTGCGGGTGCCGCGCGGCATCCAGGGCGTGAGGAGCAGGCGTACGCCGACCAGGACGGCGTCCACGACGATGGCGAGGACGGCCGTGGTGATCACGGAGAGCCAGATCAGCCGCGGCTGGTGGTAGATCTGACCGTCGTTGAGCAGGTTGCCCAGGGCGCCCTGGTTGCCGATCAGCATGCCGACGCTGACGAGGGAGATGCTGGACACGGTCGCCACCCGCAGACCGGCGATGATCGCCGGCACGGCGATCGGCAACTGCACCTGGAGATACCGGCGTACGGGCCCGAGGCCCATCGCGGTGGCCGCGTCCAGGGTCTCCTGGGGCACGGAACGGACGCCGTCCACGATCGCCGGGACGAACACCACGAGGCTGTAGACGCCGAGCGGGATCATCACGGTGGTCTCGGTCTGGCCGGTGTAGTCGATGAGGACGACGAAGAACGCCAGCGAGGGGATCGCGTAGAGCACGGTCGTCACCCAGAGCACCGGCGGGTACAACCAGCGCAGCCGCACGCAGAGTTGGGCGATGGGCAGCGCGACCACCAGGCCGACGAGGACGGGGATGACGGCCTCGCGCAGGTGCAGGCCGATCAGACCGAGGTAGCTGTTCTGGAGGTCGCTGGGGATGCGGAACCAGTCGTTCATCCGGCGACCTTCGCGCCGCCGCGACCCGCCGCGTGGGCGCTGCGGATCGCCTCACCCACAGCCCCCTGCGACACGACACCGACCACACGCCCGGTCCCGTCCACCCCGACCGCCCACCCGGTCGGCGACAGCACCGCCCCGTCCAGCGCGGCCCGCAGCGAGTCCTTGCCAGCCTCGAACGGGCGGCCATGGGCGATGAGTTGGGCGGTGTCGACGGCTCCGGCGGTGAGTGCGCCGGGCTCGCTCCAGCCCAGCGGCCTGCCGTCCAGGTCGGTGACGAGGAGGTACGGCACGTCGGGGGTGGTGCGTTCGGCGATCTGCTCGGCGGTGGAGTCGACGGCGACGATCGGGGAGGTCTTGAGGTCGAGGCCCGCGGAGGAGAAGAAGGACAGGCGGCGGATGCCGCGGTCGGTGCCGAGGAAGTCCTCGACGAAGGCGTCCGCGGGGTCGGAGAGCAGTTCGGCGGGCGGGGCGAACTGGGCGAGCTTGCCGCCGGTGCGCAGCACCGCGACCATCGTGCCGAGCTTGATCGCCTCGTCGATGTCGTGGGTGACGAAGACGATGGTCTTGCCCAACTCCTCCTGGAGGCGCAGGAGTTCGTCCTGGAGTCCCTTGCGGACCACGGGGTCGACGGCCGAGAACGGCTCGTCCATCAGCAGCACCGGCGGGTCGGCGGCGAGGGCGCGGGCGACGCCGACGCGCTGCTGCTGGCCGCCGGAGAGCTGGTACGGGTACCGCTTGGCGAGGGCGGCGTCGAGGCCGACCCGTGCCATGAGTTCGGTGGCCCGCGCCCTGGCCTTCTCCTTGCCCCAGCCGAGCATGCGGGGCACGGTCGCGATGTTGTCGACGATCGTGCGGTGCTGGAAGAGTCCGGCGTTCTGGATGACGTAACCCATCGACCGGCGCAGCGTGTTGACCGGCTGCTTGGTGATGTCCGCGCCGTCCAGGGAGATCGTGCCCTCGCTGGGATCGATCATCCGGTTGATCATGCGCAGGGTGGTCGTCTTGCCGCAGCCCGAGGGGCCGACGAGGACGGTGATCGAGCGGTCCGGTATGTCCAAGGACAGTTGGTCGACCGCCACCGTGCCGTCCGGGTACCGCTTGGTGACTGAATCTATCCGTATCAAAACGCCGAATACCCTTCGGGTTTGGCAGAAACTGCCCGTTCTCGGCCACGGTCGCAGGCCACTGGGGGCAGAGTCTAGACCGCGAGTGTTGCGGGAACTTGGCGGGATCCGCCCCGGCGTGACCGGTCGTGATCGGTATCCGGCGGCCGGAAAGCGCTGTTGACCGGTCGGTAGCCACGTACTGTCATGGACGGTGACCGGACTGTCCCGGACCCTTCTCGATCCTGCCCGATCCTTCTTGACCGCATAACGCACGCATCCGACCGTCCGATGACGAGGAGCGCGACGTGACGAACGGCGGTACGTCCCCCTCCGACGCCGCCGTGCTCGCCCGGGGACGCAGGCTGCTGGCCCTCGCCGGGGACGCGCGGGGCCGTGACTCGGCGGAAGAGGCACGGACGTTGGCGCTGCGGGCCGCCGCCGATCTGGAGCGCGGTGTGCGGCTCACCGGCGGCGCGGGCGCGACCTCCGCCGTACGGTGCCGGGCTCTGCTGGACCTGGCCGAGGCGCGGGCCGTCGCGGCGGCCGACAGCGGGGCGACCGGGGTGCTGGAAGCGCTGCACGAGGCGGTGGCGGACGTCCGGGACGTGAGCCCGGAGTTGAGGGCGCTGGCCCTGCGCAGGCTCGCCGAGGCGCACAGTGCCCGCTACCGGTACACCGCCGACCCGGCCGAACTCGACGCCGCCGACCGGGTGTTCGCGCAGGCGCAGGATCTGGTGCAGCGCGACGACCCGGTCCGGGCCGAGCTGCTGGCGGGCCGCGGCGAGGTACTGCTGGCCCGGGTCGAGAGCGGCGGCGGACTGGCGGTGGCCGCCGAGGCGGTACGGGAACTGCGCGCGGCGCTGGCCCTGACCCCGGGTGGTGAACCCCGGCTGGCGGAACGGCAGTTGCTGTTCGGCAAGGCGTTGCGCCGGCACCACACGGCGGGCGGGGCGGCGACCGATCTGCACGAGGCCGAGTGGATCCTGGCCCGCGCGGCGCGCGGTGCCCTGGCCGACCGTACGGCCGCGCTGGCCTGGGTGGAGCGCGGCGAGGTGCTGCTGACGCTGGCCGGTTCGACCGGGGCACCGGAGTGGCTTGACCTTGCGGCGGAGTCGTACCACCACGGCGTCCGCAGCGCACTGCGGGCCGCCGAACCGCTGCTCGCCGCACAGGCCCACCACCAGCGCGGCGCGGTCCTGGAACGAACGGCCGGCCCGGCACGGGCCCTCAAGTCCTACCAGGCCGCCTGGGAGTTGTGGCAGCGCGCCGGGGCGGCGCAGGGACCGCAGGCACAGTCCACGTTCGAGCGCATGACCGCGCTCGGGGCGACGACGTAGACGTAGAGGAGTGCAGGGTGTCGGACTT
The DNA here is from genome assembly GCF_035982055.1 of Streptomyces sp. NBC_01288. Classification (NCBI taxonomy): domain Bacteria; kingdom Bacillati; phylum Actinomycetota; class Actinomycetes; order Kitasatosporales; family Streptomycetaceae; genus Streptomyces; species Streptomyces sp. NBC_01288. The sequence continues at coordinate 2,315,246 of NZ_CP108427.1, forward strand.
GGCGCGCTACGACGTGGAGGAGTACGAGGTGGCCGACCCGGCCGAGCGGCAACAGGCCGTGCGGTACGAGCCGGGCCGACCCGAGGGACGCGCGGACGGCGAGCGCGGTCCGCTGCCCGACTACGCCGGGGCCGGTCCGACCGCGCTGCGCGCACGAGGGGACCAACCCGTGCGCCGGGTGGCGGAGTTGGCCGAGCAGCAGACCTTGCCGCACGAGCCGGGCCGACCCGAGGGACGCGCGGACGGCGAGCGCGGGCCGCTGGCCGAGTTCACCGGGGCCGGTCCGACCGCGCTGCGCGCACGAGGGGACCAACCCGTGCGCCGGGTGGCGGAGTTGGCCGAGCAGCAGACCTTGCCGCACGAGCCGGGCGGACCCGACGGACACCCGAACGACAACCATGCCCTCCTGCCCGACTACACCGGCGTCGACCTGACCGCGCTGCGGGCGCAGGTCGACCACCCCGTGCTGGGTGCCGTGCTCGCGACCCTGCTCGCCCGGTCCTGTAGTGCCGACGGGGGGCTCGTCGCGTATCACGAGGACTCCCCCGGGGCAGAACGATAGGGGCGGCAGAGCGCCGGCCGACGGGAGGCGATGCTGTGCACAGGGCACCGGAGCACACCTTACGGACGGCCAGGGACCGGGAGCTCGCGCCGTGGCCGCATGCCGTGCTCGACGTGGCGGCCCTGCGGCGGGCAGGGCAACGGGCCTTTCCCTTCCGGCAGTTCGTGCTCAAAGTGCACGGGCGGTGCAATCTCGACTGCACCTACTGCGTCATCTATCAGGGCCAGGACGCCGGTTGGCGCGACCGGCCGGCCCGGGTGAGCCCGGAGGTGATGCGGCAGACCGCCCGCCGGATCGCCGAACACGCCGTCGCGCACCGGCTGTCGGAGGTGCGGATCGATCTGCACGGCGGGGAACCGCTGCTGTCCGGGCCCGAGACCGCGCTCGCCTATACCGCCGCCGTGCGCGCCGCGTTACCCTCCCGCACCGCGCTGCGGACCACCGTGCAGACCAACGGCACGCTGGTCACCGAGCGGACCCTGGACCGGCTCGCCGACGCGAACATCCGGGTCGGGCTGAGCCTGGACGGGGGCACCTCCGTACTGAACCGGCGCCGGGTGGACCACGCGGGGCGTTCCTCCTGGCCGGCCGCCGCGCGGGCCGCGCGTCTGCTCGCCGACCGACCCGAGCTGTATGCCGGGATCCTGTGCGCCATCGACATCACCAGCGACCCGAAGGACGTGTACTCCTCGCTGGCCGCGCTGCGACCGCCCCGCCTCGACCTGCTGCTGCCGCACGCCAACTGGTCCAGTCCGCCGCCCGGGTTGGCCGCCCGTCCGCCGCGTGACGCCCGCGCGCAGCGGGCCGTGCCCACGCCGTACGGCGACTGGCTGGCCACCGCCTTCGACCTCTGGTGGGACGGCCCGCCGGACGGGACGCAGCCGCGGGTGCGGCTGTTCACCGAGATCGTGGCACTGCTGCTCGGCGTCCCCAGCGCCACCGAGTCCGTCGGGCTGTCGCCGACCTGCGCGGTGGTCGTGCACACGGACGGCGCCGTCGAGCAGATCGACTCCCTCAACCTCGCCTACGACCGCGCCACCGCCACCGGGTTCGACGTCTTCGGCGACAGCTTCGACGAGGCGCTCGACCATCCCGGGATCGCGGCCCGTCAACTCGGCGTCGAGGGGCTCGCGGACGAGTGCCGGGCGTGTCCGGTCGGGCGGGTGTGCGGCGGCGGCAACTACGGGCACCGGTACTCCGCCGGGACGGGCTTCCTGCACCCTTCCGTCTACTGCGCGGATCTGGAACAACTGGTCCGGCACGCGGCCCGACGGCTGAGTGCCGTAATGCCCGAGGACCGACCGCGCATCGACTAGGGTGCACGCGAAAACTCGCGAAACGGTTTAAACGTAGTCAACGAGTCCATTTTCGGTGTAAGGGGAGACGGTCGGATGACCGACAGGTCCAAGGGCGCCGAGTCCCACGAGCACTTCACCATCAGCTACGCGGGATTCAACCGGCCGTGGGCCACCTGGATCGCCCACCAGCTGGAGCAGTTGGGGCACGAGACGACCCTGCTGCGGTGGGACCCGCCGAAGCAGATGTCGCTCGGCGACGCGCTGCGCAATCTGCTCCAGTCGCCGGGCCGGGTGCTGCTGGTCCTCGACGACTGGTACTTCTCGCTGGGCCCGCGCACCGACGCCGAGTGGACGCAGGCGCTGCACGAGGTGGTGCCGCCGCACATCGACCGGTTCTCGGCGGTCAGCGTGGCCACCCGGGCGCTGCCCGCCACCGCGGCCCCGCTGCGCCCGGTCGATCTCCGCGACCTCGATTCGCGCGAGGCCCGGCGCCGTATCCTGCGCCGCCTGGACCTGGACGCGGCCACCGCGCCCAGCCCGGTGAGCGGCACCGCGCCGCGCTTCCCGAACGACCCGCCCGCCGTGTGGAACGTACCGCGCCGCAATGTCCGCTTCACCGGCCGCGACACCATCCTGGAGAAGCTGCACGCCGGCTTCGAGGAGGGCGGACGCGGCGGTGCCCGGGTCGCGCTGCGCGGTATCTCGGGCGTCGGCAAGAGCCAGATCGCCATCGAGTACGCGCACCGGTTCGGCAACGACTACGACATCGTGTGGTGGGTGGGGGCGCGGTTCCGGGCGCCGGCGCGTGAGCAGTTCGCGCAGTTGGCGCCGCGGCTCGAACTGCCGGTCGGGCAGGAGCTGGGCGAGCGGATCCGCGCGGTGCACGAGGCGCTGCGCACCGGCCGGCCGTTCCGCCGCTGGCTGCTCGTGCTGGACAGCGCCGACGACATGGAGCAGATCGAGGACCTCCTCCCGGAGGGCAACGGCCATGTCCTGATCACCACCCTCACCCAGGACTGGGCGGCCTCGGGCAGCGTCACGGAGATCGAGGTGCAGCCCTTCCGCCGTCCCGAGAGCGTGGCCTACGCCCGCCGCCGCGCCCCGCGGCTGACCGAGGCCGAGGCCGACGATCTCGCCGACGCCGTACAGGACCTGCCGCTGCTGCTGGCGCAGACGGCGGCCTGGCTGGACGCCAACGTCATGCCGGCCAAGGACTATGTGGCGATGATCCGGCGCGGCGAGGCCAGCCAGATCGGCATCCGGATCTCCTCGGACTACCCGATGGGTTTCCAGACCAGTTGGTCGATAACTCTGAACACGCTTCAGGAGAACAACCCCGAAGCGGTGGAGCTGCTGCACCTGTTCGCGCTGTTCTCGCCGGACGCCATCCCGGTCCGGCTGATGCAGGCCGCCCACCCGTCCGACCTGCCGGCCCATCTGGCCGCGCTCGCCGGCGACCCGATCCGCTGGCACACGGCGCTGCGCAGACTGTCCGAGTCGACCGCGGTCCGCCTGGACTACGTCGAGTCCTCGGAGGCCGAGCCGTCCGTGGACCGCGTGTCCATGCACCGCCTCTACCACAGCTTCCTGCTCAGCACCCTGACCGAGGACCGCCGCGAGGCGCTGTCGACGATCGCCTGCACGCTGCTCGCGGGCGCCGATCCGCGCCGGCCCAACGACACGCGTGAGTGGACGCGGTACGCGGAGCTGATCCCGCACCTGGAGACCGCCGGGGCACTGGACAGCCGTGAGCCCGTGGTCCGGCAACTCGTCCTGAACTGCATCGACTACATGCGGGTGCGGGGCGAGAACCGGACCGCGCTGCGATTGTGCGAGCAGACCGTCGCCCGCTGGCGCACCCGGCTCCAGCCCGACGAGCGGGACATGCTGGTGCTGACCCACGACCACGCCAACATGCTGCGGCGCAGCGGCCGTTACCGCGAGGCGGAGGCCGTCGGCCGTGCCGTCCTGGACCAGCTCACGGAGACCCGCGCCGACGACGACCCCGATCTGCTGCGCGCCAAGAACGGCCTGGCCGGGACACTCGTGTCGCTGGGCCGCTACGACGAGGCCCACCGGATGTTCGAGGACTGCGTCCACGCGTACTCCGACACCCTGGGCGCCGAGGCCCCGCGCACCCTCCAGGACCGCGGCAACCTCGCCGTCGTCACCAGCCTGCTGGGCCGGTACGAGGAGTCGCTGCTGCTGCACCGCGACATCCTGCTGATCCGGGAGCGGCTGCTGAACCCGCGCCACCATCTCACCCTGCGTTCCGGCATGTTCTACGCCTGGATGCTCAGGCTGCTTGGCCGGTACGCCGAGGCCACCTCACGGCAGGAGCTCAACGTCCGGGCCCACCGGCAGGCGATGGACCGGTTCACCCCGCAGACCCTGTTCGCCGAGCACAATCTCGCGCTGTGCATGCGGCGCACCGGTGATCTGCTGAGCGCCGAGTCGCTGATGCGCAGCGTGGTGGAGCGGTTCGTGCAGCGGCAGGGGCCGCGCCATCCCGACGCGCTGCTGGTGCAGGCCGACTTCGCGACCTTCAACCGCGAGCACGGCAATCTGGAGCAGGCGCGGGAGATGGCGACCACCGTGGCCGAGGACTACGCCCGTCTGGTCGGCCCCGAACATCCTTACGCCGTCGGCACGTTGGGCAATGTCGGGCTCGCCCTGTGGGAGTACGGGGAGCGGGACGAGGCGCTACGGATCGCCGAGCAGGCGCTGACGCGGATGCGGGCGGCGGTCGGCTCCACCCATCCGTGGGCGCTCGGCGCCGCGCTCAACGCGAGCGGCGCGCGAAGTCTGGCCGGTGACGAGGAGGGTGCGGCCCGACTCAGCCGTGACGTCCTGGAGTCGGCGCGCGCGACCCTCGGCGAGACCCACCCACTCACCCTGTCCTGCAAGGCCGCCCTGGCCGGTGACCAACGCGCCCTGCGCCGCGGCCAGGAGGCCACGAAGCTGGAGAACGAGGCGCTCCAGCAACTCTCCGACACCCTCGGGCCACAGCATCCGCACACCCTGTCCGTGCGCCGCAGGGAGCGTCCTTACTGGGATTTCGAACCGCTGACTACGTGACGCCCGCGGACCCGCCCGCAACGGGAGTCACCAGGGCCCCAGGGCCGCTAGCATGGCCGAGTTCCTTAGCCCAAGGGGGACTTCGGCCTTCTTGAGAGGTAGATCGTGCGGGGAAGAGAAGGGGACGGCCCCTCCAGGCTGGGAGAGCGGGGGCCGGGTGGCGTGCTGCCCGACTTCACGGATCTGGATCTGAGGACCCTGTCCCGTCAGTCATCGCATCCGGTGCTCGCCGCGGTGGCCAGCGGCCTGTTGCCCCGGATGCTGCGCGGCGAACCCGCGATGGCCTTCTACGAGGACGGCCCCTACCAACTGTGACCGCCCTGTGGCCCCTTGAGAAACTCGACGTCGCGGCCTTACGGCGGTCCGGGTTGCGGGCCGTGCCGTTCCGGCAGTTCGTCCTCAAGGTCAACGGCCGCTGCAATCTCGCGTGCAGTTACTGCTACGTCTACGAGGGCGCCGACAGCAGCTGGCGGGACCGCCCCAACCGGGTCTCCCCCGCCGTCGTACAACGCACCGCGACCCGGATCGCCGAGCACGCCGCGACCCACCAACTGACCTCCCTGCAGATCAACTTGCACGGCGGCGAGCCCCTGCTGGCCGGGGTGTCGAACCTCGTCGCCCAGGTCAACGCGGTGCGCGAGGCGGTCCGCGACCGCTGTGGCCGAAGCTGCACTGTTGACGCCTCCGTACAGACCAACGGCACGCTCCTCACCGAGCACGCGGTGGCCGAACTCGCCGACGCCGACGTCCGGATCGGGGTGAGCCTGGACGGCGGCACCCCCTGGCTCAACCGGCACCGGCTCGACCACGCGGGCCGCTCCACGTGGGCGAGGACCGCGGCCGGGCTCCGGGTGCTGCGCGGCCGGCCGGAGGCGTACGCCGGGATCCTCAGCGTGATCGACCCGGACTCCGATCCCGCCGAGGTCTACTCGTCGTTGACGGCGTTCGAGCCCCCTTCGATGGATCTGCTGCTGCCGCACGCCAACCACGCGTTCCCGCCCGCCGCGAAGGGCCCGCATCCCTACGGCGGCTGGCTCGTCCGGCTCTTCGACCTGTGGTTCGACGCGGGTGAACGGGCCGTGCCGATCCGGCTGTTCCACGAGATCATCGCCCTGCTGCTCGGACTGCCCGGCCGCGCCGAGGCGGTGGGCAACTCGCCCGTGGTCGCCGTCGTCGTCGACACCGACGGCACCATCGAGCAGGTCGACTCGCTGAAGACCGCCTACGCCGGCGCGCCCGCGACGGGCTGCAACGTCTTCGACCACACCTTCGACGACGTCCTGGACCATCCGGGCGTGGTGGCACGGCAGTTGGGCACCGACGCGCTCTCCCCCACCTGCCTCATCTGCCCGCTCGCGGAGGTGTGCGGGGGCGGCAACTACGCGCACCGCTACCGCCCGGTCGAGGGATTCCTCAATCCCTCCGTGTACTGCGCGGACCTGGACCTCCTCATCCGGCACATCGCACACCGAGTCCGCAGCGCCGCCGACGCCCACGTTCCGGGCGGACCAATCAACGCCCTCTGACCACAAGGCTGTTGATGGCGCGCCAGAATTGGGGAAGGTAAGGAAAGGATTTCGGCTCACCAACGGGGGAAGTGCTGCATGGCGATCGTGACAAGGGTGGCTGCGGACGGCCCGGACCGGGAACGGCCGATCTACGTGGAGGTCGACACCGCGCCGACGCCCGACGGTCTCAAGGACATGTACGACGGGATCGACACCCGGGAGAACGCCGCGGAGCGCGTACTGGCGGTGGCCCGGGACGTCTACGGCGACGGCCTGGAGCTGGCCCGGAACTGCGCCCGGCAGGCGGCGGGCCGGCTCCACGACCTCGGTGAGGGGCTGACGCCCGACGAGGTGGAACTGCAGCTGTCCATCAAGCTCGACGCCGAACTCGGGGCGTTCCTGGTGAAGTCGGGGGCCGAGGCACAGCTCCAGGTGACCTTCCGCTGGACACCGGGCAGCGCGTCGTGACCGGTGGGCTCGACGGCTCGGACGTGCACATCCTGCCGTACAGCCATGTGGTCGGACAGGCCGAGCTGAAGCTCGCGCTCGAACTCAACTACATCGCGCCGCGGATCGGCGGTGTCCTCATCAGCGGACAGCGCGGCACCGCCAAGTCCACGGTGGTGCGGGCCTTCTCGCTGCTGACCGGGGGCGAGCTGCCGGTCACCCTGCCGATCAACGCCACCGACGACCGGGTGCTGGGCGGCTGGGAGCTGGACGCGCTGATGCGGGGCGAGGCGCGGACCCAGCCGGGGCTGCTGGAGGAGGCCGGCGAGAAGGGGATGCTGTACATCGACGAGGTCAACCTGCTGGACGACCACATCGTCAACATCATCCTGGACGTCGTCTCCACCGGTGTGCTGTCCGTGCAGCGCGAGGCCATCGACACGGTACGGAACATCGCCTTCGGTCTGGTCGGCACGATGAACCCCGAAGAGGGCGGTCTGCGGCCGCAGTTGCTCGACCGGTTCGGTCTGATGGTCGCCGTGTCCGAGCTGGACCAGGAGCAGCGCCGGGCCATGGTGCTGGCCGTGCTCCGCTTCGACGACGCGGCCGGTACGGACTCCCCCTGGCTGGCCGAAGGACTCGACCGGGACCGGGAGTTGCGCGAGCGCCTCGACCGGGCCCGGGACGGTGTGCAGGACGTGCGGCTCAGCGAGGACATCGCGAAGCTGTGCGCCGATGTCGCCACCCGGCTGCGGGCGGTGGGCCATCGCGGCGAGGTCGTCACCGCGTGGGCCGCCCGCGCGCTGGCCGCCTTCGAGGAGGCGGACGCCGTGACCACCGACCATGTGCGCCGGGTGGTCCCGCTCTCCCTGCGGCACCGGAGGCCGGAGGCGGCGCACGGCGGTCCGGTCGAGTGGACGGCGGAGGAGTCGGAACTGCTCGACGGGCTGCTGGGATGAGCGCGCCCGCCGACGCCCGCCCGGTCGGACCCCGGCAGCGCCTGTTACAGGTCCTGGCCTGCTCCGCGCTGGGCCCGGGCCTCGACGGGGTGCTCCTGTTCGACCTGGAGCCGGAGATGGTGGCCCCGGTGACGGACGCGTTCGCCGGCCTGCTCCAGCTCCGCGAGCAGCGTCCCGTACGGCGGACGACGCTCGGCTCGGTCACCGGCGACGACGAGTTGTGGCTGCGCCCGACGCTGCGCCACGACGGCAACGGCGTCAACTTCTCTTTGGCACCGGGCCCGTTGGTGGACAACACCCCCGACTCGGCGATGGTCGTCGTGGTGCCCGACCTGGTCCGCCTCAGCCTCCCGGGCATGCGAGCGGCCGTACAACTCCTGGGCGCCGACGTGGCAGCGGTCGAGCGGTCGGGCTTCCGGGCCCGCTGGCGCCCCCGCGCCCGCTGGCTGGCCGCCTGCCAGGAAGCGGAGATCGGCCGCCTCTCCCCCCACCTCCTGGACCGCTTCCCGATCCGCCTCAACGCGGCCGGCCTACGGCGGACCAGTAGCGGCCCCGACCGGGTGCTCGACGCGCTCGACGGCCGTGAACCCGAGCCGGGCCTGGGCGAGTTGCCACCGTCCTGGCGCAACGCGCTCACGGCCCGGACACGTCCGGCGTGCACGCTCACCGAGGAGGCGGCGGCGCACGCGGTGGGCCTGTTCCGCGGGGACACGAGCGGTCGACGGGCGATCGGACTGGCCCGCTTGGCCCGGGTGCTGGCCGTGGTGAACGGCGCCGAGACCTGCGGCCCCGACCGCGTCGACGAGGCCGCCCGGCTGCTGGGCGTGGCCGCGCCCCTGACCTCCCCGACGGGCAACGGCCGCTCCACCAACGGCACTTCCCTCGCCACCGGCAACGACACCGACGGCAAGCCACCGCCGCCCGAGCAGCCGAAGCCGGACCCGGTCCCCGAGGACACCGGCCCGGCGGGTCAGGCGGGCGGCGCGATGGCGCTTCCGGCAGGAGCCGCCGAGGCCCTGGACACCTTCGCGGCCGACACGGGAGAGGGACCGGGCTCACCCTTCCCGGAGGACGACGCACGGTTCCTCCGGGAGTTCGCACCGCTGCGCATCCCCTGGCAACGGCGTCCGGAGCCAAGTTCCGCACGGGGCCCGGTCATAGGGGTCAGGTCCGCCACCACTCTCCGGGACCTGGCCGTCGTGGCTACCGTCGTCGAGGCGGCCAAACACCAGAACCTGCCCGGCCGCCGCACACTGCGCGCGAACGGGGACGGCCAACTGGTCGTCCTGCCAGGCGACTTCCGCAGCTACGCCCGCCTCCCGGTGGCCGAACGCATGCTGGTGCTCCTCCTGGACCACACCTGCCGCCGAGGCTGGGACTGGCAACCGGCGCTCGCCCCCTACCTCCAGTGGGCCTACACGGGACGGGCCTCGGTCTGCCTGGTGGAGGTGGGCGGCAAGGACGCGGCCCACGAGTTGCGGGCCGACCACTTCATCGCCCGCAGCGTCCTGGACCCGCGCGTCGGCGGCGCCCTGCACCGCCGCCCCGGCCGCAGCAGCCCCCTGGCCCACGGCCTCACCCTCACCGACCAGCTCCTGCGCCGAGCCTTCCAACAACGCTCCAACCTGGTCGAGGCCTGGCTGGTGGTCGTCTCCGACGGCCGAGGCAACGTCCCCCTCGACGCCAGCGCAGGCGGCCGCCTCCTGGCCCCGGTCCGCCGCACCGGCATCGACGACGCGATCACAGCGGCCGCCCGCATCGGCGCGATGGGCCGCATGCGCCTCCACTCCGTGGTGATCGACGCGGCCCGCCAGCCCCACCCCGACCTCCCGTTCCTCCTGGCCGACGCGCTGGGCGGCGTAACGGTGGCGGGCCGCACGACGCGGGGGGCGATACCCCGTGCCCACTAAACACGCTGTGCATCAACCCGCTAAAGGGGCGCGGGGAACGGCGCGACCAGCCACAACGCACCCGCACCCGACCGACAACACCACACCGGGGGTGACGAATGCCCGCTGAACCTCCCGGCCCCCGGCCCCTGGGCGGAGCCGTCCCCCTAGGCCCCGGCACCCCTGCCCGCAGGCCAGAGCCCGAAGCACTCACCGCCCCCCGCACCGCAGGCATACCCGAACACGTCGCCGACCCGTACGAACCCGTACCGCTAGCGGCAGCACCCGTAGACCCGAACGCCCAACTCCCCGTCGGATTCGCGAAGTTGGAAGTAACCAAGGCCTACGACGACCGAGGCCAAGAGGTGTTCTGGCTGACCGGCCACAGCGGCGACCTGGAACTCTCCCTCGACTCGGACGACACCCGCCTACGCCCGACCGACCTCGCCCTCAGCAACCTCCGCCCCGACGGCTTCCCGCCCACCGAGATCTTCCGCGCGGTAGCCGAATGGTCCGGCCGCCAAGAGGACGTGGTGCGCTGGATCAACGAACTCCGCGCCCGCTTCGGCTCCGAACTGCACCTCGTCATCTGGGACGACACCGACTACGACATCCCGTGGGAGATGCTCCGCCTCACCGGCGGCCATGACCACGGCGTCGCCGACGGCATCCTCGGCGCCCTGGTGACCGTCGTGCGCTGGACCACCATCCGCGAGGCCGGCCGCACGCCGTTCAACGAACCCGCGGTCTGCTCGGGCCACGTGCTGGGCTACTACGCGGAGGAGATGCGCCGCGACGCCACGGTGTTCGAGAACTTCGAGCACATCGGCCACTTCGGCACCACCCGCACCTTCCTCACCGAACTCGCCCGACCGGGCCTCGGCGCCGGCCTCGTCTACATGGGCTGTCACGCCACCCACGGCCCGAACCTGTACAAGCTCAAGCTGGGCACGGTCACCTGGAACGAACTCAACGGCCTGGACATGTCCGCGCTGGACGGCCGCCGCACCTTGGTGTGTCTGAACGCCTGCCACTCGGCCCGGTTCGTGAACAACCGCCCGCTCGGCGAGAACGCCCTGCGCGGCTTCGCCGAACTCTTCCTCCGCAAGGGCGCGGGCGGCTGCATCGCCACCTCCGGCAAGGTCGGCGACGACGTGGCGCACACCCTGATCCGCGATCTGGTAGGACGGCTCTGCGCCGACCCCGAACTCCCGGTGGCGCGGGCGCTGCGCGACTTCCGGGCCGCCGCCGTGGCCCGGCTGCCCGACCCGCTGCCGTTCGTCTACGGCGACGACGACACCTTCAACAGCGAGGGTCAGTTGGAGATGCTGCCGATCCTCTACAGCTTCATGTTCCTCTACTTCGGACACCCCTTGACCACGCTCCGGCTCAGCGTCCGGGCGCAGGAGGCGAGGACATGAGCGGTGATCCCGCTGCGTTGATGATCGAGCCCCTCGTGGGCTGGCCCCGCAGGGCCCAGGCGGGGCAGAGCTATCTCGTCACCGTCGACCTCAACGGCCCGGCGGCGCCCGAGGACTGGCCGTACGAGGAGGAGGAGTTCGACTTCGGCGTCTCCCTGGACGGCTCCCGCCGCTTCGTGTGCGAGGCCCTGAACGAACCCAGCGTCGTGCTGCACCGCTTCGGCGGCACCTACGGCCCGGCCCGCTTCGTGATCAAGGCGAGCCTGGCGCCGGGACCGGGCACGATCGGGCTGACCATCAGCAACCGCTGGGGTGTTCCGGTCCGTACCGTCGAGCTGCCCAGCGAGATCGTCGCGGACGCCGTCGTAGGACAGGGGCATGTCGTGGTGCCCGCGCTGAACGGCGCGACCGCGACCCTGCCGGCCGAGCACACCGTCCCCGGGCAGCGCGTCGGACGGCGTCCGGTGTCCGGTGTCTGGTCGCCGCACCACATCACGGTCAGCTACGCCGGCACCGACCGCGCGTGGGCCGTGTGGACGGCGCGGCAGTTGGAGCGGCACGGCTGCCGGACGTTCCTGCTGCGCTGGGACCCGCCGCCCGGGGTGCCGCTGGCCCGGCTGCTGGCCGATCTCCTCGGCGCCCCCGGCCGGGTGCTGCTGCTGCTCGACGAGGAGTATCTGCGGCTCGGGCAGCGCACCGAGCTCGAATGGGGCGACGCGCTGGGCTCAGTGGTCGCCGCGGACCCCGACCGGTTCGCCGCCGTGGACCTCTCCGCGCGCACGCTCCCGGCGGCGACCGCCGTGCTGGGTCCGGTCAGTCTGCGCGAACTGGACCCGGCCGAGGCGCTGCGCCGGCTGCTGGCCACCCTCGATCTCCAGGACGCCCGGCCGGAGCCCGAGGACGAGTCCGTCGCCCCCCGCTTCCCGGACGCGCCGCCCGCGGTGTGGAACGTGCCGCGCCGCAACTTCCGTTTCACCGGCCGCGACACGGTCCTGGAGGAACTCCGCGCCCTCTTCGAGAACGGCCCGCCCACGGGCGCCCGGGTCGCCCTGCGCGGCATCTCGGGCGTCGGCAAGAGCCAGATCGCCATCGAGTACGCGCACCGGTTCGCCAACGAGTACGACGTCGTCTGGTGGATCAGCGCGAGCTTCCGGGCCACGGCCCGCCAGCAGTTCGCCGACCTCGCCGAACCGCTCGGCCTCGCCGACAGCAGCGCCCTGCCCGAGCGGGTCCGCGCGGTCCGCGAGGCCCTCCGCACCGGCCGCCCGCACCGCCGCTGGCTGCTCGTCCTCGACAGCGCCGACGACCTGGAACAGGTCTACGACCTTCTCCCCGAGGCCGGCGGCCATGTCGCGGTGACGACCGTGACGCAGGGCTGGACGGCGTCCGGCGGGGTCGCGGAGGTCCAGGTGGAGCGCTTCACCCGGGCGGAGAGCATCAGTTACGCCCGCCGGCACGTGGAGCGGCTCACCGAGGAGGAGGCCGACCAACTCGCCGACGCCGTCGAGGACTTCCCGCTTCTACTGGCCCAGACGGCGGCCTGGCTGGACGCCAACCGGATGTCGGCGGCCGAGTACATCGGGCTGCTGCGCCGGGCCGACGCCGACGAGATCGGCATCCAGACCCTGCCGGACTACCCGATCGGCTTCCAGACCAGCTGGGCCCTCACGCTCGACTCCCTGGAGCAGGACAGCCCCGAGGCGACCGAACTCCTGCGCCTGTTCGCCATGTTCTCCCCCGGCTCGATCCCGGTACGGCAACTCCAGCGGGCCCGTCCCGGCGATCTCCCCACGCTGCTGGCCGAGTTGGCCGTCGACCCGGCCCGCTGGCTCGGCGCACTGCGCCGCCTCTCGGAGTCGACTGCCGTACGGATGGACTACGTTCAGCCCTCGGACAGCGTCGGCTATGTGGACAGCGTGGAGATGCACCGCCTCTACCACCGCTTCCTGCGCCGCACCCTCACCCCCGGCGAACGCGACGAACTCTCGGCGGTCGCCTGCCGGGTGCTGGTCTCGGCGGACCCCCGGTCGCCGTCCGAGGTCGCCAACTGGCCGGTGTACGCGGAGCTGTTGCCGCATCTGCACCCGTCCGGCGCCCTGGAGAGTTCCGAGGACGCGGTGCGTGACCTGGTGCTCAACTGCATCGAGTACCTGCGGCTGCGCGACGAGGAGAGCACCGGACTCACCCTGTGCGAACAGGTGCTGGCCCGCTGGCGGATCAGGCTCGCGCCCACCCATCCATCGATGCTGGTGCTGGTGCACCAGCACGCCAACATGCTGCGCCGGTGCGGCCGTTACCGCGAGGCGGAGGCCGTGGGCAGGGCCGTCGTCGAGCAACTCGCCGAGGAGCGGCCCTCCGGCGACCTCGACCTCCTGCGGGCCGAGGCCGGTCTGGGCGGCTCCCTGATGGCGCTCGGCCTCTTCAAGGAGGCCCACCAGCTCTTCGAGGAGGTCTGGCGGGCCTACGACGCCCTCGACGGACCGGAGGCCCTCCGCACCCAAGCCTGCCTCAACAACCTCGGCGTCGCCCTCGGCCTCCTCGGCCGCTACCAGGAAGCGGCCGACGTGCACGCCCAACTCCTGGTCCGGCGGCGGGAGTCGTTCGGTTCGGACCACCAGTCGACCCTGCTCAGCGGTCTCACCTACGCCCGCTCGCTGCGTCTCCTGGGCCGCCACCAGGACGCCACCGCGCTCCAGGAGACCAACTCCCTGCTGCACCGGCAGACCATGGGCGACCATCACCCCCAGACGCTGGCCGCCCAGCACAACCAGGCGCTGTGCCTGCGTCGTTCGGGCGACGTCCCGGCCGCCGCCGACCTGCTGCGCGTCCTGGTCGAACGGTGCCGGAACCTCCAGGGCGTCCGGCATCCGATGACCCTGATGGTGCAGGCCGACCACGCCTCCTTCCTGCGCTCGCACGGCGATCCCACCGAGTCCGCCGAACTCACGGACGCGGTGGCGGACGGCTACCGGCATCTCCTCGGCGACGATCACCCGTACACCGTGGGCGTCCTCGGCAACCGCGGCCTGCTGCTGTGGCTCGCCGGCGACCGGGCCGCCGGGGCCCGGCTGATCGAGCAGGCGCTGCGGGGCATGACGAACGCCGTGGGCGCCGACCATCCGTGGTCCCTGGGCTGCGCCCTGAACGCGGCGGCGGTCCGCCGGCTGTCGGGCCGGCCCGAGGAGGCGGCCGAACTGCGCCGGGAGACCCTGCTGCGGGCCCGCGCCGCCGTCGGCCCCGACCATCCGCTCGTACGGGCCTGCGAGGACGCGCTCGCGACCGGAGCGGAGGAACCACCCGGCTGGGACTTCGAGCCGCAGCCCATCTGAAGCCCGCACGAAGCCCCTCAGAAACCGGTCCGCACCCCGTCCGAACTGCCTTTCCGGGCCCCAGCATTGGGGTCCGGCCTGAGGACACTGTGCGCGACCTGTGAGTCCGCTGATTCTCATCGGCCGCTCAGTGAAGGCTCAGCAACGGCACAGACGGGGACCGGAAAGTCACCGTCATGAACGAACAGAACGCGGGAGGCGTCCGGCAGCGGTCGGTCGAGATCGTGGTGCCGGTGTACAACGAGGCGCACGTCCTCGCCGGCAGCATCGGCCGTCTCCACGCATACCTCGAAACGTCCTTCCCGTTCCCGTTCACGATCACCGTGGCGGACAACGCGAGCACCGACGCCACCTGGCAGGAGGCGCTCGACCTCACCCAGCGGCTGCCGCACGTGCACGCCGTGCACCTCGACGCCAAGGGCCGGGGCCGCGCGCTGAAGCAGGTGTGGAGCCGGTCCGAGGCGGACGTGGTCGCGTACATGGACGTCGACCTGTCCACCGGCCTCGAAGGCTTCCTGCCCCTGGTCGCCCCGCTCCTGTCCGGCCACAGCGACGTGGCCATCGGCAGCCGGCTGCACCGGCAGTCGGCGGTCCAGCGCGGTGCCAAGCGGGAGTTCATCTCCCGCTCCTACAACCTCCTCCTCAAGGCAGGCCTCGCGGCCCGCTTCTCGGACGCGCAGTGCGGCTTCAAGGCCGTCCGCACCGAGGTGTTCCGGGCGCTCGCCCCGCACATCGAGGACACCGCCTGGTTCTTCGACACCGAGCTCCTCGTCCTCGCCCAGCGCAACAAGCTCCGTATCCACGAGGTCCCGGTCGACTGGATCGACGACCCCGACAGCCGTGTCGACATCGTCCGCACCGCCCTCGACGACCTCAAGGGCATGCGCCGCATGTTCAAGCAGACGATCACCGGCCGCGCCCGCATCGCCGCCGTACCCCGCCGCACCCGCACCACCACCCCTGTCCTGCCCGTCGGGGCGCCCGCCTCTTCCGCGGAACACCTGGAGTACGCGTCATGACGACCCTCGCCCCGCCCCCCAGTCAGGAAGACGCCCGGCGCTCGCACCGGGCCGGTCCGCCCGCCGACGGCGGCGTCGCCGCCCGTGCCAGAAGGCTGTTCACGGGCCCGGAGGACGACCCGCGCTGGGCCCGCCCCGCCCTGTGGGGCATCCTGCTCCTCGCCACGGCGCTCTACGCCTGGAACCTGACCTCGATCACCGGCAACACCTTCTACGACGCGGCCGTCTACAGCGGCACCAAGAGCTGGAAGGCGTTCTTCTTCGGCGCGCTCGACTCCGGCAGCTTCATCACGGTCGACAAACCACCGTTCGCCCTCTGGGTGATGGGCCTCTCCGCCCGCGTGTTCGGTTACGGCACCTGGCAGTTGATGCTGCCGATGGTCGCGGCGGGCACCGGCTCGGTCGCTCTCCTGTACCGGCAGATCAAGCGGGACTTCGGTCCGATCGCGGGCACGATCTCCGCCCTGGTCCTCACCCTCACCCCGATCACGGTCGCCATCACCCGCGACACCAACCCGGACCCGATCCTCGTCCTGCTGATGATGCTCGGCGCCGCGGCCCTCATGAAGGCCGTCCGCAACGGCAGGTTGATGCCGCTGGTGTGGTCTGCGGTCGCGATCGGCTTCGCGTTCAACACCAAGATGATGCAGGCGTACGTCGTCCTGCCCGTGTTCTTCCTCGTCTACCTCTGGGCGACGAACGTCTCCCTCGGCAAGCGCGTCCGCAACCTCGCCGTCGCCACCGTCGCGCTGATCGTCTCCAGCGCCTGGTGGATGGTGATCGTCGACCTGATCCCCGCGTCCTCCCGCCCCTACATCGGCGGCTCCACCGACAACACGGTGTGGGACCTCGTCATCGGCTACAACGGCTTCGGCCGCATCTTCGGCGCCAGCTCCTCGGTCGGCTCGCAGGGCAACGGGGCGAGTTTCGGCGGCAGTTCGGGCCTGTACCGGATGTTCAACGAGATCATGGGCGGCCAGATCTCCTGGCTCATTCCCTTCGCGGCCATCGCCCTCGTCGGCGGTCTGGTACTGCGCGGCCGCACTCCCCGCACGGACGCCAAGCGCGCCGCGCTGATGCTCTGGGGCGGCTGGTTCGTCCTCCACTTCCTGACGTTCTCGCTCGCCGAGGGCACGTTCCACCCGTACTACGTCACCGCCATGGCCCCCGGCATCGCGGCGCTGGCCGGTGCGGGCGGGGTCCTGCTGTACCGCGCCTTCCGTGAGGGCTCGGCGGCCAAGTGGGCCTGGGTGCTGCCGGCGGCGATCGCGGCCAGCTCGGTCTGGGCGGTCGTCCTGCTCCAGCGGGTCTCCGGCTCCGGCACGGTGTACACGGTCGCGGAGATCGTGGTCGGTGTGGCGGGCATCGCCTCCGTACTCGGCCTGCTGGTGGGCCGGTTCACCAAGCGCCACCGTCTGATGGGCTTCGCGGCGCTGGCCGCCGTCGTCGCCCTCCTCGCCGGTCCCGCGGCCTACTCGGTCTCGGCGGCGACCTCCTCGACCAACGGCACCAACCCGACGGCCGGTCCCAGCACCGGTGGCGGCATGGGTGGCGGCGGCGGCATGGGCGGCGCCCCGGGCGGCAGTTCCAGCGGCACCAAGGGCAAGACGGGCAGCGCGCCGAGCGGGTCGGGTTCCGGCAAGATGGGCACGCCGCCGTCCGGTGGCACGGCTCCCTCGGGCACCGGCTCGTCGACCGGCAAGACCGGGACGACCGAGGCGGGCACCGAGTCCGGATCCACCTCCAAGTCCACGTCCGAGTCCGGTACGCAGCAGGCCGGTGGCGGTATGGGCGGCGGCTCCCAGGTCTCGTCCGAGATGATCACGTACCTCAAGAAGCACCAGGACGGGGCGACTTGGCTGCTGGCGGTCTCCACCGACCAGACGGCGTCCTCGATCATCCTGGAGTCGGGCCAGCCCGTGATCTCCATGGGCGGCTGGTCCGGCAGCGACAACGCGATGACCCTCGCCAAGCTCAAGTCCCTGGTGAAGTCTGGCAAGTTGCACTACATCATCGTCAGCAGCGACGGCGGCCAGGGCACCAACTCCGCGATCACGGCCTGGGTCAAGGCCCACGGCACTGCGGTCAAGTCCTCGGCGTACAGCAGCAGTTCCGCCACGACCTCGACCTCATCGTCGTCGTCGACGAGCAGCGGCCTCTATCGCCTGGACGCCTCCGACGTCGGCTGAAGCACTCCCCCGCACCATCCCCCAGCCACATCTCCCGACAGGACGGGCCGCCGGTGACCCCGGCGGCCCGTCCGCTTGTCCATATCCGTCTGTCCGCATCCGCGCGATGGAGGGCGTAGCGGCAGGCCCGCGCGTCCTCACATCCGGGATCTCAGCACGTCGACCTCGCAGCCCGGCGCGAACGGGTCGAAGCCGTGCTCGCCCAGCCAGCGGACCACCAGCAGACTTCGCACCGACCACCACGCGCGGATCACGTCGAGGTCGACGTCGGTGCCGTAGCCGGCGAGGAGGTCACCGAGGTGCTCCTCGTGTCCGAGCGTGAAGGTGGCGAGGTCGTACAGGGCGTCGCCCGGGCCCGCCTCGGACCAGTCGATGATGCCGGTGACCTCGTCGCCGTCGACGAAGACGTGCGCGATCTGGAGGTCGCCGTGCGTGAACGCCGGAGTCCACGGCCGGAGCGCGGCCTCGGCGACCTGGCGGTTGCGGGTGACCAGGTCGGCGGGCAGGACGCCGTTCGTCACGAGCGAGTCGCACTCGGCGTCGAGTTCCGCCGTCAACGCGTCGACGCCCTTTCCCCGGGCGGGCCAGGGCGGCAGGGGCGCCTCGTGCAGCTTCCGGATGGCGGCACCCGCCGCGGCCCATGCCGCCGCCGACCCGGTCGACGGCCCGCCGAGGCGGCCGAGTGTCGTCCCCGGGACCGCCGCGATCGCGAGCGCGGGCGGCTTCTGCCACAGGACCTCCGGCGTCGGGACCGGCGCGAGGGCCATCGCCTCGACCTCTGCGTCGACACGCGCCCGATCGGCGTCCACCTTCAGAAACACGTCGCCCACGCGCAGGGTCGCGCGCTCGGAATGGGCGACGACGACTTCGACCTCATCCATGGGCGATCAGTATCCCGGGGACGATCGCCGACGTCGCCGGGTTTATGGCGTGCGCCTACGCGGCGACCGTCGCGACCGGGAATCCCGGTGTACGGCGGACCCGTCGTCCGGCGTCGACCGCGAACACTTCACAGCCGGGCCGGGCGGCGGCCCAGTCGACGCCTTCCGGGCCCATCGCGAAGGCCGCGGTGGCCGTGGCGTCCGCCTCGGTGAGGGAGGCGGCCACGACGGAGATGCTGAGCAGGCCGGTCGCGGGAGCGCCGGTGCGGCCGTCGACGATGTGGTCGCCGCGCTCGTAGCGCGCGGAGGTCGCCACCGCCCCGCCGGTCAGCTCAAGGACCGTGCACAGCTGGTCGGCGTGTTCGGGATGCCGTACGCCCACCCGCCACGGACCGCCGGCCACGACCACGTCGCCACCGGCGTTGAGGATGAAGCGCCGGGCGCCGGCGGCGGTGAGGAGTTCCGCCGCCCGCTGCACCGACCAGCCCTTGACCACCGCGCAGGGGTCGAGGGGTCGGCCGGGCAGCCGGACGTCGAAGGCGCCGCCGGTCGCGAGCCGGTACTGCTCACAGAGGTCGAGCACCTCCGTCAAGTCCGCGCTGAGGTCCCGGAGTTGGAGCTCACCGCGGTCGTAGCGGCAGACCTCGCTGTCCGGGCGGAACGGGCTGAAGCGGGCGTCGACCTCGCGCAGCCAGGCGAACAGCGCGTCCGCCACTTCGTCCCGGATGCCTTCGTCGTCGACGCGCAACGACACCGGGAACCCCATGACGTGCTCAACTCGGCGCATGTCAGGCGCCCTTGGCGTCGATCGCGGCCTGGAGCGACTGGACGTAGGCGTCGCTGGTGATCGTGGCGCCGGACACCGTGTCGATCTTCGAACTCTGCGCCTTGAGGGTTTCCTCGATCAGTACCGGGACGGCCGCCGTGGTCTGCGGGTGGTCCGGCTGCTGGAGCATGCTCACGGAGCTGATCTTGTCGCCCTCGAAGGTCACCTGCACCTGCACGGTGCCCTTGTCGGTGTTGATCGCGGTGCCCTGGACGACCTTCTTCGAGGACGCGGAGGGGGTCGACGAAGACCCGGACGACGACGAGGACGGGGACGACGACGAGGCCGTAGGAGTCGGTGTCGAGACCGCCTCAGTCGTGGTCGTCGAACTCGTGGTCGTCCCGATGGACGGCTCGTAGCGCCACACGGGGATCAGACCCGCGACGGACAGCACCAGGACAGGTATGACTCGCTTCACGATATGTCTCTCATCCCGCCAGGCTGAAGCGTTCGAAGTGGATCTGCTGCTTGGGCACGCCCATGTCGCCGAGGCTGCGCAGCACCGCGTTCATCATCGGCGGCGGTCCGCAGAGGAAGACGTCGCGGTCGGCGATGTCCGGTACGAGCCGGGCGAGTTCGCGCGGGGCGAGCTTGTCGGGGACGGGCGGGCCGGTGAGCAGGTGCAGTTCGGCACCCTTGGCCCGGGCCAGCTCGGCCAGTTCGCCGTAGAGGACGGCGTCGCGTTCGGCGGAGACGCGGTAGATGACGACCGCGTGGCCCTCCAGGTCCTCCAGCAGGGCGCGGATCGGGGTGACGCCGACGCCGCCCGCGATGAGCAGGGACTCCGGCTTCGTGCGGTGCAGGGTGGTGAAGGCGCCGTAGGGGCCCTCGGCGAAGACGCGGGTGCCGACCTTCAGGTGGCGGAGGGCCGCCGTGCCGGCGCCGGCCGTTTTCGCGGTGAGGCGGAGGCGGGTGCCGTCGGGGGCGGCCGAGAGGGAGAAGGGGTTGGCCTGCCACCAGCGGTCCTTCGTCAGGAACCGCCAGAGGAAGAACTGGCCCGCCTGGGCCGGGAGTTGGTGGAGGTCGCGGCCCGTGATGTAGATCGAGACGACGTTGTCGGACTCGGGGACCACCGCCTCCACCCGGAACTGGTGGCGGAGGTTGCGCCACAGGGGCAGGACCAGCCGGCCCAGGGCGACCGAGCCGAGCGCGACGCCCCACACCGCGTACCAGTACGTCGTGGCGGCGGGCGACGCGGTGAACGTCGTACCGACCGCGACCTGGTGGGTGAAGGCGAGGACCACCGCGACGTAGGTGTAGAGGTGGATGAAGTGCCAGGTCTCGTAGGCGAGTCGGCGCCGGGCGTAGCGGGCGGAGGTCGCGCCGATGACGAGGATCAGGGCGAAGGCGACGAGCGCGCGCAGGATGCCCTCGGTGGTCTCGGCCAGGTCGACGACCTCGCCGACCGGGCCGGTGTCGGTGCCCTGGGCGTAGCCGAAGGCGATGAAGACGAGGTGCCCGAGCAGCGTCCAGAGCAGCGCGAAGCCGGTCCAGCGGTGCCAGTTGGTGAGCCGGTCCATGCCGATCCGGCGGTCGAGCCAGGGCAGGCGGGCCACCAGCAGCAGCTGGAAGGCCATGACGAGCGCGCCGTAGAGGCCGAGGAAGCGGCCGATGACGATGAGCGCGTTGGAGGCGAATCCGGCCTGGGCGAAGAAGACGGTCACCACGGCGACGTTCGCGGCCAGCACGGCGTACAGGCCCGTGCGGGCCACCACCCTGGGGCGTATCGCCGTGGGGGGCGCAGGGGGTGATTGGACGGTCGTCACGGACGGCAGCTCCTTGATCGGGTCCTGGGAGACGAGCTTGACCTCGGGGGGCTGTCGTTTTCCTGTCGGACAACTTTCAAGTGCTTATCGATGTGGGTGTGGCGGTGCCGCGGGTCTGGCGTCGATCGGTGTGTGGCGCAGTATGAGCGGGTGGACAAAGTACGACTCCTCGTCGTGGACGACGACCCGCCGATCGCCGATCTTGTCGCGACGGTCGCCCGGTACGAGGGCTGGGAGGCCGCGTGCGCGTACTCCGGTGAGGAGGCGCTGACCGTGGCCGCCGAGTTCAGACCGGACATCGTGGTGCTCGACCTGATGCTGCCCGGCCTCGACGGTTTCGGTGTGCTGGACCGGCTGCGGCACTCCGGGACGATGGTGCCCGTGGTGTTCCTCACCGCGCGGGACGCGGTCGCCGACCGGGTCGCGGGGCTGACCCGGGGCGGTGACGACTACCTGGTCAAACCGTTCGCGGTGGAGGAGCTGATGGCCCGGCTGCGGACCGTGCTGCGGCGCAGCGCCGGGCCCGGTTTCCAGCGGTCGGTCCTCCAGGTCGCGGACCTCACGATGGACGAGGACACGCGCGAGGTGCGCCGCGGCGACCGCCTCCTCACGCTCACCCCGACCGAGTACGAGGTCCTGCGCTACCTCATGCGCAAGTCTCCGACCGTCCTCACCAAGGCGCAGATCCTCGACCACGTGTGGGAGTACGGCTTCGGCGGCCGCTCCAATGTGGTGGAGCTGGTGGTCAGCCGCCTGCGCCGCAAGCTGGACGAGGGGCACGATCCGCTGATCCACACCGTGCGCGGCTTCGGCTATGTGATCCGGCAGGCCGCCGAGTGATCCGACGACTGCGCCACAACTGGCGCCGGGTACGCCTGGGCACCCGCCTGGCCCTGGGCGTGGGCGTGCTGTCCCTGATCGTGTTCGCGGTCGTCGGCACGGCCCTGACGATGTATATGCGGGACTATCTCCAGCGCCAGGTCAGCGACCAGATGAAGCTCGTCCAGGTCGTCCAGTCCAAGGACGCCCAGGTCCACGGCATCGTCCAGGACAAGCCGTACTACGGTTGGTACACGGCGGTCTACGACGTCAAGGGCACGACCGCGAAACTCCGCGAGCCATCCGATGTACCGGACGACACCAGCGCGCTCACCGCCCTCGCCAGGACGATGGCGCACTCCACCACGGAGATCTCCCGCACGGTGACGATCGACGGCGAGGGCACCTACCGGCTGCGGGCCTGCCAGGTCGACCCCGGTGTGGTCCTGGTGAGCGCGGCCCCGCTGGCGGACGTGCAGGGCACCGTACGGCAGCTGGTCACGGTCCAGGTGGTGGCGTTCGCGCTGGCGCTGCTGGTGCTGGTGGTCATAGGGCGGAACCTGCTGCGGCGCGGGCTGCGCCCCCTCAGCGACATGGCGACCACGGCCCACGGCATCGCCTCGCACGACCTCACCGAGTCGGCGGCCCGGCTGCCGCTGCGCGCCGAGCGGGGCGACGGCGGGCCCGAGGTGGAGGAGCTGCGCACCGCGTTCAACACGATGCTGGAGCACATCGACGACTCCCTCGCGGTGCGCGCGGAGGCGGAGCAGCGGCTGCGCCGGTTCGTCGCGGATGCCTCGCACGAGCTGCGGACCCCGCTGATGTCGGTGCGCGGCTACGCGGACCTGTTCCAGTACGCGGCGGCGAACGTCCCCGAGGAGCGCGACAAGCACCTGGCCCGGCTGCGCGCCGAGGCCGCCCGCATGGGCGTCCTCCTCGACGACCTCCTCCTGCTGGCCCGCCTCGACGCGGCGGACGTGGAGACTCCGCTACGGCCGGAGGACGCGGACCTGGTGGACCTCGTGGGGCAGGCGGCGGACGCCTTCCGCGCCGGGCACCGGGACCACCCGCTGACGGTGTCGGTGCCCGAGTCCCCGGTCCCGCTGCGCGTCGACCCGGTCCGCATCCGGCAGGTGCTGGACAACCTGCTGGCCAACGCGGCCGTGCACACCCCCGCCGGGACGCGGGTGTCGGTGTCGCTGTCGGTCGCCGCCGGCACGGCATCCGTGCGGATCGCCGACGCGGGCCCCGGCATCCCGGAGGACGACCGGGCCCGGGTCTTCGACCGCTTCTACCGGGTCGACAAGGCCCGCACCCGGGACCGCGGCGGCAGCGGGCTGGGCCTCGCGGTGGCCCGGTCGCTGGCGAAGGCGCACGGCGGCACCGTGGAGCTGACGTCCGAGCCCGGCGCGACGGTCTTCACCGTGACGATCCCACTGGGTGCGGCGTCGTACCGGTGACGATCCTGTCGGGCGCGGCCTCGTCCCGCCGAGAATCCGGGCGGGACGGCTTCGTCCCGGTGACGACCCTGTCGAGGGCGGCTTCGTCCCGGTGAACGCGGGTAGCGCGCGCCGTCCCTCGCTCTAGGCTCGGCGCCAGGCTTGTGCCACCATTACTGACGTGGCGTCACCTGAGACTCAGGACACTCAACTGGCTCTGCCTCATCGCCAGTTGCCGCGCCTCGAAGCCGGGAAGCCGCCGTCACATCCCGCGCCACACGTTGTCGTAGGCCGCGTCCTCGACACTCTTCCGCTGCCGTACGGCCTCCAGCTCCGTCACCGCGTCGTGGACCACGGCGATGACCGTGTCCAGCGACTCGTCGGTGACCTTGGCGGAGTCCTCGTCGGACACCTCGCGGACACCGGCGGCCGCGGCGAGCTGGGCGAGGACGGGCTCGTCCTGGGACCAGCGGTCCGCCGCGCGAGTACGGGCCGGGGAGTCGACCAGGGCCGTCCGCCCGGTGCGGACCGGGATCCAGCGCCCGCGCTGCCGGGCGACCAGTCCCTCCGCCTCCAACGCGGCGAGATACGCGGAGGACAGGCTGCGCCCGCGCCGCCACAGCCAGTCCTCGACCGACTCGTACGGCGCCTCCCGCACGAGCGCGGCCGCGGCCTGGTCCAACAGGCCGTCCTCCAAGGGGACTTGGGGGTTCGGCACGATCAGGTCGCCGTCCAGCACGACGGCTCCGGCGGCGAGGAGGTCGACCACCTCCGCTCCGGCGAGAGCGAGCGACAGATCACCCGTCTCGACGGGGCGGTCGGGTGCGACATCCATGGCGACGATCATCAGGTCCCGCGGTGTGCTCATAGGTGCCAACCTAGCGCGGCCTATGCGAGGAGGCAGCGACACCCAACGTTTACATAATTCCGCCCCGCCGTCAGTGGTGTTTCGGGACTGTGAGCCCAGGATGAATATCGGGGGCTTTTGGACCGCTTGCGCCACTGCGGTCCGAGTGGTGTGCCCTCTGAAGGAAATTGGCAGGGTTTTCGGTTGTTTGGGGACCCCTTTCCGGCTGGCTGGATCACTGCCGTTGTCCAGTTGCTTGCCTTGGCGTTGTTGACCGACGAGTAACCGGGGGGCTAGCTTTCCATCAGCCCTCTTGCGCCTCTGCGATTACATTCGGCGCCCCCTGCCGAAACCCCCCACCGTGCAGTTTCACCGTTTATTCGGAGAATCATGACGCCTGTCGCGCGCGCCGCAGAAATGATCATTGGAATCACTCCGTTCCATGAACCGGACGCCCGACTCGCGGCGGCCGTCAGCCGCGCCGGCGGGCTGGGGGTACTGGACCTGGGAATGGGCGACCGAAGATCCAGAGAGGCCCTGACGCGCATCCGGCGCTGGTCGCCCGACCCATTCGGGGTACGGGTCGGACCGCACTGCCGGATCGGCCCCGGTGACCTCACGACGGGCGGCGGCGCGACCCCGCACACCGTGGTCCTCACCGCGGACGCCGCCTGGCAGGTCGACGAGGTCGCGGCGGAGCACCGGGTGCTGGTCGAGGTCACCGACCCGGACCAGGCACTGGCGGCGGTCCGCGCCGGTGCGCACGGGCTGATCGCCCGGGGCACCGAAAGCGGCGGCCGGGTGGGCGAGTTGAGTACCTTCGTCTTACTCCAGCGCCTGCTCGCCGAGCCCGGTGTGGACGTCCCGGTGTGGGCCTGCGGCGGCATCGGCCCCCGTACGGCCGCCGCGGCCGTGGCCGGTGGCGCGGCCGGAGTGGTCCTCGACAGCCAACTGGCCCTGCTCGCCGAATCGGTCCTGCCGGAGGCCGCCGCTGCGGCACTGCGCTCGATGGACGGCTCCGAGACCACGCTGGTGGCCGGCCACCGCGTGCTCCTACGACGCGGTCCTGACGCCCCGCAGGTACCCGCCGACCGGGTGTCCGAACTGCTCGGCGCCCGCGACCCCCGCACCCAGTTGCTGCCGGTCGGCCAGGACGGTTTCCTCGCCGCGCGCTTCGCGGAACGCTGGGGCGACACGGGACGCACGATCCGCGAACTGACCGCCGCCGTACGGGAGTCGGTACGGGACGAGCACGCGGCCGACGCGCTGCGCGCGGGCTCCCCCATGAGCCGGACCCTCGGCACCCGACTCCCCATCGCCCAGGGCCCGATGACCCGTGTCAGCGACCAGGCGGAGTTCGCCGCGGCCGTCGCCGAGGGCGGCGCCCTGCCGTTCGTCGCGCTGGCGCTGTCGAGCGGCGAACAGTCCCGGACGGTGCTGGCCGAGACCCGCGCCGCCGTGGGCGACCGCCCCTGGGGTGTCGGGGTGCTCGGCTTCGCGCCCGAGGAGATGCGCGACGCCCAGCTCGAAGCCGTACGGGAGTTGCGGCCCACGCACGCGATCATCGCGGGCGGACGCCCCTCCCAGGCCGAAGCGTTGGAGCGGTCCAGGATCTCCACCTTCCTCCATGTGCCCTCGCCGGGACTGCTCCGCCAGTTCCTGGACGCCGGTGTCCGCAAGTTCGTGTTCGAGGGCTCCGAGTGCGGCGGCCACGTCGGACCGCGCGGCAGCTTCCCGCTGTGGGAGGCCCAACTCGCCGTCCTGGAAGACTTCTTGGCCACGGCCGAGGCGGGCACGGCGGAACGCGTCGAGGTGTTCTTCGCGGGCGGCGTCCACGACGAGCGCTCGGCGGCGATGGTGGCCGCACTCACCGCACCGCTCACCGCACAAGGTGCGGCCGTGGGCGTCCTGATGGGCACCGCCTATCTGTTCACGGAGGAGGCAGTGACGCGTGGAGCGGTCCAACCGCTCTTCCAGGAGCAGGTGATCGGCGCTACTCGGACCGCACTCCTGGAGACCGCGCCCGGTCACGCCACCCGCTGCGTACCGAGCCCATTCAGCGACAACTACCTGGTCTTCGAAGCCCAGCTGCGAGAGCAGGGCGTCCCGGACCGGCAGATCTGGGAGAAATTGGAACGGCTCAACGTCGGCCGCCTGCGCATCGCCAGCAAGGGCGTCGAGCGGGACGCGGACGGCGCGTTGGCCGCCGTGGACGAGCAGCGCCAGCTCGCCGAGGGGATGTTCATGGCCGGCGAGGTCGCCGTGCTGCGTTCGGCGACCACCACGATCGAGGCCCTGCACCGCTCGGTGACCGAGGAGGCCGCCGACTACCTGGCCGAGAGCGCGCGAACCGCCCGCACCCGCCTGGGAGTCGATGAGACGGCCGAGCCGGAGGCACCGGCCCCGCTGGACATCGCTGTCATCGGCATGGCGTGCATGTTCCCGCAGGCCCCCGACCTCCCCACGTTCTGGGCGAACATCCTCGGCGGACGCGACTCCGTCGACGAGGTCCCGCCCGACCGCTGGGACCCCGCCGTCCACTACTCGGCCGACAAGAATGGTGCCACCCCGTCGAAGTGGGGCGGCTTCCTGCCGCGCATCCCCTTCGACCCGCTGCGCTACGGCATCCCTCCGGCCTCCCTCGGCAGCATTGAACCGGTCCAACTACTGGCCCTCGAAGCGGCCCGGCGTTCGCTGGAGGACGCCGGATACGGCGACCGGGGGCGGGAGTTCGACCGGGCGCGCACCTCCGTGGTGTTCGGCGCGGAGGCGGGCAGCGACCTGTCCAACGCGACCACGCTGCGCGCCGTACTGCCCTCCTACTACGGCAAGATCCCGCAGGGCATCGAGGAGCAACTCCCCACGCTCACCGAGGACTCCTTCCCCGGCATGCTCTCCAACGTCATCTCGGGCCGCATCGCCAACCGGCTCGACCTCGGCGGCGCCAACTTCACGGTCGACGCGGCCTGCGCGTCCTCGCTGGCCGCCGTCGACGTCGCCTGCAAAGAACTCGTCGGCGGCACCAGCGATGTGGTCCTGTGCGGGGGCGCCGACCTCCACAACGGCATCAACGACTACGTCCTCTTCTCCTCCGTGCACGCCCTCTCCCCCACCGGCCGCTCCCGCGCCTTCGACAGCTCGGCGGACGGCATCGCGCTCGGCGAGGGCGTCGCCTGCGTGGTCCTCAAGCGGCTCGCGGACGCGGAGCGGGACGGCGACCGGATCTACGGTGTCATCAAGGGAGTCGGCAGCTCCAGCGACGGCCGCTCCCTGGGCCTGACGGCACCCCGCCCCGAGGGCCAACGGGCCGCGCTGGAACGGGCGTACCGCAACGCGGGCGTCTCCCCCGCCGAGGTCGGCCTGGTGGAGGCGCACGGCACCGGAACCGTCGTCGGCGACCGCACCGAACTCTCCATCCTCAGCCAGGTGTTCACCGAGTCCGGTGCGGAGACGGGCAGTTGTGCGCTCGGCTCGGTCAAGTCCCAGATCGGGCACACGAAGTGCGCCGCGGGACTCGCCGGTCTCATCAAGACCGTGCTGTCCCTCTACACAGGCGTCAAGCCACCCACCCTGCACATGAAGCAGCCCAACTCGGCCTGGCAGCAGGACAGCAGCCCGTTCGTCTTCCACGCCCGGCCCCGCCCGTGGGGGGCTCCCGCCGAGGAACGCGTGGCAGGGCTCAGCGCGTTCGGCTTCGGCGGCACCAACTTCCACGCGGTGATCGGGGCGTACGGCGAGGCGGTCCCGCCGGCGCAGGGTCTGGACGCGTGGCCCGCGGAGCTGTTCACCTTCCGGGGCGTGGACCGGGCGGCGGCGCGGAGGGGCGTCGAGGAGATCCTGAAGCTCGCGGAGGCGGGCCACTGGAAGCTGCGCGACCTCGCCCTGAGCGCGTCACGCCGCTCGGACGCCCGGCACGAACCGGTGCAGGTGGCGGTCGTGGCGCGGGATGTGGAGGGGCTGGCCGGGCAACTGCGGCGGGCGCTGGCGGGTGAGCACGATCCGGTCGCCGGAATTCACCTGGCCGACGCGAGCGCGGACTCCGGCAAAGTCGCGTTCCTCTTCCCCGGTCAAGGCAGTCAACGGCCCGGCATGCTCGCCGACGTGTTCATCGCGTTCCCCGAGTTGCAGCACTACCTTCACCTCGGCCGCGACCACGCCGACGCGCTCTACCCGCCCACCGCCTTCGACGACACCGCCCGCGACCGCCAGCAGGCCGGTCTCACCGACACCCGGGTCGCCCAACCCGCCCTGGGCATCGCCGGGTTGGCCGCCCACGCCCTGCTCACCGAGGCGGGCGTCCGCCCCGACATGGCGGCCGGGCACAGCTACGGCGAGCTGGTCGCCCTGTGCGCGGCGGGCGCGATCGCGCCGGAGGCACTGCTGGAGCTGAGCGCCGAACGCGCGGCGGCGATCCTCGAAGCCACCGGCACGGACGACCCGGGAACCATGGCCGCGGTCGCGGCCGGTGCCGAGGACGTCGAGCAGGCCCTGAAGGCGGCGGACGCCCCCGACTCGGTCGTCATCGCCAACCACAACTCGCCCCGCCAGACGGTGATTTCGGGCCCGACGGAAGCCGTCGCCACGGCCGTACGGCTCCTGCGCGACGCCGGTCTCGGCGCCAAGCGCATCCCCGTGGCCTGCGCCTTCCACAGCCCGCTGGTGGCGGGGGCGGGCGAACGGTTCGCGGAGTCCCTCGCCCAACGGCCGGTCCTCACACCCGAGTTCCCCGTCTGGTCCAACCGCACGGCCGCCCCGTACGGCGAGGGCGCCGACACGGTCCGGGCCGAACTCGCCGCGCAGATCGGCTCCCCGGTCGCCTTCGTCGCGCAGATCGAGGCGATGTACGAGGCGGGAGCCCGGGTCTTCGTCGAGGCCGGTCCCGGTTCCGTGCTGACCCGGCTGGTCGACCAGATCCTCGGCGACCGCCCGCACCGCACGGTCGCGTGCGAGCCCCGGCCGGACAGCGGGCTGCGCGGCTGGCTCGACGCCCTTGCCCAACTGGCCGTCGCGGGACTGCCGGTGCGCACCGGCTGGCTCTTCAACGGGCGCGACGCCGTCGACGCGGCCCGGACCCCCGTGCCCTCGCGACCCGGCTGGACGGTCGACGGACAGCTCGTCCGTACCGCCGCCGGAGCACTCCTGCCCGGTGCCCTCGCACCGGCCCGACGCGTTGTGGAGACGACTGTGACGACGAACCCTCAGGACGGTGTCCCCGTCGAGGCGAACAGGGACGCGCTCATCTCCGAATTCCTGCGCACCAGCCGGGAGATGGTGGCCGCGCAACGGGATGTGCTGATGACGTACTTCGGCGCGGTGCAGGGCACGGTGCCGCAGGGAACATGGGTGCCCGCACCGGCGCCCGCCGCGATCGAGGTGCTGCCGCAGACACCCGCCCTGCCGGCGGCTGTCGAGACTCCGACCGCTCAACAACCCACCGCGCAACCGGAATCAGCCCCCGAGGCCGTCACCGAGGCCGACGTGCTCCGCGTCGTCCTGGAGATCATCAGCGAACGCACCGGCTATCCCGTCGACATGATCGAGCCCGACCTCGACCTGGAGGCGGACCTCAGCATCGACTCCATCAAGCGCGCCGAGATCGCCGGCGAACTGGCCCATCGCCTGGGCATCGGCGGCGGGATGGACGTCGCCTCGCTCGACGACGCCGAGTTGGAGGACCTGGCGAAGGCCCGTACGGCGGCCTCCGTCACGAGCTGGCTGTCGGCACGACTGACGGAACCCGCAGCGGCAGAGGAAACACACCCGAGTGTCAGCACCCCGCAGGACGAGGTCACCGGCTCGGCACCCAAGCGGCTCCAACTGCGGCCCGTGCTGCTGCCGCACCAGGACGGCGACAACCCGGCGGATCCGGCATCCGTGCTGAGCGGACGGCGCTTCATCCTCTACGGCGACGGTGACAGTGGCGTTTCGGAGGCGGTCGCTGCGCGGCTCTCCTCCTACGGCGCCGACGCGGTGACCGTCGTCCCGGAGCACCAACTCACCGACGCGGACGGCCAAGTGGACGGCGTCCTCTATCTCACACCGCTCACCGCATCGTCCCCGGTGCTGCCCGACGCGTTCCCCGTGTTCCAGGCCGCCCTGCGACGCGGCCCGCGCCAACTCCTCGCGATACAGGGCGCGGACGGGGGTTCGGCGGGCCTGCACGGGTTGTTCCGTACGGTGGCCCGCGAGTACCCGGACACCACCGCCCGGGTCGTCGAGCTGGCGGACACCGCACCGGCAGCCGTAGCCGACGCGGTGATCGCCGAACTCCTGGCCCCCGACAGCGAGCCGGTCGTGCTCCGAACGACCGCCGGACGCCACGGACTTGAGCTGACCGAGACACCGCTCGGCGCGCTCGCGACCAACGGTGCCGGACCGGCCGGTGACGGAGTCGCCGAAGCATCCGCCATCGGGCTCGACCGCGACTCGGTGGTGCTGCTGGTGGGCGGCGCGCGGGGCATCACCGCGAAGTTCGCCGTCGCACTCGCCGCCGCCTCCCGGTGCCGTATCGAACTCCTGGGCAGGACGGCCGCACCGGCAGGCCCCGAGGACCCGGCGACCGCGGGCGCCCGCACCCCGGCCGAACTGCGCGCCGTACTCGCCGCGAAGGGCGGCGGACTCACCCCCGCCGAGATCAACCGCACTGCCGAACTCCTGCTCGCCCAAAGGGAGATCACCGCGACCCTCGACGAACTGAGCGCCCTCGGCAGCCAGGCCCGCTACCACTCCGTCGACTTCCGCGAACCGGACGCCGCGCTCCAGGCGGTCAAGGAGATCCACGCCGAACACGGCCGCCTCGACGGCGTCGTCTACGCGGCCGGCGTCATCGAGGACCGGCTCATCGCCGAGAAGACCACGGAGTCCTTCCAGCGGGTCTACGGCACGAAGACGCACGGCGCCGAAGCCCTGCTGTCGGCGCTGGAGGAGCTGCCCAACGGCCCTGCTTTCGCCGTGCTGTTCGGCTCAATATCGGCCGTCCTCGGCAACCGGGGCCAGGTCGACTACGCGGCTGCCAACGACGCGATCCAGAGCCTGGGCACCGCCTGGTCCGCCCGCACCGGGCACCGTGCGCTCACCGTGCACTGGGGTCCCTGGGCGCCCACCGGTGGTCACCACGGCATGGTCACCCCGGAGTTGGGGCGCGAGTACGCCCGGCGCGGTATCTCGCTGATCGACCCCGAGGAGGGCACCGCTGCTCTGCTGCGTGAACTCGCCTGGGGCGACGAGTCAGCAGGAGCCGTCGTCTACACCGCTTCGGGCTGGTAGCCATGACGGACCGTCAAGTGCCGGTCGCCATCGTGGGAATGTCGGTGCTGCTCCCCGGCGCCGCCGACCTCGACGCGTACTGGCGGAATCTGTTGGGCGGCACGGACGCCATCAGCGAGGTGCCGGACGGGCGTTGGGACGCTGACTACTACCGGCCCGACTCAGCGAGCGGTCCGGCCGTGGCCGACCAGGTGTACTGCCGGCGCGGTGGTTTCGTGGACGAGTTGGCCGAGGTCGAGGTCACCCGGTTCGGCATCATGCCGAACTCGGTGCCCGGCACCGAACCCGACCAGCTCATCGCCCTCCACGTGGCCGCCGCCGCCCTCGCCGACGCGGGCGGCGAGTCCCGCCTGCCCGACCGGCGGCGCGTCGGTGTCGTCCTCGGCCGGGGCGGCTATCTCACCCCGGGGCTGGTCCGGCTCGACCAGCGGGTCCGTACGGCGGGCCAACTCGTCCGCACCCTGGGCGAGTTGCTGCCCGACCTGGACCCCGGCCAACTCGACCGCATCCGCACGGCGTTCACCGACCGGCTCGGCCCCGACAGTCCCGAGTCGGTCATCGGCCTGGTCCCCAACCTCGCGGCGTCCCGCGTCGCCAACCGCCTCGACCTGCGCGGCCCGGCGTACACGGTGGACGCGGCCTGCGCGTCCTCGCTGATCGCCGTCGACCAAGCGGTGTCCGAACTGGCCGCCGGGCGCTGCGACTTGATGCTCGCCGGGGGCGTCCACCACTGCCACGACATCACGCTGTGGAGCGTGTTCTCCCAGCTGCGCGCGCTCTCCCCGAGCCAGCGCATCCGCCCCTTCCACCGTGACGCCGACGGCATCCTGATCGGCGAGGGTACGGGAGTCGTCGTCCTCAAGCGCCTCGCTGACGCCGAGCGTGACGGCGACCGTATCTACGCCGTCATCCGTGGCACCGGTGTGTCCAGCGACGGCCGCGCCGCGAGTCTCGTCAACCCCGACTCGACGGGCCAGACCCATGCCGTACGCCAGGCCTGGCATGCGGCGGGGCTGGACCCCGCTCTGCCCGACTCCATCGGCCTCCTTGAGGCACACGGCACGGCGACACCCGCCGGTGACGCGGCCGAACTCGCCACGCTGGCCGAGGTGTTCGGGGACACCGGCACCTCCCATGGCCGTGCGGTCATCGGCTCGGTGAAGTCGATGATCGGCCACACAATGCCGGCCGCCGGGGTGGCCGGGCTGGTCAAGGCCGCCCTCGCCGTCCATCACGGCATGCTGCTGCCGACCCTGCACTGCGACGACCCGCATCCGGCGCTCGCGGCCACCCGGTTCCGTCCGCTGGAGCAGGCGGCACCCTGGGAGACGACTCCCGAACAGCCGGTGCGCCGGGCGGCGGTCAACGCGTTCGGGTTCGGCGGCATCAACGCGCATGTGGTGCTGGAGGAGGCTCCCGGGGCGCGCGCAGCACATGCGGCCGCGGTGGTCCCCGGCGAACCGGAACGTACGAACACCCCCGCTCGCACAGCCTCCGTGGCCGAACCGGAACGCGTGCTGATGCTGGCCGCCGACAGCCCCGAGGCTCTCGCCGCGCTGCTGAACGCCGACGACTCCGCCATCCTGGCCGCACACAACACCCCTGCCACCCAGGGCCGTTCCCGCCTCGGCATCGTCGCTCCGGACGCCAAGCGCCTCGCGCTGGCCCGCCGGGCGGTCGCCAAGGGCCGGGCCTGGCAGGGCCGTAGCGATGTGTGGTTCACGCCGAGCCCGCTCATCGGACCCGGCGCGGGACAGCTGGCGTTCGTCTTCCCGGGTCTGGAGGGCGACTTCACGCCCCGGGTCGAGGACGTCGCCGCGCACTTCGGTCTCCGTGAGAGCCGGTCCGCAACACCCGCACAAGTAGGCGATGTTGGCCGTCACGGCTTCGATGTCGTCGGCGTCGGGCGGCTGTTGGACGCCGCGTTGCGCAAGATGGGTGTCGTACCGGACGCCGTCGCCGGACACAGTGTCGGTGAGTGGACCGCGATGACCGCCGCCGGGGTGTACTCGCCGGACGAGGTCAGCGACTTCATGGAGGCGTTCGACCCCGACTCGGTGACGGTCCCCGGCCTCGCCTTCGGGGCGATCGGCGCCCCGGCCGAGCGCGTGCTCGCGGCTCTCGCAACCGACTGGCCGGACGCCGGAATCGTGCTCTCGCACGACAACGCTCCGGGCCAGTCGATGGTGTGCGGACCGGACAAGGCGGTGGACGAGTTCGTGCGGTCCTTCCGCGCGCAGGGCGTCCTGAGCCAGGTCCTCCCGTTCCAATCCGGCTTCCACACACCGATGTTGAAGCCCTACCTCGCCCCGATCGAAGAGGCCACGAACCGCTTCCGCCTCCACCCGCCGACGGTCCCCCTCTGGTCCGGGACCACCGCCTCGCCGTACCCCAAGGACGAGAAGGCGGTACGCGAACTGTTCATCCGGCACCTCCTGGAGCCCGTGCGCTTCCGCCAACTCGTCGAGGCCATGTACACCGCCGGACACCGCGCCTTCGTCCAGGTCGGCACCGGCCAACTCGGCTCCCTCATCGACGCGACCCTCAGCGGACGCGACCACCTGGTCGTCGCCGCCAACTCGCCCCACCGCTCCGGACTGGCCCAACTCCGCCGCGTGGCCACTGCGTTGTGGTCGGCAGGCGCATCGGTGGACCCGACGACACTGACCCCGCAGAAACCGGCTCCACGACGGGAACGCCCCCCGGTACGGCTGGACATGGACGGCGCACTCGTGTCCCTCGACGCCCCGACCTTGGTGAAGCTGCGGGCGGAACTACGCACACCGGCCACCGCCAACACCCCGGCCCTCGCGGCGCTTTCACCCCTGGACGCCCTCACCGACCGCTTCCCGGCCGCCGCCGAACTCCACGCCCTCATGCGCGACACCGCCGACACGGCCGCCCAACTCATCAGCGCGGGCAGCCGTCGTAGCGCACCGACCGCACCCGCACACGTGCCCGCACCCCGGGTGTCCGCCCCCGTCCCGCCACCCCAACTCCCCACTCCTCCAAGGGAATGGCAGACGACGGTCCACGTCTCCCCCGAGTCCATGCCCTACCTCATGGACCACTGCTTCTTCCCGCAACGCCCCGACTGGCCGGACGTGGCGGACCGTTGGCCGGTGGTCCCCGCGACCACGATCGTCCAGCACATCGTCGAGGCGGCGGAACGGACGGCCCCGGGCATGCGCGCGGTCGCCGTGCACGACGCACGGTTCGACCGGTGGCTCACGGCGACACCGCCGATCGACGTACCGGTGCGGGTAGTCGCGGACACGCCCGACCGACTCGCCGTCTCCTTCGGCCCGCACGCGCGCGGAGTGGTCGAACTGGCCCCCGCCCACGCCGTATCGCCCCCACCGCACCCCCGCCCGGACCCGACCACCGAACGCGTCCCCGACCACACCGCGGCCCATCTCTACGACGAACGCTGGATGTTCCACGGCCCGGCGTTCCAAGGGGTCACCGAACTCACCGCGATCGGCGACCGCCACGTACGCGGCGTGATCACCACACCCCCCGCACCGGGCGCCCTGCTCGACAACGTCGGCCAGATCCTCGGCTACTGGATCATGGCGACCCGCACCGAACGCACCGTCGTCTTCCCGGTCGGCATGCGCGAGATGCGCTTCTACGGCCCTCATCCGCGCCCCGGCACGCAGGTGGAGTGCCTGGTGCGGATCACCTCGCTGACCGACACCGCGCTCGAAGCCGACGTACAACTCGCGGTCGACGGCGTGGTGTGGGCGGACCTGACCGGCTGGCAGGACCGGCGTTTCGACAACGACCCGCAGACCAAGCCGGTCGAGCGCTTCCCGGAGCGCAACACCCTCTCCGAGGCCCGCCCGGGCGGCCGGACCCTGCTCAACGAGCGCTGGCCCGACCTGGCCTCCCGCGACCTGATCATGCGCAACTCCCTGAGCAGCGTGGAGCGTTCGCAGTACGCCGAGCATCCGCCGCGTGGGCGCCGACAGTGGCTTCTCGGCCGGATCGCGGTGAAGGACGCAGTACGGCAGTGGCTGTGGGGCCATGGCGAGGGGCCCGTCTATCCGGCGGAGATCCGGGTCCACAACGACGAGTCGGGCCGCCCGTACGTCACGGGACTGCACGGCAGGACCCTGCCCCCACTGGATGTCTCGCTGGCCCATCGCGCCGAGGCGGCGGTCGCGATCGTGCGGCCGCATGCCCCTGGTCCCGGCCCCGGGATCGACATCGAGGAGGTCGTGGAGCGCCCCCCGAGCACCCTCACCACCGCCCTGGGCGAGGAGGAACTCGCCCTTCTCCGCGCCCAGTTGACGGCCACCGGCGAGTCCGAGGCGCTGTGGTTCGCCCGTTTCTGGGCGGCGAAGGAAGCGGTCGCCAAGGCGGAGGGCACCGGCTTCCGGGGACGGCCGCGCGACTTCGCCGTCTTCCAAGTGGTCTCCGGATCACGGCTGTTGGTGTCGGGGCGCCTAGAGCGCGCCTACACCGTGCACTACGAGCCGGCCGGCAATCCCCCCGCTCTGCCGGACAGGACCTACGTCGTGGCCTGGACGACGGGACCCGCGCACGAAGAGGAGTACGACCGATGACCCCCACCACCGAGGACACCGTCCTCGCCGACCTCACCGGCATGCTCACCACACTGCTGGAGGACGAGTACGGCGTCGACGACGTCGAGATCACCATGACGACGACCTTCAACCGCGACCTGGAGCTGGAGAGCATCGATCTGGTGACCCTGGCCGGTCTGCTCCAGGAGCACTACGGGACGAAGGTCAACTTCGCCGAGTTCCTGGCCGGCATGGAGTTCGACGAGATCATCGAACTCACCGTCGGGCGGCTCGTGGAGTACGTCGTGCAGAGTCTCAAGGCAGCCGAGGCGGGCTGAGCCATGGCGATGGTCGACACCGGTCAACTCCGGTTGCACGTACAGCGGATGAGCCCGCCCGACGGCCGCCCGGTCACCGCCACGGCGGTGCTCGTGCACGGTCTGCTCACCGACAGCCTGGCCAGCTACTACTTCACCATCGCGCCGCCGTTCGCGCTGGCCGGGGTCGACGTCGTCATGTACGACCTGCGCGGCCACGGCCGCAGCGGGCGCCCGGCCACCGGCTACACGCTCGACGACAACATCGACGACCTGGAGGCGCTGCTCGACCGCCTGGAGGTGACTGGACCGGTCCATCTGGTCGGCAACTCCTACGGCGGGACAGTCGCGTTCGGTTACGCGGCCCGACACCCCGAGCGGGCCGCGAGCGTCTCCCTCATCGAGTCGGAACCGGCGACCACCGCCTGGGCACCGAAACTCGGCGGCATCCTGGACCGCGTGCTGCACGAACTGGCGCACAACGAGGACGACGCGATCGCCTGGATCAGCGCGAACCGCGGCCACAACACCGCCCGCCTCGCGAAGGGCGCCGCCCGGCTGGCCCGGGAGACCTCCCTCTCCCAAGACATTCCGGCCAGCGGTGTCTTGACGGAGGATCAGATCGGCGCGGTGCACTG
Source organism: Streptomyces sp. NBC_01288 (assembly GCF_035982055.1). Classification (NCBI taxonomy): domain Bacteria; kingdom Bacillati; phylum Actinomycetota; class Actinomycetes; order Kitasatosporales; family Streptomycetaceae; genus Streptomyces; species Streptomyces sp. NBC_01288. The sequence goes on from NZ_CP108427.1 coordinate 2,352,276, forward strand.
CCCGGTGCTCGGCATCTACGGCGGCGACTCGGACCTCGCCCTGCTCGCACCCTGGCTGGAGTCCGTCCTCCCCGACTGCCGGACCGTCGTCGTCCCCGGCCACGAGCATTCGGTGCTGGTCGAGGCGGCGGGCACGGTCGGCGGGCACATCCTCTCCCTGATCCAGGAAACAATTGCGCCGGTGTCCACCCCCGCGGCGGCGATCCGGTGAGCCGGTTCCTGTTCGTCGTACCGCCGTTGGTCGGCCACATCAACCCGGCCGCCGCCGTCGCCGCCGAACTCACCGCCCGTGGACACGAGTTGGCGTGGGCCTGCCCCGATCCCGCACTCGTACTACGTCTCGCCGACGAGGCCGCGACCGCCTTCGGGTGCGCCGGGCCGGTGCCGGGTGAGAGGGACGGCGCACGCCCGCCGGACCTCCGTGGCCCGGAGGCGCTGAAGTTCCTGTGGGAACGCTTCCTCGCTCCGCTCGCCCTGGAGATGGCGCCGGGTGTCGAGGCGGCCATGACGGAGTTCCGGCCCGACGCGGTCGTCGCCGACCAACAGGCCCTGGCCGGTGGGCTGGTGGCCGAGCGGCTGGGGGTGCCGTGGGCGACTTCGGCGACGACGACGGCCGAGTTCACCGACCCGCTGGCGGGTATGCCCAAGGTCACGGAGTGGCTGGACGGACTGCTCAGCAAGTTGCGAGCCGATATCGGCGACCCGTCGGGCAGCGCGGACCCGCGCTTCTCCCCGCACCTGGTGCTGGCGTTCAGCACCCCCGAACTCGTCGGCCCCGGCGCCCGGTCGGGCGACCCCATCCGGTGGGTCGGCCCGTCGATCGCCACGCGTCCGGGCGCGCCGGACTTCCCCTGGGACTGGCTCGACCCGTCGCGTGCCACGGTCCTGGTGAGCCTCGGTACGGCCAACACGGACGTGGGAGCGCGCTTCCTCACCGAGTGCGTGACGGCGCTACGGGCCCGAACCGACCGTGTCCAGGCGGTGATCGTCGATCCGGGCCACACCCTGGGCACCCCCGACGGACAGGACAAGGACCTGCTGATCCTCCCGTCGGTCCCCCAACTCCCGCTTCTCGAAAGGGTCGACGCGGTCGTCTGCCACGCCGGGCACAACACGGTCTGCGAGGCCCTCTGGCACGGCGTCCCCCTCGTCGTCGCCCCGATCCGCGACGACCAGCCCGTCGTTGCCGCCCAAGTCACCGGTGCCGGTGCGGGAGTTCGGGTCCGCTTCGGCCGGGTGACCGCCACCGGACTCGGCGCGGCCCTGGACGCCGTACTCCACGAACCCGAATACCGCGCAGCCGCCGACCGCATCCGTACGGCGTTCCGCGCGGCCGGCGGCACCCACACCGCGGCGGACCACTTGGAGCGGCTGGCGACCGGCGCGCCCCTCAAGGAGGACCAGTGAGCAACGAGGCAGTGAGCAACGCATCCGAGACCACACCCCCGAGCCGCACCGAGCAGGTCGCCACCCTGCGCCCCACCTACCAGGCCGACCTGGCCGACGGCCTGGACCGCTTCTTCGAACCCCGCCGCGAGACCTGCCCCTGGTGCGACTCGTCCCGTCTGAAGACCCGGCTGCGCACGAAGGACCTGATCCAGCACAAGCCGGGCACCTTCGTCCTGGACCGCTGCGAGGACTGCCGGCACACCTTCCAGAACCCCCGACTGAGCCCGGCGGGGCTGGAGTTCTACTACCGGGACTTCTACGACGGCCTGGGCGAGAAGCAGTTGGGCAACACGTTCGCTGCTCGTACCAAGATGTACGAGCAGCGCGCGGAGTCACTGCTCCCGCACTCACCGACTCCCAAGAACTGGCTGGACGTCGGGACCGGCCACGGTCATTTTTGCGAGTCGGCCCGGACGGTGTATCCCGACACCACTTTCGACGGCCTCGACTTCACGGACGGCGCCGAACTCGCCGAGGCGGCGGGGCGGGTGGAGCGCGGATATCGGGGCAGTTTCCCCGAGTTGGCCCCGGGTCTCTCGGGCCATTACGACGTGGTCAGCATGTTCCATTACCTGGAGCACAGCACCGAGCCCGAGCGCGAACTGGCAGCCGCGCACCAGGCCGTGCGCCCCGGCGGCCACCTCCTGATCGAGGTCCCGGACCCCGACAGCCGCTACTCCCGCCTCCTCGGGCGCTGGTGGCTGCCGTGGCTCCAGCCGCAGCATCTACACTTCATCCCGGTCGAGAACCTGCGCCGCCGGCTCACCGACCTGGGCTTCACGGTCGTAACGGAACAGCACGCGGAGCCGCACGACCCGGTCGATCTCCTCGCGGGCACCTGGCTGGCCCTGGACACGGCCGCGCCCCGCGACAACCTGCCGTGGCTGCCGAAGCCGCCGTCAGGGCCGGCCCGTGCGGGGCGTGCGGCGGTGCTGATCGCGGGGGTTCCGGCGCTGCTCCTTGGAACGTTCCTGGACCGGTTCGTGGTGAAGCGGCTGTCGCACCGGCTGGGGGTGTCGAACGCCTATCGGCTGGTCGCGCGGCGCGACTGACCGGTCAGGACAAGCCTTCCAGCGCGCGGGCGACCTCATCCGCCGTAATGCCGTCGGCCCGGTTGTCGAACACCAGCCGCCGCCCGTCCGCCCATTGGCACTCGTTGGCCTCGGCCGTCTTCCAGAACGTGTCCCAGTCGGCGAGCTTGGACCGGTCCCGGGCGCAGCCCCGGGCCCGGACGCGTTCGCGGGCGGTGTCCTTGTCCACCTGTACCTGGACGACGACCAACTCGACGTCGGACGGCCAGTTGTGACGGTATGTCACCTCGGCGAGGTAGTCCGGCTGTGGGAAGTAGCGGCCGAACGGCGCGTCCAGGACGACCGGGCGCCCCACCCGCAGGTTGTCGGCGGCCAGGTCGAGGACGGTCGCGTATTCGAGGTCCATCACCACGGACTGGTAGTACGGGTTGAGGTCCCGCTCGTTGCGGTCCGTGCCGGCGAGTTCGAGGAGCGCCTCGGTGAGGCGGGTGCAGGCGGTGTCCTTGTCGATGTACGCGGCGCCGCTCAGCTCGGCGATCAGCCGGGCCACGCCGGTCTTGCCCGACCCGGCGGGGCCGATCACGACGTAGACGCGTGCGGTGGTGCTCATGCGCGGCGTTCCTTCACGAAGAAGAGGTACGACATTCCGCCGAGCAGCAGGAGTGCTCCGCCGACGAGGAAGACGTACGTGTAGTTGTTGCCGGTCGCGTCCAGGATCGCACCGGTGACGATGGGGGCCATCGCGGCGCCGAGGAAGCCGCCGAAGTTTTGGATCGCGCCGAGCGAGGCCACCTGGTGCGACTCCGCGATGTCCGAGGCCAGCGTCCACAGGCAGCCCATCGGCACCTGGGCGGCGAAGTAGCCGAGGGAGAGCAGGGTGAGCGCGACCGGCGTGCTGTGGACGTACGCCACGGGCAGGACCGCCGCGGCCGCCAGCACGGCACCGCCGACGATCGGGACCTTGCGGGAGACGACCGCGGAGTGGCCCCGGCGGATCAGCCGGCCGGAGAGCCAGCCGCCGAAGAGGACGCCGACGATGCCGCAGAGGTAGGGCAGGGAGGACAGCCAGCCGGTCTCGGAGAGGCTGAGGCCGCGGGAGGTCTGGAGGTAGCTGGGCAGCCAGGTCAGGTAGACCCACACGGTGTAGAAGATGCCGAAGGCGCCGAGGATCATGAAGTAGGTGTTGCGCTGGCGGAACAGCGCGCCCCAACTGGCGGGCTTCGCCTGCTCGTTCGCGCGGGCCTCCGCCAACTCCTCACCCCTGATGATCGCCTGCTCGCGCAGGGTGGGGTCCCGGTACACGCGCAGCCACACCAGCATGACGAGGATGCCGAGCGCGCCCACGGCGACGAACATGCCGCGCCAACCGACCGTCAGGAGAAGGCCGGTGAGGATCGGCGGGGCGATGGCGTTGGCGATCTGCGAACCGGTGTTGACGATCGAGATCGGCAGGGCGCGCTCGTCCTTGTTGAACCAGCGCTCGTTGACCTTGAGGCTGGCCGTGAAGAACGGGGACTCGGCGACGCCGAGGGCGACCCGGGCGGCGTAGAGCACGCCGAAGGAGTGTGCGGCGGCCGTGACCATCGTCATCAGGGACCAGAGTCCGGCGGCCCAGGCGTACATCCGCTTGGGGCCGAAGCGGTCGACGAGGTAGCCGGCGGGGAGGTTGGCGATGGCGTACGGCCAGGAGAAGGCGGCGAGCAGTACGCCCATCTCCGTCGCGTTGAGGCCGAACTCACCGGCGATGGTCGTGTTGGCGACGCTCAGCGTGGCGCGGTCGAGGTAGTTGACGACCCCGCCGATCACCAGGAGGGCGACCAGGACCCAGCGGATACGGATCGAGGTCCGCGGAGCGGTGCCGCCCAGGTCGAGGGAGTCGGGAGTGAGGGACTGCTGAGCCATGGTGAGCTCCTCTTTGAACCACCGTGCTGGTGCTGGGGAGTTGGGGACGGATGGTGCGGGGGGGGGTGTGAGCGGTGCGGGTACTGCCTTACGGGAGGCGGGAGTTACGCCCGCGCTCCCTCGATGGCCCGCAGCATCGTCGTAGCGGCGTCCGTGACGTGGCGGTAGTCGCCGTCCGCGCGGGCGGCCTTGGTGACGAAGCTGCCGACGCCGACCGCGACGACTCCGGCCTCGAACCATTCCTTGACGTTGTCGGCGGTGACGCCGCCCGCGGGCATGAGCGGGGCCTGCGGGAGCGGGGCGCGGACCGTGCGGACGTAGGCCGGGCCGCCGAACTCCGCGGGGAAGAGCTTCACTATGTCGGCGCCGGCCTGCATGGTGTCGACGATCTCGGTCGGTGTGAAGGCGCCGCTGACCGTGACGGCCTGGTAGCGGTTGGCGGTGGTCAGCATCGCCGGGTTGAGGTTGGGGCTGACCAGCAGACGGGCGCCGGCCGAGAGGCACTCGTACGCGGAGTGCTCGTCCAGGACGGTGCCGGCGCCGATCAGGATGCCGTCGTCGCCGTAGCGCTCGGAGAGCTTGTTGATGACGTCCAGCGCTCCGGGCACGGAGAGGGTGATCTCCAGGGCCCGGATGCCGCCCTCGATCGCCGCTTCGGAGACGGCGAGGGCTTCCTCGGCGCTCTCCAGGCGGACGATGAGCAGCGCGCCCGTACCGGTGATTGATTCCAGGGCGTTAAACTTTGTTACCATGGGAGAACACGTTAGAACATGAATTCACATGTTGTCACGCCCCTTGTCACACGAAGTTAGGCTGACCCCGGCGAGCCGCCGCTCGACCCACCGGTCCACCCACCGCTCCCCCGGCTTCGAGGAGACGCATTGAGCAGGGCACCCCTGATCCCCGAGCAACGCCATCAGGAGCTGCTGCGCCTGCTGAGGGGCAGCGGGGTGCTGAGCATCCACGACCTGACCGCGGCGCTGAACGTGTCGCACATGACGGTGCGCCGGGACATCACCGCGCTGGAGAAGAGCGGTCAGGTGGTCTCGGTGCAGGGCGGGGTGCGGCTCGCGGACTGGACCGGCCATGTGCCGCCCCGCGAGCGGGCCTCGCGCGCGGCGCTGGAGATGCCCCGCAAGCAGGCGATCGCCGGGCGGGCGGCGGAACTCGTCGAGGACGGCATGACGGTGTTCCTCGACGCGGGAACCACCTGCCAGTCGGTCGTGCCGTTCCTGGTCGGCCGCAAGGATCTCACCGTCGTCACCAACGACTTTCACGCCGTACTGGCGCTGTGCGAACTGCCGTCCGTGCACACGGTCCACACCGGTGGCGAGGTCGATGTGTCGAGCGGTTCGAGCAGTGGGCCCCTGGCCGCCAGGACGGTCGGAGCGCTGAACCTCGACCTAGCCTTCCTGAGTGCTGGTTCCTGGGACCTGGCCCACGGCATCACGAGCTTCTCGATGGACAAGGTGCTGCTCAAGCAGGCGGTGATGGAGGCGGCCGGCTCGGTCGCGCTGCTCGCCGACAGCACGAAGTGGGGCACGGTGGAGCGGTTCAACGTGACGAGGCTGGACCGGCTCGACACGGTCGTGACCGACGACGGCCTGCCGCCCGCCGTGGTCGACCGCATCGCGGAGGAGGGCCCGGCGGTGCTCCGCACGGGCTGACCACCCGCCCCACAGTGGCCGAGTACCGGCTAACCTCCATTGAATGATGCATTCACCGCGCCTAGCATCACTCGGTGATTCCAGCAATTCCCGTCTGACTCCTGCGCGTTGACGGGAGACGTGTCGACGGGGGACGTGACGACGACGAGCGGCCGCGGCCCGGTTCCGGGGGCTCCGGCCGCTCGTCTCCACCGCGCCTCTACGACAACACCGCTACGTCAACTCAGCTCGCGGTACGGCGAATTCGCCCCTCGTACCGCTTCTCCAGCTCCAGGTTGCCCTCGAAGCCGCCGGGCACATTGGCCGAGACGTACACCGGCGGGCGCTCCCCGGAGGCGAGCAACTGCGCCGCCGCCTCCGCGACCGACAGCTGGACGAGCATCGCGCCGGTGAGCGTGGACAGGGCGCAAACGGCACCCCCGGTGGGGAGTTCGAGGAGGGCGTCGCCGCGCGGGGCCGCGTTGTCGAGGACGACGTCGGCGAGGTCGACGAGCTTCCTGCCGCTCGGGTGACCGGCCGGGACGGCGCGGGTGTGGGCGAGCGAGGTGATGGCCAGAAGCCGGTGGCCGCGCTCCTTCACGCGCAGGGCCATCTCCACGATCACCTTGTTCACACCGGAGTTGGAGATGATGACGAAGAGATCCTCGGGGCGGGGTGCCGCGAGGTCGTAGAGGCGTTCGGCGACCCCGGACCGGCGCTCCAGCAGCGGGTCGTCGAGGACGCTGGGCGGGTCGCCGCCGTAGAGGACGAGGTCGGCGATGCTCAGCCGGTTGGTGGGCACCAACCCCCCGGCGCGGCCCGCGAGTTCGAGGACCATGGCCTGGGAGTGGCCGGTGCCGAAGGCCTGGATGACGCCGTCCGTGCGGACGCAGTCCGCGATCAGTTCGGCGGCGCGGGACACGGTGTCGCGGCTGGACTCGGTGATGTGCTGGAGGACGGCCAGGCTCTCGCGCGCGAAGGTCTCGGCGCTTACGGACTCGGCGGACACGCGATTCTCCCCACCGGTGGATCAAACCACCTATTCTTTCTAGATCAATGAATCAATAAATCACATACGGTCCTGGTATTCAATCGATGGCCTCTGGGGTGGCTGATACCTTCTGCACATGCCCCCGACAGACGTCACCACCCTCATCCGCACCGAGCTGCCCCGCCTGGCCGGCTCACTGAGGAAGGTCGGCGAGCTGATCCTGGAGGATCCGGCCGCCGTCACCCACTGCTCGGCCGCCGAGCTGGGCCGCCGCACCGGCACGTCGCAGGCCACGGTGACCCGCTTCTGCCGCGCGGTCGGCCTCGACTCGTACCAGCATCTGCTGATCGAGCTGGCCCAGGAGCGCGGTCGCGGCGAGGTCTCCGACTGGGGCACCGCCGAGATCGGCCCGGACATCTCCCCGGACGACGATCTCGAACGGGTCGTGCAGGTCGTGGGCAGCGCGGACCTGCGCGCGGTGCAGCAGACGATCGACCGGATCGACCTCGACGCGGTGGAGCGCGCGGCCACGGCCGCCGCCCGCGCCCGGCGCATCGACGTCTACGGCATCGGTGGCAGCGGCGCGGTCGCGCAGGAGACCGAGACCCGGCTGTTCCGCATCGGCTGCGCGGTGCGCGGCTGGACCGAGGTGCACGCCGCCTCCACCTCCGCCGCCCTGCTCACCCCGGCGGACGTCGCCATCGGCATCTCCCACTCCGGTTCGACCCGCGAGACCATCGAGCCCTTCGAACTCGCCAAGGAGCGCGGCGCGACCACCATCGCCCTCACCTCCGACCCGCGCTCCGCACTCGCCCGCACCGCCGACATCCGGCTGATCTCCTCGTCCTCGGCGACCAGTTTCCCCACCGGCATCATCGGTGCCCGCCACTCGGTCCTGGTCCTCATCGACTGCCTCTACGTCCGCATCGCGCAGCTCTCCTACCAGCGCGCGAGCGCCTCCCTGGCCCTCACCGACCACATCGCCGGGGAGCATGCCGTGAAGTCCCGCCGGGGCCGGTGATCCCAGCCGGGACCCGGCCGTGATCTCGGCCGAGTCTGCATGGATGAACCACCGAAGTTACGCGGAGATGGTTGTTTGAATCATCTTCGCGATGTCAGGATGGGCGCTCCGCCGAGCCTCTGGTAGGAGACCCATGCGCGTCACCGCTGCCCTGTCGACCGAGTTGTTCGTCGGCACCGCCGAGCATCCGCTCCAGGTGGTGGCCGCCGAACTCGCCCATGTCCCCGGCCGGCCGGTCCGCCTCACGGTCGAGGGCCCCGGCGTGCACGGCACCGCGGAGACGGTCGTGGGCGAGGACGGCACCGCGCACGTCGAGATACCCGTGACCGCCGACCTCGCACCCGGCGAGCGATGCTCGATCGAGGTGACGGCCGCCGACGGCGACCAACTGGCCACGCTCACCACCGAGTTCACGGTCGCCGAACCCGGCTGGACCATGTTCATGGTCAGCCACTTCCACTACGACCCCGTCTGGTGGAACACCCAGGGCGCCTACACCGAGACCTGGGACGTGGCCGACGACCCCGCCTCCACCGGTCTCCCGGCCCGCACCTTCGACTCCCGCGGCCAGTCCGGCATGACCCTCGTCCGCGCCCACTGCGACCTGGCCCGCCGCGACCCCGCGTACACCTTCGTGCTGGCCGAGGTCGACTACCTCAAGCCGTACTGGGACGCCTTCCCCGAAGAGCGCGCCTTCCTGCGGGAGTTGATCCGCACCGGCCGGGTCGAGATCATGGGCGGCACCTACAACGAGCCCAACACCAACCTCACCGGCGCCGAGGCGACCGTACGCAACGCCCTGTACGGGGACGGCTTCCAGCGCGGCATCCTGGGCGCGACCCCCGAAACCGCTTGGCAGCTCGACGCGTTCGGGCACGACCCGCAGTTCCCCGGCCTGATGGCGGACGCGGGAGTCTCCTCCAGCTCATGGGCGCGTGGACCGTTCCACCAGTGGGGCCCGACCCTGTCCGTGTTCGGCGAGGAGCCACGCGACCCCCAACGCATGCAGTTCCCGGCCGAGTTCAGCTGGATCGCCCCCTCCGGGCGCGGACTCCTCACGGCCTACATGGTCAACCACTACGGCGCCGGCTGGGCCATCGACAACGCGCCCACGCTCCCCGAGGCGGAAGCGGCGGCGCTGAAGCTCTTCCGGGGACTCAAGAAGGTCGCGCTCACCCGCAACGTCCTGCTCCCGGTCGGCGGGGACTACGCGCCCCCGTGCCGCTGGGTGATGGACATCCACCGGGACTGGAACGCCCGTTACGTGTCGCCGCGCTTCGTCAGCGCGATCCCCCGGGACTTCTTCGCCGCCGTCCGCGTCGAGTTGGACGAGGAGGGCCGCAAGGCGTCCCCGCAGACCCGGGACATGAACCCGGTCTACACCGGCAAGGACGTCTCCTACATCGACACCAAGCAGGCCCAGCGCCACGGCGAGACCCTCCTCGCCGACGCCGAGGCCTGGGCGACCCTGGCCTCGCTGGTCGCCCAACACCCCTACCCCGACGCGGCGTTGGACAAGGCCTGGCGCCAGCTCATCTACGGCGCCCACCACGACGCCATCACCGGCTCCGAGTCGGACCAGGTGTACATCGACCTGATGACCGGCTGGCGCGAGCTGTACGACCTGGCCGAGACGGTGCACGCCGACGCGACGGACGCCCTGGCCGCGACGGTCGCCCAAATGCCGGGTGCCGCCGATGACTTGGTCGTGTTCAACGCGGCGACCTGGGAGCGCCGGGACGTCCTGACGGTCGCCGACCCGGGCCGCGTCCCGCTGGACGACACCGGCCTGCCGCTGCCCGCCGTACGCGAGGGCGACCAACTCCGCGTCGTCGTACCGGACGTGCCCGGCATGGGCCTCAAGGCCCTCCCGCTCGCCGAGGGTTCGGTACCCGAGTGGACGCCCGGCGAGGGCCTGACCATCCGCAACGAGTTCTACGAGGTGACGGTCGACCCCGCGCGCGGCGGCGGCGTCAGCAGCCTGCGCGAACTGGCCGAGGGTGGCCGGGAGTTGCTGCGCGCCGGCGACATCGGCAACGAACTCGTCGTACAGGAGGAGTACGCACGGCACCCGCGTTTCGGCGAGGGACCGTGGCATCTCACACCGACCGGGACCAACGCCGCACGCAGCCGGGACGTCATCGCCGAGGTCGATGTCCAGCACTCCCCCGCCGGCTCCCGGATCACCGTCACCGCCGACCTCGGACTGTTCCGGTACACGCAGCGGCTGACGCTGTGGGCCGGGGTCCCGCGCCTCGATCTGACGACGACCGTCGACGGCTACGACGGCGCCGACCGGCTGATCCGGGTGCGCTGGCCGTCCGACGTGACCGGCGGGCTGCCGGTGCACGAGGTCGCGGACGCGGTGATCGGGCGCGGGTTCGGGTTCGTGGAGGTGGACAGCGAGGAGTTCCCGTGGACGCTCGACAACCCGGCGAACACGTGGTTCGGGCTGGGATCCACCGCACGGGTCGCGGTACGGGACGAGTCGGGGCAGTTGCTCGGGCACCGGTCGATCGGCGTCGCCGAACTCGTCTACGCCGACTGGGGCGACGCCGGTGAACTCGGTACGCCGCTCGCGGCGGCCCTGGTCCGCGCCGGGGTCACCGCGACCTCGACAATCGCCGGTGGCCCGCGCTACGGCGACCTCGAAGTCGACTCCAATCTCCCCGACTTCCGTATCGCCGTAGGTGCGCCCGAGCGCAACTCCGTGGTCGCCGAGGCCCTCGGCTGGGACCCGGCCGCAGGTCGCGAGGTGCGCCGGCAACTGGCCGAGCGGGGTGTGGCGGTGGTGTGGGTCGCGCCGCGTGCCGGGCTGCGCGAGGAGTGGGTGCCCGGGGCCGACCTGCGCGACCTCGAACGACTGCCGCTGCTCGTGGTCGCGGGCACCCGCCCCGAGGACGACGCCAAGGCGGTCGACGCGCTGATCGCCGACCTCGACGACGCGGCCCTCACGGCCACGGCGGCGGGCGGCTGCGAGGCGCTACCGCCGGGCGACGCCTGGGACGGCCGCAGCTTCGCCGTGCTCAACCGGGGCACGCCCGGCTGTGTCGTCACCTCCTCCGGCGACCTCTACATGTCCCTCATGCGCTCCTGCACCGGCTGGCCCTCCGGCATCTGGGTCGACCCGCCGCGCCGTACGGCACCGGACGGTTCGGCCTTCCAACTCCAGCGCTGGACCCATGAGTTCGAGTACGCGGTGGTCGCGGGCGCGGGTGACTGGCGTGAGGCGCGTTTCCCTCAGGCCGGACATGAGTTCAACCACCCGCTCACGGCCCGCCTGCGGACCTCCACCCAACAGGGCACCCTGCCAAGGAAGTTGGCCCTGCTCGCCCTGGAACCGGCGGGCGAGGTCGTCCTCGATGCCCTCAAGCCGGTCGGCTCCCCGCTCGCCCGGGGCAGCGCGGTTCCGGTCGATCCGGGGCGCGGTGTCGTCGTACGGATGCACGAGGTGAACGGCCGGCCGGTGCGGGCCCGGATACGCGGGCCGCGCGACTGGGCCGAGGGTGCGCGGGCCGACGTGCTGGAGGCGCCCGGTGAGGAGTTGACGCCGGAGCGGGATGGTGGGCTCGCCGTCGATCTGACCGGGTTCGAGGTCGCGACGGTGCTGGCGACTGCCGACGTCGAGACCTCAACCGGGCCTGGACTTGCGGCAGATGAGCCCGCGCAACCCGTCCACACCCGCTACTGGCTCCACAACTCCGGCCCCGCGCCCCGGGGAAACATGCCGGTGTCCGTGTACCTCTCCCCCGGCGTGCTCACCGTCTCCGGCCCCGTCACCGCAACCGTCAGAGTCGGCTCAGAACTCACCGACGCACCGGTGTCCGGCACCGTGAGGATCGAGGTCCCGCCCGGCTGGACCGCGCGACCCGCCGAGCTGCCGTACGCGTTGGGCCCAGGCGGGTTCACGCTGGCGGAGGTGGCCGTGACGCCTCCGCCGGAACCGGAGCCCGGCCGGCACTGGCTCGCGGCCCGGTTGGAGTACGGCGGGCAGACGTACGAGGACGTCGTGGCGCTGGACGTGGCGGGCTGGCAGCATGGCCCAACGCTGGTGTCCGGTCTGGGAGTTGAGCGGGTCACCGTGCGGGCGGGCGAGCGGGTCCAGGTGCCCGTGACCGTCCGCAACACCACCCGGGGGCCCATCAACGGCACCCTCTGGGCCGTCTCCTCGTGGGGCACCTGGGCCGGGGTCGCACCCGGCTGCCAGGGGTTCACGGTGGCCGGTGGCGCGGAACAGGAGTGCCTGATCGAGGTGGACGGCTCGGCGGTGGAACCGGGGTCGTACTGGCTGCTCGCGAAGGTCGCCTGGAACGGGTGTGTCGCCTACACGGAGGCCGTCGCGCTGGAGGTGACGCCGTGACCGAGCACGCGGCCGTGGTGCGCGGCAGGACCGTTCCAAAGAGGCGGGTGGACGCGCTGCTGGCGGCCGTACCGGCGCGGGACCGGGAGACCCGGCCCGAGGCGCTCGCGCGGGCCGAGCGGCAGCGCCGGCGGTGGGCGACGCAGGTGGTGGTCATCGACGAGCTGGCCCAACGGGCGTGCGCGGAGCGGGGGTTGAAGCCTCCCGCGGAGGTGTCGCCGGACCAGGTGCTCGCCGTAGCCGAGACCGATGTCGCGGATCTCGGCAGCATCGTCGCGGCGGCCCTCGCGCACTCCCCGGCCGCCCGGCTGCTGCTGGCCGAGCTGGAGGGCGAGCAGGAGGTCGCGGAGGAAGCCGTACGGGACTACTACGACCGGAACCGGGATCGCTTCCTCACCGCGGAGGCGCTACGGCGCGGTGTCGACCCGTTCGGTCGGGTGTCATCGGAGGACTTCGTGCCGTACGGGCAGGCCCGTGCGGGGGTCGAGCGAGAGTTGCGGCAAGCCGCGGGGCGGCGGGCCTTCTTCGGTTGGTTGGACCAGGCCAAGGCCGGCGTCGTGTATGCCGTGGGTCATGAGCATCCCGGCGATCCGGCGCACCCGGACCACGAGCACCGGCACTGATCACTCCCGGAACCTAAAAGCAACACGGGAACCCATTGACCTCCGATGAATTCTGGTCCACCTTTTCATCAATCGGAGTCGAAGTTGGTTAATTGAACCAGCTGTTGGCTGATGCTCAGGAGGGCAGCGATGCGCACAGGAAGACTGACCGGATCGATGGTGGGGATCATCGTCCTGACCCTGACGGCCGCCGGCTGCGGGCTGTCCGGCAGTTCGGGCGACAGCGACTCCACCGCGGGCGGCTGCAAGGTGGACAAGGGCAACGTCGGGTCCGGGAAGCTCACCGGCTCGGTGAAGGGCAGCATCACCTTCCAGACCACCAACTTGAAGAAGGACTTCGGGACGTTCTTCAACGGGGTCATCAAGTCCTTCGAGAAGGCGCATCCCGGTACGTCGGTGAAGTGGATCGACGATCCGGGCGACAGCACCTTCACCCAGCGCACCGTGGCCGACGCCCAGGCCTGCACGCTGCCGGACGTCCTCAACCTCAACTCGGAGACGGCGACGGCGCTCACGAAGGCCGGCTACCTCCTCAACCTCGGCGTCAAGGACCCCTCGGTCGGCAAGCCGTTCGTCCCCGCGTTCTGGAAGTCGAGCACCTTCAAGGACGCCTCGGGCTCCGCGCTGCACACCGTGCTCCCCTGGTACACCGGCGGCATCGTCCTGACGTACAACACCGACCTGTTGAAGAAGGCCGGGATCGACCCCGCGAAGCCGCCGACGACGATCTTCGGGCTGTTCGCCGACTACGAGAAGATCGCCAAGTCGGCCAAGGGCAAGTACTACGCGACGATGGCCAATCCGATCTGGCGCATCCCCGCGGACTTCGACCAGATGAACATCAAGACCCTCTCCAGCGACGGCAAGTCGGCCGTGTTCGCCGACGATCCGCGCACCACCCAGTGGGTCGCCTGGATGGCGAAGCTGTACAAGGAGGGCGCGATGCCGAAGGACTCGCTGTCCTCCAGCAACGACCCGTCCACGCCGTACACGCAGGGCAAGGTCGCCTACGGCTCCACCAACCCGAGCTATGTGCGGTTCGTGAAGCAGAACAGCCCCTCGATCTACGCCAAGACGGGCGTCGGGCAGCAGCCCTTCGACGCACTCGGCCACACCACCGGCGCCCCGCAGTACATCTCGGTCGCCGCGACCAGCAAACACGCCCCAGTGGCACTGGCGTTCGCGGAGTACCTCACCGACGCCGAGAACCAGACGGCATGGGCCAAGGATCCGGACGTGGTGATCTTCCCGACGACCACCACCTCGCTGAACGACCCGTTCTTCCAAAAGGCAAGCGGTGACGACCAGTTCGCGCAGGCCCGCAAGCTCGTGGCGGACCAGCTCAAGACGACCACGGCCTACCAGACCAACCTCTCGCCGGCCGTGCAGAACGCGATCGTGTCGCAGGTGCAGTTGGCCATGCAGGGCAAGAAGAGCGCGGCGCAGGCCGTGAAGGACGCCCAGGCGAAGGCCGACGAGCTGCTGAAGCAGGCTGGTTGATGGTGGCGACGCAGACCGCGAAGCCGGTGACCGTGCCCGGTGCGGAGGCCGTCGTCTCCGCACCGGGCACGTCCCGCATACGTAAGTTCGCCCGCGCCGTCCTGCCCGGCCCCGCCCCCGGCGCCAACGGTGCGTCCCTGTACCGCCGTTGGTGGCTGCCCTGGCTTTGGACCGCTCCAGCGATCGTCTGCGCGGCGGTGTTCGGGGTGTTCCCGTTCCTCAACACGCTGCTGCTGTCGTTCACGAACGCCAAGCCGCTCGGCGGCGCCGCGAACTTCGTCGGGCTCTCCAACTACACCCGCATGCTGGGCGATTCGGACTTCTGGCTGGCGACCCGCAACAGCGTCCTGTACGCCGTGATCGTCGTCCCGCTCATGGTGCTGCTGCCCCTCCTGCTGGCCGTCCTGGTGGAGAAGAACCTCCCCGGCATCGGCTTCTTCCGCTCGGCCTTCTACACCCCGGTGCTGGCCTCCAGCGTGGTCGTCGGTCTGAGCTGGCAGTGGCTGCTGGCGGACGACGGGCTGGTCAACACCTGGCTGGAGAAAGCCCACTTGATCCGGTCGGCGATCCCCTTCCTCTCCGACTCGTGGCTGATCCTGCTCTCCGCGATGGGCCTCACCCTGTGGAAGGGCCTCGGCTGGTACATGGTCTTCTACCTGGCCGCCCTCGGGAACGTTCCAAAAGAACTGCACGAGGCCGCGTCCATGGACGGCGCCGGTGCCGCCCGCCGCTTCTGGCACATCACCGTGCCCGGCGTACGCCAGGCGATGATGCTGGTCGGCACCCTCACCGGCATCGGTTCGCTGCGCGTGTTCACCGAGATCTACATGCTCGGCAGCTCCACCGGCGGCCCCGGCGGCGCCGACCGCACGCTGCCCTTCTACATCCGGGACGTCGGCCTGGACCCCATCACCGGAAACGCGGGCTACGGCTCGGCGGTGAGCGTGGCGCTGTTCGTCCTGACCCTGGGACTGACCCTGCTGGCGCAGCGCCTCACGAAGGAGGACGAGTCATGACGACGACCGCCGTGCGGCCCAAGTCCCGCCGCCTGACGCCCCGTTGGCGTGACTACGGCCGCCCTCGCGAACTCCTCGTCCGCTACCTCCTGTTGCTGCTGGTCCTCGGCCTCACCGTAGGGCCCCTCATCTGGCAGCTCCTGGCCTCGCTCAAGGGCACCGGCGAGGACGTCTTCGGCGCGAACGCCTCCCTGCTGCCCCACCACCCGACCCTGCACGCCTACCGCGAGGTCTTCAGCCAGGTCCCGGTGGCGACGTACATCAAGAACAGCCTGATCGTGGTCGCCCTCTCGGTCGGCAGCCAGCTCCTGTTCTCCACCACGGCCGGCTACATGCTCTCCAAGCCCGCCTGGAAGGGCCGCAGGTCGGTCTGGATCCTCCTGGTCGCCTCCATGATGTTCCCCTTCGAGTCGATCATGGTGTCGCTGTTCCTGAGCATCCGCGACCTCGGCCTGGTCGACAGCGTGGTGGGCGTGTGGCTGCCCGGCTTCGTCGGCGCGATCAACGTCCTGCTGATGCGCGGCGCGTTCCTCGCGGTACCGCGCGAGATCGAGGACTCGGGGATGCTGGACGGCGCGAGCGAGTGGCAGCGCTTCCGCTACCTCTATCTCCCGTCCGCGTGGGGCGCGATCATGGTCGTCACGATCAACACCTTCATCAGCGCCTGGGACGACTTCCTCTGGCCCCTGATCGTGCTCCGCTCCGAGGACCACATGACCCTGACGCTGGGCCTCTCCCGGTTGCAGAGTTCGTCGTTCGGCTACGACCAGCGCGTGGTGATGGCCGGTTCGGTGATCTCCGTGATCCCGGTGCTCGTGCTGTTCGTCATCACCCAACGCTGGTTCTACAAAGGCGTTTCAGCGGGAGCCGTCAAGCTCTGAGGCGTACGACAACGGGCTCGACGGCGAGCGCCGCCCGCGCGGATTGCGCGACCCGAACCTCCACGGCACCGACCTGCTCCAACTGGTCGGTGCCGAAGGGGATTTCGACCCTACGGCGCTCCCCCGGGGCCAACTCGACACCCTTGAAGGCGTGCAGTTCGAGCGTGCGCGGCCACACCGGTGTGATCAGCCGCCGGATGTACACCTGGACGACCGAACGCCCGTGCCGCTTCCCGGTGTTGGTGACGTCGACCTCGATCACGTTCCCCGCGACGCGCGGCGGACCGTACTTGAAGCTCGTGTACGACAGCCCGTGCCCGAAGGGGTGGCGCGGCTCGGCGCCGGCATCCACGTAGCCTCCGTACTCGGTGTCCTTGTGGTTGTAGTAGACGGGGAGTTGGGCCACCGAGCGGGGCACGGAGACGGGCAGACGCCCGGTCGGTTCGGCGTGGCCGAGCAGTACCTCGGCGATGGCCTCGCCGCCCCATGGACCGGGGTACCAGGCGGTGAGCAGGGCGCCGGCATGTTCGGGGACGACATGAGGGCGGCCCTGGATCAGGACGACCGCCGTGGGTGTGCCGGTGGCGGTGACCGCGTCCAGGAGGGCGAGTTGGGCGCGGCCGAGGCTCAGGCCCGCGAGGTCGACGCCCTCGCCACACGTCATCTCCGAAACTGCGTTCCGCGCGGCCCCGTTGGCGTCGAAGTCCGTGTCGGGGGTACGGGCGCTGCTGCCGCCCAGTACGAGAACGGCCAGGTCGGAGGCGGCTGCCGCGGCGACCGCCTCGGGGATGCCGGAGAGGTCGTCGCCGGTGAGGGCGCAGCCGGGGGTGTGGCGGAAGTCGGTGCCGGGCGGGGCGAGTCGCCGTAGGCCTTCGAGGACGCTGACACCGGAAGGCTGTGGTGCCGTGTAGTCGCCCAACTGGTGGGTGGTGGTGGCTGATTGGGGGCCGATGACCGCGATACGGGAGACGGTCGCCGGGATGGGCAGGACGTCGCCGTCGTTGTGGAGGAGGGTGACGGCGGCTCGGGCGAGGGCCGTGCTCAGCTCTCTGCCCTGATGCGGGGACGGGAACTCGCCTGTGCTGTAAGGCCGTTCGAAGAGGCCCAGCCGGAACTTCAGGCTGAGCACGCGCGCCACGGCGGTGTCGATGGCCTCCTCGGTCACCAGTCCCCGCTCGACCGCCTCCTCCAGATGTGTGAAGCCCTCGTCCCACAGGCTCAGGTCGACACCGGCGTTGAGTGCGAGCGCGCCCGCCGAGACCTTGTCGCCGGTGATACGGGCGAGCCGGTCCACGGCAAGCCCGTCGGCCATCACCAGGCCCTCGAAACCCCAGTCCTCGCGCAGGAGTTGGGTCAGCAGGGCGTGGCTGCCGGAGCAGGGCAGGCCGTCGACCTCGTTGTAGGCGGACATGAGGGCGGCGGCACCTGCGCGGACTCCGGCGCGGGCGGCGGGGAGGTGGATCTCGTGGAGTTCACGGAGGCCGAGTTCGGACTCGGCGGAGTTGCGGCCGCCGACCGTGGCGCCCTGGCCGGCGAAGTGCTTGAGGACGACGGGGGCCTTGTCGGGAGCGAAGCCGTCGCCGGGCTCGCCCTGCATCCCCCGCACCAGCGCCTCGGTGAGGCGGGCGGCGAGGTGCGGGTCCTCGCCGAAGCACTCCTCCGTGCGGCCCCAGCGCGGGTCGCGGGCGATGTCCAGGGCGGAGACGAGGGCCAAGTGACCGCCACGGGCGCGGAGTTCGGCGGCGGCGTGGGCGGCGGCCCGCTCATACAGGTCGGGGTCCCAGGTGGCGCCGACGGCCAGGTTGACCGGGAGGACCGTACCGTCCAGGGCCATGTGGCCGTGCGGCACCTCCTCGACGAACAGCGCCGGGATGCCGAGCCTGCTGCTCGCGATGACATGGCGTTGCACCAACTCGGCCAGCGCGGCGCTGTCTTGGGCGCCGGGGCCGTTGGTGTGGTCGACGCCGGACCAGGCGTCGGCGCGGAACAGGCCGTAGAGCGCGCCGAGTCCGGCGAAGCGGTCGGTCTCGGCGCGGAGGGCGTCGGTGAGTTCGAACCCGTCGGGGCTGTCGGGAGTGCGGCGGTAGGCATTCCAGCCGTACATCCGCTGGTTGAGCTGGCCGACCTTCTCGCGCAGGGTCATACGGGCGCGGAGGTCGGAAACCCGGCTGTCCACAGGGGCGTTGGGGTCGCGGTAGACGGGGACGGTGGTGTCGGTCATCGGGTGTCACCGTCGTAGGCGAGTCGGGCGAGGGCGACCGCGCCCCGGCAGCCGTCCGGTACCCAGTCCAGGGTCAGGCCGAGGGTGTGGAGGCGGGCGGTGAGGAGGGTCGTGAGCGGGCCCTCGGGGCCGAGCAGGCCGCCGGTGGCGACGATTCGCTCACCCGGGGCCGGTTCCAACGCCCTTACCGTGTCGGTCAGTTGGTCTGCCGCCTCGTCGAGGATGCCTTCCGCCACGACGTCCTTCTTTCCCGCCGCCTCGACCACCAGCGGGGCGAACCGGGCGAGGCGGATGGGGAGTTCGGCCATCACGGCGGGGAGTACGTGCATGCGGTAGGCCTCGCGGTGGGCGCGGGACCAGTCGCCGTCGCCGGGCAGTTCCTCCGCCGGCACTCCGAGCGCCTGTCCGACGGACCCGGCCAGCACGGTCGTAGGGCCGCGTCCGTCCGCCATGCGCAGGGCCGCGCGTACCGCGCTGCGGCCGATCCAGAAGCCGCTGCCGTCGTCGCCGAGGAGCCAGCCGTCGCCGTCCACGGTGGCCGTGGAGCGGCGGTCGGTGATGCGCAGGGCTACCGCGCCGGTGCCGGCGACCAGGGCGAGGCCGTCGGCGGGGGTGCCGGGGGCGGAGGCGAAGGCCGCCTCGATGTCGCTGCGGACGCGCACGCGGCCGGTGGGGATGCCGAGGCGCTGGAGCGCGGCGGTGAGGGCAGTGCGGGCGTTGACGTGTCCCGGCTCCTCGGTGGAGGCGGCCGTGGCGCCCGCGAAACCGCCGGACACGGCGACCACGCGGGCGCGCGCCCGCTCCGGGACGGCCTGCCCGATCGCCTCGACCAGGTGGTCGGTAAGGCGCGGTACCGGGACGGTCAGGGCGTTGCCGGGCCCGGCCGCGCCCTCGGCGAGAGGGCGGCCGTCGTCGGCGGCGGCGAGGACGACGCGGGTGCGGGTGCCGCCGGCGTCGAGGCCGACGACGAGGTCACCGACGAATTCTTGGTTCAAATCATTGCTCATCACTGACTATGGTGGTTGATACATTCGCGCAGAACAAGAGCCAAAGACACAGACAGGGCAAGACCGGACCTGGGGAGGATCCCATTCCTACGCTCCGCTTCGGCGTCAACTACACGCCGCGCCGCGGTTGGTTCCACTCCTGGCACGACTTCGACCCGGCGCACGCCCGCGAGGATCTGGCCCAGATAGCCGGGCTCGGCCTGGACCACGTCCGGATCTTCCACCTCTGGCCGCTGCTCCAGCCCAACCGCACGCTGATCCGCAGGGCCGCCGTGGACCAGTTGGTGCACCTCGTCGACCTGGCGGGCGAGGCGGGTCTCGACGTGCTCGTGGACGGCGTCCAGGGTCATCTGTCGAGCTTCGACTTCTACCCGGAGTGGACCCGCGGCTGGCACCACCGCAACGTCTTCACCGACCCGGAGGCCATCACCGCCCAGGCGGAGCTGATGCGCACGCTGGGCAGCGCCCTCGCCGACCGCCCGAACCTGATCGGCCTCCAACTCGGCAACGAGCTCAACAACTTGGTGGAGCACAACCCGGTGACCGTGGCCGAGGTGGACCACTATCTCGACACGCTGCTGGCCGCCGCCCGCGAGCACCTGCCGCCGGACCGCCTCGTCACGCACTCCGCGTACGACGCCGCCTGGTACGGGGACGACCACCCGTTCACCCCGGAGGCCTCGGCCCGCAAGGGTGATCTGACCACCGTCCACCCGTGGGTGTTCTCGGGCGACTGTGCCCGCCGTTACGGTCCGCGCTCGCCGCAGGTGCTCCATCTCGCCGAGTACGGAACGGAGTTGGCCAAGGCGTACGCCACCGACCCGGCCCGGCCTGTCTGGGTCCAGGAGACCGGCGCGCCCGAACCGCACATCCCGGCGGCGGACGCCCCGGAGTTCGCGCGGGCGACCGTGCGCAACGCGGCCGAGTGCGAAGGTCTGTGGGGTGTGACCTGGTGGTGCTCGCACGACGTGGACCGCTCGCTCGCCGACTACCCCGAACTCGAATACACGCTGGGCCTGTTCGACTCGGCGGGCCGCCCCAAGCCGATCGCCGAGGCCTTCGCCGAAGCCGTCGCGGAGCCGCACACCGTCCACCTCCGCGATACCGCGTTGGTGTTGGACTGCACCCCGGCCACCCGCTCGGTGTCCGGGCCGGGAGGGGCGTACTTCGAGGAGTGGATGCGGTTGCGCACGGAAGGCGTCCGGCCTGCGGTGGTGCTGGCCGAACGGGCGCAGGACGCGGGGTACTTGGCGGCGCGGGGCATCAAGGAAGTCGTACGCCTCCCATAGCGATCACGCGCCCGTCAGTAGCTCCGCGACCGCCCGCAGGTTGACCCGCCCGCGACCGTAGGAGCAGAGGGCGCCGCCCTCCGGCAGTCCGGTGTCGATCAGTACGGCGTCGGGGCGCCGGGCCGTGAGCGTGTCGCGCAGCCGGGTCTGCCAGGGGTGCAGGCCGGCGTCGGAGGTGGCGACGACCAGCGGGGCGCCCGTCCGGACGATCCCGTCGACGAGGGCGGCGGGGTCGGCCGGTTCCGTGTTGAGCACGGTGCCGGTGGCCGTGGGGTCGATCGCGCGGAGTTCGGTGAGGAGATCCTCGCCGCCCCAGTTCAGGGCGGGGTGCGGGGCCGGGAACAGGTCGACGACGTGGGCGCCGCGTATCGGCGGGGGCAGGGTCCGGGTGCGTACGGCGCGGCGGGCCGCCTCCAGGCCGGCGTCCGCGTCCCAGGCGGTGACCGTGCGGCGCGGGGTCGCGTACCGCTCGGCGAGCCGGCGTACGCGCCCGGCCGCCTCCCACACCCGCTCCTCGGGCAGCACGTGCGAGTGGAGCGCGTCGAGGACTGCGTCCCGGCAGGCCAGGGTGACGTCCAGGTCCGGTACGGCGACGATGACTTGGTCCGCTCCGGCGGCGAGGGCGATCCGGGCCCCGGCGGCTTCGCCGTACGCGTCGGCGATCGCCTTCATCTCCAGGGCGTCGCTGACGAGGACGCCGTCGAAGCCGAGTTCGAGGCGGAGCAGATCGCCGAGGATGCGGCGGCTGAGGGTGGCGGGGCGGTTGGCGTCCAGGGCCGGGAAGACGACGTGGGCGCTCATGAGCATCGGTACGCCCGCGGCTATGGCGGCGCGGAACGGTGCCAGGTCGACGAGGAGTTCGTCGTAAGGGCGCGGGTCCGTGGCGACACCGTGATGGCTGTCGGTGATTGTGCCGCCGTGGCCCGGGAAATGCTTGGCACAGGAGGCGATGCCGCGGACGTCGGTGGCGGTGATCCAGGCGCGCAGATGGCGGGCGGCCAGGACGGGATCGGCGCCGAAGGAGCGGGTGCGCACGATCGGGTTGCGCGGTTGGTGCTGAAGGTCGGCGACGGGTGCGTACGAGGCGGTGATGCCCAGTGTGGCGAGGTGACCTGCGAGCGCGTCGGCGCAACGGGCGGTCAGGGCCGGGTCGTCGACGACTCCGAGGGCGTAGGAACCCGGGACGTCCGGGGCGCCCGCGCTCACCAAGTGGCCGATTCCGCCGCCCTCGTTGTCGATGGCCACGAGCAAGTCCGGGCGGATGGAACGGAGTTGGTCGGTGAGCCGGCGCACCTGCTGAGCGTCGCGCACATTGCGGGTGAACAGGATGACGCCGCCGAGGCCGCGGTCGATGAGCCGCTTGAGCGGGTCCGGCACGGTCGTCGCGCCGTCGAACCCGGCGACCAGACAGCGGTGGGCCGCCTCGTCGAGGTCGGCGGGCAGGGCGGTGACGGCGGCGGACATACGCTCGGCGTGGGTCATACTGGAATTGAAATGGCTCGCTCAACCTAAAGTCAACAAACCGATGGATTGTTGATTCAGGCAATGATCTGGGGTGGTGGCGTGAGTGGTGGAGCGGGCGGTGAAGTGGGCGGTGTCACAGATGATGCCGATGGTGCGCCCGGTGCGTTCACCCGGGCCCTTCAAGCCATTCAAGCCGTCCGCGTCGCCCAGCCGCCCGCGCCCCTTCCGCTGACGGACACCACGACGTCATACCGGACGGGAACGTTTCGCAACGTGTCCCTGCTTCCGCTCGAAGAGATCCCCGGGCCGCTCCCCGTCTCCACCGCCGGCCCCGACGCCACTCCGACCGCCCCCGTCCCCTTCCGCCTCCCCCGCCTCCCCTCCGCGGCACGCCTCGCCACCAGGATCCTGACCCTGCTGCCCCTGCTGCTGATCGCGGTGTGGGCGGCGGTCGACTGGCGCGCCATGTACGACGGCACGGCCCGGCTCGCGTCCGCCGACCCCTGGTGGCTGCTCGCCGCGTTCTTCTTCACCTGCCTCGGCTGGGGCACCGCCGCCCTCGTCCGCCAGGGCGCCGTGCCCGAGCGGCTGCCGACCGGTCTGCTGATCGCCTCGCAGTTCGCCGCCGGCGCCGCCAACCACGCGCTGCCGGCCAGCATCGGCGCCCACGCCGTCACGCTGCGCTTCCTCCAGGGCCGCGGCATCCCCCTCCCCCGCGCCACCGCCTCGCTCGCCCTGTACTCACTCGTCCGGCCGATCGCGAAGACCATCGTGCTCATCGCCTTCCTCATCGCCTTCCCCGAGATGCTGAGGTCCGGCCAACTCGTCCCGCGGGGCTGGTCGTTGGTCCTCGCCTTCGGCGGGCTGGGGGTCGCGTTCGGCACGGCAGGCCTGCTCCTGGCCGTCGTGCCTCCGCTGCGCCGCCCGGTCCTCCGCTGCTTCCGCACCGCCCTGACCGACGTACGGCAGTTGCACACCATGCCCAGCCGCATCCTCGCCCTGTGGGGCGGGGCGGCCGCCGCGCCGGTACTACAGGCGACCGTGATCTTCTCGGTCGGCGCCTCGCTCGGCATGCCGCTGTCCTGGCCGCAGGTCGTCCTCGCGTTCCTCGCCGCCAGCACCGCGGTCGGCGCCGTGCCCGCACCCGGCGGGATCGGTCCCGTGGACGCGGCGACGGTGTTCACGATGGTCGCGTTCGGCGCCCCCATGGACGTGGCCACGGCGAGCGTCATCGGCTACCGCGTCCTGACGGTGTGGGTGCCGTTGCTGCCGGGCGCGTTGATGCTGTCGGCGCTGGTCCACCGGAAGGTGCTGTGACAGACATCCCCCTGTACATCGGCATCCCGCCCATCCGTCCGCATCCCCTTGTCCGTCGAAATCCCCTTGTACGGCCACCCGTTCCGCGTCTAGCGTCGCTGCTCATCGGCGTGTAGCTCAGCAGCAGAGCACCGGGCTCTTATCCCGGAGGGCGCAGGGGCAGGACCTGCCACGTCGGCTTATGAACGACGACGCTGACCAGCAGCACCTCACCGCGAACCCCGGCTATGCCCAAGGGCAGTTGGCCAAGGCCTTCACGACCGCGCTGACCCACGGGGACACCGACACCCGCCGTCGCGCGGAGAGCCGCGTGACGCGCTGGCGTGCCGTGCTCGCGGGGATGGCCGGCGGCCTGCTGTCGATCGGTTCGCGCACCCCGGTGGCCGGACTCCCGGCCTGGGTCACCCCCGAGGTGGTGCACGGCAGCTTCGCCACGGGCACCCCGAGTGCGGGCGGTCCGCTCCAGCCGTACGAGACGCGGCTCGCGGAGCGGTTCGGCGTGCCCGCGGACCGGCGGGCGCTGTTCGCGCACTGCCTCACCGACACCGGACTCGCCTGGCTGTGGGGGCAGTTGAACAGCGGGCGGTACGAGGTGACCGTGCCCGAGGAGGGCGCGCTGCTCACCATGGCGTGGCTGGTGCGGCACGGGGAGACGGCCGCCGCCCTGGACCTGGTCGCGGAGTTGGAACCGTTCGCGGATCAACTCCGTTTCCTGCCGCGCCCGTCGACCGGTCGGCCCGCGCCGGACGTCACCGACGCCCTCCACCGCCGCAGCGTCTCCGACACCGTGGACCGGCTGGTCCGGCGACGCCCGAACGCGGCCGTGGAGACACAGCGCGAGGCACTCGCCGTATGGCAGCCGTTCGGGGACGAGTTGCTCGCGCACTGGCTGGAGACGGCGGGCGGGGAAAACGGGCCGGTGCTCGAACTCGTCCCGGACGCGGACTGGTTGGAGCGCGGTGCCGGCCTGTTGAGCCGATACCGGCTACTGGCCGAGGAGCACACGCGCTGCGGGAAGCACCGCGACCCCAAGGGGAACCTGGGCATTCTGCGCGGCGCGCTCGAAGAGAACGTCGCCGGGCGGGAGTTGGACGCGCGGCGGCTCGGGCTGCTGCGGCACGCCGTAGCGTCGATGGTGCTGCGGCGCGGTCTGCCGGGCTCGGCACCTCACACGGAACTGCGCCGCGTACAGCGGGCCCAGGCCGCGCTCCCCTCCCATCACGCCCTGGCGCAGGTGCTGGTGGGCCGGCTCGCCGGGCTGCCCCAGGAGGCGGGCATCGCCGACCTCACACCCGTACTCGCCCCGGTCTCCGAGCCGGAGCAGCGGGAGACCGGCCTGCCCGCCGGTGCCCAACTCCCGCCCGTGCTACGGCGGGTGGTCGAGGGCGCGCTCAGCGCACCGGTATCCACCCTCGTGGAGCGGGGAGTCGTCCCCTCGGCCGAGGTACTGGCCGAACTGGTACCGCGGTTGGTCGCCGTCACCACCGCACGGGCCTACGACGACAAGGCGCTGCGGACCCTGATGGCCACGAACTACCGCGCGTTCCGCAACCGCCGTTCGCTGCTCCTGCTCAACCTGGAGCGGCAGGTCCGGATCGAGGAACTGCCCTGGGTACGGGCGGTGGCCGCGCAGCGCGGCGACGGCACGGCTGAAGCGGCCCTGCTGCTACGGCAGTTGGGCGAACTGGCCGTGCGCGGGTTCCCGGGCACGATCCTGCCCAACCCGCTCGTGCGCGAACTCGGCGTGCTCGCCCGCCAGTCGGAGCTGGGCGCCCCGCTGGTGGAGGAGCTGGCCGCGGACATCTTCATGGACGCCTTCGGCCCCAAGTTCCTTGTGGCGGCCGGGATCGCGGGCGAGTTGCTCGGTGGTTCGCTGTACGAGCGGTACTACGGCGTCGACTACGCGGCGATCCATGACCTGGCGATCGCCGAGACGAGCGAGGCGGCGGGACGGTCGGACGGGACCGGGTCAGGGGCCGGGCCTCGCACGTCCCCGGGGTTCGCGCGGCTGTGCGCGGAGCGGGCCGCGGCGGCGTCCTCGGCTCCGGCGGGGCCGAAGTCCGGTTCCTCGTCCGGGTC
Organism: Streptomyces sp. NBC_01288; assembly: GCF_035982055.1. Lineage (NCBI taxonomy): Bacteria > Bacillati > Actinomycetota > Actinomycetes > Kitasatosporales > Streptomycetaceae > Streptomyces > Streptomyces sp. NBC_01288. The sequence continues at coordinate 2,378,073 of NZ_CP108427.1, forward strand.
CTGGGTGGCGGCCAACGGCAAGGTGATCGAGCAGTCCCAGATCCTGACCACGCACAACCTGGCCACGCTGGTCCACCGGGTCGGCATCGCCCCCGAGCCGGGCTGGGCCGACCTGGCGCGCCGCTGCTTCGGCACCGTGTGCCGGCTGACGACCCGGGTGCATCACAACCCGTGGCCGTACTCCACGATCAAGGACGCGGCGTACGCCTGGCGGCAGTTGGTGTTCCACCTGTCCCTGTGCCCGCCCTCCGAGCAGCGGCGGGTACTCGACGGCCTGGACGCGGAAGCGGCCCGCCACGCTCCCCATGTCGCCGCCCGCCTCGCGCCCGCGCTGGCCGGGCTGCGCCTGGTCGCGGACGGCGGCGCCTTCGCCCCCGACGGCACGGCGGACGGGGGCCGCGCCCGCCGACTCCTCGGCTGGACCACGGACGGCCACTGGCTGGCGACGGACCCAACCGCCGTAGAGACAAAGGGCAGTTGAGAGGCCCGCACGCCGGCAGCCGCTAGGACCCGTCGGCTGCCGCGCGCACCGCCGCCTCCGTCAGGGTCTTCGCGGTGTCTACGGCGCTGGTGATCGCCTCGTCGGGGGTGAGGCCGCACTGGTCGGTGAGGGTGAACAGGGCGTCCGCGGCCATGACCACCGCGAGGCCCCTCTTGAGCTGGGTGAACGCGTCCGGGTCGGTCTCCCCGAGGGTGGCCGTCAGGGGGGCGAGGGCGTGGTCGATGAGGCCGAAGCGGATGCCGGGGCGCATGTTGGCCGTGTCGGGGCGGACGATGGTCGCGGCCATCATCGCGCGCACCCCGCCCTGCCGGGCGAGGGTGCCGCGGAGCAGGAACTCGCAGGCGAACGCGATCCGTTCGACCGGATCACGGGAGTCGGCGACCGGGCCGAGCGCGTCGACGGGGTCGGGCCAGACACCGGCCAGGGCCTCGCCGATCAGCGAGGGCAGGTCGGGGAAGTAGCGGTAGGCGGTGGCCTCGGAGACCAGGGCGACGCGGGCGACCTCGGGCATGGTCACCTCGCTGCCCGTGCCGATCAGTCCGCGCGCCGCTTCGACGATCGCCGTACGGGTGCGCTTCTTCTGGTTGCTGCGGCCCGTGTCCGTCTGTGCTGTCGCCATCGGTGCGTCACTTCCCCGTATTCGCTCGTCGTTGCCGTCCGTCTCCCTCACGTTATCACGACAAGCTCTCATTGTGAGAGTATGCTTGCATAACGAGAGATGCCCGCCTACTGTTCTGAGGGCGCGCCACAGCGCAGCGAGCGCTCAACTGGCGCCACACACAAGGGAGTCGGCGATGAACGAGGTTTCCGTGGTCGGTCCGGACGACGGCGAGTCGATCCAGCTGGGCCCGGTCACGATGCGCATCCTGGAGGACGGCAGCACCACCGGCCACCGTCTCGGCATCGGTGAGATCACCCTCGCCCCGCACACCCAGGGCCCGCCGCAGCACCGCCACGCCCAGCACGACGAGGGCTTCTACGTCGTCTCCGGCACCGTGCACTTCACCATCGGCGAGACCGTGCACGTCGCCCCGGCGGGCACCCTCGCGATGATCCCGCCCGGCGCCCCGCACACCTTCGCCAACCCCGGTGACGAGCCCGCGGTGATGGTCAACACCTTCACGCCCGACCTGTTCGTGCAGTACTTCCGCGACCTGCGGGACATGATCGCCGGCGGCCGGGAGTTCAACACCGAGTCGACGATCGAGACGATGAGCCGCTACGGCACGGTCCCCGCGACCGACTACGCCTGAGGCCCCTCGGTCGCCGCCTCACGGACCGTCCGTCAGGAACCGCCCGAGTTCGACGGGCCGAAGAACTCGATCTCGGCGATGGCCACTTGCTTGCCCCCGGTGGCTCCGTAGGCGGACTCGACGGTGAAGCGGACCGACGTGACCGTGCCGACCCGGAAGGAACGGCGCTGGGCTCCCGCGCCCTGGTCCAGGGTGATCTGCCGGGTGATCGTCTTGCCCTTGGCCGTGGTGATCTCCGCCTCGATCCGGTGCGGGAGCGCCGACTGGCTGAGCTGGTCGGGACGGGTGGAGACACCCGGGGTGATCATCAGGTCCAGCAGCCGGGTCGGCTCGTCGAACTTCGCCTCCAGCCACTGCCCCTTGCCCGACTGGGTCACCCCGGGCCCCCACCAGGTGTTGTTCAGCCGGTCGAAGGCCAGGTCCGGCTTATGGCCCGGGTAGGAACGGGAGGCGGTGACGCGGTCCGGGTAGACGGGGGCCCGCTTGGCGAAGTGGTCCTTGGTCGCGTCGACGCCGCGCGGGATGTTGACGGCCAGCACGATCAGCAGGGTCAGCACCACCGCCGCGCCCACCCAGGTCAGCACCCGGTCGAAGGTACGACGCAGCCGGGGCCGGTCGCCCGCCCACGGGATCTCCCCGTTCCGGAACGCGAACAGCCGTCGCCACCACGGGAGTTGGCCGGCGGCGCGCTCCTCTCCGGCCATGGGCATCGCACAGCGGGCGCAGTAGTGCCGGTCGGGCCGGTTGGCCGTGGCGCACCAGGGGCAGGGCACCCCGCCGGCGGCACCGGGTTCGACGCCGGGTGCCCGTACGGCCTGCGGGCGCGCGGCGACCGGGCGGCCGGGCAGGACCGGGGCCACGGACGGCGCCTGGCGGGGCTCCGGGTCGGAGACCGGGACGAGCAGGCGCCGGGCGCGCTCGGCCTCGGCTTCCGGTTCCGGTCGCGGTTCCGGTTCCGGGGAGGTGGCGGGGACCGGTTCGGTGGGGGCGGTGTCGGTCGTGGAGGGGGTGCGGGCGGTGGTGCCGTCGTGGTGGTGACCGTACGGCGCGTCAGGCGCGGGGGTCGGGGCGGGCGCCGGGTGGGGCGCGGGGCGATTCGTAGCGGCACCGGATGCCTGAGGAGTCGTAGAACCGCCGGACGCCTCGCCGCTCGCCGGCTCCTGGCGGGCGCCCGCGCCGACCGCGTCGTAGGAGCCGCCGGCGGCCAGGGCGTCCAGGCGCAGGGACAGGGCGTCGAGTCGGGCGGCGGGGTCGTCCGCGCCCGAACTCCCTTGTGCGGGACGCTGGTTGTCGGACTGGGAGAGGGCGTCCCAGCGAGGGTCACCACTGGCGGCCGGGGCTTCCCCAGCGCCCTGGGCGCGTTCGGCCGGGGCCCCGGTGCGGGCGCCCGCGCGGTCCGTCCAGCTGAGGACGGCGCCGCAGGCGTCGCAGAACGACTGGCCCGGTTCCGCGCGGGTTCCGCATTCGGCGCAGCTCTGGGTGGTCGTCATCTCTCGGGGTTCCTTTCGGCGAGCACGGTGGCGGTCACCTGGACCGTGTACGGCATGTGGGCGGGGCGGGCGGCGGCCACGAGGGCGTCGAGGCGGTGGGTGTCCAGGGTGGTCGGCGCGGGCAGTCGCAGGTGGACGTGCAGGCGCGGGCTGCGTTCGCCGGGTACCGGGCCGAGCGGGCGGGCGTCCCAGTCGGCGGCCCCGCTCTCGGTGATCTCCGGTTCGGCACCGAAGGCGAGCCGCACGGCCTCGGCCAGTCCGCGCCGGGTGCCGCGGATACGGTGCAGGTATGTCGCGGCGGCGACGGCGGCCCGCAGCCGCTCCTCCGGTTCGCTGCCGTCGGTCTCGGCACCGACCCAACTCCCCAGCCACTGAACGAAATCCAGCGGTGCGAGCGACGGCCTGAAGTACGTGTCGAGGCAGTCCAGCACATTCAGGATCGGCGCTACGACCTCGTCGAGCCCGGCGACGAACCGCTGAGCGAGGTCGTCGTCCGCGAACACGGCGGGCAGCATGGCGCCGATCGGCGCGGACGAGCCGAGGCCGTCAACTGACCCTCTCAACGCACGCCTCCCCATGGGCAGTTGACGGATTTCACGCGCCGTCTCCGATCACGCGGACGCGGTGGTCGAAGGAGAAAACCAGCGACGGCCGCTCCAGGTCGATGCGGTCGGTCGGGTCGCCGCGCTTGCCGGTGAGCGGGTCGGCGGGGTGCAGGACGACCTCGTCGACCAACTCGACGCCGGGCACCCGCTGGAGCACCGCGAAGACCTCCCCGGACTGCACCGGACGCCCGAACGGCCAGCCCTTTCCGTCCGATCCACCGGTGAGCGGGTCGAGGTGACGGTAGAGGGCGTCATGGGCCTGACGGCGCACCCGGTCGGTGTCGACGCCCCGGAAGGCGTGGACCGTGGCGACGACGGTGACGCCCTGGTAGAAGGGCGGCCCGACCGCCAACCGGGTCCCGATCAGCCGCCGTTCGTCGAGATGCCGGGTGATGCGGTCCAACAGGGCGTCCCCGGGGACCAGTTGCTCGAAGCGGAGTCGTCCGCCCGGGTCGGGCACTGCCTGCGGGACCACCAACACCCTTACCGCGTACGCCCCGTGCTCCTCCTCGTCGCCCTCCAGGCAGGTGATGCGCGCGGTCTCGGGGGCGGCCCTGCGGGACAGTTCCTCGTAGTCCCGGAGAGTGACAGCCCGCTCCTGGGCGCGCAGGGTGATCGGGGCGCGGGTCTTGGCCTCCTGGACGGTCTCGCCGTCGACTCCCCCGCGCGCGGCCTCGCGGTTGACGACCTCGGAGACGTACGGGATGGAGCTGCGCAGGATCTGGACCGCGCCGCGTGCCACGTTGCCGGACCGGCCGCCGCCGGTGCGGTAGCGGCGGGCGCGGATCACCGAGCCCTTGGGGGCGACCCCGCCGTACTGGCGCAGGGAGCCGTCGGGTTCGCGGACGGCGGGTCCGAAGGCGAGTTCGCCGGTGGCCGCGTCGAGGGTGATGTGGCGGTCGTCGGGGCCGGAGGCGGCGAAGTGCGGGACGACCTGCCAGTCCGTCCAGCCGTCGTGCTCGGCGGTCTGGAGGAGCAGCGGTACGGCGTCCCCGACGACCGGTGTGTGGGAGAGCCGCAGCCGTTGGCCGGGCAGGCCGGTGGACTCGCCGAGGGCCTCGTCGTAGACGGTGTCGGCGTGGACGACGGTGGTGGTGCCGCCGATGGTGAAGGCCTCGGCGGAGCGGACGGTCGGCGAGGTGGTGTAGAAGGGCTGGTCGGAGTGGGGTTCGGTGACGCGGCAGCGCAACCAGCCCGCTTCCTGGCCGCCGTTGCGGGACAGGGTGTGGCCGGCGGGGACGTGCAGGACGACCGCGCCGGGGCGGTTGAGGCCGCCGGTGCCGTCACGGTCCACCTCGCAGAGCTGCCAACCGTCGGCGGTCCACGCCTCCCACACCAGGGGCGGTTGGCGCGGGTCGACGCCGACTCCGTCGACGCGGCTGTCGAGTTCGAGGGCGAGGGCGCAGTGCGGGACGGCAGCGGTCAGGCCGAACAGCATGGAGTCGCCGGGGTCGGGCGACTCGGCGAAGCACATGACGTGGTTGCCCTCGGCGAGGTCGTGGGTGCGGTCGACGACCTGCTTGCCCCGGTGCTGCACGACCAGATGCCTCAACGCGCTGGGTACGACGGCGAGTTCGCGCTCGGTGGCGAAGACCACCGCCTCCTCGCCCTCCGTCCGCATGGTCGCGACCTCGGTGCCGAGCGGCACCTGGACCGCTTCCTCCTGGGGCGCGGACAGCCAGAACGTGACGTCGGTGCGGGCCGCGGACGGCGGGAAGAGCGTGATGCCGACCAGGTCGAGAAACGCCAAGTGGTTCTTGTCCGGTACCCGGTTGAGGCGGTAGACGATCTGGTCGGCCATGTGCGCGACCGTCTCGACGAGGGTGACGCCGGGGTCGGAGACGTTGTGGTCGGTCCACTCCGGGGCGCGCTGCTGGATGTAGCGCTTGGCGTCGTCGACGAACTGCTGGAAGCGGCGGTCGTCGAGGTTCGGGGAGGGCAGGGCCATCGGTCAGTTGTCGCTTTCAGCAGCCGTGCCGGGCGTACCGGAGGTGTCCGGCTCGTCGTGGGACGGGATGACGTAGAAGGGGAAGACGAGGCTGCGCGGGTTGTTGGTGCCGCGGATCGAGTAGCGGACGTCGATGTACAGCACGCTCTGCTCGGTGCCCGCGGTGACCTCGACGTCGTCGACCTCGATGCGCGGCTCCCAGCGGTCGAGGCTGACGTGCACCTCGTGCTGGATCCGGCCCGCGGTCTGCTCGTTGACCGGTGCGAACACCAGGTCGTGGATCGCGCAGCCGAAGTCGGGCCGCATCGGACGCTCGCCCGGCGCCGTCGACAGGACGAGCCGGATCGCCTCCTCGACCTCGCGTTCCCCGCTGACCAGCGCGATGCCGCCGGTCGGCCCGATGCGCAGCGGGAACGACCAGCCGGAGCCCACGAATTGTTCGGCCATCAGACAACACCCGCCCGTTCCTTGCCCGTTGGGCTGCTCATGCCGGAATCACCATCGGGACAAGGCCGTTGAGGGTCACCACGCCCATGATCGGCACGGTGACGGCCCGAATGCCCACGTTGGCGATGGAGTTGATCTGCACGCTCGCGCCGCCGGTGAGCATCGCGTTGCCGAGCGCCTTCATGTTGAGGGCGCCCATCGCGTCCAACGTGATAGCCCCGGCGGTCGACTTGACGTTGACCAGCCCGCGCCCCTCGATGTTCAGCGGCCCGCCGCTCTTGATCGTGAGACTGCGCCGGGCGCTGAGGGTGAGGTCGGTGCCCGCCTCGACCGACACCGAGCGGCTGCCCTTGATGGTGACCTCGCCCTTGCTGTCCACGACGATCTCGGTGTTCGTGCGGTCCAGGGTGATGGTCAACTGCTTGTCCCCGGAGGCCAGTCGGACACCTTGCTTGCGGCCGCCGGTCTTCTGGCTGAGCAGGTCCATCCGGTTGCCGTCCCGGTCGGAGACGGTGTGCCGGCTCGCCTTCTTCCGTACGGCGTCGTGCAGCGGAACGTCACCGACGACGGTCGGCTTGTCCTTGCCGTTGTAGAGCCCGCCGATCACGAACGGATGGTCAAGTGCCCCCCGGTCAAAGGCGACCAGCACTTCGTCGTTGACGTCCATGGGGAAGATCCCGCCACCGCCGAGCCCACCCCACTGCACGGTCCGCGTCCAGTCGCTGACGTACGTGTCGTCCAGCCACGGGAACTGCAACCGCACCCGCCCCTGCTTGAGCGGGTCATTCACGTCCGTGACAAGGGCGTTGGCGACACCGGGCAGCCGGGGCGCGGTCTCCGAACCGCCCGAGGCGAGGCCGTACAGCGAACGCCACTGCCGTCCGCTGACCGTCACCCAGGTCTCGTAGTGCTTGCCGTCGCCGAAGACGTGCCGTACGGAGGTGGCCGTGTACTTGCCCTCGAAGGGCGAGCCCACGTCCGCGAGCGCGACCGGAACTCCCGGGCGCAGCTTGGGATTTCCGCGGGCGACGACCTCCAGCTCGGCGAAGGAGGACGTCACGTCGTCGGCGAGGGCGGCGGCCGCGAACTTCACCTCGGTCTGCTTGTCGTACGGCGTGCCCGTCTCGACCAGCTTGGCCGTCTTGAACTTGCCCGCCGCCGCACCCGGGGTGGTGCCGATTCCGACGGCCGGGTTCGAGGCTCCGGGCGAGGTCGCGGTGAGTTTCTTCTTCGTGGTGACGTCCCAGCCGCGCGCCTCGACCGTGCCGACCTGGTCGGCGGCGGTCACGGCGGCCCGCAGCCGCAGGATGTCGTGCCCGGCCTGGAGCACGAACGGGCTTTTGTCGCCGTCGGTCTCGGGTGACGGCGCACCGGACGACGGCTTCGGCTCCACGAACTGGAACTTGCCGTCCGCGTCGACCGACATGACCATCTCGTTCTCGTCCGCGAGCCGGGCGAGAAAGTCCCAATCGGTCACATTGGACTGGGAGATGAACTCGTACACGGTCCGCGTGGACGTGATCCTCCCGATCGGCACCCCGTCCTGGGCGGCGAGTTTGCGGGCGATGTCGGACGCGCTCTGGTTGCGGTAGGCGGCGACCCTGCGTTGCCGCAGCAGCCGGTGCCCGAAGTCGTAGCCGCGCACGACGGTGAAGGTGCCGGTGCCGTCGTAGTCGGCCTCAAGTCCCGTGACTTCACCGGTGAGCAGCGGATCGGAGGCGCCCTGCCCGTCGGCCACCGGCGCGATGACGACCTTCGTGCCGAAGGTGACCCCGAGCTTGCCGAGGATCAGCCGGTACGGGTCCCGGAAGGTGAGCCGGAACGCGGCCGGAACGCCGACACCCTGGTCGACATAGCTGTCGACCAGGTAACGGGCGTACTCGGAGGGGATCTTGGCGCCGCCGATCTTCACCTCGACGACGTTCGAGAACGCGGACTTCACCATCAGGAACGCACCTCCTCGGCGGCGGGCAGCACGAGTTCGACACCGTTCGCGAGCCGCGTCGGGTCGTCGATCCCGTTCGCCTCGGCGATCGCCCGCCACGCGGCGGAGTCGCCGTACTCCCGCCAGGCCAGCGACTGCAAGGAGTCCCCTGCTACGACCCGGTGGACGCGCTGCGCGGTGAGCGCGCCCGAAGTCGGGTTCTGGCCCTTGGTGTTGCTCGGGATCTCGTGCAGTTGGAGCCGGCAGGTGGCGCGGATGGGCACGCCGGTCGTCCCGAAGAGCGAGTACGCGGCTTCGACGGAGGAGACATAGGCGGTGAACCGTGCGGTGGAGAAGGACCCCCACTGGAACACCACCCAGGGCGGTGAAGGCTGTTTGGCGGCAATGGACTTGGTGGTCACGTCGCAGCACGCGAGCAGCGACTCGACCTTCTTCAGCACCGAGTTGCTGGTCGGTTCGTCGGAGGAGTCGAGGAAGATCTCCACGCCCATCTCGCGCGGCTGCGAACCCATGAACTCCGGGAGGGAGCCGTCCCGTTCGATCTGCGCGGGGGTCGTCTTCCACTGGGCGCGGCGGGTGAGGGACAGTTGCGCCGGGTTGAAGTCGAAGGCGAAGGTCTTGATGAGCCCGCCGGGGGTGGTGCTGCCCCCGACGGGTGGCTCGTGTATCGCAAGGCTGGCCCGGACAAGGCTCTTGCCGGCGCCCCTGCTGGTGGTGGCCATGGTCTCGCTCTCCCTTCCTCCGCCGCCGCGCTCAGTCCGTGAATCCGTGGTGGGCGATCTCCAGGACCTCGGTGGCGACGGCAGGCCCCGCCGGGTCGAGGGAAGGCCCCTGCCAGCTGACGGGCAGCACGTCGATGAGCCCCCAGTGCGCGACCTCCGAACCGTCCGCGCGCAGCGCCGCGATCTGGCCGGTGGGGCGCTTGATCCCGGTCTGCACGGAGGAGATCCACTTGGCGACCTTCGCGGTGTCCGGGGTGAGCGGGCGGGTCAGCCGGATGGTGGAGAAGGTGACACGGGTGGGGAGTTGCCAGACGAAGCCGTTGTTGCCGCCCTCCTGCCGGTGCTCGATCTCCACCGTCGACGACAGCCCGTCGCACCCGTTGAAGTAGCCGAGGCTCTCGCCGTCGATGCTGAGGGTGAACCAGATGGTGGAGCCCGGGTCGAGGCGGGACATCGGGGGTGGGCCTGCCTTTCTGTTGCTGCGGGGGGGTGGGGTGGTTCGTTGTGGTGCGGGGTGGTGCGGCGTGGTGCCGGTCAGCGGCGGGGGTCGCGGAGTTTGCCGATCCGTTCGCGGTCGAGGCGGAGTTCCGTGCGGATGAGGCGGGTGATGCGGCCGATGATCCGGTGCACGAGTTCGTCCAGCTGGAAGTCGGTCAGGTCTCGGGGGTCGAACTGGCCTGCGGGGATTGCCTCGTAGGCGGGGGGTGGGGGGTCTGCGGCGTTGGCGGTTGTGGTCGGGGAGTACGGGGGTGGCGGGTCGGGGGGTGTGGGTGACTGGGAGGGGGGTGGGGTGTACGGCGGGGGTGAGGCGGGGGCGGCGACTGTGGTGGGGGTTTTGGTGAGGGTGGGGCGGGCCTGGTTCAGGGTGGAGGGGGTGGCGGGGTTGCGTTGGACCGTGGGGATCGGGGCGAGCGAGCGAGATGCGGTGGGGAGGGGTCCGGGTGCGGGTGGGGTGAAGACCGGGAGGGGGGTGTGCGGTGCGGGGGTGGAGAGGCGTAGGGGTACTACGGGTACGGCAGGGGCGTTGGGGGCGCCGAGGACTGTGGGGGTGCCGGGCAGTACGGGGGTGCCCGGTGCTCCGAAGGTGCTGGAGGGCGACCTCGTGCCGGGTACTACGGGTGTGACGGGCCTGGTGGGTGCCGTGCGGCGGTGACGTTGTACGGGGGTGAAGGGCGATGGGGGGGCGGGGCGCTGCGCCGGGGGTGGGTGGTTCGGGTTGTTTGTCGGGTGCAGGTGCGTGGGGGCTGGTCGCGCAGTTTCCCGCGCCCCTGGGGGATTGGGGTGGGGCGGGGTGAGCGGGGAGGTGGTGAGGGCGGGCGCGGTCGGGGCGAGAGTGGTCGGGCTGGGCGGAGCAGGCGTTGAGGGCACGGCCGAGGGCGAAGGCCCGCTTGGAGACGGCGTCACGGCTGAGGCTGGAGTCATCGCCGGGGGCCGGGGACCGACCGAGGACGGAAACGCGGCCCGAGACGGGCTCGCGGCCGGGGCTACGGGCGTCGGGTCTGCGGTGGTCGTAGGCGTGGCGAGTGAGGGAGCGGTGGCTGAGGGAGCCTGCGAGGCCGGTACCGGCGTGCTGGGCGGGACGCTTCGCTGAATCGTCGGCGCCGGACCCGGTGTCGCCGGAGCTGCCAGGTTGGCCGGGGCTGCGGTCGGCCCGTGCACGGTGGTTGAGGGTGCGGCGGGTGCGGGGCCCATGGCCGAGGGAGCCTGCGCAGCCGGTACCGGCGCACTCGGGGCAACGCTCCGCTGAAGCGTCGGCCTCGGACCCGGTGTCGCCGCCGCTGCCAGGTTGCCCGAGGCTGCGGTGGTCGGGAGCATGACGAGTGAGGGGGGCGTGGCCGAGGATGCCTTCGCGGCCTGTACGGGCTCGCTCAGGGCAACGCTCCGCTGGACCGTCGAGCCCGGACCGGGAGCCGCCAGAGCTGCCGGGTTAGCCGGGGCTACGGTGATTGGGGACGCGGCGGATGTGGGACCCGCGACCGGAGGAGCCTGCGCAGCCGGCACCAGCCCGCCCGGGGCAACACTCCGCTGGACCGTCAGCCCTGGAGCCGGTGTCGCCGGGTTGGCCGGAGCTGCGGTCGGCCCGGGCGCGGTGGTTGGGGGTGCGGCAAGCGGATGGGCGGTGGTCGGGTATGCGGCGGGCTGGTGGGGTAGGGCCGTGGCCGGGGGCGGTGCGGACGTGTTGGAGGCGACGCTTCGTTGGATCGTCGGCCCGGGTCCCGCTGTCGGCGTCGAACCCGGTTCCGTACGGTGCCCAGCGCCGGCCGGCGAGAACGGCGAACCGCTGAGCGGCCTCGCGTCCGCGGGTGTGGCGGTGACCGGAGCGCCGAGGGGTGAACGGCGCCGGGCGGGAGTGGGCGTCACGGGAGCCGGAAGGTCGGGGGCGGGTGTCGGCGAACCTGCTGCCGGCGAGGACGTGGGCGCCGGAACAGTGGGCGAATCACCTTGCGGGGCAGGGGCGTTGGGCATGTTGCCCTGCGCGGGGCGGGTAGCCGAACTGGGCATCGGCGGTACGGGTGTTGAGGGCTGCCGTGTCTCGTTCGGGCGCGTGGTGAGCGGGGCGCCGAGGGGGATGCGAGGCGGGCGGCGGGCGGCGCTGCGTTCTATCTGGGGTGCGGGAGGGGGCGTAGCAGCGGGAGCTGGATCGTCGGTCCGGGTGCGGGCGGAGTCGGTCGGCTCCGCGAGGGGTGCCGGGGTGTGGGGCTGAGCTTGGGGCTGGGTGACGCCGTCTCCGTGCGGGGCGGGAGCAGTCGCGGCACGTTGTACGGGCATCGGTGCGCGGGCAGTGTTCGGGGTCGCCGGCTGCGCCGGGGCGGCCGGCGGGGCTGACGTCAACTCGGCTGACGGCAGAGCGGAGTTGGGCGTCGGCGTCGGCGTCGGCGTCGGCGTCGGCGTCGGGACCATCGCGGACTTCGGAGCCGTCGAAACACCGGCCGTGGCACCCGGCGTGGCGACCGCCCGCTGCACGCTGTCCGCCCCGTTCCCGGAAACGGGAGCCGCGCCACCGCGTGTGACGGGACGACTTTCGGGCTCGGTCGCGCCGGGGCCGACAGGTTCGTTACTGACGTGGGCCAACGGCGTCTGCGGTGTGCCCGAACCTGTCGCCGGTCGTCGGTGCCCAGCGGGTTTCGCCTCACCCGGGCCGGCCACCGGCCCACTCGGAGCCGCCGGAACAACGTCCCGGGTCTCCCCCACGCCACCCGAAACCACGGCACGCTGCACCGCCACCCGCCCAGCAACGTCCCCGCCCGTGCCGTGAGCATCCCCCGCACCACGAACTACGCCTGCAACACCGCCGAGTTGCCCCACAACATCACCGGCCGCAGGAAGGTCAGACGGAACAGGCGAGTCACCTCCCGGCTCACCTTCCCCTCGCCCCCCGCCAGTTGACGCGGACGCGGACTCGCCACCCGAACCGCCCCCCACAACCCCCGAGTTCCGCCGACCAACCAACCGCCGCTGCACCGCAGCCGCACCCGACCTCGTCAACGACCCGGCGCTCGGCCGGAGTTGCTCCGACGCCGACACCGCAGTCACCCGAATACCGGAAGCCGGACCCACCGCGCCAACCGAACCGACCGAACCAGCCACCGGAGCCGAAGCAGTGCTGCGCACACCCACGGCCCCTCTCGACGCAAGAGGCACAGCCCGCTGCACCACAGGCCCCGCACTCGCCCGCAACGGCACCACAGGCCCCGGCTGCGCAGCCAACGCCCGCCCGGCCAAAGGCAGTTCACCCGCAGGCTGCCCCAGGCTCGGTACCGCCCGCACCGGCGCCGCAGACAGGGAGGAACCCGCGATCCGGGCGTTGCGCTCCGCGTCCAGCACCGCACGGAACCCCGTCCCCGTGAACGACGGGTTCTGCCACGTGGGCAAGCGCGCGCCGAACCCGGCGTCGGCAACCCCGGTACCCCCGACGGCGGAGGCTCGCTGAATCGGCGGCAGCCCCGGCCACGCGGCCAAGGCCACCGCAGGAGCCGTAGAAGCCGTAGAAGCCGAACTCACCGAACCTGCGGAGCCATCCGCCTCACCGGAACTCCGACCCTCGCCAACCCCCTTACCCACACCGGAGTTGGCGTCCCCTCCAGCCCGTCCCCGCAACCGGTCCAAGAACCCCACCGCTCAGCCCTCCGCCCCGGAGCGCGTCACCAGGGACGCGATCTCGCCCAAGTACCGGCGGCGGTCGTGGTGTTCGAGGTCCAGGATGTCCTCCAGGCTCCAGTGGAAGTGGTAGGCGACGTACGCGATCTCCTCGTGCAGCCGGTCGGTCGCGTACGTCACGATTCCCCCAGGCGGCTCCCGCCGAGCTCCACTTCGAAGGGTTCCGCGCAGTGCGGGCACTGAACTGCCGCGCGGGTGTGGCCTTCCGCGTTGATCTGGCGGTAGAAGTCCTGGAGGAAGGCGAGGTCGGAGGCGAACATGTTCTCCACGATCCCGTCGTGGACCATGGGGACGGTGCCCAGCCTCGTGATGACGCGGCCGAGCAGCACCACCGACAGATACGCCGGGTTCTCCTGCACCCGGACGTCCCGCAGCGGCACCAACTCGTCGCGTGCGGTGGCCAGTCGCATCACACCGTCCTGGTGGACCGTGCCGGACTCGTCGACGTAGCCGCGCGGCAGCTGGAAGGGGAACTCGGTCCGCAGCGGCTGCCGTACGGCCGGAGCGGGCGCCGCCGCGACCGGAGCCGGGGCCGGTATCGGACCGGACCCCACCTCGGCCACAGGCTCCGCGCTTGGCGCGGCCACAGCCGCGCCCGCCGCCGAACGCCTCATTATTCGATGACCAGTTCTTCGAACACGATGGTCACGGACTCGGTGAGGGCGGCGGCCTCGCCCGCCTTCACCGTGCTCGCGTCGATCTTGCTGCACCAGGCGTTGCGCAGGTGGTAGCGCTTCACCGGGTTGTTCTGGAAGTCCATCATGATGATCGACGCGTTCTTGCGCGCGGTGGTCATCTGACCGGAGATCGACTCGTTGATCCACTGGGTGAACGAGGCCGACTGCGTCATGCCGCGGATCACCGTGCAGGTGCCGTTCTTCTTCACGCCCGGCATGTTCTTGACCACGTTCTGGCCGTTGGGGGTGTTCTGCTGGTACGTGATGACGTCCTGCTCGATGCTGAGGCCGCTGACCTCCGCGAGGTACTCGACCATCACGCCGTCGATCTGGAGGCCGAAATTGTGTGAGGTGAGGGCGTCACCCGGCTGGAGACTCATGAATTCGCGTTCCTTCTGGCGTTACGGCGGCTGACTGCTGGCTGCTCGGGATGGGGGGACTACTCCTCCAACTCCCCGCTGCCGCTGGAGAACTGAGCCAGTCGGAAGATCACGAACTCGGCCGGCTTGACCGGCGCGATGCCGATCTCGCAGACGACCCGGCCGACGTCGACGGACTCCGGCGGGTTGGTCTCCTCGTCGCACTTGACGTAGTACGCCTCCTCCGGCCGCTGGCCGAACAGGGCACCGCTGCGCCACTCGTTGACCAGGAACGCCGAGATGTTGCGCCGGATGCGCGCCCACAGGGCGTGGTCGTTCGGCTCGAACACCACCCACTGGGTGCCGATCAGGATCGACTCCTCCAGGTAGTTGAAGTACCGGCGGATGTTGAGGTAGCGCCAGGCCGGGTCGGAGGACATGGTGCGGGCGCCCCAGACGCGGATGCCCCGGCCAGGGAAGGCGCGGATGCAGTTGACGCCGATCGGGTTGAGCAAGTCCTGCTCGCCGCGGGTGATTTGGGTCTCCAGGTCGACCGCGCCGCGTACGACCTCGTTGGCGGGCGCCTTGTGCACGCCGCGCTCGGAGTCGTTGCGGGCCCAGACGCCGGCGATGTGGCCGCTCGGCGGGATCAGCCGGGACTGTCCGCTGGACGGGTCGAAGGTCTTGATCCACGGGTAGTACAGGGCCGCGTACTTGGAGTCGTAGCCGGCCGTCTCCTGCCGCCAGACCCGGACCTGACGGGCATTCAGACTCGGCGGCGGGTCGATGACCGCGACCCGGTCGCCCATCAGCTCGCAGTGCGCGATCAGGCCCAACTGGACGGCCTTGACGGCCTCCAGGTCGATCGCGCCGCGCTGGTAGGCGGCCATCAGGTCGGGCACCGCGACCATGGAGATCTCGTCCACGGCCTCCAGGCCGCCGAAGCCGGTGCGGTCGGAGGAGTCGCCGAGGTAGGTGGCCGGGCCGGGATGTGACGCGGTGTCATTTCCCTTGCCGGGTACGGCGGGTGCCGCGGAAGCGGGAGTGGGCGCGGTGAGGGCGACCGTCTGGTTCTCCGGGCGGGCCAGCTGCGCGGCGGGCGCTGTCTCGGCCACGGCGATGAGCTTGGAACGCTCCTTGACCTGGGTGACGACGTAGTTGCGGCCGCCCTTCTTGGCGGTGACGTCGAAGCTCTCGACGTCCTTGCCGGCGTCCTTGACGATCAGCCGGAAGCGTTCGGCGGGGCCTTCGCCCTCGGCGTCGGCCACCTCGACGGTCAGGTCGCCGGGCGCCAGGGCGGTCACGGCGAAGGTGCCGAGTTGGGCCGGCTCGCCGGGCGGCAGCGCGGCCGGGGCGGCCGAACCGGTCACGGCGGACGGGGAGTTGGTCTCGGCGGCGGTGCCCACGGCGGTGCCGCCGACGCGGACGACGTAGGCGGCCGAACCGCCGTTGTTGAAGAAGCCGTAGACGGAGTGAGCGAGGTAGTACCCGTCGGTGAACTCACCGAAGGCAGCGACGTACTGCGTCCAGTTGGTCACCAGGGTCGGCTCGTTCAGCGGACCGGTCGGGGCCAGGCCCACGAAGGCCGCCACCGAGGTGCCCACTCCCTCGATCGGGCGCGAGCCGCTGGCCACCTCCTCGACGTAGACGCCGGGCGACAGATAGGACGGCATGCTCTGCTCTCCTCGGGGTACGAGACAGGATGCCCTCAAGCGTCACGCGCGCGACCCGGCCGCCGAAACGTCCCCGAGTGCCTGCCTTGGGGCAACTTCCTTGCCCTCAGGGGCAGTCCGGCGCACGGTTCGCGGGCAGCCCGCCGCGTCATGTCCTCCGCAGGGCCGTCCCGCCTCGGTGGACGCCGTCGCCGTGGGGGCAGTACCGGGTTTGGCGGGCGGCCCTTTTGGGCAACTCCTGTTGCCCCGGCGACTCCTGACGCGCCCTCACCATCCGTCGTAGCGTCGGCTCATGAGTCTGTGGACCTCCCTGGAGCCCGCGTCCGCGACCGTCGATCCCGGTGGCAGTACCCGCGTGCGGCTGCGGCTGCGCAACACCGGCGACGTCGTGGACGAGTACCGCTTCGAGCCGGTCGGGAGCATCGCGCCCTGGACCACTGTGGAGCCGCAGACGCTGCGGCTCTATCCGGGCACGACGGGGACGGTCGACCTGACGTTCGCGCCGCCGCGCACCCCGGACGCGACGGCGGGCCCGAACCCGTACGCGGTGCGGATCACGCCGACCGAGCACCCGGAGGCGGTCACCGTCCCCGAGGGCAATCTGACGATCACCCCGTTCACGGAGGTGCGGGCGGAGCTGGTGCCGCCGACGGTCAAGGGACGTTTCCGGGGCCGCCCCCGGCTCGCCGTGGACAACCTGGGCAACACCAGGCTGACGGCGTCGATCAGCGGCAGCGACAACGGCGATCAGCTGTCGTACGACATCCATCCGGGCAATGTGCAGATCGAGCCGGGCCGGGCCGCGTTCGTCAAGGCGTCCCTGAAGCCGCGGAAGATCATCTGGTTCGGGCCGAAGGAGCAACGGCCTTATACGCTCAGCGTGTTGCGGTCCGGCGCCAACCCCCTTCCCGTGGAGGGGACTTACCTCCAGCGCGGGTTCCTGCCGCGCTGGCTGGCCACCTTCCTCGGTGTCCTCATGGCGCTCGCGCTCACCTTCGTGATGCTGTGGATCGCTTACAAGCCGCAGGTGAGGACCGCCGCCACCGAGCAGTTGAAGGACGCGGGCGTCAGCACGCTCGCGCCCAGCCCCACCCTGAGCGCCGCTCCCCCGCCGTCGCCCACCGCGCCGAGCGCGCCCCCGGCGGCCGAGACCTCGACGGCCGCGGCGGCCGGTGGCGGGTCGGGCGGCGGCGGAGACTCCAAGCCGTCCGCCAAGCCGAAGCCCGCGACGGCGGCGACCGCGGTGAACAAGCTGGCCGCGCGGGACGCCGGACGCCACATCTGCTACCGGGTCTACGTCTCGGGCGACGGCTGGGGGCCCCCGGAGTGCGACGGCGCCACGGCCGGCACGGTCACCGATGAAGCGAAGATCACCTCCATCAACATCGCGGTCTCCGGCACCGGCGGTTCGGGTGCCAACGCCTTCATCCACAACCCCGAGTCGACCGACGGAAAGGGCCAGTACCAGCCCTCGGGGTGGACGGACGTCATCGCCGACGGCAAGGACAACTACATCGGGAGCGTGAAGTCGGACGCTCCGTACATGACGGGCTTCGCGATCAACATCGGCAGCGGCCGGCTCTGCTGGTTCTCCCGCAACAACGGCTGGGACTGGGGCCCTACGAACTGCACCGATCCGCGGCCCGCACTCGGCTTCCCCGGCACCGTCGACAACACCCCCTGGCTGGCAGCCCTCAGGATGACCGTGCCTGCGAGCTGACAACGTGATCCGGTGACCGGCGGGGCACTACCAGGTGCCCTCTCCCGGCACCAGCCGCCCCGCCTTGCGGTATTCGCGGCGGGCCCCTTCGAGGAGGTCCGCCGCGGTCACCGTGTCCCCGCGTCCGGCGGCGAGGTACGCGGCGGTGACGACGGCGCTGCGGATGGAACCGCCTGCCAGCTCGAACTCCTTGGCCAGCGGACCGAGTTCGAGGTCGGGCACGCTCGGCACATGGGTCAGCCCGTGCCGCCACAGCGCGAGCCGTTGCGCCGGGTCCGGGAACGGGAAGTCGACGATCAGGTCGAGTCGCCGGGTGAACGCCTCGTCGATGTTGGCGCGCAGGTTGGTGGTGAGCAGCGCGATGCCGTCGAAGGACTCCAGGCGTTGGAGCAGATAGGCGCTCTCCATGTTGGCGTAGCGGTCGTGCGAGTCCTTCACCTCGGACCGCTTGCCGAAGACGGCGTCGGCCTCGTCGAAGAGGAGCACGGCGTCGGTGCGGTCGGCCTCCGTGAAGATCCGTTCGAGGTTCTTCTCGGTCTCGCCGACGTACTTGTCGACGATCGACGACAGCTGAACGACATAGAGATCCAGGCCGAGTTCGGCCGCGACGACCTCCGCCGACAGCGTCTTGCCGGTGCCGGACTCCCCCGCGAACAGGCCGAGCACGCCACGCCCCCGGCCGCCGCCCGCGCTGAGCCGCCAGTCGCCGAGAACCCGGTCGCGGTGCCGGGCGCGCAGGGCGAGTTCGTGCAGCTGGGTCAGCGACCGCTCGGGCAGCACCAGGTCCCGCCAGTCGACGGCGGGCCGGATCCGCCGGGCATGCTGTTCGAGCCCCGACGCCGACTGTTGCCGTGCCGCGAGCCGCAGATGGGCGGCGCTCATCGGGGTGCCGTCGAACGCGGCAAGACCGTGTGCCGCACGGGCCGCACGGGCGATGCGGTCGGCGCCGAGATGGTACGGCGCGATGGTGGCCCGCACATCGAACCCGACCTGCTCGCCGACCGCGTCCGTCCAGGCCCGCACCGCCGCGGCCCGTTGCCGGGGCGCCTCCAGGATCAGCGGATCGCTCTCGCACCACTGCGGGTCGTACGGCCGCGCACCGGCGATCAGCACGGAGACATCGGCGGCATCGGTCAACGCCCGTACCAGCGCGCCGGGTTGATCGGGCAGCCCGCTCACGACGACCGTGCGGCCACCCAGCCGGGCCTCGCGCAACAGCTCCGGCACCCGCTCCACGGGCCCGGAGTACCGCACGGCGTCCACACCGGCCGCGTGCAGGGCACCCGCCACGCACACGAGCCCGTCGCCCTCGTGACGCTCCCTCAGATACACGGCGAGGGGCGGACCTTCGGCGAGCAGCACGGCCAGCCGGTCCACGAAGCCGGTGAACTCGCCGTCCGCGCCCGGCTCTTGTCCGTCGTACGACACGCTCGGCACCGGCAGCGGGTGGAGGTGCCCGGTGAGGGTCGCGTCCGGGGTGTCGTCGCCGAGGAGATGGGCCACGACCCGGTCCGGCACGCGCAACGAGCGGCTGAGGAAGGGGCGTTCGGGTTCCTCCACGGTGAGCAGCCCGAGAGCGGACAGCGGGGCCGTCGGAAGGAACCGTGCCCGACCCTCGGCCTGGTGCGCCGGTACGCCGCACAGGTCCAGGGCGATTCCCACGGTGGCCCGGCGGCGGCTGACGTCGTCGTTGAGGTAGCCGTAGAGCGGCTCGAAGGCGCGGTCCAGGTCGGGGGCGAGGGCGACGAGGAGGAGGGCGGTGTCGAGGTCGGTCAGGCGCAGAGCGGCCAGCCGGTCGGCCGGGCTGTGCGCCAACTCCGGTGCGGGCGCGGCCAGTTCCCGGTCCCGTTCCGGGGAGCGCAACAGGAGCTGCCGTACCGCCTCTTCCGGGAGGTACAGGCCGCGCATCGGGTCACCGGCCGTGGGGTCGGCGGCGGAACGCCGGTCGACGAGCAGGGCGACACGCTCACGGAGCTGACCGAGCCGGGCGAGAAGGGCGTCGGTCTCCGACCCACCGGTGAAAGCGACGGCATCGTCCGTGACCGTCATGTCGGCGTCCCCGGCGCCCTCTTGCGCCGTGCCACCTCGCGCGACTCCCGTACCGCCGCCACCTGGCGCGGTCGGTGCGCGCGTTCCTCCACGCCAGGCTCCCTGCCGTCGAGGCCGCCCACGCGGACCGCCGCGCCCTCGGTGACGGGCGGGCCCGCGTCGTACTCGGGGTAGGCCGGGAAGGGTGCGGTGACCACGAGATCGAGGGACGGCTTGAGTTCGCCGCCGAGGGCGGACCAGATCTCCGCGAGGGAGCGGGACTCGGTCTGGATGCCGGCCACCGAGATCGGCACCGACAGGCCCAACTCACGCAGGGAGCCGGGAAGTTCTTCGGGGGCGAGCAGCTCGCGCGGGATCAGGGTCGACAACACGGCGGACAGCAGCCGGTGTTCGTCCTGCGGCCGCTTCGTCCACGCCGTCACCAGGTACGACAGCCGGAACCAGCGCGGCGGCTGGCGGCGCTTGACGACCACGTCCCGCTCGTCGCGCACGGCGACATGCCCGCGCTGGCGCCGGTGCACGTCCTCCCGGATGTCGTACAAGTAGGTGTTGATCGTGGGGGTGTTGCGGCGGGCCGCCCAGTCGCGGGTCGGGGCGTCGAAGGAGACCTCGATGCCCGAACCGGCCAGTGCGCCGCCGCCGATCAGGTGCCCCAGAACCTCGTCCACCTCGTGGATCACCGCCGAACTCCCGCCCTGCCGTGCTGTCGTGCCCCGCGGTACGCGTCGGCGCCCGGTACGCCCCTGTCGGCCGTCCCCCGATCGTGCCGTCCCGACCGCCCCTCCCCGCAAGCACCTTGGGGACGGGCACAGGGCATGACACGCTGCCCGCGCGTTCCCCTTCGAGTGCCCGTTCGGTCAGATGTAGCCTTCCCGAAGGGCATGCGCCACGGCATGCGCCCGATTGCGCAGGTGAAGGCGTGTGGTCAGTCCGTGCATGACGTTTTTGACGGTGCGTTCGGAATAGGAGAGCTTGCTGGCTATCTCTCCGGTGTCCAGCCCCTCGGCGACCAGCCGCAGGACGTCCACCTCACGCGGCGAGAGCCCCGAGGGATGGCCTCCGGACCGGCCCGCCGCGCTGCGATGCAGTGTCCCCACCTGTTCGACGAGTCTGCCGATCAGATCGGCCGGCAGGTCGCCGTCACCGCGCGCCGCGGCGACCACGGCCTGCACCAGGCGCTGCGCGGTCGCCTCCCCGCGCCACACGATCGCGCCGACCCCGCACTCGATCACATCGAGCAACTCGGCCTCGCGCAGCGCCCCGACGACGAGCACGGCCCGCCCGCCCTCGCTGCGTACGAGCCGGCGCAGCCGGGTGAGCGCGGTCTCGTCGAGGGTGTCGGCGATGAACAAGGCCACTCTGCCGGGACCGGTGTCGTTCTCCTCGCGGAGGTCGATCTCCGGGTATCGGCGCAGCTGGCTGAGTGCTCCCTCGCGGGAGATCGGGTCCGGGGCGTGCACCGCCACGGGTATCCGGTCGGCGGGGTCGGCCGTACCGGGGTGTGCGGGCCGCGATGAGCTGAGCAACGTTCTCCCTCGAATCCACATCCACCTACGTGCCACCCCAGGTGCGCTGGTGGCGGCCGTGTACTCCTCACCCTCACGGGACGGACGGGGCGCGCGCAATCGTGGAGCACCACGAGCAGCACCACGAGATCGGACGTACGGCGGACCACGGCGAGTGAGCGGCCAAGACGGCGGAAGCGACCGGCACGACGGGTACGAGGAACACGAGGAGGACCGCGATGACGGGGTCGACGCCTGACGCCGGAGCGTCCGCGACACCGCCCGAACACCGGGACGCGGCACGGCTGTTGGCGGCGGAGGCCGCGTGGGCCCGGGCCGGCGCCGGCCGGCTGGTGCTGTTGCGCGGGGCCACCGGGACGGGCCGTACCACCGTGCTGGAGGGCGCCGTCACGGACGCCCTGGCGCACGGCATGCGGGTGCTGCGGGCCCGCTGTTCGTCCCGCGACCAGGCGGTGCCGTACGCCACCGTGCTGCAACTGATGGCTCCGGTACCGGAGTTCGTGGACGTGGCGTTCGCCGGGGACGAGCGGGCGAGCGCCGAGCTGTTCCGGCGGGTGCTGCACTCGTACGCCGACCGGGCACCGCTGCTGATCGCCGTGGACGACGTCCATCTGGCCGACCCGGCCTCGCACCGCTGGCTGGTCGAGTCCGCCCGGCACGTCGACCGATTACGGATCCTGCTGGTCGTCACGGAACGCAGCCAGTACGACGTCGATCCATCGGCACCGGGCCTGACCCACACCCTGTCGCCCGCCCTGGTCCGCACCCTCACGCTGGCCCCACTGACCGCGAACTCGGCCGCCGAGCTGGTGAGTTCGGCCCACCCGGACGCCCCCGAGCCATGGGTGGAGGACTGTGTACGGGCGGGTGCGGGCAACCCGCTGTTGCTGCGCGCCCTGCTCGACGACCTCGGTGCCGGCCGGCATCCGACCGTGCCGAAGACGTCCGCCGCGCTGTACCCGGGCGCGTATCCGGCCGCCGTTTCCTGGTGGTTGGACAGCGCGGGTCCGGCCACCGGCGAGGTCGCCCGGGCGCTGGCCGCGCTGGACGAGGGGTGGGACGGGGGAACCCCGCGGGATCTGCCGAGCGGCCATGCCACCTGTCCCGTCGAGGAACTGGCCGCGGTCATCGCCGAGTTGGCGGGTGCCGACCCGGCGCGGGTGACCGGCTGGCTCACCGCGATGAGCGGGCTCGGGGTGCTGCGCCCCGACCTCGACGGGCGCCCGCGCTACGCGCATCCGCTCCTGCGCGACGCGGTGCTCACCGGCGTGCCCGCGACCCGACGGCGGGCGGCGCACGCGGCGGCGGCCGAGACGATGCAGCGCCACGGTGTCTCGCCCGACACGGTGGCCCGGCAGTTGCTGCTGTCCGACCCGGTGGGCGAGCCCTGGGCATCGGCCGCGCTCCAGGAGGCGGCCTCGCTCGCGCTGCGCGACGGACGCACGTCCGACGCGGCGGCCTTCCTGCGCCGGGTCCTGGAGGAGCCGCTCCGGGACGCCCGCAGACAGCGCCTGCTGACCGAACTGGGCTCCCTGGAGTACCAGGCGCAGGCGACCTCGGCCGGCATCCCCCACCTGAGCGAGGCGCTACGACTGCCGGGGGCGCCGCAGGACACGGTGCGCGCGGCGGTCGCGCTCGGCACGGCTCTGGCCGGCCGGGGCCGGACCCTTGCCGCCGTGGACGTACTGCGCACGGTGGAGGACGAGTTGACGGACCGGCCCCAGTTGATCCGCACCCTCCAGACCGCCTCGGTGCTGCTGTCCGAGCAGGACCAGACGGTACGCAAGGAGGTGTACCGGTGGCTGTGCGACGCCGCCGAGCACGCGCCGGAACTGGTCGGCGCGGCCGGTCACGCACTCGTCGTACGGCATGCGGCCACGGCCGGGCTGATCTCGGCCGCGGAGGCGTTGCGGCGGCTGCGGGCGCTGCTCGCGCAGCCCGCCGACCCGCTGACCGAGCCGTTCCTGATCGGCACGGCCGCCGCCGTCGCCCAGTGGGCCGACGAACTGACCGAGGCCGAGCGGCTGGTGGAGCGCGGCCTGGTCGGTCAGCGTCCCGACGTGCTGCACCCGATGCACGAGGCGCTGGTCAACGTGCGGTCCGACATCCTGGCCGCGCGCGGCGAGCACGCGCGGCTGCTGGCGGACCCGTGCCCGCGAGAGAGAGGGCGCGGCGGGCCCTCCAACCGGCAGGCGCACGTGCTGCTTTCGCTCGTGGCGACCGGCGAGGAGGCGCGGGCGCTGCGGCTCGCGGACGGGTTCGATCTGCGGTCCGCGCCCGACTCCTGGGAGTTGAACCGCTTTCTCTACGCGCGGGGAGTGGTGCGCGCCGCCACCGGTGACACGGCGGGCGCGCTGCACGATTTCCTGGAGTGCGGGCGCCGGCAGTCGGCCCGTGAGGTGGTCAGCCCGGTCGTCACCCCGTGGCGCACGGCCGCCGCCGAGTGCCGTCTCGCGCTCGCCCGTCCCCGGGAGGCCATCGCCCTGGCGGAGGAGGAGTTGCGGCTGGCCCGGGTGTGGAACACGCCCCGCGCGGTGGGCCGTTCACTGCGCGTCCTGGCCTCGGCGACGGGCGGCCGGCGCGGTCTGGAGCTCGCGGAGGAGGCCGTACGACTGCTGCGGGACGGGCCGGTGGGCACGGAGGCCGAGTTGGTGTCGGCGCTGGTCGTGCGGGGCCGTGGGCTGACCGCGACCGGGGACCGGGGGCGGGCCCGGGCCTGTCTGCGCGAGGCCGCCGAGCGTGCCGAACGGCTGGGGGCGACGCGTCAATGGGCCCTGGCGGAGGAGGCGTTGGGCGAGAGCGGGGCCCGGCGCTCAGCGCCCGCCAGGACCGGTTCGCGGTCGCTCACGACCAGTGAGCGGCGGATCGCCGAGCTGGCCGCCGACGGCCGGACGAACACCGAGATCGCCGATCTGCTGCATCTGGCCCGCCGCACGGTGGAGACCCATCTCACCAGTTCCTACCGGAAGTTGGGCATCCGGCGGCGGGGCGAACTGCCCGGGACGCTGGGGCGCACGAACGGGCAGTGACGCGTAGGCCGTCGAACAGGCCGTGCTCCGCCGCCCGTCGAACGGGCGGTGACCCGCCGCGAGTTACTTGCGGGTCCCGGCCGTCGGCTTCTTGGGCTCGGTGCCCTCCGCCCGCACGGTGCTGTTGCCCTTCTTGGGGACATGCCGGGGCACGACGTCCTGGGGGAAGGTGAGTTGCTGGTTCATCCACTTCAGGGAAGCGGGCATCTCCCGTACCCAGGTGGGGAAGTTGTGGCTCCCCGACTCGGGCAGGATCGACGCGACGCGCATGGGCGCCTTGACGGCCTTGATGAAGGCGACGGTCTGCGGATAGCCGCGCTCGCCGTGCTTGCTGTCGGCGACCAGGACGGATACCTGGGGTGCGGGCAGGTGCTTGAGCCGCCACATCAGGTCGTGTCCGTTGACCCGGTTCACCCGGCCGAGTCCGCTGCCGAAGAGGTTGCCGGTGGTGGGGTCGTCCTTGATCCGGTAGTCCGGGGAGAGCGCGGCGGCCGTCGTGAACACGTGCGGGTTGCGCATCGTCAGCTGGAGGGCGCAGGTGCCGCCGGAGGAGTAGCCCATGACGCCCCAGGCGCTGGCGTCGTGGCCCACCCGGTAGACGGACTTGAGGGCCTGCGGAAGGTCCTTGGCGAGGAAGGTCTCGGTCTGAGGTCCGCCCGGAACGTTCACGCACTCGGTGTCGCGCGGCGGGGCGATGGTCGGCCGGATCATCACCATGATGGTCGGCTGCATCTGCCCGCTCTTCTGCAACTGCCCGGCGGTCTGCGACACCCGCAGGTACTGCGCGAGGTTGAAGATGCTGCCCGGGTAGCCGCTGAGCGCGACGACGACGGGGAAGCGCTGGCGCGCGTACGCCTTCTGGAAGTACTGCGGCGGCAGGTAGACGAACGCCGGGTCGACCACTCCCGTACGGCGGCCGATGACCTTCACGGACTCCACTTTGCCGTTCACCGCGGGATTGCCGGTGGGCAGTCCGCTGACCCGCTTCAGCTGCTCGTCGCCGGCGGGCTGCACCAGCGCGCCCTTCACGGTGACGCCGCCGATCGAGCCGTCGCCGCTGTGGTCGGCCGCCTGGGTCACGCCGACGGGGGCGGTGTCCACGTTGCCGAACAGCTCGCCCCACGATCCGAAGAACTGGTACGAGGAGTTCAGCCAGCACGCGAACGCCGCGATGATGGTGACCTGAGTCACTCCAATGGCTGCCAGCCGCCCGAGCACGTGCCGCACGCCCCGACTGGCGAGCCTCGGCCACACCCAGACCAGCAGCGCCACGCAGACGGCAGCCACCGCCGCCACCACATAAACGGTAGTCTCGCTGGTCAAACCCATGCCACTCAGTCCCCGGTTTCCTTGCCTGTGCTGTTTCCTTCACACAGAAGGAGGGCTACGGACCCTTCTGCGTTCCTCAACGAGCACGAATAGGACAAAGAAGCGGGTCGGTAGGGGTTTCCACGGACGGCCCCCTCGCAGGTTTACGGAGTCCGGTCCGATGTCCGGTCGGCGTCCCGCCGGCATCTCTCCGGCGCTCGGCCGAGTCGTCCGTAAGCCCGCCGTAAGGTCTCGCCGTGCCCCGTCGTCCGGCCCGACCCGGTAGGTTTCGCAGCGGTCCGAAGCGGTCGACTCCGGGGAAGGGAACGGCATGGCGAAGGACGATTCCGCCCTGCGGTCCGGCCCCGACGACGCCAACTCGGCGGACGGGCCCGGCAGATCGGCCGGAAACGGCCGGCTGGCCGACAGACTGGCCTCCGCCCGGCTACAGAACTTCGTCGGCAGGCGCGAGGAACTCGCCCTGTTCCGGCGGGCGTTGGCCGACGAACCCGGCGCCCCGATGGTCATCGTGCTGCACGGCCCGGGCGGCATGGGCAAGAGCGCCCTGTTGCAGCGCTTCGCCGCGGAGGCACGCGCCGCGGGCCGGCCGGTCGTCGGCGTCGACGCCCGTACGGTCGAGTTGTCGCCGGCGGCCTTCGAGGAGGCGACCGCCGAGGTCTTCGCCCGCGACAACGCTGTCCTGCTGGTCGACGACTTCGAGCGCTACCGCGCCATGGAGGAGTGGATACGCGAGCGCTTCCTGCCGCGGTTACCTGCCGGAGCCCTGGTCGTCGTCGCGGGACGGCACGCACCCGACCCCCTCTGGAAGGCGGACCTCGCGTGGAGCGAGGTCCTTCAGGTCGTGCCGCTAAGGGAGTTGGGGCCCGCGGACGCGGCGGCGCTGCTCACCGCGCAGGGCGCCGACCCCGCACCGCACGCGTCCCTCCTCCGATTCGCCGCGGGCCATCCGCTCGCCCTGCGCCTGGTGGCGGAGGCCGCGACCCACGGCAACTCGTCGACGGACGAGGTCTTCTGGGCCCCGCTGCGCACGGTCGTCGACCGTCTGCTGACCCACATGGTCGGCAGACCGCCCTCCCCCGCCCACCGGCGGGCGCTGGAGGTGTGCGGCCATGTCGCGGACACCACCGAGGAGTTGCTGCGCGTGGCACTCCCCGGCAAGGACGCCACCGAACTCTTCGCCTGGTTGCGGCAGTTGTCCTTCATGAAGTCGGGCCCCTTCGGGGTGTGCCCCTACGACGTCGTCCGTGACGCCCTCGACAGCGACTTCCGCTGGCGCGACCCGGAGCGCTACAAGGCCATGCACCGCACGGTCCGCCGCCATCTGGTGGAGCGGGTCCGCGACGCACCGGAGAAGGAAGCCCTGCGCGCGGCAAGGGAGTTCAACCACATCGTCTCCAGGGCGCAGTGGCTGAGGGAGTTCCAGGGCGCCCGGGACGAACCCGACGTCCACGAGCAGCCGATGCGCCCGGAGGACGTCCCCGCGCTGATCGAGCTGACCCACAAGGTCGAGGGCGAGCACAACGCCCGTATGGTCTCCTACTGGTTGAGACGTCAGCCCGAGGCGTTCCACGTCCACCGGCGCTGCGACACGGGTCAACTCCTCGGGTTCATGGCCTGGTTGAGGATCGACGCGCTCGACGACGAGACCCGGGCGGCCGACCCCGTGCTGGCGGAGGCATGGGAGCTGGTCTCCGCGATGACTCCCCCGCGCCAGGGCGAACACCTCGGTGTGGCGCGGTTCATGGTGCACGAGGAGAACCATCACCGCCCCTCGCGGTCATGGGACCTGGTGCGGACGCGGATCGTCTTCGAGGTGCTGCGTGCCAAGCACTGCGCCTGGTCGTGCTTCGTCAGCGCCGAACCGAAGTTCTGGGCCCCGCTGTTGACGTATCTGGGCATGTTCCAGCCGCCCCGCCGGGCCGTGCACGCCGATCGCGGGTACGGCCTGTTCTGCCACGACTGGCGGGCGGCGCGGGCGGAGGAGTGGGCCGAGGGCATCGACGCGCGCCTGCTCGGCGGGGCGCCGGCCGTGGCCGCCGGGAAGCCCAAGTCCCGTGTGACACCGCTGAGTCGGGAGGAGTCGGACGCCGCCGTCCGGGAGGCACTGCGCGGCTGGCTGGACCCCGGCGGACTCGCCGACAACCCGCTGCTGCGGAGCCGGCTGGTGGAGGAACTCAGCGAGGGCGACCCGGTGACCGCGCTCCGCGACCTGATCGGCAAGGCCGTACAGCGGCTCAACGCCCATCCCCGCACCCGGCATCTGCACGACGTGCTGACGCTGACGTACCACTCGACGTCCACGCAGGACGCCGTGGCGCGGAAGCTCAACCTGGCGTTCAGCACGTACCGCAGGCATCTGGCCCGCGCCCTGGACGAGGTGCGCGAGACGGTGTGGGACTGGGAGGTGCACGGCCGGATCAGGGCCGGGCAGGAGCCCCCGCAAGGGAGTTGAGGGGGCGTCTGCGGCGGGTCCGTTCACGGACGTGTTCCGGCAGTCGGCCCTTCAGGGTCGCCCCGAGGGGCCAACTGCCTTCACCACCTACCGAGTTACTTGGCGGGCTTGTAGAACGCGTACGTGGCGGTGTACTGCACGCTGACCTGGTCCGTGCTGGTGCCGGTGCAGGCCGTGGTGGGGGCGACGCCGCCGCTCGTGCCCAGGCGCTGGACGTAGGAGACGTCGGCGAACATCCCGGTGCCGCGGGTGGCGGTGGCCTTCAGCAGCAGCTCGGGGATGGTGCCGGTCTTGGGCGAGTTGGCGATCGCGGAGCCGTTGACCGCGCTGCCGTCGACCGTGGACACCCACACCGGGCCGCGCGAGTGCAGGGCGACGGGGCGCTTGGCGCGGTCGTTCTTGGCCCACAGGGTGGCGGCCGGCTCCAGCAGCGTCCAGGCGCTGTTGGTGCAGGTGTAGGTCTGGACGCCGGCGGCGGAGAAGACGCCGGTGAGCGTGTTGCCGTCCGGGACCTTCAGCGCGTCGGGCACGGTGACGCCGAGGCGGAGGGGCGGCTGCGGGGTGGCGGCCTGGCCGACGGTGGCGCTCACGAGCGTGCCGGCGGCCACGGCGGTGACGGCCGCGGTGGTGAGGACAAGACGTCTGGCGATCTTCATCGATGTGTCTCCAGAGCAATTTCTGAACAGGGTCGCGGGTATCGGGGTCGCGGATGTCCGGACTCCCGGGCCGATCAGATGATCTTTCGGTCCCGCAGCCGCAATGTACGGCGGAACAATCGCGGCCGGGTTGCCAACTTCTGATCGACTTGTGTCCAGCGCTGCTCACCTCGTGCGTATTGCCGCCCCTGTTTCCGTTGTCCGGCACGCGGGCCGCCGGTCTCCTCTACGGAAGACTCCGCCGGCCGGATCGCCGCGCGGCGGAGCGTGGGAACGGACAGGAGTGTTGAGACATGCCTCGTTGCCGGTTGTCCATCCGCCGACAAGGGCGCGCACGAGCCGTGGCGGGCCACCGCCGTGCGCCCCGCCCGGTACGCAGACAGGTCGGCCTGGCCGCCGCGGTGCTCCTGACCTGCCTCGCCGTGGTGACCGGCGTCCTGCTGGCCCACGCGCAGCCAGGAACCCCGGGAGACCGTACGGTCGCGGGCCCGTCGTCCACGCGCGGCGCGGCGGCGGCCGGCACCCCGTCCCGCCCCGGACCCTCGCCCACGACGACGTCATCGCCGCGCGCCACGCCCTCCCCCTCGCCCACCCCTGACGCACGGAAGCCGTCCGAGGCGAGCGCCTCGCCGTCCCGCGCGGCCGGTCAGCTGAAGACCGCGCCCGCAGGCAAGCGGACCGTCACCCTGGTCAACCGCCTCGATCAGACGATCTGGCCGGCGATCGCGGCGGACCCCAAACACCCTGTGGAGGCGACGGGTTGGGTACTGAAGCCCGGGGCCGGCCTGAGCTTCACCGTCCCCGACCACTGGGACGTCCGGGTGTGGGCGCGTACCGGTTGCTCCTTCGACGCGTCCGGCGACGGCCACTGCCTGACCGGCGACTGCGGCCGTTTCCAGTGCGGCTCGACCTGGGGCGAATTCCCTTCCACGCTGGCCGAGTTCAACCTGAACGCCTGGAACGGCATGGACTTCTACGACGTCAGTCTCGTCGAGGGCAACAACCTGCCGATGTGGATCAACAGTTACGGCGGCTCGTCCCACGACAAGATCGACGCGAACGGCTGCTCCGCCGCCGGATGCACCCGGGACGCCAACGCGACCTGCCCCACCAAGCTCCAGCGCGTCCGGGACGGCCGGGTCGTGGCCTGCCTGAGCGCCTGCCTGGTCTTCAAGACGGACAAGACCTGCTGCACCGGCGCCTACGCGGCACGACCCCAGTGCGTCCCCTCGTCCTGGCCCGTCGACTCGGCGGCGGTGTTCAAGAAGGCCGAACCCTTCGCCTACTCCTACGTCAACGACGACGCGACCAGCGTCCTCACCTGCTCGGGAGAGTGCGGGTACCGCATCACCTGGGGAGTGAGCCCCTGACTCCGCGTGCGGCCGGGCCCGATCAGTCGGCGGACTGGAAGGCCCGGCCCGCCGCGGTGGTCGTCGTACCGTCCGTGAAGAGCCCGCTGCTCGGCTTCGACGGGTCCGCGCCCAGCCCGAACCACGCGTAGCGCTGCACATAGGACAGCCCGTCCAGCGCCTTGGTGGACGCGGTGACGAAATCGGCCTGTTGCCGCGCGGACGGGAAGCGGGTCCCCTGGGAGAAGTCGATCAGCGCGTACTCGGTGAGCCAGATCGGCTTGTGGTAGCGCGCGTACACCGCCGCCAGGTACGACTTCAGCTGCTCGACGGCCTGCGGGGTGCGGAAGTCGCCGCCGTACCAGTGCAGCGTGATGAAGTCGACCCGGTACCCCTTCGCCCGGGCCCCGGACATGAACCGGTCCAGCCAGCCACCGGCCGTGTCCCCGCCGTAGGCGACCGCGGGGCTGCCCAGGATCTTCCCCGCCGCCATGAGTTTGGGCCACAGCTCCAGCGCCTGCTCGACCGTCATGTTCGACTGCTGCGCCATGTCCGGTTCGTTGAACCCCAGCAGATAGGGCCCGTACTCCCGGGCCTGGGCCAGCGAGGAGTCGGTGACGGACTTCGCTCCCCAGATCATGGGCACGAACGACCCCGACGAGGGCGTCGTGATCCCCGAGTGCTGCGTGGACCAGGTGTAGTACCAACTCGCCCCGCTCGCGGCGAGCGCCTGGCTCACCCCGCCGAACGACCACACCCCGACGCCTTTCTTGGCACCGGAGGCGATGTGCGCGGGGGCGGCGGCGGTGTGCTTCGAGGGAGAGGGGCTCGGCTTGGCCTTCGGCGTCGGGGACGGGCTCGGCGACGCGCTCGGAGAGGCCGAGGGCGTGGGGCTCGGGGTGACGCTGACCACCGGAGCGGGCGATGCCACAGCGGTCGTAGAAGAGGAACCCCCGGTCAGCCGGGGCGCGACCAGCGCGGCCACCACGACGACGGCGACCGCCGCCGAACCACCCACGATCTGCTTGCCCATACGACCGGACCGACCGGACCGGCGCCCGTGCCGTCGACGTGTTCCCCGGTGCGCGGAGTGCACAGGTTGGTCCGCCGGTGAGGACGAACCACCCTCCCCCATAAAGGCGTTGAGCACCCGCGCCGGGTCAAGTCCCGTCGGCACGGCCACCAGCGGAAGCCCGCTCAACAGCCGGTCCATCGGCAGCAGCCCCTCATCGAGCCCCTGGCACACCCCGCACCCACGGATGTGCCGGGCAAACCGCTTACGCCACAAGGCACTTGGCGTGCCGTCCCACGTCGAGGCCGTCTCGTCCAGCTCCGTACAGCGCGGCGCGGCCACCAGCGCCCGCACCACCACCCGCGAGACCTCCATCTGCTTCTTCATCCGCTGCACACGGACGGAGGCATGCCGGTCGGAGAGCCCCAACGCACCGGCGAGTTCGGCCCGTTCGAGTTCGCCGGTCTCCTCCAGCCACCACAGGGACAGCAGTTCCTGGTCGTCGGGGTCGAGCCAGCGCGTTGCCTCGACGACCTCACGGCGCTGCTCGGTCAACCCCAGCCGCAGGATGGTCAGTCCGGCGAAGTCGAGCGCGGGGTCGGTGATCGCCTCCGCGTCCTCCAGGTGCGCCCTGCGGTCGCGGTCGGCGGCCCGTATCTGCTCACGGTCCCGTACCTGCCGGATCGTGATGGCCACCAGCCACGACCGGAACGCGGCGGGATCCCGCAGCTTCGGCAGCCCCCGCACCATGCGCAACAGCGTCTCCTGTACGACGTCATCGACATCGGCGTGACCGTTCAGGGCCCGGCCGACGATGTTGTAGACCAGCGGCAGGCACTGCGTCAGCAGGTGATCCAGGGCCTGCCGGTCACCCGCGCACGCGGCCGTCACCACGCCCGCGTCGGGTCCACTCCTGGGCTTCTCGGTCATCTGCGTTCGTTCCTCCGCGTGTGGTCCGGCCGTGGCATCTCTCTGGTTCGGAGACCGCCGACGCGCGCAAGGACTACAGAAAACAGGACAACAAAAGAAATCAGCCGGTCGCGTCCGAATTTATGTTGTCGAGCCCTCGCCGAACAGGTCACCGATAGGCAGGACCGCATCTGGATCACATCTGAACCGCATCCGAAGAGCATCAGGAAGGCGCGAGGACCATGGCACGAGGACGCAGAAGACTCGGCGCGAGCCCACGGCGGCACCGCCGAGGCTGGTGGTACGTCACGGCAGCCGCCGTCGCCACGGCCGCCACCGTGCTGATCGCCTACAGCGTGTGGACGCCGTCCGGAACGGGCGGCACCCGCGCGACGGCCCACCAGGACACGGCCGCGCACCCGACCGTGTCCCGAAGCACGTCGGCTTCGCCTTCACCTTCGTCTTCTCCCAGTCGGAGCGCCTCGGCTTCCCCGTCCCCCAAGACCGCCGCCTCGAAGAAGAGCACAAGCAAGCCCACCGCCAAGGCAGTTGACCCGGCACCGCACCCCTCTACAGCCCCGGTCGGCAAACGCCTGATCACGGTCGTCAACCGCACCCCGAAGACGGTCTGGGCGATCGTCACCAACACGGCCGTCTACCCGAAGGGCCGCCGACTCGCCCCGGGCCAGAGCCTGTCGGTGACCGTGGCGAACAACTGGGGCGGCCGCATCTGGGGCCGCACGGGCTGCACCTCCACGGCCGCCGGCCATTGCGCGACCGGCGACTGCACCAGCGTCTGCGAGGGCGCCAACCCGCCCACCACACTGGGTGAGTTCACGTTCGACGCGTACGCCGGGATGGATTTCTACGACGTGAGCATGGTCGACGGCTCGAACCTGCCGATGTACATCAACATCTCGCACACCACGACCGTCGACCCGGTGAGTTCCTCGGGCTGCTACAAGGGCGTCTGCACCTCGGACGTCGACTGCCCCACCGCGATGCGGGCGGTGTCGGGCGGCCAGGTCGTCGGCTGCAAGCCGCCCTGCGCGGCGTTCGGCGGCGACACGTACTGCTGCCGCGGCGCCTGGGCGGGCCGCGACAACTGCGTCCCCTCGAAGTGGCCGGTCGACTACACCCAGGTCTTCAAGCAGGCGGCCCCCTACGCCTACTCGTACGCCTTCGACGACGGGGCGACGATGCCGTGCAAGGGGGCCTGCTACTACAAGGTCACCTTCGGGACGACCGGGTCGTGACCGTGGTCACTCGCCCTCCGGAGCCAGCCGCAACGAGATGGAGTTGATGCAGTACCGCTGATCGGTCGGCGTCGCATACCCCTCGCCCTCGAAGACATGCCCGAGGTGCGACCCGCACCGGGCACACCTCACCTCGGTGCGGACCATGCCGTGCGAGCGGTCCTGGATCAGTTCGACCGCGTCGGTGTCCTTCGGGTCGTAGAAGCTCGGCCAGCCGCAGTGGGACTCGAACTTCTCGGTGGAGGTGAAGAGTTCGGCGCCACAGGCCCGGCAGGAGTAGACGCCCTTCGTCTTGGTGTCGGTGTACTCACCGACGAAGGCGGGCTCCGTGCCGGCCTGCCGCAGCACGGCGTACTCGGCCGGGTTCAGCTCCGCGCGCCATTCCTCGTCCGGCTTTTCGACGTCGTACGACATGCAGCTCAGCCCCTTACTTCGCGAGACGGTCCAGGATCCGCGGGCCGAGGTCTGTCACATCGCCCGCTCCCATGGTGAGAACCAGATCACCGGGCTTCGCCATTCCCGCGACGGCCTCGGGGACGTCCGCCTTGTCGCGGACCGGCGTCACGTCGGCGCCCGCGGCGCGCGCGGCCTCGATGATCAGGTCACTGGTGATGCCGGGGATCGGGTCCTCGCGGGCCGGGTAGATGTCCAGAACCAGCGACGCGTCCGCGAGGGCGAGGGCCTGGCCCATCTCCTTGCCGAGTTCCTGGGTGCGGGAGAAGAGGTGGGGCTGGAAGACGACCAGCAGCCGCGCGGAGGAGGCCGCCGCGCGCATCGCCTCCAGGTCGGCGGTCATCTCCGTGGGGTGGTGGGCGTACGAGTCGATCACCTGGACGCCGGCCGCCTCGCCCTTGAGCTGGAGGCGCCGCTTCACGCCCGTGTACGCGGCGAGCGCGGGCGCCAGTTCCGCGGCGGGGATGCCGAGCGCGACGCCGGCGGCGAGGGCCGCGACCGCGTTGCTCGCGTAGTGGCGGCCGGGGACCGAGACGGTGAAGGTGAGTTCCTCGCCGCCCAGGACCACGGTCACCTCGCTCTTCAGACCCTGTGCGACGACGGACAGGATGCGTACGTCGGCGTCCTCCGCCTCGCCGTACGTCACCGTCTTCACGGAGTCGGACACCCGTCGGGTCAGCTCCCGCGCGCCCTCGTGGTCCGCCGAGATCACCAGCGTGCCGTCGGGCACGATCCGGTCCGCGAAGGCCTGGAAGGAGTCGTAGATCTCTTCCATGGACGCGTAGTTGGCGTGGTGGTCGAGCTCCACGTTGAGGACGATCGCGACCTCGGGGGCGTACTTGTGGAAGCTGCGGTCCGATTCGTCGGCCTCGGCGACGAAGATCTCGCCGTCGCCGTGCAGCGCGTTCGAACCGGGGGCGTCCAGGTCGCCGCCGATCGCGTACGACGGGTCGAGACCCAGCTCGGTCAGGGAGACCGCGAGCATCGACGTCGTGGTGGTCTTGCCGTGCGTGCCCGCTACGGCGATCGGGCGCAGGCCGTCCATCAGGCGGGCCAGCGCGTCCGAGCGGTGGACGACCGGGATGCCCACCTCGGCCGCGCGGGCCAGCTCGGGGTTGTCCTTGCGGATCGCCGACGACACGACCACGCAGGTGGCGTCGTCGGCGAGGTGCTCCGCGGCGTGTCCGATGTGCACCGTGGCGCCCAGGGAGCGCAGGGCGTCGGCGGTCGGGGAGTCCTTGGCGTCGCTGCCCGCGACCTTCGCCCCGCGCTGCGCGAGGATCTTGGCGATCCCCGACATCCCGGCCCCGCCGATGCCGATGAAGTGCGGTCGGTCCATGGCGGTGGGAAGGCCGGGTGCCATGTGTGTCTCCCTGTGCGTGCGTGCTCGTACGGCTTGATCGCGACTGGTTCGGCGGACGTTCAGCGGCAAGCCTATGCGGTGCCACTGACAATCACCGACACCCGTCGGCCGTCCCGCCGACCGCTACTCCTTGCTGTGCGAGAACAGCTTCAGCACCGGTACGCCGACCTTGTGACGGGCGCGCGAGGCCCAGTCCCGGTGGAAGAACTCCTCCACGTAGTGGGGATCGGTCAGCACGATCACCTCGTCCGCGCCGATCTCGTCCACCAGGGTCTTCAGCGCGTCCAGCGGGTGGTCCTCGATGAGCCGCCCCTGCGCCTCGCTGCCGGCCGCGTGCAGGGCCGTCAGGGACACCTCCAGAGCCTGCGTGCCGAGTGCCGCCGCGTCCTTGCCCTCGGGGGTCTCCCGCTCGTGCGCCGCCTCGTCGAGTTCACCCAGGGCGACGTCGTCGATGGCCCGCAGCAGGCGGTCCGCCTGGTCGCCGCGGGGCTGGAGCAACACGTGGAAGGAGACGGTCTCGTCACCGTGCAAGGTGGTGACGAACTCCACGTCGGCGGACGTAAGGGCCTTCTCGATCATCAGTACGCTTGTGAACACCAGGCGCCCCTTCTCCTTCGAGGACCCGCGGGCCCTCTCTCCTCCGTAGGCCGTCGAGGCCCTGCGGAAACCATCCTGCCCCGTGATCGCACGGGTACTGCCGGATTTAGTGTGCCCGTCGAAAGACAAACGGAACGGATCATTCCGCCCGTTCTCAGGACCGACGGTAGCGACCGAACAGGAACCCGGCCTCTTCCAGCAGGGACACCAGTTCGAAGCGCTGGGGAACCTTAACCGACGGCCCGCCGGAGATCCGCTGCGCCTCCCCCGCCACGAGCATCGGCGACAGGGTCAGACACAGCTCGTCGAGCACCCCGGCGGCCACGAACTGCCCCAGCAGCCGCGGCCCGCCCTCGGTCAGCAACCGGGTGTGCCCCAGTTCGGCGAGCGCCTGTACGGCCCGCGCGGGGTCCACGCCCGCGCCGTCCCCGGCGACCACCACCCGGGCGCCCGCCTTCTCGGCGGCGGCGACCCGGTCCGGCGCCGCCTGGGCGCCCGTCAGGATGAGCGTCGGCACCAGGGGTGCGGCGAAGAGCGGAAGCGAGAAGTCGAGGTCGAGGCTCGCGGTGACGACCGCGATCACGGCGGCGGGCCCCTGCCCGGCACGCGTGCGTGCCGCCGCGAACTCCGCACGCGCGCGGGCGGGCCGGTAGCCCTCCTGGCGTACCGTTTCCGCACCGACGACCACGACATCGGCCAGCGCCCGCAGCGTGCCGAAGATCCGCATGTCCGCGTCGCCGGAGATGGGCTGCGAGCGCCCCTCGTGCTGACCGGCCCCGTCGAGCGTGGACACCATGTTGGCGCGCAGCCAGGGAGCACTGCCGGCGGGGTAGGCGTACGCCTCCGCCAGTTCCCCAAGCCCCCACTCCCGGTCCGCCCCACGCGCATCGGGGGCCCCGTTCGAGGCCTGGGCTGCTGTTTCATCCGTCACAGGGAACAGGCGTCGCATGTCGTGCAGTGTGGCACGCCCCCTAGACTGATGAACCGTGTCATCCTCTTCCGCCGCCTCCGGGATCAGCCCGATAGCAGACGCGGCCCCGCTGTCCCTGTGCACCCGTGAGCCGTACGTCCCCGCGGACCGGCTGGTCGCCGAGATGGTGCCGCCGCCGCGCTTCGACTCGGTGCGCTTCGCCACGTACATCCCGGACCCGAACCAGCCCAGCCAGACCGAGGCGGTCGGCGTCCTGGAGGCCTTCGCCGCCGGACTCGGCGGGGCGCACTCCGCCGGTACCGCCAAGCGCGGCTTCCTGGGCTTCGGCAAGGGCAAGTCGGCCAAGACCCCGGCCGGCCCTCGTGGCGTCTATCTCGACGGCGGCTACGGCGTCGGCAAGACCCACCTCCTGGCCTCCCTCTGGCACGCGACCCCGGCCGAGCCCACGCTCAAGGCCTTCGGGACCTTCGTCGAGTTGACGAACCTGGTCGGCGCGCTCGGCTTCCAGAAGACGGTGCAGACGCTCTCCGGTCACCGGCTGCTGTGCATCGACGAGTTCGAGCTGGACGACCCGGGCGACACCGTCCTCGTGTCGACCCTGCTCGGCAAGCTGGTCGACGCGGGCGTGGCGCTCGCCGCGACCTCCAACACCCTGCCGGGCAAGCTCGGCGAGGGCCGCTTCGCGTCCGTGGACTTCCTGCGCGAGATCCAGGGCCTGTCCGCGCACTTCCGCTCGCTGCGCATCGACGGCGACGACTACCGCCACCGCGGCCTTCCGGAGGCCCCGGCCCCGTTCTCCGACGAGCAGGTGACGAAGGCGGCGTACGCGACCCCGGGCGCCTCCCTCGACGACTTCCCGCACCTGCTCGCGCACCTCGCCAAGGTCCACCCCAGCCGCTACGGCGCCCTCACCGACGACCTCAAGGCCGTCTGCCTCACCGACGTCCAGCCGATACCCGACCAGTCGACGGCGCTGCGGCTCGTCGTCCTCGCGGACCGGCTCTACGACCGTGAAGTGCCCGTCCTGGCCTCGGGGTTGCCCTTCGACCGGCTGTTCAGCGAGGAGATGCTGAACGGCGGCTACCGCAAGAAGTACTTCCGCGCGATCTCCCGCCTCACCGCGCTGGCCCGGGACGCCAAGGGCCTCGTCAAAACCGCTTAGTTCACGCCAGCCCAGGCGCGCTTTTCACGCTCTCTTGCATCGGAAACGCTGCGTTAACCCTGCAAACAACTTCACCGGGTTACCGTGTTACTTGACCAGCCGTTGACCTGGCCTTGGTCTGTACTAGGAACACGAACGGGCTGAAGGGGGGCGCATGTTCCGAGGTAAGACGGCTCGGACCGTCGTGACGCTCCTCACTGCCGTCCTGTTCACCCTTCAGTTCTTCGCATCCATGGAATCCTTCGCACCCGCGCACACAGCGCGTCATGCGGAGGCCAAGGCACAGCCCGGGCTCAAGCTCAGCGGCAAGGCCCTGCGTGCCGAGACGATCACGTTCCGCGACTGCGGCGCCTCCGGGACTCCCACCGTCCCGCTCCGCCTGCGCGACCGATACCGCTCCGCCGACTGCGGACCCGAGACGCCCGAACGCCCGCTCCTGACACAGGATCCGGCCGCCGTACGCACATCTGTGGCGCCCGGCACGGCGCGGCACCGCACATCGAGATCCTCGGCAGCACACACTCCGGCGGCACTTCAGGTCTTCCGCTGCTGAGAGTCCGGCAGGCAGTCAATTCCCCCACGCACACTGTCATGCAAGCCCGACGCGCCCAGAGGGCGCGCCAGGAGGAGCCAACACGCCATGCAGCCCCTCATCGACAACGCCCGTACGTTCGGACAACGCCCTGAGGAGTTCGCCAAACTCGCTGAAGGCCAGTCCCCGCAGGTGCTGTTCATCACCTGCTCCGACTCCAGGGTCGTCCCGGCCCTGATCACGGGCGCCCGCCCCGGCCAGCTCTTCGAGCTGCGCACCGCCGGCAACATCGTCCCGCCGTACGCCTCCGGCAGCCCCACCAGCGAGGAGGCCACCATCGAGTACGCCGTGGAGGTGCTCGGCGTCCAGGACGTCGTCGTCTGCGGCCACTCCCACTGCGGTGCCGTCGGCGCGCTGGTGCGCGGCGACGACCTCGCCGCCGTCCCGGCCGTACGCGACTGGCTCGCGCACGCCGCCGACGACCCCGCCCCGAGCGACACGGACGACCCGACGGTCGCCGGGGCCGTGCAGAACCACGTGCTCGCCCAGTTGCTGCGGCTGCGCTCCTACCCTTGTGTGGAGCGGCGGTTGGCGGACGGACGGCTGCGGGTGCACGGCTGGTACTACGAGGTGCACACCGGTGCCGTGCTCGAACACAGCGCGGACACCGACCAGTTCGAGGCCCTGTGAGTCGCGCCATGAACCTGAGGAAGAACAAGAAGAACAACCCGAAGAAGACCGACGGCACGACCAAGTTCCCTTATCTACGGCAGGACTTCGCGGCCTCGCTCGTGGTGTTCCTGGTCGCGCTCCCGCTCTGCGTGGGCGTGGCCGTCGCCTCCGGTGTGCCGGCCGAACTCGGCCTGGTCACCGGCATCGTGGGCGGGCTCGTCACCGGATTCATGCGAGGCAGCAGCCTCCAGGTGTCCGGGCCCGCCGCCGGTCTGACCGTGCTGGTCTTCGAGGCGGTGCGGGAGTACGGGCTGCCCGCCCTCGGAGTCATCGTGCTCACCACCGGTGTCCTTCAAATCGCCATGGGCGTCCTGAAGTTGGGGCGCTACTTCCGGGCCATCTCGGTCTCGGTCGTCGAGGGCATGCTGGCCGGTATCGGACTCGTGCTGATCGCCGGGCAGTTGTACTCGGTGGCCGGGGCGAAGGCCCCCGCCTCGGGTCTCGACAAGATAGCCGAGCTGCCCGGCGCGCTCGTCGACGCCGTCGGGAGCACGAAGGCACTGGCCTCGCTCACGCTGGGTGCCGCCACCATCGCCGTCCTGGTGCTGTGGAAGCGGATGCCGGCCAAGGTCCGTACGGTGCCGGGTCCGTTGGCCGCCGTAGGACTGGCGACGCTCTCGGCGCTCGCGTTCGGGCTGCCGGTGGCGACCGTCGAAGTGCAGGGGCTGCTCGGCTCGTTGCAGCCGCCGCCGCTGAGTGCGTTCGGTGAGCTGGCGCGGGTCGGGGTGCTGGGCACGATCGTCGCGTTCACGTTGATCGCGTCCGCGGAGTCGTTGTTCAGCGCGGCGGCGGTTGACCGGCTGCACTCCGGTCAACGTACCGAGTACGACAAGGAGTTGGTGGCGCAGGGCGCGGGCAACGCGCTGTGCGGGATGCTCGGCGCGCTGCCGATGACCGCGGTGATCGTGCGCAGCGCGGCGAACGTGCAGGCGGGCGCGCGGACCAAGGCGTCCCGGGTGCTGCACGGCGTATGGCTGCTGCTGTTCGCGGCGCTGCTGCCGAACGTCCTCGCGTACATCCCGATCCCGGCCCTGGCGGGCATCCTCGTGCACGCCGGCGCCAAGCTGATCCCGGTCCGGGAGATCGTGTCGCTGTGGCGCGAGCACCGGGGCGAGGCGCTGATCCTGGTCGTGACGGCCCTGTCGATCGTCGCGGTCAGCATGTTCG
Organism: Streptomyces sp. NBC_01288; assembly: GCF_035982055.1. Lineage (NCBI taxonomy): Bacteria > Bacillati > Actinomycetota > Actinomycetes > Kitasatosporales > Streptomycetaceae > Streptomyces > Streptomyces sp. NBC_01288. Next base: position 2,418,076 of record NZ_CP108427.1, read on the forward strand.
AGGGCGTTCTCATCGGCCTCGCGCTGGCCGTCGCGAAGACGGCGTGGGAGGCCTCGCACATCAAGCTGGAGGTCGTCGACAAGGGCGCGGGCCCCGTGCAGGCCTACCTGTCGGGCAACGCGACCTTCCTGCGGCTGCCGAAGATCCTCGACAGCCTGGAGGCGCTCCCCCAGGACCGGCCGGTCGAACTGCACCTCTCCGGCCTGCACCACCTCGACCACGCCTGCCGTACGGCCCTGGAGAACTGGGCGGAGCGGCACAGCGCGGCCGGTACCGAGCCGGTGAAGATGACAGCAGTGCAGGTCACGGCCGTGAAGTAGCGGCGGCGGTGTCTGCTCCGGGGCGATCGTGGCCCCGGAGCAGGCGCCGGGCATACCCTTGCAGGAGCAGATAAAACGGCCTCTCGACGAGGGGGTCAGGATGCTCCAGGAACTGCTGGTGGCGGGCGCGGCGGCCGGTTCCGCGTGCGTCGTCTACGTGGCTGCGGCGGCCAGGGTCGTCAAGCAGTACGAGCGCGGGGTCGTGTTCCGCCTCGGGCGGGTGGCCGGCGAGGTGCGGGCACCCGGCTTCACCATGGTCGTCCCGTTCGTGGACCGGCTCCGCAAGGTCAACATGCAGATCGTGACGATGCCCATCCCCGCGCAGGAGGGCATCACACGGGACAACGTGACCGTGCGCGTCGACGCGGTGGTCTACTTCAAGGTCGTCAACGCGGCCGACGCGATCATCACGGTCGAGGACTACCGCTTCGCGGTCTCGCAGATGGCCCAGACGTCACTGCGGTCGATCATCGGCAAGAGCGACCTCGACGATCTGCTCTCCAGCCGCGAAAAGCTCAACCAGGGGCTGGAGTTGATGATCGACAGCCCGGCCGTCGGCTGGGGCGTGCAGATCGACCGCGTCGAGATCAAGGACGTCTCCCTCCCCGAGACGATGAAGCGCTCCATGGCCCGGCAGGCCGAGGCCGACCGTGAGCGGCGGGCCCGGATCATCAACGCGGACGCCGAGTTGCAGGCCTCGAAGAAGCTGGCGGAGGCCGCCGGGGTGATGTCCGAACAGCCCGCCGCACTCCAACTGCGCCTGCTGCAAACGGTGGTGGCGGTCGCTGCCGAGAAGAACTCGACGCTCGTGCTCCCCTTCCCGGTGGAGTTGCTGCGCTTCCTGGAACGCGCGCAGCCGCAACAGCCGTCTCCCGTGCCGCCCCCGCCCGCCGTGGACCCGTAGTCCCGCCCGCTGACTGGCGGGCACGGCCCCCGCGTCGCAGGATCGAGGGAGCCGACCGGAAGGGGTGCCCCATGGCCGAGAAGGGCGCGAAGCGCAAGAGCGGGAAGAAGAGCGGGACGGTCCCCGTCGCCGACCTCCTGCGCGTCCCCGCCGGCCGCCCGGTCGACCTCTCCTCCTACGACGCGGCAGCCACCCCCGGCGGCCCCGCCGACAAGGCCGCCGGCCTCAAGGACACCGCCCGGATGGGCGAACACCTCGCCGACCTGCAAGAACGCCTCTGGGCATCGAGCACGGCCGGCGACGGGCGCCGCCTGCTCCTGGTCCTCCAGGGCATGGACACCAGCGGCAAGGGCGGCACGGTCAAGCACGTCATCGGCCTGTTCAACCCCTCCGGCTGCCGGATCAGCGCCTTCAAGGCACCCACCCCCGAAGAGCGCAAGCACGACTTCCTCTGGCGCATCAGACGCGCCCTCCCCCACCCCGGCGAGATCGGCATCTTCGACCGCTCCCACTACGAGGACGTCCTCATCGCCCGCGTCCGCGAACTCGCCCCGCACCGCGAGATCAACGACCGCTACACCCAGATCAACCGCTTCGAGAAGTCCCTGACCGACGACGGCGTGACGGTCGTCAAGTGCTTCCTCCACATCTCCTACGACCAGCAGCAGCGCCGCCTGCTCGAACGCCTCGACAACCCGGACAAGCACTGGAAGTTCAACCCGGGCGACATCGCGGAACGCGCGCTCTGGCCCGCGTACCAACAGGCGTACGAGATCGCCCTCGACCGCTGTTCCACGCCGGACGCCCCCTGGTACCTGATCCCGGCCGACCGCAAGTGGTACCGGAACTGGGCGATCAGCCGCCTCCTCCTGGAACATCTGACGGCACTGGACCCGCAGTATCCGAAGGCGGACTTCGACGTGGCCAAGTCCCGGGAGCAGCTGCTGAGTTCGGGCTGAGCGGGGACCGGTACGGTTCACCCATGGCATGGCGGAGACCGACGTATCGGATGGTGGACGGGGAACGGATCGACGGGGTCTGGTGCCACATCTGGCGGCGAACCGACTTCAGTGGCGAGTACTACGTCGACGATCTCGTCCTGTACGCCGACGGGAGCGTTTCCTGCGATGCCAAGGATCTGCCCGGTCTGAAGAGGCAGCTGGACACCGGCCGGCTCGCGCTGACATCTCCCGATACTCCCGTGAGGCTGGATGAGCGGTCGAAGTGGGAGTCCCGGTGGGGTGAGCCGCGCACCCCGGAGAGTTTTCTGCTCGAAGTCGCCGACCTGGTCGAGGAGTTGAACGGTCGGCCGACCGCCGCTCGGCGCTGCTGGGACGCCGCGGAACGCTTCGCGCGGGAGCCGAGCGAGGCGAACCGGGAGCTGTTGCGGGCGGCGTATCTCGCCGTACCGCAGCATCTGCGCATCTTCGTGCTCGGCGACATGGACCGGCAGGACCGCCCGTTGCGGATCCTCCTCACCGACGTGGGCTCGCATGTCGACGGGGACGGTCCCCTGGTGACGGCGGAGATGCACGAGGCCCAGCTGGAGTACTTCCGGCGCGGGGAGGCGGCGGTCGCGGAGGCTGAGCGGCAGCGGGCCGCGCTCCACGCCGACGACCCGGTCACGGCCGGGCGGGCGACCGTCACCTCGCACCAGGCCGTCTACCCGCGGGGCTGGCCGACCGAGCCGGACCTGTTCGTGCTGCGGAACGACTTCCCCTCGCCCATCGCCTACGACGGCGAGACATACCCGTCCGTCCTGCACGGCTACTGGGCCCTTTCGGCGGCCGACCCCGCCGACCGTGCCGCTATCCGAGAGGCACCCTCCGGGTGGGACGCGCAGGAGCTGGGCGGCGGGGTCGTACGGCGGGACGGGTGGACCGGGCTGCGGCTCGCGGTGATGGCGGGGCTGCTGCGGGCCAAGTTCACCCAGCATCCGGAACTCGCGGCGGTCCTGCTCGGCACGGAGGACGCGCGCATCAGCTACACCGGTTACTCGGACTCGCCGTTCTGGCTCGACGAGCGCGACGACCGGGGGCGCAACTGGGTGGGGCGGCTGCTGGAGCTGGTCCGGTCGGAGCTGACCCTGGCCCAGGAGACGCAAGAAGGCGAGAAGGTTCATATAACCGAATAATCCCTTTTGCTGCGTTACGTTCGCTCGGTGACCATTCGAGTACGACGAGTCGCCGCCGCCTGTGCACTCGGCGCCGCGCTCACCGCCTGCGGGGCCCCCTCGGCGCCCCATGCCAGCCGTCCGGCGCCCAGCGCGCCCTCCGCCGCCGTCTCGCGGCCGCCCACTCTCGCGCCCGGCCCCGCCGGTCTGACCCCGGTCTTCAAGAACGGTCCGCGGGTGGACGGCAAGACCGTCGCGCTGACCTTCGACGCCGACATGACCGCCGACGAGGGACCTCGCGCGGCGGCGGGCGAGCACTTCGACAATCCGCAGTTGATCTCCACGCTGCGCACGCTGAAGGTGCCGGCGACCGTGTTCATGACCGGGCGATGGGCCGACGAGTACCCGGCCGAGGCCCACGCCATCGGACGCGACCCGCAGTTTGAGATCGCCAACCATTCGTACAGCCACTACGCCTTCACCGGTGACTGCTACGGCCTGCCGACCGTGTCCCCGGACCGGATGAAGGCGGACGTGGAGCGGGCGTACACCGCTTTCAAGAAGGCGGGCGTGCCGAACGCGATGCCGTACTTCCGCTTCCCCGGCGGGTGTTACGACCGGCAGGCGCTGAAGACGCTGAGCGCGGTCGGTGTCACGGCGGTGCAGTGGGACGTGGTGAGCGGCGACGCGTTCGCGACGGACTCGGACGCCGTGGCCCAGCAGGTCCTGGACGGTGTGAAGCCCGGCTCGGTGGTCGTCATGCACTGCACGCGCAGCGCCGCCCCGGCGACCGAACGCGCCGTCCGCATGATCGTGCCCGAGCTGCGGAAGAAGGGGTACCGGTTCGTGAAGGTCTCCGAGCTGATCGGGGCGACGGACCGGCACCGCTGAGGTCGGCTGGGGTCGGCCGGTGGCGCGCTCCTCTTACGCTGGTCGCATGAGCGACGAAGAGCCGGCGCCGGCGTACGCGGAGTGTGTGCTGTGCCAGGAGCCGACCGAGTACCCGGAGTCGTACAAGGGGATCACGCTGTGCCCCGTGTGCGAGTGGCAGGAGGCGCAGCGCACCGCCTGTTCAGGGTGAACGGCGAGAGGTGAGAGCGCAGGTCACGGCGGTCGCGGCCGCCGTGACCAGGGCTGCTCCGGCCAGCGGCAGCAACGGCACCGGAACCGTGCCCGACTGCGAGCCGGTGACCAGACCGCTGACCGCCGCCTGCGCCGGGGAACCGGTCACCACCACGGCCAGCAGCGCCGCGAGCAGCATCGCGGGCACCGCCCGGCCGGGTGAGCGCAGCAGCGGCCAGTTGGTGAGCGCGCCGACCGCCGTGCCGAGCAGGGCGCAGGCGAGGGTCGCGAGCAGGCCGGCCGCGGCGGCCGCGGGGAGCGGAACCCGGGTGCGGTGATCGGCGCTCGCCGGGTCACTGATCAGCGTGACGACGAGGGTCGCCGCCGCACCGAGCACAGCCGCCGTGGTCAGCGCGACCAGCAGACAGGCGAGGTGCGCCCGCGCGGGCCCGACCGCCGCCGCGACACAACTGCGCGCCGCGGGCGGTTCGTTGGTCGTACAGATCCGCACCAGCCAGGCCGCTACGGGAAGCAGGGCCGCGGCCGTGTAACCGAGCGAGTCGAGCACCGGCTGGCCGCCCTGGACGCCGATCCCCAGGAACGCGACGTACAGGATGAACGGCGGGAGCCAGCGCTGCGAGCGGAGGAGAAGGGCGGCCTGGTAGCGCAGGAGGGCGGTCATCGCCGTCATCGCGGTCATCGGGGGCTTTCGTCGTCGCGGGGTAGGTCCGTAAGCCGGTTCAGGCTGACCACGTGCCAGGGCGGGCGGGCCGTCAGCAGGGTGCGGAGCAGGACGTCCGAGTGGGAGGCGGGGACGGTGAGGCGGTGGGTCCCGGGGGCGAGTTCGGTGGATGAGGCGAGGAACTGGACCGCCTCGGCCGGGAGTTGGCCTCCCGGCGGGCCCTGGACATCCAGGGTGACCTGCGGTCCGGATGGTGAAGTGGGCTTGTCCGTACGGAGGTTGAGGGTTCCGTCCGTGACCGCGTACGTCGCGTCGGGAGCCCCGGCGAGGCGGCGCGGGTCGTGGTCGACGAAGACGACGGCTCCGCCGGCTGCGGTACGTTCGGCCACTGCCCGTTCCAACTCCGCCCCCGCGTCCTCGTCCAGGCCGGTCCATGCCTCGTCGAGGACGAGCAACTCCGGTTCGGCCAGCAGGGCTTGGGCTACGGCTACCTTCTGGCTGCTGCCCTTCGAGAGGCGGGTCATGGGGGTGCGGGCGTAGGCGCCGGCGCCGAAGCGGTCCAGCCACTCGGCGGCGGAGCGGGCTGCCGTCGTACGGGCGAGGCCGTGCACCGTGCCCAGGTGGGTGAGGTAGGCCTCGGCGGTGAACGGGAGTGCCTGGGGGAAGCGTTCGGGGACGTACGCGGTGCGGGGGCGGCCGGTGATCTTGCCTTCGGTGGGGGCGTCTATGCGGGCGAGGAGGCGGAGGAGGGTGGATTTGCCGGTGCCGTTGGGGCCGTTTACGCGGGTGAGTGTGCCGGGGGGTATCTCCAGGTTTACGGCGCGGAGGATCCAGGGGCCGTGAATTCCGTAACGGCGGCCGACGTTGGTCAGCTGTAGATCGCGTCGCATGGGGGCATCTTCTCGCGAGAGCGGCGTAGGAGGTGGGTCGTTTGGCGGGTGCGGGTGCGCTGTGGCTGGTCGCGCCCGCGCGGCGGAGCCGCACAACGTCACAGCCCCGCGCCCCTGGGGTAGGGCTACTCACCGGCGCTTCTGGGAGCCGATCTTTTGCCTGGCAAACTAGGGGGTGTGACCAGTGATTCCATCGTTCCCGGCGACGACGTCGACCCCTTCCTCAATGAGCCAACCTCTCGCGACGAGGCTCCACAGTTCGTACTGCCCCTGGTTGTGCGGATCGAGCGGGATGCTCCCCCGGCCCGTACCGACGCGCTGGAGACCGCCGCCCGGGCCGTGCTGACGATCCTGAGTGATGAGCGGGCCGTCGGGGACGGCGAGTGGGCGCAGGTCATGCGGGACTGGCAGGACGCGCGGATCCGGAAGGTGGTCCGGCGGGCGCGCGGGGCCGAGTGGCGGCGGGCCGAGGCGCTGCCGGGCATCACCGTGACCGGAAAGTCGGCGGAGGTACGGGTCTTCCCGCCCGTCCCGCTCGACGGCTGGCCCAAGGACCTGGCCCGGCTCCAGGTCTCCGGCACCGACCTCGACGACCCCGAGCCGCCGGCCGACGCGGACCTGACGGCACCGGTGCTCTGGCTGAACCCCGATCTCGACATGTCGGCCGGCAAGACCATGGCCCAGACCGGCCACGGCGCCCAACTGGCCTGGTGGGAACTCTCGGACGAGGACCGCACCGCTTGGCGCCAGGCGGGTTTCCCCCTCTCCGTCCGCACCGCCGCCCCCGCCCGGTGGGCCGAACTCACCGACAGCGGGCTGCCGTTGGTCAAGGACGCGGGCTTCACGGAGATCGCGCCGGGCTCGGCGACCGTCGTGGCGGAGCATCCGGCGCTGCGGCGACGGGGCTGAGGCAGCGCGGGCGAGGCCCTCGCGCCGACCGTCACGGAAGGCGTACGGCCATCACGGAAGGCGTACGGCCGGGTCGGCGGGCGGTCGAACGGGGCGGCGGCCGGTCCGAGCGGCGTCTTTTCGGGGTCGCGCCATCATCGTCCCCCTCGACGCCGAGCGCGTCGTGACGGCTCGACGCCGGACACATACGGGTTGCGGGTTGCGGGGTGCGCCACTCCGTCCAGCACCCCGTACCCCGCCGCTCAACTCGGCGCCACCGCCACCTCCTCCTCGCCCTCGGGTGCCTCCTCCGCTGTCAGGGATCTGGCGTCGCGCCGGTCCAGCAGGCTCAGCACCGGAACCGTCATGACCGTGGTGACCAGGGCGACCAGGACGAGCGCGGTGAAGAGCTCCTCGCTGACGATGCCGGCCGACAGCCCGATGTTGAGCGCGATCAGCTGCATGAGACCTCGGGCGTTCATCAGGGCGCCGACCCGGACGGCCACCGGGCCGGGTTCGCCGCGCAGCCGGGCGGCGGCCCAGCAGCCGCCGAACTTTCCGGCCACGGCGAGGACGACCGCCGCCGCCCCGAACAGCAGCACGGGCGGGTCGGAGAAGACGTCGAACCGGGTGTTCAGGCCGGAGTAGGTGAAGAACATCGGCACGAACACGACCTGGGTCACGGACTGGGTGGTCCGCACGAGCCGTTCCGAGGCCTCGCCGCGTGGCATGGCCATCCCCACGCAGAACGCCCCGAACACGGAGTACAGGCCGCTGATGTCCGTGAACCACGCGGCGCAGAACAGCAGGGCGACCGTGAAGAGGAGACGGGTGTCGTCGCCGAGGCCCGGGCGGTTCACGATCCAGGCCAGCAGGCGGCGCCCCACCAGGAGCAGTACGGCGACGAACAGCAGGGTGCCGCCGACGGCCTCCAGGATGGGCCGCACCTTGCCCGAGGCCACGCTCAGCACGCCCGCCAGCATGATCCAGGCGACGGCGTCGTCCGTGGCCCCGGAGGCCAGGGCGAGTGAGCCGAACCGCGAGCCGGCCAGCCCGCGTTCGGTGATGATCCGGGCCAGCATCGGGAAGGCGGTGATCGCCAGAGCGACGCCGACGAACGCCGCCGTCACCCAGACCGAGACCCCGTCGACGAAGATGCCGACATGGCCGTGGGCCACGAGGGTCAGTCCCACGCCCAGCACCAGCGGGATCCCCACGCCCGCCGAGGAAACGGCGACGGCGGTGGCGGCCAGGCCGCGTCCCGCGTGCGCCCGGAACTCGTAACCGGCACCGAACATCAGGGCCACCAGACCGATCTGGCCGGCCACGTACAGCACCGGCTTCAGCTCGGGCGGGAAGACGTGGGCGGAGGCTCCTGGGGCGATCAGCCCGAACAGGGAGGGGCCCAGCAGTACCCCGGCGATCATCTCGCCGACCACGGGCGGCTGGCCGAAACGGCCGGCCAGCAGGACGACCAGCCGGCAGGCCAGCAGAATCACGACGACGGCCAGGAAGAAGGTGGGAGCGAGCTCCACGGGAGTCATGGTCTCGTCCTCTCAACGGCCGGCTGGGACAGAGGTGGCGGAGCCGCCGGACGAGGCGGCGAAATAGTTCCGGCACAGCCCCTGGCGCCGGGCGTCCCACACCATGTAGCTGCCGAGGACGAGCTGGACGAGGCTGCGCCGGACGCCCTCCCAGCTGTCGGCGAAGCGCATCACCGCGAGCCGGGTCCGGCTGCGGACCTCGGCCCCGGTGCGCGGGATCAGCAGGCAGGGACCGCGGCTCGGCAGCGAACGGGTGTGTTCCACCGAGGAGTCGAGTCGGAAGCGGCGCAGGATCTCCTCCGCCGCGACCCGCATGGTGAGGACGGCGAAACCGCGCGCCGGGCAGGGACGGTTGGCGGTCACCCCGAACGGGATGAAGGCCGAGGGCCTGGTGTCCGGGTCCAGCCACCGGTCGGGGTCGAACGCGTCGCCTCCGGACCCTTGGTACTCGGGGTAGTTGAACAGCAGGACCGAACCGGCCGGGATGGGGTCCCGCCCGTCCCGGGGGATCTCCCCCGAGGTGATCCGGTGGGCCACTCCGAAGAGCGGGAAGTGTTGCAGCGTCTCGTTGATCACCCGGTCGAGGAAGTCCGGGTCCTCCGCTCCGGACGCCAGACGGTCCTGCACCGGGCGGTGGGTGGCGAGGGCCAGCAGCAGATGGGCCATCGCCTCCGACATCTGCACGACCGCGGTGTTGAAGAACGTGCCCTGGAGGTAGTACGCCTGCTCCCGCGGGGTGAGTGTGGCCGGCAGCGGGCCGGGCGGCGGGTCATGGGCGAGTCGGTCCCGCAGGTGGGCGGTGAGGCGGGCCCGGCGGTCCATGTGGCGCAGGCCGGTGCACTTCAGGGCGCTGACCACGTCGTCCGCGTTCGCGGTGATCAGGTCCCGGACGTGCCGTGGACAGGGTGCGCGGAAGACGACCTCGTAGTAGACCTCGGCCCAGAGCGGCATCATCAGGTCGCGCAGTCTGACCCGGTGCACGCGCGCGTGGCCGTCGAGTTCGTCGAGCACCCGGCGGGTGCAGCGGCCGACCAGCTCCGTCCACCGCTCACGGGACAGCCCGGCCAGGATCTGCCGGGTGGTCCGGGCCACGTCGTCGTAGCGCGGTCCCGGCTCCAGGTGCTCCTGGTGCACCTCCGGGCCCGGCGACAGCCAGTACCAGAACAGGTCGGAGAGCGCGGCGCCCCGGCTGCGGCCGTTGGCCGCCGGATGTCCGTACACCTTCTTGAACTCCTCGGCGGGCACCTCCTTGCCCGGAGCCCGGACCCCTTCCTCGCCGCCCACCCAGGCGAAGATCCGCACCCGCAGCGCGATCACGGTCCTGGGCAGCCAGTACGGCAGACCGGCCACCAGGATCAGGGCCGGGCCCAGAACGAGCCAACCGGTGGTGCTCACGCGACCACCCCGCCGAATCGTCGGTCCGCCCCTGGTGTCACGGCGGGACCGGGCACGGGACCCCACGCGGGCATCCGGACCAGATCGGGTGTCAGGTCGGCGAGTCCGGACGCCCCGCACAGGGCCAGGGTGTCGTCGAGTTCGTCCCGCAGCAGTTCGAGGAGGCGCCGTACGCCCTTCTCGCCGCCCTCGGCCAGTGCCCACATCACGGGTCGGCCGATGCCCACCGCGGACGCGCCGAGCGCCAGCGCCTTGACCGCGTCGGTGCCGCGCCGGACGCCTCCGTCCAGCACGACCGGGATGCGCCCTTCGACCGCGGCCAGGATCTCGGGCAGCAGCTCCAACGTGGCGGGGACGGTGTCGAGTTGGCGGCCGCCGTGGTTCGACAGCAACAGCCCGTCGACGCCGTGCCGGACCGCGAGCCGGGCGTCCTCCGGGTGCAGGACACCCTTGAGCAGGACGGGCAGCGAAGTGATGCCGCGCAGCCAGTCGATGTGTTCCCAGTTCAGTTCGGGGGACATGGCGATCTGGCGTACGTGGCCGCGCTCGCCGTCGCGCAGGTCCACCAGGTTCTCGCAGCGCAGGCCGGGCGGCAGGTCGTGGAAGCCGTTGCGCCGGTTGCGCTCGCCCGCGCCCAGCACCGGCGAGTCCACGGTGACCACGAGCGCGGTGCACCCCGCGTCGGTGGCCCGCCGCACCAACGTCTCGGTGATGTCCGGGTCGGGCTGGATGTAGAGCTGAAACCACAGGGGTACGTCGTCGCCGGCCGCGCGGGCCGCGTCGGCGATCTCGCCCACGGCCACCGTGGACGCCATGGCCGCGATCATGATCACGCCGGCCGCGGCGGCGGCCCGGGCGGTCGCCAACTCCCCCTCCGGGTCGACCAGTTTGTGGAAGGCGGTCGGGGAGAGCAGGACCGGCAGGCTCGCCCGGCTGCCGAGCAGGCTGATGCCCAACTCCCGTTCGGCACTCCCCCGCAGCACCCGGGGCAGCAGCTGCAAACGCCCGAACGCCGCCTCGTTGGCCCGTACGGTGATCTCGTCACGTGCCCCGCCGGCGATGAAGTCGGCGTACACGGGGTCCAGTTCGGCGCGCGCCGCGGTCTCGAAGTCGCGGACGGTGTACCGCATGCCGCTCACCGCCCGGCGGGGCTCGGTCGGCGGGCCTGCTCGCGGGCGAAGAACGCGGCCAGCGGGGCGTGGTGGACCTCCGGGTGGTCCCAGTGGTTCTCCAGGTTCTCGGCCATGTGATGGGTGCCGAGAAGTTCACCGCCGCCATGGTGGCGGATCACCGGGTGGAGGTACGCCGCGTCGAAGGCGTCGTCGACCGAGTTCTGGGCGGTGCGGCGCACGGTGATGTCGAAGGGGTCGACCTTGTCGTGGTCGGGGCCGTACTCCAGGGTGACTGTGAAGTAGTCGCCGCTGTCGGGGAGTTGGCGTTCGTGGGCGTACGCGACCGGCACCTCCTCGTGGTACCTGGCCGGTTCGCCGGGTGGTGTGACGATCAGGTCCCCGATGACGCCGAACTGCTGCCACAGTGCCGAACTGCGGTTGACCCGGTCCACCACGGCGTCCGCCAGCGCGGCCGGGTCGCTCTCCAACCGCCGGTGCGGCCAGGGCTGTTCGTGGTGGCGTTCGTCGAGGATGTGGCTCAGGGCGCGTACGGCGTACCGGAATCCGTGGATGAAGCCACCGGTGGACTTCTTGAAGTCGCGCTGCTGCATGAGCGTTCCGGCGAAGTAGAGGCCGGGCACGTTCACCGACTCGTACGCCGGGGAGAGGGCGGCGAACCGGTCGTCGATGACCAGGGTGGGGCTGCTCGCCGGGTCGAACACCGAGGCGTCGAAGCGGAATCCGGTGCAGACGATCACCCGGTCGTAGCGGAGTTCCTTCACGACCTCGTCGGCCCGGGAGAAGCTGAAGCGGACCCGGTACCTGCCGTCGGGGTCCTTCTCGACGGACAGCACGTTTCCGTCCAACAGGGCGTTCTGGGACTTGAGTTGGTAAGTGTCGAGGAAGTTGTTGTTGACCGCGCGGAGATGGCCGACGTAGTGGCTGTTCCAGGCCATGCGGACCGAGTGCGGGCCGGCGACATGGATGACGGCAGCGGTCTCGACAAGGTTGTCAGCGGTCTCCAGGGCGGAGTTTCCCTTGCCGATGATCAGGACGCGCCGGTCGGTGAAGTCCTCGGGGTCCACGGAGACGACGGAGTAGTCCTCGGCCGTCTCGATGCCGGGGATGTCCGGGGTGTTGGGCCGGGTCAGTCCGGTGGCCATGATCAGCCGACGGGCGCGGTGTTCGTGACCGTGCTGATCGGTGACGGTGAAGCCGTCCTCGTCGCGCCGGATCCGCACGACCCGGGTGTCGTAGGCGATGTCCAGCTTGAACGCCTCGGCGAAGTCGGCGAGATAGCGCACCAGGTCGTCGGCGTGCGGGAAGTAACGCTTGCTGTAGCGGCTGAAGAGCAGGTGCGGGTCCGGGGACAGCAGCGAGTTCCAGTCCATCCGGAGGTTCAGTTCGGGATCGTCGGTGCCGTTGTACACCTTGTTGATGGAGATCAGCTTGCGGTGGCGGGGGAAGGTGCCGAAGAACGTGCCGGGGGCGTGGCCGCTCTCCAGGATCCGGTATCCGTGCCCGGCCGCCTGGAGTAACTGCCCGAGCTGGAGCCCGGCGGGACCCGCGCCGACCACGAGGTAGTCCAGACGCTCACTGTGCGTGGAGTTCACGGAACTCTCCTTCTGCTCCGGGCGGGGACATGCCCGGAGGAGGGTGGGGGGTGACAGATGAGGGGTGAGGAAGGACGGCCGCCGTCGCGTGACGACGCGTCCTGGCCGGGCGCTGTTCCTGCGAGGTGCCGTCCGGGCGCGTCAGCTATGGCCGGTCAGCCGGAATGGTCGCGCCTCGTCGGCGGACAGAGCGATTCGGGAGCGGTCGCCGTGGGGGCCGAGGACAACGTGGCCGGGCGTTCTGGCAGGGGCATTGCAGACCCTCCATCAGATTTCCCTTTGAAATCTCCATGAGCACGTTAGTGACGAGCTGTGGACATGGGCAACAGTGGCACCGGGATGACAGCAATCCGACAGGTGACCCCGTCAACTCCCGCTCTTGGAGCAGGGATTGACGCCGATGACAGCCACACGACCGACCCGGACTACCCCTGCCGGCTGTCGACGGCCCGGGGTCCGGCCGGAGCGGGCCGGGTCCACGGGATCAGCGCCGGAACGCGGGCGCGGTAGGCGTCGTAGGACGCACCGAACTGCCCGGCCATCATCCCGTCCTCTCTGCGCACCCGGCGCAGCAGCCACGGCACGGCGACGGCCAGGAACACGATCCATATGCCGAAGCCGCAGGCCAGCATCCCGCCGAGGACGAGGCCGAGGAGCCCGGTGTAGATGGGGTGCCGCACTATGCGGTACGGGCCCTCGGTGCGCAGTTCGTGGTGTTCGTGGACCAGGGGGATGCTGGCCCACATGACGCCCAGCACCCAACGGGCCCACAGCAGCAGCGCGGTGGAGGCGACGGCGAGCAGGGCGCCCAGGATCGCGAGCTCGGGCTGCCAGTACTGGAGGTGGTGCCAGAAGGAGTCCGGGGTGTGGTTGACCAGGAGGGAGAACGCGCAGCAGCCCGCGATCAGCAGAGCCCGTTGCGGCAGGGTGCGGCGCAGGCCTCGCGCCCAGCCGCGCGACCCGGCCTCGCCCTTCACGCCGAAGTAGATGGCGCCCGCGATCCAGGCCACGAGGAAGATCGCGACGCAGATGCCGGTGAGAGCGACAAGTGCGGAATGTAGTGAGCTCATGGCACAAGGCTGCGCCCCGACCCGCGTCGATCACCACCACCCACGGGCTGATTCAGCGGCTCCACCCTCGGGTGGAGACCCATGACTCACGCTATGGCTCACACCATGACTCCCGGCCGAGGTGACTCAGATCACGACGGATCGCGGCATCGGACAGTCCTGCCGCAGCGTCCCCCTTCTGAAAGTCCACGAGGGGGAACCGACCGTGCGCCGTGGCTACAAATGGGTCGACCGCGAACTGGCCCGGATGGACCCGGACACCGACTGGGAGCGCATGATCTCGCTCTACGTCGGCCACCGCGTCCCCGAGTTCGCGCTGGCGATGATGGTCTATCCGGGCACCATGCGCATGATGCGGCCGGGCTTCGGATCCGCCACCCTCGCCCACACCGGGAAGCTGGAGACCCGGCCCCGGCGGCGTTTCGAGGACGGCAACAAGTTCCTGATGGCCTGGATGGTGGACGGGTTGTCCAGCGCCGCGGGCCGTGAGGCCACCGGACGACTCAATCGCATCCACCTGGCCATCGCCCGTGGGACACCGCACCTGCCCGGCAACTTCGATGACGTCGACGACTTCGTCTATCCCCTGGTCCTGCTGGCCACGTCCGCCGACCGCGTGCAGACCTCGCTCGGTCTGCCGGGTACGAGCGAGCACATGAAGACCGCCTGGCATCGCTGGGCGCGGACCCTCTTCCGCCTCCTGGTGCGCGAGTCCGGACCGCTGGCCGACGAGGCTTTCCCCGAGGACTGGGACGCCATGACCGAGTTCGCCCTGAAGTTTGAATCCCGGCCGTACGAGGGGACGGAGTCCGGCCACCGGGTGGCGACCGCGATGATGGAGTTCTTCGCCGAGTACTGGTTCCCCACCCCCTTACGGGCGTTCGGCAGGGACCTGACCCGGTATCTCGCCGGCGAGCGGGTCTGCCGGCTCCATCGGATCGGTTGGCTCTCCCCTCGCCGAGAGCGTGCCGTCCGCCTCTTCCTGAAGTCCGCGTTCCTCGCCCAGCGTCTGCTGCCCGACTACCGCAGGCCGCTTCCCCAGCGGCTACGGCAGACCCGGCGCGGGCGGTCCGCCGCGAGCACCCCCTGAGCGTGCAGCGCCTCAACTACCCAGCATCTTCAAGGTCCTTCGATGCCACACCAACGGACTCCTCTCCTCGTCGGACCGCATGGCGAGCACCCGCAGCACGATGATGTCGTGGTCGCCGGCCGGATAGCTGTGCTCGACGGTGCACTCCAGCCACACCGGTGCGCCGTCGAGGAAGATCGCGCCGGATTCCGCCTCCACCGTGCGCAGGTCGGTGAAGCGGCCCGCCTTGCTGCGGGAGCCGAGCTGACGGGCCTTGTCGCCGTGGCCCTCGCCCAGGACGGAGATTCCGATGGCCTGTGCGCGGGACAGCAACGGCCAGGTGGTCGAGGTGTGTTGCACGGCGAAGGAGACCATGGGCGGGTTGTGGGAGACGCCGACCGCGAACGACGAGACGATCATGACAGTCGGGTCGCCGTGTACGCGTGCGGAGAGCGCCGCGACGCCCGACGGGAACCCGGAGAACGCCCGCGTGATCTCCCCGGGGTCCGAGGTGATGCCGTCCAGATCCTCCAGGCCGGCCATGCCTTCCGTTGCCGTCATCGTGCAACCCCCGTCCGCATCGGTCCTCATGACGCCTCGTCACGACTCATCACGCGACTCCTGTGGGTAGTTGCGGCGCGGCGGACACCGGCAAGGGTCCGTTGCCGGGAGGCTCGCTATGGAGGAGTGCGCACGCGAGGAGGCAGAGCACTCCGACCGCCGCGAGCCCGCCGAGTGTCGTCGCGTAGCCGTGGCCGGCCAGCAGGACCGCGCACACCGCGCTGCCCAGCACCGCGCCGAGTTGCTTCATCGCGTTGAAGGTTCCGGACGCCGCCCCGACCTCGTCCGGCCCGACCGAGGTCACCGCAGCGATCGAAAGGGGCGACCAGACAAAGGAGTTGGCGACTCCGTACACCGCGAAGGTGGCGGTCAGTGCGGAGATCGGGGCGTCCGTCGCGACGAGCACCGCCGACGTCCCAATGGACAGGACCAGGGCGCCGGAGCCGATGACGGCGACCGCGCGGGACCCGATCCCGTTGTTGAGCCGGGCCGACACCGGCGCCCCCAACAGGCAGACCACGCCCATCGGTACGAGGGTGAGGGCAGCCGCGCCGGCATCGAGCCCGCGCTCCCGCTGGAGGTAGAGCATCAGCGGAATCATCGCCGACCCGGAGCAGAAGGCCGCCGCCGCACCGGCCCAGGCCGCGACGACGAACCCCCGGCTGCGCAACAACTCGACGGGAACCAGGGCGCGTTGACCGTCCCGGCGCTGGAACCACACCACGCCCGCGACCACCAACACGCCGACAACGACGAGCAACCACCGTGGCACGCCCAGCACTTCGCCACTGGTCGCATCCGTCCCCTGTATGCCGATCACCAGCGCACCGACCCCGCTCGCGTTCGCGCAGATCGCCCACACCGGGATGCGCGCCTCCTGCCGCGGCAGGACCGGCACGAACACGGCCACGGCCACCAACGCACCGACACCGACGGGGACGTTGACCCAGAACACCGCGGGCCAGCCCCCGGCGGCGACAAGGAAACCGCCCAGCAACGGCCCGACAGCCACCGCCACTCCCCCGACCGCGCCCCACACCCCGAGCGCTACGGCGAGCCGCGGCGGCCGGAACAGCGCCTTGATGAGGGTCAGGCACTGCGGTGTCATCAGCGCGGCCCCGATGCCCTGCACCACCCGCCACGCGACAAGTGCCGTGATGGAGGCGGCGGTTGCGCACAGCAGCGACCCGAGCGTGAAGGCCGCCAGCCCGACCAGGTGGACGCGCCGATGGCCGTAGCGATCCCCCAGCCGTCCCGCGACGACCAACGGGACCGCGTAGGCGATGAGATAGCCGCTGTTGACCCACATCGCGGCCGTCTCGTCGGCGTGCAGCCCGCTGATCAGGGACGGCAGCGCGACCGAGGTGATCGTGCTGTCCAGCAGGAGCATGAAGAACCCGGTGCAGAGACTGCCGAGGGCGAGCCAGTCGCGCCGCCCGCCCGCGCCCCCATCCCCACCCGCAATCGCACCCGCACTCACCACAGGCATCTCAAACTGCCAGGTTCTCGCGGAGAGTTGGCCCCTGGTACGGCGGCGCGAGCGCACCCCGGCGGCGCAGTTCGGGCAGCAGCAGTTCGCTGATCGCGGCGAATCCCGAGGGCATGGCCAGCGGGCTGGAGAACATGAAGCCGCCCCGCGATCCGGTCGCGGCGAAGGTCTCCTCCAACGCGTCGGCCACCGTGGCCGGGTCACCGACGACGCTGTGGTCCAGGCCCGTGGCCCGCCCCCGGCCGTGCTCGAAGAACTCGCTACGGCTCATGGTGTGGTCCGCGCCGAACTCCGCGACGAGAGAGCCGACGATCCCCGCGGGACTCGCGTTGGCCGCCGCCAACTCGTCGCGCAGTTCACCCAGTCGGAAGGAGACCGGAAGCGTCGAGAAGTCGTAGCCGGCGTTGTGCGAGAGGTAGGTGGCGACGGCCTCCTCGTTCCAGAACTCGTGCACCGCCTCGCAGCGTGCCGACGCCTCGGCCTTCGTGCGGCCGACGATCACCTGGGTCGCCCAGAGGATGCCCACGTGCTCCGGGTCCCGACCCTCGGCGAGGAGGGCCTCGTCGAGCAGTTTGCGGTGGCGCTGCTGGCCGGCGAGGTTGCCGCCGAAGCCGAAGACCAGGTCGGCGAAGCGGGCCGAAGCGGCAATGCCCCGGGGCGAGTTGCCCGCCTGGACGATGAGCGGGTGGTACTGCGGGCCGGGCACGGACGCGAGCGGTCCCTTGACGGTGAAGAAGCGCCCCTCGTGGTCGATGGGGTGGACCTTCTCGGGGTCCGCGAACCGGCCCGTGCTCCGGTCGCGGACGATGGCGTCCGGCGCCACGGAGTCCCACAACGCCCGGCAGACGTCTACGAATTCCTCCATCCGCTCGTAGCGCAGGTCGTGGTCCATCAGCTCGGCGAACCCGTAGTTGGCCGCGTCGGCGCCGCGCGTGGAGGCGACCACGTTGAAGGCGATCCGGCCGCCGGTCACATGGTCGAGCGAGTTCAACAGCCGTGCGACGTAGAAGGGATGCATGAAGGTCGAGGAGTACGTCAGCCCGAAGCCGACCTTCTCCGTCACCGTGGACATCGCGGCGATGACCGGCGCCATGTCGTGGCGCGGCCACTGGATGCCCCACTCCACCGCCGGTGCGATGCTCCCCCGCCAGGTGCTGGGGATGCCGCTGCCGTCACCGAAGAACAGCAGCCCCACACCCGCGCGTTCGGCGCTCTGCGCCAGCTCCATGAACATCCGGACGTCCGGGAAGTCCCGCCCGATCCAGGAGCCTTCTCGCGCCCAGGCGCCCTCGGTGTGAGTGAAGGAGAGGTCGTAGCCGATGTGCATTCCGGTCATCGCGCGGCCTTCTTCCACAGCTCGGCCACTTCGTCGGCGTCGCTCAACACGGCCACGTTCAGACCCAGTTGGAACAGGGCGGCGGCATTGACGTGGTGGTCGTAGGCGGTCGTCGTGTCCTGCGGTACGACGACGGGCCAGTCGAGTTGGACGGCGTCCTGCGCGGTGGCGTACACGCAGCACTCGCTCGTCAGGCCGACGACGGTGAGCCAGTCATGGCCGGCGGCGCGCAACCGCGCGTCGAGATCGGTACCGAGGAAACCGCTGTAGCCGCGCTTGACGACCCGCAACTCCCCTTCCTCCGGCTGCATTTGATACCACTCGGCGCCGACCGTCCCCACCCGGCACGGCTCGTCCGGGCTCATGGGAGCGTCGTAGTCGCCCTCGCGCAGCCAGTTGCTGGACCGCCACGGCCGTGCCGGGGCACTGCCCAACTCGACCCAGACGACCGGTACTTCGGTGGCACGCGCGGCGTCGACGAGCTCGGCGATACGGGTGACCGTCCGGTCGAGGGTCGCCAGCGCCGCCTCCGTCAGGCCGTACGCCCCGAGCCGCTCCGGATCGGCGAAGTCGCGCTGTACGTCGACCACCACGAGCGCGGGCCTGCTGAACGGCCTGGCGAGTTGGGCGAGTTGTCTGTCCCGCAGGTCGGACATCAGGCCGCCACCTCGTCACGGGCGCGCAGCTCGGGCAGCACGGTCTCCCCGAACAGCAGCATGTCCTCGTCGTACTCCGGGAAGATCAGCATGAGTCCGTCGAGGTCGGCCTCCCGCACGATGTACTCGATGTGCTCGGTGACGGTGCGGGCCGAACCGGCGACGTACGGCGTCTGGAAGGCCGCCTCCCCGTTGGCGCCGTCGGCCCACGCGCGGGCCTGGTCCGCGGGCACGCCCCAGGTGTGCCGCATATGGGCGAGCGCCTCACGGTCGACGCCGACGCCCCACTCCTTCACCTTCTTGACGGCCAGTTCGTCGGTGTCGTCCTGGACGACGGTGAGCATCGAATACGTCTTGCAGACACGGCCGTTGGCCTTCGCCCGCGCATGCACGTCGGCCGAGAGCGACCGCATGTCGTCGAGGCTGTCGGCGGCGAGAAAGGCACCGTCGGCGTACCGCGCCTGAAACCGGCGCGCGTCCTCGGACCGCCCCGCGCTGATGAGGGTCGGCCGGGTCGCCGGATGCGGACGCGACTCACAGTCGACGAGGTCGAAATACGGAGTGCGCAGGGTGACCGAGTCCTCGGTCCACAACCGCGTGACCGCCTCCGTCCACAGCTCCGTCATCCGGTAACGGTCCTCGTGACTCAACTCCGGGTCCCAGTCCCCGAATTGCTCGAACTCCCCCGCGTACGACCCGTTCACGATGTTCATCCCGGCCCGCCCGCCGGAGATGTCCTGGAGCGTGGTGAGCATCTTCGCCGCGACAGCGGGATTGTGAATATTGGCGTGCAGAGTCGCCCAGATCTTGACCCGGCTGGTCGCCTCGGCGAGCGCCGCCATCATCGTCATCGACTCCAACGAACGGCCCCAGTGGTCCGTACTCCCGCCGAAACCACGCCACTTGGCCATCGACATCACGAAGTCGAGCCCGATGCTCTCCGCGTGCACGGCGGCACGCTTGTTGTACGCGTAGGTCGCCTCGGGATGCGGCGCGGTGGTGGACAGCATCCAGCCGCCGTTCCCGATGGGAAGGAAGATTCCATATTCTTTCGCGGGCACGTCACGGACCTTTCTACGGCTCTGCTTTTTCTACGGCTCTGCGGGTCTCTTGCGTTCTTACGGCGCGGGCCAGACGAGCTTGTCGCCGCTGTAGATGTCCTTGACGAAGGAGGTGTCGAACCACCCCGTGGCCTTGGCGGCGGTCACACCGCTCGGCACGATCTTGAACTGGTGCAGCATGGCGACGAGTTGGGTGACGTTGTCGGGGTCGATGCCGCCCAGCGGCTGTCCGGGCGTCGGGTTCTCCTTGACGACCTGCGTCTCGGTCTTCCAGATCGTCGCGTTCAGCTTCTTGTCGTAGGTCGGGCCGGACAACTTGGCCGCGTAGCCGACGCATTCGCTGATGTGCGCCTCGCCGGCGGAGCAGTACGCGTACGCGTGCAGCGCGGCCCGCAACATGTCCTCGACAGCGTGCGGATGCGCCTTGGCGAACGCCGGGTTGACCGCCATCGCCCCGATCGAACTCGGGATCTTGTAGTCGACCGGCTTCCACACAGTGACGTCCTTGCCGGCCGCCTTCAGCTGGTTGGGCTCGTTGGAGACGAACCCGGTGAGCGCTTCAAGACCGCCCTGCTTACGCGGCAGCACCGAGGGGTCGTAGCCCTCCTTGACCAGCTTGAGCGAGTCCCACTTGACCCCGGCCTTGACCAGCATCGCCTCCACCGTGGCGGGCACATACCCCTTGTGCCCGACGACCTTCCCGTCCAGCTGGGTCAGATCGGTGATGTCCTTGTTCGTCATCAGAATGTCGAGCCCGGCATTCGAGTACGAGGAAATCCCCTTGATATCAATCCCGTTGGCCTGCGCCTGGATCAGATCCTGCTCGGAGATCGCGGACACGGTCGCCTGTCCCCCGGCGAGCAGCTTGGTGTTCTGCGCGGTGTCGCCACTGCCCGGCTTGAGGTCGACGGTGAGGCAAAGGTCCTTGAAGTAGCCGAGCTTGGCGGCCGCGATGTATTCGAGGATCGAGACGGAGGACTGGAACTGGTACCCGGAAAGATACGTGATCTTCCCGGCGGCTTTGTTCTCAGCACACCGCTTGGCGGAAATCGCGGACCCGGCCGAGCCGGCGGAGGTGCTGTCGTCAGACCCGGAGCCACATCCGGCGACTCCGAGGGCCAACACGGCGGCGACGAGGGCAGATCTGGTGAGGCGACAACGAGGCATGGGTGACTCCAAACTGGCTGTATGCCGGTGAGTTGAGCGCCCCGAAAGGGGCGCGGGGAACTGCGCGACCAGCCCCCACCGGCCCGCAGATAACCACTGTGCTGTCAGTCAGTCGTGCGTGCTGTCGTGCCAATGCAGCACACGCCGCTCAACAAGCGTGACCGCCAGCAACAGCAACACGCCCATCACCGCAAGCACGAGGATCGAGGCGTAAACAACGGGGAGTTGATTCATAGAGGAGGCCACACTGATCGCAGTGCCAAGACCCCCCGTAGACCCGGACGCCGACATCTCGGCAACCACCGCCCCGATGATCGACAGCGGAAAGACGATCCGCAGCGCGGCGAAGAGATACGGCAAGGCATTGGGAATGCGCACGTGCCACAGCAACTCGACCCGGCTCGCATCCATCGTCCGATACACCTGCAACACCTGCTGCGGCACAGACCGCAACCCCGTAGCCGTGTTGATGAGAATCGGAAAGAAACAGATCAGCCCGGTGATGATCAGCTTCGGCATGGCCCCGAACCCGAAAGCCACAACAAGGGCCGGTGCGACGGCCACCAGCGGCGTGACATTGAGGACGACAGCGATCGGCATCACCGCCCGCCGCACCAACGGAAGTTCACTCGTCAGCACCGCAAGGACGAACGCCCCGACGAACCCCATCCCCAGCCCGGCCGTAGCCTCACCAAGGGTCACAAGCGCGTTGTGGACGTAGTAGCCGAGTTCACCAGAAAGCGAACTACCCACATCCGACAACGGCGGCAACAGATAAGGAAGTTGCTCAGCCCCCCAGTGCCAGAGCCCGCCAAGCAGCACCAGCATCACGACAAGCGGCAACCACACGGCCGGCCGGATCCACCCGATCCGCGACCGCGGGTGCTTCAGACTGAACCGGGACGGTTCGACAGGCGGCGGCGGTGTCTTCGTCACCGGAGCGGTGGTGCGTTCGTCGGCAACGGTCATGTCCCTCACGCCCCCACTCACGCGGCTTCGCTGTTCCACGCGCGCCGCAGCCGCTCTCGCACCAGATCCTCGTACTCGTGGAACCGCCGTTCCCCGAAGAGCCGTTCACCGCGCGGCCGAGGCAGGTCGACGTCGATGCTCTCGACGATCCGGCCGGGGTTCGGCGCCATGACGACGACGGTGTCGGAAAGCCGTACGGCCTCGGAGACGGAGTGGGTGACGAACAGGACGGTCGTCCTCAACTCCTCCCACAGGTCGAGGAGTTGGTCCTGAAGGCTCTCGCGGGTGAACTCGTCGAGCGCCGAGAAGGGTTCGTCCATAACGAGCACGTCGGGTCGCAGGCCGAACGCCCGCACGATCGCGGCGCGTTGGCGCATGCCTCCGGACAACTGGGCGGGAAGTTTGTGCAGGGCGTCGCCGAGACCGGCCTTGACGAGGAGTTCCTTCATGTCGGGGACGGCCGCGGCCTGCCGCTCGGCGAAGTCGGCGATGCGCTCGCGCCGCTTGCCCGCACCCCGGTTGATCTTCTGCGGCAGCGTGACGTTGCGCAGGACGGACAGCCACGGCAGCAGCGCGGGGCTCTGCGGCACAAGGCCGATCATCTTGGCCGCGCAGGCATCCGCCGGTGTCACCCCGTGCACCGACACCTCGCCGAGGTCGGGCTGTTCGAGGCCCGCGACGAGGCGCAGCAGGGTGGACTTTCCGCAGCCGCTGGGGCCGATGAGACTGACGAAACGGCCCGACGGCACCGTGAGGTGGACGTCGTCGAGTGCCGTGGTCGCGGCGGACCCGAAGCCGTAGACCCGTCGTACCGACCGCAGTTCGAGTGCTGGCGTACCAGTCACCTTCACGCTCCCATCCATGTCGCGGGCACAAGTGCCCGATCCTGGAAGTCGGAGAGCGTGCGTAGCGAGTGCGACTGACTGCCACGCGGAAATCCGCTTAGGTGCCCCCGACCGTAGGAAGATTGTGTTTCGGGACAGCGCAGTTGACTGTTACGGGCGTTTTACGTCTGACCGCGACGGGAGGTGCAGCGGAGCGACCGCGCTGCCGTCGAAGACCTGGATCTCGATCCCGAGGTCCGTCGCGGCCCGCGCCACCCAGCCGCCGAGGGCCTGCACGATCAGCTCGGTGACCAGCAGGACCGCGCGCTCGGCGGTCGGTACGGACTCCCGCAGCCAGAGCAGTTTGAACATGTCCGCCATGACCTTGTTGCGGTAGGCGGGCTTGTACGCACCCTGGTTGCCGACGAGTTGGACGAGTACGCGGCAGCCCACGTCGATCCCCTCGACCTCGACCCGGCTGCCGTCGGGCAGCATGAGCGGCTTCGGGCGCAGCGGCGTGCCGAGGCGGTCGCCGAGCGCGAGCAGCATGCGGCGCTCGACGGAACCCTCGGCGAACCGGCTCCACTCGGTGGGGGCGTCCAGGACGATCAGGTGCACACGCCGCATCCTAGGAAGGGTCCGTTTCCCCCGTGTTGCTTAGGGTGGACCACCATGAGAGCAGGCGGAGCGACCAGGACACCTGACGAGGACGCGGGTACGACACGGCTCGACGGCCGGGTCGAGCGGGGCAACCGCACCCGGCGACTCGTCCTGCGCCGCACCGTCGACATCGCCTCCGTCGAGGGTCTGGAGGCCCTGACCGTCGGCCGGTTGGCCACCGAGCTGCAACTCAGCAAGAGCGGGGTGTTCGCGCTCTTCGGCTCCAAGCAGGAACTCCAACTGGCCACCGTGCGCGAGGCCGCCCGCATCTACACCGAGAAGGTCATCCGGCCCGCCACCGAACTCCCGCCCGGCATAGGCCGGTTGTGGCGGCTGTGCGAGCTGTGGCTGGAGTACTCGCGGGGGCGGGTCTTCCCCGGCGGCTGCTTCTTCTACGAGGTCGTCGCCGAGTTCGACGCCCGCTCCGGGCCGGTGCACGACGCGGTGGTCCGCGCCCAGCGGGACTGGACGGCCCTCGTGGAGCGGACGGCCGCCGAGGCCCGGGACTCGGGCGAGCTGCGCGCCGACACGGACATACCCCAACTCGCCTTCGAGATCGTCGCGTTGATGGAGACGGCCAACGTGGTCTCCGTACTGCACGACGAGGAGACCGCGTACCGCCGGGCTCGCATCGGCATAGCGGCCCGACTGCGGGGCGCGGCCACGGACCCTTCGACGGCTCCTCAAGTCCCCTGACATACAAGCGATATACCAGCGATGTGCAAGGCATTTCGCCTCCCTGCGCACAGCGTTTTCCCCCTCTCCTCACTTCGGCCGAAAACAAGTAGCACGACCGTTCGCCCAGTTTTAGGCTCAAGCCCCATGACAGCCACCGGAACGGACATCGTCGAGCTCGACCGGATCGCCGTGTACGAGGCCCTGCGCGTAGTGGAGTTGGCACAGGAGGAGGACTGGCAGCGGGACACGCCCTGCGCGGGGTGGGACCTGCGGCGACTGGTGGCGCACATGGCCGCGCAGCATCACGGGTTCGCCGCCGCCGCACGCGGGGCGGGCCGGGACAGGGCGTACTGGCGGGAGCCGGAGGACATGAGCGAGCCGGCCCGGACGCATCGCGCGGCGGCCACCGCCGTCCTCGCCGCGTTCGCCGAACCGGGCGCCACAGAGCGGGAGTTCGCGCTTCCCGAGCTGGGCGCGAGCTTCCCCGGGCGGACAGCGATCGGCTTCCACTTCATCGACTACGTCGCCCACGCCTGGGATGTCGCCGCTGCCCTCGGCACCGAACTCGACCTGTCGGACGACGTGTTGGACATCGCGCTGGTGGTGGCCCGACTGGTGCCCACCGAACCGGCCGTACGCGGACCGGAGTTCGCCTTCGCCCCGCCGCTCGACGTACCGCCGGAGGCCGGCCCGCTCGACGAGACGCTACGGCTGCTCGGCCGGACGCCGGAGCACTGGCCGACGAAGAACTAACGGCAGGACCGGCGAAGGGCCGCTGAACTCGCTTCCTTTGCCTGCCCTTTGAGTAAAGCTGCCCTCCCTTTGAACAAGGAAACCGCTCCGCGCGTACCTCCTGGCACTGGCCACGCGTCAACTTCTCCAACGACCAGTTGGTTCCCCCGGGAGGCTCCCTTGCGTCGTATCAACGGTACGGCTGTGTTCATCGCCACCATTTTCGCCACCACGGGCGCGCTCGTCTTTCCCGTGTGGTCGTACGCCGACCGGGCGGGGACAGGGCAGGCGAACGTGGCGGCGGGCACCGTGAACACCGAGTGGGGGCCGTTGACGGCCGCCGACCGGGATCTGATCGTGCGGGTGCGGCTGGCCGGGCTGTGGGAGCTGCCGGCCGGGCAGCAGGCGATCGAGCGGGCGCCCAGCCAGGTGATCAAGGAGGCCGGGGACCATCTCATCGTCGGCCACACCGACCTCGACAAGCGGGTGCGGATCATCGCGGCCCAGCTCGGGGTCGCGCTGCCGAACGTGCCGAACGAGCAACAGCAGGGCTGGCTGCGGGAGATGAGCGCGGCGACCGGCGCCGAGTACGAGTACAAGTTCGCCAACCTGCTGCGGGCCGCGCACGGCAAGATCTTCCCGGCCATCGGCGCCGTACGGAACACCACCCGGAACACACTCGTACGGCAGCTGGCCTCGGACGCCAACCAGACCGTGCTCGACCACATCACGATCCTGGAGAAGACCGGGCGGGTCGACTTCGACGCCATCGCCAACTCGATCGCCAACACCTCGACCGCCAGCCCGACCGGCCCCGCGGCGCCGGTGCCCGGCCAGGTGGCGCCCTCGGCCCCCGTCGCCGAGGCGAGCCCGAACATCCGGACCACCTCCCGGCCGTCCCCGGCCGCACCGGGCACGGTCAACACCGTCCGACCGGATCCGGTCGACTCGAACGGCGTGCTGGGTTAGGGCTCTCCCGGCCGTCCGGGTCCCGGCCCCGAAGTCTTGGCCCCGAACCTCAAATGTTGCTCTGAAAGTGACGCGGCCGAGGTTCGGGGCCTTGCCCATGGGCGATACCCCCGTCACGCCGAACAGCGGACCTGTGGAGTTCATGGCCTGCACGGAGAACGGGGACGGACGATGGAGCGACTGGGAACGGGCATCGGCTGGCGGCCGGAGATCGCCGACGCAGTGGAGCGCATGCCGGGCATCGACTGGGTCGAGGCCGTGGCCGAGAACGTCTGCCCCGGCCACCTCCCCGAATCCCTCCTACGGCTGCGCGAGCGCGGCGTGACCGTGATCCCGCACGGCGTCTCCCTCGGCCTCGGCGGCGCCGACCGTCCCGACGAGTGCAGGCTGACGGCACTCGCCGAGCGGGCCGAGGCGCTGGGCGCACCGCTGGTCACGGAGCACATCGCGTTCGTCCGCGCGGGCGGCCCCCTGACCGCCTCCCCGCTCCTGGAAGCCGGCCACCTGCTGCCCGTCCCGCGCACCCGGGACGCCCTCGACGTGCTCTGCGAGAACATCCGCATCGCCCAGGCCGCACTGCCAGTACCCCTCGCCGTCGAGAACATCGCCGCGCTGCTCGCCTGGCCGGGCGATGAGATGACCGAGGGCCAGTTCCTCTACGAACTGGCCGACCGCACCGGCGTACGGCTGCTCATCGACGTCGCCAACCTGCACACCAACCACGTCAACCGCGGCGAGGACCCGGCAAAGGCCCTCGCCGAACTCCCCGTCGAGGCCATCGCGTACGTCCACGTCGCGGGCGGCGTCGAACGCGACGGCGTCTGGCACGACACCCACGCCCACCCGGTCCCCGCACCGGTCCTCGCCATCCTGACCGACCTGGCGTCCCGCGTCTCCCCGCCCGGGGTGCTGCTGGAGCGGGACGACAACTTCCCCGAACCGGCTGTGCTGGAGCGGGAGTTGGAGGCCATTCAGGGGGCGCTGACCAAGGGGTGGGCACGGTCGGCCGCGAGCAGGGTGCCCGCCCGGGAAGCGAAGGCGGTACCCGCGCTTCAGACCACCACCACCGCCGCCGCTCCGTTCGCCCCTCCCGCTCCCCCGGCCGCACCACAGTCCTCCGGCTGTGCCCGCCAACGCCTCGCCCTCGCCCAGACCGCCCTCCTCTCCGCCCTGGTCGCCGGCACTCCCGTCCCCGACGGGTTCGACCGGGTACGGCTCGGTGTGCAGGCACGGGCGCTCGGGGTGAAGCGGGCGGATGTCGTGGCGAAGGTGGCTCCCGAACTGCCGTTGATCCTCGGGGACTTGTACCGGGCGGCCTTCCTCGCGTACGCGCACTCGCACCCGATGACCGGCGGTTACCGGCGTGACGCGCTGGACTTCGCCGGGCAGTTGCTGCTGGCGGGCGGGCCCGAGGACGCGGAGGTGCGGCGGGAGTTGCGGGAGTGGTGGCTGGAGCGGTCGGGGCCGGCCCCGCGTTCGACGCGGCCCACGGTCCGGCTCGCCCGTGCCACCCGGCGGGTGCTGCTGCGCCGTTGAGGGGTCGGGGCGGGACTGACGTGGGGCTTTGGTGGGGCCTTGGAAGCTGACAGTGACCCCACAGTAATATTGCGGTTCCGCACGAGAAGCGCACGAAAAGCACACTCCCGTGCGGTGCCGTGACAGGAGGCACCCCATGCGACCGCGCCCCCCCGTGAAGGGCCGAGGCATATTCAGTGGCACCGGCGTCATCGTCATGGGCCTGACCGCGACGCTGGCCGCGCTGGTCTTCCCCGTCTGGTCCTACGCCGACCGGTCCGGGACGACCGGCGCCAATGTGCTCAGCGCCCAGACGGTGACCACGCAGTACGGGCCGTTGTCCGCCCTGGACCGGGACTTCGTCACGAAGGTCCGGCTGGCCGGGCTGTGGGAGCTGCCGGCCGGCCGGCAGGCCGAGGAGAAGGGCACGACCGCGGCCGTACGGACGGCGGGGCAGCACCTCATCGACGGGCACACGTTCCTGGACGAGCGGGTGCGTGACGTGGCCGCCCGGCTCGGGCTGCCGCTGCCGAACCAGCCCAACGTGCAGCAACAACAGTGGCTCGCCACCCTCAACGCGGCGCAGGGCGTGGACTTCGACCGCAAGTTCGCCAACATCCTGCGCCTGGCGCACGGCAGGGTGTTCACGGTGGTCGCACAGGTCCGTGCCACCACCCAGAACTCCCTGGTCCGGGCGCTCGCCGACGACGCCAACACGACCGTCCTGGACCACATCAAGGTCCTGGAGGCCACCGGGTACGTCGACTTCGCGACGCTGGCCCGGGACATGGCGGCGTCGAGTTTACCCGTACCCAGCGTCTCCGCAGCGGCCGACCCCGGCCAGGTGGTCCCGCTGGCCCCGTCGGTCTCCCCGACCTACACGCTCCCGCCGGCCGCCTCCGCCCCACCGCCGTCGGGCCGGCCGTAGAACCGTCCCGGACGTGGGTCGTCCGTGGTTCGTTTCCGGACATTCGGAACGTCACATACCGACAACGCTCCGTCCGGATTGTGAACAAGGCATGGCGTCGCACTGGGCCTTTGGCATAGAAACTTGGCATGTTCTGGGTCCTCCTCCTGCTCCTGGCCTGGGCCGTCGCCGGCACGGCGTGCACGCGGCTGTGCCTGGCCGCCGTCAGAGCGGCGGCCGTCGACACGGACGACACGGGCACGGGACACGATCTGACGCTCTACGAGGCGGCGTTCCTCTCCGGCGGTCCCGCGCGGGTCGCCGATCTGACGCTGGTCTCCATGGCGCGGCAGCACCGGCTGCTGCTCGCGCACACCGGCTGGGCGACCGTCGTCGACCCGCGCGGCCGGGACGCCATCGAGCGGTCGGTGATAGGCGCGATCGGGCCCGAGGGGCAGTCCAGGATCGGCCCGGTGCGGGCCACCGCGGCGGCCACGGACGCGGTGCATGAGGTCGCGGTCCGGCTCGTCGACGCGGGCCTGGCCGTACCGGACGGCAGCACGACGACCGTCGCGTCCGGGGTACGGCAGGTGCGGGCGGCCGCGCTCGTCGTGCTCGTGCTGGGCGCGACCGCGCTGCTGACGCCGGGGGCCGAGATGCCGCGGGGGCTGGTCGCGCTCTGGTTCGGGCTGCCGCTGGCCCTCACACTGAGCTGTCTGGCCATCGCGCGGGTCGAGGTGCACCCGTACTCGCGCTGGGCCTCCCCGGCCGGTCAGCGGCTGCTGGGCACGCTGGCCCGGCACGCGGGCAGCGGGGACGACCGTACGTATCTGACGTCCGTCGCCGTACGCGGCATCCGCGCGGTCGGCGAACCGGATCTGCGGGCGGCCTTCGCGCACCGCGAGCAGTACGAATGGCGCCGCTGACCACAGCGTGAAGGCGCTCCCCGGGGGCGCACAGGGGTCATTGGGGCCGACACCGCCCGATGGTGCTTGCCTTCGCCGACAGCCGAACGAAACTTCCCTTTTGTTGCTGCCGTGCTCCGAAGGGATACCCCACCATGCGAGCCGCCGCCCTGTACTCGGCCGCCGGGTCCTTGCTCCTCACCACCCTCGCCGCCGCCCCGGCCACCGGTACCCCCGGCGTTCCCGGCGTCCGGGCCGCCGAACTCACCGGCACCGCGCTGGCCGCCGCGCACGCCCGGGCGGCGGGCATCGCCTTCGGGAAGTGCCCCGACGCGCAGGACCTGCCCGGCGTCATGGAGTGCGGCACGGTCTCCGTCCCGCTCGACTACGCGCACCCCGACGGCAAACAGATCAAGCTGACCGTCAGCCGCGCCCGGGCCACCCACAAGGACCCGCACAACAGCAAGCGCAGAGTGCCCGGCCAGGGCTCCCTGGTCTACAACCCCGGCGGCCCCGGCGCCTCCGGCCTCTACTTCCCGCTGATCGGCATGCTCCCCGAGTGGAAGCGCATCGCGTCGGCCTACGACCTCGTCGGCTACGCCCCGCGCGGTGTCGACAAGTCGGCGCCGCTGTCCTGCGAGGACCCCAAGCACTTCTTCAAGGCGCCCTCGCAGTCGCCGACGTACCCCTCGGAGTCGTACAAGAAGGAGCGCATCGCGGAGGCCAAGAGCTACGCGCGCGGCTGCGCCAAACGCTCCGGCAGCAAGCTCCGCTTCTACAACTCCCTGAACAACGCCCGCGACCTGGACGTCCTGCGCGCCGCGCTCGGCGAGGACAGACTGACGTTCATGGGCGCGTCCTACGGGACCTACTTCGGGGCGCTGTACGCGACGCTGTTCCCCTCGCACGTACGGCGGATGGTGTTCGACTCGGCGGTGAACCCGGACCCCGAGCAGATCTGGTACCGCAACAACCTCGACCAGTCGGCCGCGTTCGAGGGCCGCTGGACGGACTTCCGCGAGTGGATCGCCGAGCACGACGACGTCTACGGCCTCGGCGACACGGCGGAGAAGGTGCTCGGCAACTACCGCAAGGCCGAGGCACGGCTCGCCGAGAAGCCCGCGGGCGGCAAGGTGGGGCCGGCGCAGTTGCAGGGCGCGATCCTGTCCGCCGGGTACTACGACGACTACTGGCCGCACAGTGCCGCCGCGCTGTCGTCGTACCTGAAGGGCGACCCGAAGCAGTTGATCCAGCAGGCCGGGCCGACGCCGGGGGCGGCCGTCGAGGCGGAGAACGGGAACGCGGTGTACACGGCCGTCGAGTGCAACGACGCGCCCTGGCCGACCGAGTGGAGTGTCTGGGACCGGGACAACACGCGGCTCGCGCGCGAGGCGCCGTTCGAGACGTGGGACAACGTGTGGATGAATCTGCCGTGCGCGTACTGGCCCGCGCCGCGTCAGCAGCCCCTTGATGTGCGGACCGGGCCTGGTGAGTTGCCGCCGGTGCTCATCCTTGCTGCCGAGCGGGATGCGGCTACGCCGTATGACGGGGCGCTTGAGTTGCAACGGCGGTTGTCCGACTCGGTGTTGGTGACCGAGCGGGATGCCGGGACTCATGGGATCGCGGGTGGGGCCAACAAGTGCGTCAACGGGTATGTGGACGCGTACCTGTTGGAGGGGCGGCTGCCTGAGCGGCGGGCGGCTTGCGCGCCGCACCAGGAACCGAAGCCGAGCGCTCCGGAGCGAGGGCGTCGCTGACTGCGGGCCGCCGGGGCACGGCGTCGGCGGAGGTGGCGTTGCCGACGTGGTGCAGGGCCTCGATCTTCCCCTGGTCCCAGACGAGTTGGGCGAGCAGAGCCCGGGAGAGGACCCTGCGCGGCGGTCACGCTGGTGTCGGCCCAGCCCGGGCTCCGGCCGGCCGAGGAACTCCCTCCATGACCGCGGAAGCCCTACCTGCACGCCGCCAGCCCCGCCGAACAGCGAGATCCAGAAATGCATGAAAACGCATATCTGTCACTTTTCCACTTCACTCATCATTGAAGGAAAGAAGCAATCAGACCCTTGACAGCCTTCTCGCGCAAATAAGATGATGTTGCCTACACAGAAGATTCCAAGAAACATCACACAGGGAATACACAGAATCAAGAGCGCGGCGCTTGCGTGAAATTGCATGTTGAGTGTGTAAAGAATTTCCAATCTGTCGGCAAATTCCCCCCTCGGCACGCCGACGCAGGCAAAACGGTCTACGACATCGCCTCTTCTGCCTTCCCCGTGTTCCATTCCGCCTCGCCCTGACGCTTTTCCTTTTCCCGGGGTCCCGTCCGCCTGCCCTCCTGCCGCCATCGTGCGGCCGGGCCGATCGCCGGGCCCGTCGCTCCCGTGCGAAAGAAGAGGCTCCATGGACCAGAAAGTTCTCGAAGCGCAGCAATGGGTGAACGCGACCTACGGCAGCCTGTCCGGTTATGTCGCCTGCCCAGAGGACGGCAACACCGGCTGGTCCACCATGTACTCGCTGACCATGGGGCTCCAGCACGAGCTGGGCATCACGACACCGTCCGCCAACTTCGGGCCGACCACCCTGGCCGATCTGGCCCTGCACGGCGACATCGGAACGTCCGAGACCAACAAGAACCTGGTCGACATCGTCCAGTACGGCCTGTTCTGCAAGGGCTACTGGGGCGGCGACGGAGACGGCGTGTACGGCACGCTCACTTCCGAGAGTGTCCAGGACCTCAAGTCGGACGCCGGCCTGGACGGGGACGGATCCATACAGCCGAAAGTGTTCAAGGCGCTCCTCACCATGGACGCCTACGTACTCCTCTCCGGCGGATCGAACACCGTCCGGAGCATCCAACAGTGGCTGAACGGCAGGTACTTCGCGAACCGCGACAACTTCTACCTGATTCCTTGCGACGGGCACTTCTCAAGGGGTGTCCAGACCGCACTCATGCAGGCCATCCAGTACGAGCTGGGCGTCCCGACCGACTCCGCCACCGGCAACTTCGGCCCGAGCACTCAGGCCGGACTGGCCGCCACACCCCTGTCGGACGGATCGACGGGGGTGTTCGTCCAGCTCTTCTCCGCGGCCATGGTGTGCAACGGCGCCAGCTCCGACTTCACCAGCTCCTTCGACTCCGACCTGGCGAAGGACGTCCGCGCCTTCCAGCAGTTCTCCGGTCTCGACCAGAGCGGGGGAGCCGACTACGAAACCTGGTGCCAGCTCCTCGTTTCCATGGGCGACGCCGACCGGCCGGGAACCGCCTGCGACTGCATCACCACGATCACCGACGATCGCGCCACGGCACTGAAGGCCGCCGGGTACACCATCGTCGGGCGTTATCTCGACGAGAGACCCTCGGACCATTACCTGAACAAAAGAATACAGCCCGGCGAACTGGACACCATATTCCGGAACGGAATGCGGGTGTTCCCGATATCGCAGTACAACGGCGGCTCCGCCGGCTATTTCACCTACCCACAGGGGTACACCGACGCGCTGGGGGCCCATACGGCGGCTGTCGGCTACGGATTCGACCCCGGCACCGTCATCTATTTCTCCGTCGACTTCGACGCCACCGACGACGACATATCCAACCATGTCATCGACTACTTCCTCGGGGTCTCCAGCGGCCTGGCATCGCAGGGAAAGCGTTACATCTACGGGGTCTACGGCTCCCGCAATGTCTGCTCCCGGGTGACCGACGAGGCATACGCGGCGCACTCGTTCGTCTCTGGAATGTCCTGGGGATACTCCGGGAACCTGGGCTACCCGTTGCCGGCCAACTGGGCCTTCAACCAGATCCAGACGCTCTCCACCGGCTCAGGCACGGGGGCGATCAGCATCGACAAGGACGTACACCGGACAGGCTCCGACAGTGGGGTCAACAAGGTCAACTCGCCCGACAGCCCGCTCGACTCCTATCTGCAGTACATCTCCGACCTCTACCAGACGGCCGTCGCCTGGGGCCAGGGAGATCCGAACATCCGGGTCCTGGAGTATCTGCGGTACCCGAACTACACGGGGGTGTTCAGCGGCTGGACGCAGATCCTTTCGGACCCCGACGACGGCTGGATCGCCTACGCCGACGCGAACGGCCCAGCGCGGGTGACCAGTTACACGGATCCGGTGGCGGGCATCTCCATCAAGGTGCCCCACTTCGGGGCCACCGCGAACGGCGTCGCCGTGCGGGGTCAGGGCTCCGGCTCCAGCACCAATCTCGGCGACTTCGCCGGCTGGGGCGGTGACCTCAGCACCTTCTACGGGGAGTGGCGGAAGAACTCCGACACCACTGCGTCGGGCTACACCTACTGCATGGACCACCTGGCGAAGATCAACGCGTCGTCGACCTTCATGATGGACGACCTGATCGAGGACGCGGACGGTTACCTCATCGGCATGCAGCTCAGCGACGGAAGCGGGACCACTGTCGTGGACGCCGTCACGAATATGCTGCGGGGCGGGGGCGCTCTCAGCAGGTTCCGGCGCTTCTTCGACGCGCGCTACGGCGGCAACGGCAGCACCGTCTACGACACCGCGATGGACATGCTCACCAACCCCGGGGTCGTGGCCGACCTGCGGATCGCCGCCGTCATCAAGCTGGGTGGAGCACTCACTCTCCAGCCCGCCATGCTCCCCGACGACCTCCTCGACCCGTTCGTGCAGGGCTACGTGGACACCCTGGTCGCGATCGTGGGCCAGGAGAACGACTGATCCGACCGGTCCGATCGCCGGACCGTACCCGCCGGAAAATGGAACGACATGACACAGACACCGCGCCACCCCGATGATCCCGTTCCCCTTCCGGCCCCTCCCGGGCCGGCCGGGAAAGGGGCCGCGGGCAGGGCCCGGCGTTGGCTCACCCGCGACCTCACCGCACTGTGGATCTGGACCTGTCTCCTGGGCATGTGCGGCAGTCTGGTCGCCGCCGTCCGTGCCGCGCTCGCGTTCAACGGCGTGCCCGATCCCGGTGACGAGTGCGGGGCTCTCGGCGCCGACACCGACTTCGTACGGGTCGCCATCCGCGTCTTCCCCCCGTCGGCCCGCTGTGTCTTCCGGCAGCACCCGTCCTTCGAACTCGTCCCCCCGTGGGTCTCCCCCGTGCTGATCGTCTGCCTGGCGGCAACGGTGCTGGGAGGAGTCGCCGCGATCTACAGCGCCCTGCGCACCTGGGCATCCGCCCGACGACAGACCACCCGCCCTCTGACCTGAAAACGGAGAGTGCCCGACGATGCGTGACGACACGGCTGAAGCAAGACCGAGCGGTACCCGACCGACCCGCCGCGCGGTACTGGCCACCGGCGTCGGCCTGGCCGGCGCACTCTGGATCACCGGTACCGCCGCCGGTACGGCACATGCGGCGATGGACTCCGGCACCTGGGACGGGTCCACTTCGCAGAATGGCTGGAAGGTCGCGCCCTCCGCCGGATCCAGGATCAAGACCCTCCGGATCGAGGGCAGCGACGTCTCAGTGGCTCTGTGGGACGGCGCGGTCGCGACCGTCCTGCTGCACGTGGCCCGACGCTTCCACTACGAGATCCACCCACTGTCGAGCGGTGATGTCACCGGTCACTCGACCCACCGGAAGGTCGGTGCGGCCTTCGAGAGCAACTACCTTTCCGGCACCGCCCTCGCGATCCGTCCCCTGCTCTATCCGGTCGGCGTCAAGGGCGGCTTCTTCCCCGACGAACTGATCGTCCTGCGGGACATCCTCGCCGACTGCGAGGGCGCGGTTCGCTGGGGAGGCGACGAGCGCGGGGTGGTCAAGGAGAGCCATTTCCAGATAGACGTCAAGCCCGGCAGCGCACTGCTCCGGAAGGTCGCCGCGAAGATCGACACCTGGGCCGTCACTCCGGGCGCCGGCGCCGGCGCCATCGACCCCTTCGTCCCGGCCAGGCGCAAGGCCGCCCGCGCGCTGGAACACCGCCAGGCAGCCTGACCGAACTGCCCCCCGTCCGCCGAGTGTCGGACGGGGGCGGCAGGCAAACGCGCCCGAGCCCCACAGTCGACAAGGCCCCACGCCCTAGGGGCCGCCTATGCCAGGCCCGCTACCAAGTCGCCGATGTCCTTGCGGCGGCCCGTGTAGAAGGGGACCTCCTCGCGGACGTGCATGCGGGCCTCGGATGCGCGGAGGTGGCGCATGAGGTCGACGATGCGGTAGAGGTCGTCGGCCTCGAAGGCGAGGAGCCATTCGTAGTCGCCGAGGGAGAAGGAGGCGACCGTGTTGGCGCGCACGTCCGCGTAGCCGCGGGCCATCTTGCCGTGGTCGGCGAGCATGCGGCGGCGGTCGTCGTCGGGGAGCAGGTACCAGTCGTAGGAGCGCACGAACGGGTACACGCTGACGTAGTTGCGCGGGGTCTCGTCGGCCAGGAAGGCCGGGATGTGCGAGCGGTTGAACTCGGCGGGGCGGTGCAGCGCCATGTTCGACCAGACCGGGTCCAGGGCGCGGCCGAGCTTGGTGCGGCGGAAGAGGTTGTACGCCTCCTGGAGCTGGTCGGCGGTCTCTGCGTGCCACCAGATCATGAGGTCGGCGTCGGCACGCAGGCCCGAGACGTCGTACGTGCCGCGGACCGTCACGTCCTTCGCGGCGAGCTGGTCGAACAGGTCCTGGACCTCGTCGGCGTAACCCGCGCGGTCCTCGGGCAGCACGTCCTTCAGCTTGAAGACGGACCACAGCGTGTAGCGGATGGCCTCGTTGAGGTCCTTGGCCAGCTTGCCCTTGTTCGGGATGCGGCCGGGCTCGGTGGTGGGGGCGTCGTCGCTCATGGGGCTATTCTCCCGCTCCGCCGGAGGCGCTCGGCACCGGGTCACCGGTCAACCGCTCGACGGCCGCGTACGCGCTCGCGATGGTGGCCGGGATGCCGACGCCGTCGTACGCCGCGCCGCAGACCGCCAGGCCGGGGAGCTTGCCCACGTGCTCACGGATACGGGTCACGCGCGCGTGGTGGCCGACCGGGTACTGCGGCAGGCCGTCGGTCCAGCGGGTGACGCGGGTCGCGACGGGCGCGGCGTCCAGGCCCGTCGCCTCGCGCAGGTCGTGGCGGGAGACGTCCACGAGGCCGGTGTCGTCGCGCTCCAGGATCGTCGTCTCGCCGTACCGGCCCACCGAGGTGCGCAGGACGACCACGTCCGGGTTCTCGTCAGCGATCCAACCCCACTTCTGGGAGGCGAAGGTGGACGCCTTGATGGTGCGGCCGTCGACCGGCGGCACCAAGAAGCCGCTGCCTTCCGGGAGTTCGATGTCCGCGCGGCGGTAGGCAAGCGTGATCAGGGCCATCGAGGCGTACTCGACGGCGCCCAACTCGGCTGCCGCGCCGGGGACTTCGTCCCGTAGCAGTGCGGCGGCGACCGGCGCGGGTACGGCGACGATCACGCCGTCGGCATCCAGCACATGGTCTCCGGCGACCACTCGCCAGCCCGCTGACCCGCTGCGGCGCAGCTCCGTCACCGGGGCCCCGGTGAGGATCTCGGCGCCCCGCGCGCGTGCCGACTCCGCGACGACGAGCGGGAGTTGGCCCACTCCGCCCTCGATGCCCATGAAGACCGGGCCGGTCTGCTGTGCGGCGGCGGCGCGCTCCTGGATGCCCCGGACGGCCTCGGTGAGGGAGTCGTGGGTCTTCGCGGCCTGGTACAGCTGCGGGACCGCGGAGCGCATCGAGATGCGGTACGCGTCGCCCGCGTAGACACCGCCCAGGAGGGGTTCGACGAGGCGGTCGACGACCTCGCGGCCGAGGCGTGCCGCCACGTACTCGCCGACCGCGACGTCGTCGCCGACCTCCGTGCGGGGCAGGTCGGCGTCGCGCTCGATGCGGTGCAGGCCCTCGTCCGAGAGGACTCCGGAGAGGGCGGACGCGGTGCCGGGGACGCCCATGACGTGGCCCTTGGGCATGGGGCGCAGCGCACCCCGGGTCCAGATCGACGCGGTGGCCGTGGCGGGCGCCTGGAGGCGGTCGGTGAGGCCCACCTCGCGGGCCAGCGCGACGGCCTCGGGGCGGCGGGCCAGCATCGACTCGGCGCCGAGGTCCACGCGGGCGCCCGCGATCTCACCGGGCAGCAGCTTGCCGCCGACCCGGTCCGACGCCTCGACGACGGTCACGCGCACGCCTCTGTCCAGCAGCCGGTGTGCGGCGGCCAGCCCGCCGATCCCGGCGCCGATGACGACGACATGCCCTGTGCCCGTACGAGTCTCCACTTCACGCATGCACCCAGCCTCTCAGACCCCACTGACAGTCCGACTCCGGCCCGGTGTCCGACGCGCGGGCCTGTCCGTGACCGCATCGCAACCCGTTCCGGCCAACGTCCCGCCCTGTCCCGGCGTCGAAGGTGCGTCAGTCGTCACGACGAACCTCGGGGGTACCGACCCATGCGCACACGACACTCCGCACGACCCGTCCAGGCCCTGGCCGGCCTCCTGCTGGCCTCGGCGCTCGCACTGGCCGGGTGCAGCGGCGCGAGCGACAAGAGCTCCACTGCCAGCGATGCCGGCGCGGGCGCGAACGACAAGGCCGTCGCACCGCAGGAGGGCGCGTCCGGCAGCGGCAACGCCAGGAACACCAAGGCCGTCCCCAAGCTCACCGCGAGCAGCATCATCCGTACGGCCTCGCTGTCCGTGCGGGTCAAGGATGTACCGAAGGCCCTCGACGAGGCCCGTACCACCACCGAGAACGCGGGCGGGTTCGTCGGCAACGAGTCGACCAGCCGGGACGGGCAGGGCCATGAGCGCACCCGGGTCGTCCTGCGCGTGCCCAGCGACAAGTACGACGAGGTCCTCGCCGACCTGGAGGGCGCGGGCAAGCTGCTCGACCGCACCGCGAAGGCACAGGACGTCACCGACCAGGTCGTGGACGTGGACAGCCGCATCGCCTCGCAGCGGGCCAGCGTGGCACGCGTGCGTGACCTGATGGACCGGGCCACCAAGCTCAGTGATGTGGTGGAGCTGGAGGGCGAGTTGAGCACCCGCGAGTCCGACCTGGAGGCGCTGCTGGCCCAACAGTCCTCCCTGAAGGACCGCACCAGCCTGGCGACCATCACGCTGTCCCTGTCGCAGACCCCGGTGGCGAAGGCCGCCGCGAAGGACGACACCCCCGGCTTCGTGGACGCCGTGGCGGGCGGCTGGCACGTCTTCGTGACGATGCTGCGCTGGATCGCCCTGTCGCTCGGCGCGGTGCTCCCGTTCGCGGCCGTGGCGGCGCTGGCACTCGTCGTGTGGCTGCGTCTCGTACGGCCGCGTCGGGCGACGACCGTTCCGGCGGTCCGGCTGGAGGAGTCGGGTGGGCAGGACTGAAATGATCGGTCCCCGTAGCGTGTTCGCATGAGCATGAGCCGTGCGAGGGGTACCCGGGAACGACTGGTCGTCATCGGCGGAGACGCCGCGGGCATGTCCGCGGCGTCGCAGGCCCGCCGCCTCAAGGGGCCGGACGAGCTGGAGATCGTGGCCTTCGAGCGCGGCCACTTCACCTCGTACTCGGCGTGCGGCATCCCCTACTGGGTGGGCGGCGACGTGTCCGCACCGGAGGAGTTGATCGCCCGCACCCCCGAGGAGCACCGCGAGCGCGACATCGACCTGCGCATGCGCACCGAGGTCGTGGAGCTCGACGTCGCGGGTGGGCGGGTACGCGCGCGGGACGTCGATTCCGGGGCCGAGTCCTGGACGTCGTACGACAAGCTCGTGATCGGGACCGGAGCGCGGCCGATCCGGCCGGACATGCCCGGGGTCGACGCCCCCGGAGTGCACGGGGTGCAGACGCTCGACGACGGGCAGGCGCTGCTCGACTCGCTGGCACGCACGCGTGGGCGTCGCGCGGTGGTGGTCGGGGCCGGGTACATCGGGGTGGAGATGGCGGAGGCGTTCGTCAACCGCGGGTATGACGTCACCGTCGTCAACAGGGGCAAGGAGCCGATGTCCACGCTCGACCCCGACATGGGTCGCCTGGTGCACAAGGCGATGGAGGGCCTGGGCATCACCATGGTCGACGACGCCCATGTCACCGAACTGCTCACCGGGGACGACGGTCGGGTGCGGGCCGTGGTCACCGAGGACGCGGAGTACCCGGCGGATGTCGTGGTGCTGGGGATCGGTGTCCGGCCGGAGACCTCGCTCGCGAAGGCGGCCGGGCTGCCGGTCGGGCAGCACGACGGGCTGCTCACCGATATGGCGATGCGGGTGCGCGGGCACGAGAACATCTGGGCCGGGGGCGACTGCGTGGAGGTGCTCGACCTGGTCTCCGGGCAGGAGCGGCACATCGCCCTGGGGACACACGCGAACAAGCACGGGCAGGTCATCGGCACCAATGTGGGCGGCGGTTACGCCACCTTCCCCGGGGTGGTCGGTACCGCCGTCAGCAAGGTGTGCGACCTGGAGATCGCGCGTACCGGGCTGCGCGAGAAGGACGCCCACCGCGCGGGCCTGCAGTTCGAGACGGTCACCATCGAGTCGACGAGCCGCGCGGGCTACTACCCCGAGGCCTCCCTCATGACGGTGAAGATGCTCGCCGAACGCCGAACCGGACGTCTCCTGGGCGTGCAGATCGTCGGTCGTGAGGGCGCCGCGAAGCGTGTCGACATCGCGGCGGTCGCCCTCACGGCCCGGATGACGGTGGAACAGATGACGGCCCTGGACCTGGGCTACGCCCCGCCGTTCTCACCGGTGTGGGACCCGGTCCTGGTGGCGGCCCGAAAGGCGGCCGCCAAGATCCAGGCGAGCCTGCGGTAAAGCGTTTACGCCGTGCCGTTGATGCGGTCTATGGCCTGCCGTGCCTGCTCGGCCGGCGGCCTGGCGGGCAGCGAGGACACCGACGCGCTCGGCGGCATCATCGCGGCGGGCTGTGCCGCCGCCGCGGGCTTCGCGTGGGCGCCCAGCGCGTTGGACCGCAGCCGGTTGCTCACCGCCTCGTCCAGAGTCACCGGCCGCTGCATCTGCGCGGCGAGCCGGCCCGCTTCCTGGCCGAGCCTGGCGACGTCTTCCCAGGGGAGGCGCACCACCAGGGAGATCTCGGCCTCGCCGTCGGGCGTGGCGGTCATCTGAGGGGAAATACGGTCGTTCATCGCCTGTTCCTCACGTCGTCCCCGCGACACGCCTTCCCCGCGTCGCGGGCGGTTGAGGAGTCATACGCACAGGCGGACGGCGGTGTTCACCGGTTCGCCGCGCGTATCGGGGGCACTAATCCCTTGTGGTCATCCCCGTCCATGACGTGAACCCGGTGCGCCGCACCCCTTGGGTGACGTACGCGCTCGTCGCCGCGAACGTGCTCGTCTTCCTGTTCACGCCCGGAATGGCGGGCTCCGTGGCAGGCGGCAGCGACCTCTCGCAGCTGTGCCATCTCCAGGCGTTCCTGGACCACTACGCGGCCGTACCGCGGGAGTTGATCCACCATCAGATGCCGCAGCTGGTCCCGACCGGCGCCGTCCAGGCCGGCCCCGGCGGCCCTTCCTGTGCGGCCGGACCGCCGAGCTACGACAAGTCGGCCCCGCTGAGCGTCTTCACCGCGATGTTCCTGCACGGCAGCTGGATCCACCTGCTGGGCAACATGCTGTTCCTGATGATCTTCGGCAACAACGTCGAGGACCGCATGGGCCACATCCGCTACACGCTCTTCTACGTAGTGTGCGGTTACGCGGCGGGCTACGGCTTCGCGCTGCTCAACGCGGACTCGGCCGACCCGCTGATCGGCGCCTCCGGGGCGATCGCCGGTGTCCTGGGCGCCTATCTGGTGCTGTACGCGAAGGCCAGGGTGTGGGTCCTGGTGCCGTTCCTGTTCTTCCTGCCGCTGCGCCTGCCGGCCTGGCTGGTGCTGGGCTTCTGGTTCGTGCTCCAGGCGTTCTACTCGTCCGGCGAGGGCGTCTCCGACGCGGGCACGGTGGCGTACGAAGCCCATGTCGTCGGGTTCCTGGTGGGCATGCTGCTCGCCTGGCCGCTCAAGGCGGGCACTCCCCCGCCGCCGGAACCGCGCGGCCTGCTGTTCGGCAGGCGGGCGAGGCCCCGGCACACGTGGTGAACGCTCCCTAGAGGGCCGTCTCGGTGTGGACGTACTCCACCAGCCGGGTCAGCGCGTCCGGGTCGGTGGACGGCATCACGCCGTGCCCGAGGTTGAAGATGTGCCCCTCCAGGCCCTTCGCCGCGTCGAGGACCTCGCGGGTCTTCTCCTCGACGGCCTCCGTGGGGGCGAACAGGACGGTCGGGTCGAGGTTGCCCTGGAGCGCCTTGCCGGGGCCGACACGGCGGGCGGCCTCGTCCAGCGGGACGCGCCAGTCGACGCCCACGACGTCCGCGCCGGCCTCACCCATCAGGCCGAGCAGCTCGCCGGTGCCGACGCCGAAGTGGATGCGCGGGACGCCGTAGCCCTCGACGGCCTTGAAGACCTTGGCGGAGGCGGGCAGCGCCGAGCGACGGTAGTCGGCCGGGGCGAGGGCGCCGGCCCAGGAGTCGAAGACCTGGACGGCGCTGGCACCCGCCTCGATCTGGACCTTGAGGAAGGCGGCCGTGATGTCGGCGAGGCGGTCGAGGAGGTCGTGCCAGAGCTCGGGGTCGCCGTACATGATCGCCTTGGCGTTCTCGTACGTGCGGGACGGGCCGCCCTCCACGAGGTAGCTCGCGAGGGTGAACGGGGCGCCGGCGAAGCCGATGAGGGGGGTGGAGCCGAGCTCGGCGGTCAGCAGGCCGATGGCCTCCGTGACGTAGGAGACGTCCTCGGGGGTGAGGTCGCGGAGCTGGGCCAGGTCGGCGCGGGTGCGGATCGGCTTCTCGACGACCGGGCCGACGCCGGGCTTGATGTCGAGGTCGATGCCGATGGCCTTGAGCGGGACGACGATGTCGCTGAAGTAGACCGCCGCGTCCACGTTGTGCCGGCGCACCGGCTGGAGCGTGATCTCGGCGACCAGCTCGGGTCGCGTGCAGGAGTCGAGCATCGCGATGCCCTCGCGCGCCTTGTGGTACTCGGGCAGCGAACGGCCGGCCTGCCGCATGAACCACACGGGTGTGTGCGGAACGGGCTCGCGCCTGCACGCCTTCATGAAGGCGGAGTCGTAAGTGGCGGTCGGCTGCTGGCCCGCGGGGCTCTGGTTGGCACTCACGGGGCAAGTCTCGCACGGCGCCAGAAGGCGATTACACGGTGTGCTGAGCGGAAGAGCGGGTGTCTAGTCCCGCACGATGCCTCCGTTCCCCTTAATCTTCCCGCATGGCTGCGGCTCAGGGACGATTGTCGGATGGCGCTGACGGGATGGACGACTCCAAGGAGGGGGACCGGGATGGGGGCGGTGCGGCGCCGCCGGCTTTCCAGGCAGCGGTCCAGGCCCTGCGGAACAGCAGGCTGAGGCCGCAGATCGAGATCGATCCGACGCCCGCGCCCCAGCGGCTCGCCCCTTACGCGTACGCGTTGGAGGCCG
Source organism: Streptomyces sp. NBC_01288 (assembly GCF_035982055.1). Taxonomy (NCBI): domain Bacteria; kingdom Bacillati; phylum Actinomycetota; class Actinomycetes; order Kitasatosporales; family Streptomycetaceae; genus Streptomyces; species Streptomyces sp. NBC_01288. The sequence continues at coordinate 2,460,544 of NZ_CP108427.1, forward strand.
CGGTCGTCGACGGCGACCAGGACCTGGCCGACGGCCGGCTGGTGCTGCTGCACGACCCGGACGGGCACGACGCCTGGCACGGGACGTTCCGGCTGGTGACGCTGGTGCGCGCGGAGCTGGAGCCGGAGATGGCGGCGGACCCGTTGCTGCCCGACGTGTGCTGGTCCTGGCTGACCGGCGCGCTCCAGTCGCGCGGACTGACGTACGGCGAGGCGAGCGGCACCGTCACGCGGGCCAGCTCCCACTACTTCGGCGGGCTGTCCGAGCGGCCGTCCGCGTCCCAGATCGAGATCCGTGCCTCGTGGACGCCGCGCGAGGGCCTCGGTGGCGTTCCGGACACGGCGGCGCATCTGGCCTCCTGGTGCGATCTGCTGGCCCAGGTCGCGGGCCTGCCCCCGGCGGGCCCGGGCGACGCGTCCATCGTCACGCTGCCGCAGCGCCGGGGCCCGCAGTCACGCTGAGCCTTACCCGAGACACACCGAGGTCTTACCGATCGTTTCCGGTGTCTTTGTCGATACGGCCACTTTCAATCAGGAGTGGCCCATCGAACGAGCCGTTTCGTTCACCGAACGATCGACAGCGTGTCCGAATTGCACTGATTGCTACTCACTAAATCGTGATCTTTCTCTAAAGGACCTGGGGTTTGGTGCCGAAGACGACTGTGACCTTGAAAGTCGTCCCGCACCCCAGGAGGCCTGGTGTCCGTTCTTCTTGAGCAGCCCGCAAGCCTGGTCGCCTACCGCCCGAACAAGCCGACCGCCATGGTGGTCGTGGCCGACCCGCGCGTACGCTCCACCGTCACCCGCCACCTGTGGGCGCTCGGTGTGCGCGACGTCATCGAGGCCTCGTCCGTCGCGGAGGCTCGTCCCCGCATCGGCAACCCCCGCGACATCTGCGTGGCAGACGTCCACCTTCCCGACGGTTCCGGTCTCACCCTGCTGTCCGAGACCAGAGCCGCAGGCTGGCCCAACGGCCTGGCCCTGTCCGCCGCCGACGACATCGGTGCCGTGCGCAACGCCCTCGCGGGCGGCGTCAAGGGCTACGTCGTCACCGGCACCCGCACCAACGTCGGGCTCCCCACCCGGCCCGGCGCCGCCCCCATCGGCTCCGCCGCCGCCCGTATGCACCGCCGCCCCCCGGGTTCCCCGAGCCACCCGGGTGGCTACCGCGAACTGTCCGGCCGTGAGGTCGAGGTCCTGCGTCTGGTCGCGGAAGGCCAGTCGAACAAGGCCATCGGCGTCTCCATGGGCCTGTCCGCACTGACCGTCAAGAGCCACCTCGCCCGCATCGCCCGCAAGCTCGGCACGGGTGACCGAGCCGGCATGGTCGCGGTGGCGCTGCGCACCGGAATCATCCACTGACCCCCTCCCGCAACCCCGTCCCCACACCCCCTTCCGCTCTCCTTCCCGCTCCCCCCTTCGAGCCGTGAACCGGATCTTTCACTTACCTGACTGGTTTACGACCCCCAGACGCCCGTCGACGGAACGTTCCGTCGGCGGGCGTTGTCCATACGCGGATACTCTTGACAGGTGACCGACGCCCAAGAAACCGCAGCAGACAGCTCACTGCGAACCACCGGAGGCGCCCCTCCGGACGACGTCGAAACGGCGCCGATCCCTTTGCTTGAGCCCCGGGAGGGCATTCCGCCCGTGATCGCCGACGAGGACGCCCTCGCCGAGGTGATCGCGGCCTTCGCCGCCGGCACGGGTCCCGTGGCCGTCGACGCCGAGCGCGCGTCCGGCTACCGCTACGGACAGCGCGCCTATCTGGTTCAGCTGCGCCGTGAGGGCGCGGGCACCGCACTGATCGACCCCGTCGCCTGCCCCGACCTGTCGGGCCTCGGTGCGGCCATCTCCGGCGTCGAGTGGGTGCTGCACGCCGCCACCCAGGACCTGCCCTGTCTGCGCGAGATAGGCATGGTGCCGACGCGGCTCTTCGACACCGAGCTGGCGGGTCGGCTCGCCGGATTCCCGCGGGTCGGACTGGGCGCGATGGTCGAGGGCGTACTCGGTTTCGTCCTGGAGAAGGGGCACTCCGCCGTCGACTGGTCCACCCGCCCGCTGCCCGAACCCTGGCTGCGCTACGCCGCTCTCGACGTCGAACTCCTCGTCGATCTGCGGGACGCGCTGGAGAAGGAACTCGACCGGCAGGGCAAGCTGGACTGGGCCCGCCAGGAGTTCGACGCGATCGCGGCGGCGCCGCCCGCCGAGCCCCGCAAGGATCCGTGGCGTCGTACGTCCGGGATGCACAAGGTACGGCGGCGCCGGCAGCTCGGTGTCGTACGGGAGCTGTGGCAGACGCGGGACCGGATCGCGCAGCGTCGGGATGTGTCGCCGGGGAAGGTGCTGTCGGACGCGGCGATCGTGGAGGCCGCGCTCTCTCTTCCCGCCGACGTGCAGGCGCTGGCCGCGTTGAACGGGTTCGGGCATCGGATGGGGCGACGACAGCTGGAGCAGTGGCAGGTGGCCGTGGATCGGGCCAAGGCGATGCCCGACTCCGCGCTGCCGCAGCCTGGGCAGCCGGTCACCGGGCCGCCGCCGCCTCGTGCTTGGGCCGACAAGGATCCTGAGGCCGCGGCTCGGTTGTCTGCGGCGCGGGCTGCGGTGTCGGCGGTGGCCGAGGGGCTGAACATGCCTCAGGAGAACCTCATTACTCCGGATACTGTGCGGCGGGTTTGCTGGGAGCCGCCGAAGAGTGTGGATGTGGCTTCTGTGGGGGCCGCGTTGGCGGGGTACGGGGCTCGGGCTTGGCAGGTTGAGCAGGTTGCGCCGGTTCTGGTGGAGGCGTTGACCGCGAAGGCGCCGTAGGGGTTGTGCGTCGTTTTGCGGGTGCGGGTCCGTTGTGGCTGGTCGCGCCCCGCGGCGGAGCCGCGTATCGATACAGCCCCGCGCCCCTGAACAAAGGGCTCGGAAGCGGAACCTTGGCGTCGAGATCAGGCCAAGATCCTCAGGTGGTGCGTGGGGAACCGGGCGCGGGCGGGGTGTGACGTTCGCCGCTCCCGGCCCCGGGGGTGGGCAGGTTGGTTACCCGCAAGTAGCATGGGTACTGAGCGCGCGCTCAGCGCATCGCGGCAGTGCCGATCCCGCACCCTGGAGGAGAGCCAATCGTGCCTCGTACCGTCAGGGACGTCGTCTTCGTCGACGGCGTCCGCACCCCGTTCGGCAAGGCGGGCCCGAAGGGCATCTACCACGAGACCCGGGCCGACGACCTCATCGTGAAGGCGATCCGGGAGCTGCTGCGCCGCAACCCCGGACTCGACCCCGCGAAGATCGACGAGGTCGCCATCGCCGCGACCACGCAGATCGGTGACCAGGGGCTGACCCTGGGGCGGACCGCGGGCATTCTCGCCGGGCTGCCGCAGTCCGTCCCGGGCTATTCGATCGACCGTATGTGTGCGGGCGCGCTGACCGCCGTCACGACCACCGCGGGCTCCATCGCCTTCGGTGCGTACGACGCGGTCATCGCCGGTGGTGTCGAGCACATGGGCCGCCACCCGATGGGCGAGGGCGTGGACCCGAACCCGCGGTTCGTGAGCGAGAAGCTGGTCGACGACTCCGCGCTGTTCATGGGCATGACCGCGGAGAACCTGCACGACCGCTACCCGCACATCACCAAGCAGCGTGCCGACGAGTACGCGGTGCGTTCGCAGGAGAAGGCCGCCAAGGCGTACGCCAACGGCAAGATCCAGCAGGACCTGGTGCCCATCTCGGTGCGCAACACCAACGAGCAGGTGGGCGAGGTGGGTTGGGGTCTCGTCACCGCCGACGAGCCGATGCGGCCGGGGACGACCCTGGAGAACCTGGCTGGTCTGAAGACGCCGTTCCGTGTGCACGGGCGGGTCACCGCCGGCAACGCGGCCGGTCTCAACGACGGTGCCACCGCGTCGATCATCGCGAGCGAGGACTTCGCGCGCGAGCACAACCTGCCGGTGAAGATGCGTCTCGTGTCGTACGCCTTCGCGGGCGTCGAGCCGGAGGTCATGGGCTACGGCCCGATCCCGGCGACCGAGAAGGCGCTCGCCAAGGCGGGTCTCGGTATCGAGGACATCAACCTGTTCGAGGTCAACGAGGCCTTCGCCGTACAGGTGTTGGCCTTCCTCGACCACTACGGCATCGCGGACGACGACGAGCGCGTCAACCAGTACGGCGGCGCGATCGCCTTCGGTCACCCGCTGGCCTCGTCGGGCGTGCGTCTGATGACGCAGCTGGCCCGGCAGTTCGAGGAGCAGCCGAACGTCCGCTACGGCCTGACCACCATGTGCGTCGGCTTCGGCATGGGCGCCACGGTCATCTGGGAGAACCCGCACTTCGAGGGGGACAAGTGAGCACCACCACCGAGCTTCTGAAGGGTGCGGCCGAGCTGTTCCCGGACGAGGTCGTGACGTCCGCGCACGTCCGTCACCTCGAACTGCCGTACAGCGCCGGGCGGTTCGCGCTCATCACGCTGGACAACGGCTTCGACCACACCAAGCCGACCACCTTCGGCCCGGCCTCGCTGGCGAATCTCGACACCGCCATCGACCAGGTCGAGAAGGAGGCGGCGGCCGGCGAGATCGTCGGTGTCGGCATCACCGGCAAGCCGTTCGTCTTCGCCGTCGGCGCGGACCTGAAGGGCGTCGAGCTCCTCAAGAACCACGACGACGCACTCGCCATCGGCAAGGGCGGCCACGAGGTCTTCAAGCGCCTCGCGGACATCGCGGTCCCGACCTTCACGTACTACAACGGCGCGGCCATGGGCGGCGGTGTCGAGGTCGGTCTGCACTGCGAGTACCGCACGGTGTCCAAGCACATCGCGGCGTTCTCGCTGCCCGAGGTCTTCCTCGGCCTCGTTCCCGGCTGGGGCGGCTGCACGCTGCTGCCGAACCTGATCGGCGCGGAGAAGGCCGTCTCGGTGATCATCGAGAACAGCCTCAACCAGAACAAGCAGCTCAAGGGCCAGCAGGTCTTCGACCTCGGGATCGCCGACGCGCTCTTCGAGGGCGCCGACTTCCTGGAGCAGTCGCTGATCTGGACGGCGAACGTCCTCAAGGGCGACATCAAGGTCGAGCGTCCGGCGATCGACCGCGGCGAGGCCTGGGACCAGGCCGTCGCCAAGGGCCGTTTCGTCGCGGACTCCAAGGTGCACGGGGCTGCCCCGGCCGCCTACCGCGCCCTCGACATCATCGGGGCCGCGAAGAACGGCGACCTCCAACAGGGCTACGACGCCGAGGACCTGGCGCTCGCCGACCTCATCATGGGTGGCGAACTCCGCGCCGGTATCTACGCGTTCAACCTCGTGCAGAAGCGCGGCAAGCGTCCGGCGGGTGCGCCCGACAAGTCGCTGGCGCGTCCGGTCACCAAGGTGGGTGTGGTCGGCGCCGGTCTGATGGCCTCGCAGCTCGCCCTGCTCTTCCTGCGCCGCCTCGAAGTGCCGGTCGTCCTCACGGACATCGACCAGGAGCGCGTCGACAAGGGGGTGGGTTACGTCCACGCCGAGATCGAGAAGCTGCTCGGCAAGGGCCGTATCAACCAGGACAAGGCCAACCGCCTCAAGGCCCTGGTCACCGGTGTGCTGGACAAGGCCGAGGGCTTCTCCGACGCCGACTTCATCATCGAGGCCGTCTTCGAGGAGATCGGCGTCAAGCAGCAGGTGTTCGCGGAGGTCGAGGCGGTCGCCCCGGCGCACGCGATCCTCGCCACCAACACCTCCTCGCTGTCCGTCTCCGAGATGGCGTCGAAGCTGAAGAACCCCGAGCGGGTCGTGGGCTTCCACTTCTTCAACCCGGTGGCGATTCTGCCCCTGTTGGAGATCGTGCGTGGCGAGCAGACGGACGACGCGTCGCTCGCGACCGCGTTCGCGGTGGCCAAGAAGCTGAAGAAGACAGCGGTGTTGGTGAAGGACGCCCCGGCGTTCGTCGTCAACCGCATCCTCACCCGCTTCATGGGCGAGATCCAGAACGTCATCGACGAGGGCACGCCGGTCGCGGTCGCGGAGAAGGCGGTCGAGCCGCTCGGCCTGCCCATGTCCCCGCTCGTTCTGCTGGAGTTGGTCGGTCCGGCCATCGGGCTGCACGTCTCGGAGACCCTCAACCGGGCCTTCCCGGACCGCTTCACGGTCTCCCCGAACCTCGCGGCCGTCGTCAAGGCGGGCAAGCGTGGCTTCTACGTGTACTCCGCCGAGAACGGGTTCAAGCCCGAACTCGACCCCGAGGTCGCCGCGTTGCTCAAGCAGGGCGACTCGGTGCTCACCGAGGAGCAGGTGCGGGACCGGGTCCTGGACGCGGTGGCGCAGGAGATCGGGCTGATGCTCGACGAGGGCGTCGTCGCCGAGGCCCAGGACATCGACCTGTGCCTGATCACGGGCGCCGGCTGGCCCTTCCACCTGGGCGGCATCACGCCGTACCTGGACCGGGAGGGCGTCTCGGAGCGGGTGAACGGCAAGCCGTTCCTGGCGCCGGGCGTGGCCAGCGTTCCGGCGTAACGGCCGTCGTACGGACGTGAGTTGGGGAGGGCCTCCGCTTCCGGGCGGAGGCCCTCCTCTCATGCGCCGGCGTCGGCTGTCGCGAGCCGTGCCGTCAACTCGGCGTTCTCCGCCTCCAGTTGCGCGATGCGCTTGCGGGAGTTGGGACTGGGGCGTGGCCCCGCGGTTGCGGTAGGGGCAGTACCCGACTTCGCCGCAGATGTTCAGGAGACGACCGTCAACTCCGGTACGGCGACGGATTGTTCGGCCGCGTGGGAGGCCCGGATCGGGCTTCGTGTCGTCACGGTGCCACGTCCGCGGCCACGCGCTGGTGCCAGAAGTTGAGGCGGTAGGCGTCGTGCACGGCAGGGTCGTCGAGCCCGAGGCGAAGAGCGGGATACCGATGACGGGAATTCCGGGCGGCGCCTACGACCTTTCCGTGCGGGTGACCAGTCCGGCCGAGGGAATCGACCGGCGGACGAAACTCGTGGCGCGTCGCCCTTTCGACATCCGGCGCCCGTTCGGCGGCCTGGAGATCTCGCTCGTCGGGGACGAGAAGGGGGTGCGACTGCTGCGCCGGCCGGTCATCGGGCATTTCTCCCAGGAGACGGCCTTCGCGCTGGAGAAGAGCTGGCTGAAGGAGCGCACCCTGCACGTGGAGGGAGTCTTCTTCGTCCACGGGATCGAGGCCGCCGCGCACGGGCACGCCCGTTACTACCTCGTCCTGCGGGGCGCGCAGGCCACGTATTCGTTCCGGCTCGGCATGTCCCGCAAACCGGCCGCCGTACGGCCGCACTTGCGCCGCGGTGATTTCGGCTCTTATGAATTCGCCTATTTCGCCACCTCGGGGTACAAGGGAATCGCGCTCACGAACGCCGTGCCCGGTGACTACGAGGTGTTCATCTCGATGAGCACGGGCGGATCCCTGTTCTCCGCGGCGGCCGACGGCATCACCCTTTCCTGAACTCCACCGGGTCGCCGTTATTTCGGCAGGATCGCGATTCCGTCGGCGACCCGGCGTTCGGTCACCGCACCGTTCTCGGTGCCCCGGGGGCTGTTGCGGAGTTCCCCGTCCACGACGACCGTGGTGGAGCCGCCGCCGTCGAGATTGACGGCGTCGACGGCACCGAAGGACAGCAGCAGCCGTGCCGTCTCGGTGGGGGTCGCGCCGACGCTGACGCCCTTCGCCCGGCCGTCGACGGCGACCAGCAGCAGGGTGCCGTCCGCCGTGACACCGGCGGCGGTGCGGGGTTGGCGGTCGGTGCCGAGCCGGGCCGCGTCCGGGTCGGGGGCGCCGTCGCGGACCAGCCACGCGCTGCCGCCAAGCGCGGTGTCCACCAACCCCTGGGCGAGCGGCCGACCGTCGGCGTCGGTGAGCCGTGTCGACACGGCGATGTTCTCGCCCTTCTTCGTGTGCGCCCGCAGCCAGTGGGCGCCGGTGCCGATCCCGTACAGCGAACTCCCGCCCTCGGGCAGTGGCCCGCCCGCCGGGGTCCGGGTGCCGAGGACGGTTCCGTCGGCGGCGAGCAGAACCTCCGTACTGCCGACGGGTCCTGACGGAGTGTCAGTGCCCCATTCCTCGGTGAAGGAGACGACCTCGTCGGGGTCGGTGCACAGCCCGTTGTACGGCGTCTTCCGTAGCTGTCCGGTGGCGGCGATCCGGTCGTCGCCGACCCCGCCGCAGCCCAGGACACGGCCCGCGACCCGGTCGACGCCGTCCAGTTCGCGCTGAGCCCCGTCGGCGGCGCGCACTCTGCCCGTGGTGGAGGTCTCGGCCACGCGAGCGGTGAGCCGTCCGTTCCTCTCGCCGAGCAGGAGCGCGGGGCGGCCGGCCAGTGCCTCGCTCAGCACCCGGCCCTTCTCGACGTACAGGCCGAGCGGGTCGCCCTCGTGGCCGGCGTAGTCGTGGCCGGTGGCGATGTCGTAGTAGGTGCCGTTGACGGCGGCGAGCGCCCCGGCCGGGGCGGCCATCGAGCGAACCGTCTCGGAGCCGGCCAGGTCGGAGCCGTATGTACCGGTGACCCTCACCCGGGCGTCGGGCTCGACGTCGAGCACGTACAGCCGCACCGGCTCACCGTCCCCGAGCCGCTCGGTGAGTTCCCGGTACCGCACGCCGGTGGGGAGCGCGGAAGGAGTCGGGGACGCGGCGGGGCCCGACGACACCGAGGGGGGTGTCGACGAGGTGCAGCCCATGAGCGTCAGCGCGAGCAGGGCGGCGCCGAGGGTGCCCGTACGGCGGCTACCCATACGTCGGCAGCGCGCCCGGCGATGCCCCGAAGTCGCCGATGTGGACGGTGACCTCGGACCACACCCGGTGGCCGAGCTCGTCCTCGAAGGCCAGCTCGAAGCGGTCGTAGCCCAGGTGGTCGTGGTCCGCCTGGTAGGTGACGCTGCCGTCGGACCGGCAGGTGAGCGTGCCGTGCCGGGCCAGGCCCACGCCCATGAAGCGCAGGCCGGGGAGCGGGCTGTGGCCGGCGGGCAGCACCGCCCGGCCGCCCGGGCGCAGGGTCATGCTCTGGCCGGGGAGCCAGTGCCGCCGTACGCGGAAGCCCGCGTCCGAGACGGCCGCGGAGGGAATGAGCTTGTCGCCCTGGGCGGGCATCAGGCCGACGATGATGCGGGGCAGCAGCACCGCGCCCTCGGCGGCGTTGTCGCCCACGCGGATACGGCAGGTGACGGTGCGGGGTTCGGCGTCGCCGGCGTAGGTGGCGTAGCGGCCGTTGTTGAGGTGGCTGGTGCCCTGGTGGCTGACCATGGCGGCGACGCCGCCGAGGAAGTCGTCGAGGAGATAGCCGTAGGTGCGGTAGGCGCCGCCGGTGGGGGTGACGACCAGGGTGAGGGCGAACTCCTGGCCGGGGGCGACCGGTTGGGCCGGGTCGGCGTCGGCGAAGAGTTCGAGGGTGCCGCCGATCTGCGGGGCCTGCGGGTGGGTCACCCAGGCGCGGGCGAGCGGGTACCAGTCGCTCATCGCGCCGCCCCGCTCTCCACCAGCGCGCCGCGGTCGCGTCGCGCCGGGACGGCGCCGACCCGCTCCTTGGTCAGCCGCTCGAAGACGTCGTCGTCGAGGAACTCGATCGCCGTCTCCGGGATGTTCGCGTCGAGGTTGCGGAAGTAGTCCGGGGTGAGCAGGGACCGCGCGCGCAGTTCCCCGGCCACGAACCGGGCGCATTCCAGGGCCCCGTGGCCGCGCAGATGGGTGTTGTCGGCGACGCCGTCGGGGTAGTTGGGGTGTTCGGCGGGGTCCAGGTGGAGGAAGAGGTCCCGGGTGCCCTGCGGGCCGGCCTGCCGCCACCAGCCGACGCTCCACGCGTTGAGGTCGAGCAGCGGCACGGACAGACCGGCCGCCAACTCCCGCATGGCGCCCGGGTAGAGGCCGAGGGGGCGGCGCATGTTGCCGTGCTCGTCGAAGACCCGGCGCTCGTGGCTGGTGACGAACACCGGGTGCGCGCCGCGCTCACGGGCGCCGTGGACGTACTGGCGCAGGAACCGCTGGAAGTCGCCGAAGGGTTCGGTGAAACGGCCGTCGCCCGGCTTCATGTCGATCAGACCGAAGGAGATCAGCAGCAGGTCGCCGGGGGCGATGTTCTCCAGGATCCAGGCGAGCCTGCCGCGTTCCAGGAAGCTGCGCGAACTGGAGCCCGCGCGGGCCGCGTTGACGACCTCGGCGGTCCGGACGAACAGGTGGAGCACCTGGCCCCAGCCGACCATCGGCGCCATGCTCCGCGGCCGGCTGGTCACGCTGGAGTCGCCGGCGAGGAAGATCCTCGGGTGTCGCACGTCATCCCCTTCCGTGCTGGTGGTCCTCGGGGCGCCCCATGACCAGCGGCGCGGACGGGCGGCCCGGGTCGCCGACGACGGAGACGTCCATGGTGTCGATCACGTCGAAGGCGCGCTCGCAGTTGTGGGTGTCGCGCAGCACGAAGAACTCCTCTGCTCGCGCTGTGTACTTGGGCTCCATCCGGAAGCCCCGCTCGATGGAGCCGACGATCTCGTCGACGGCCTGCTCGACGGTGGCGCAGGTGGGGCCGAAGCCGTCGCGGGCCAGGTCGAAGTAGCCGCGCTTGTAGTGCTTGCTGTAGAAGGCCTCGTCGTCGAAGTTGGTGTAGACGATCGGCTTGCCCATGTAGGCGACGTCGAAGAAGACCGACGAGTAGTCGGTGACCAGCATCGAGCACTCGCGCATCGCCAGCTGTACGTCACGGCCGGTGGTGGAGACCGTGATGGAGGGGTGGTCGATGCGGAAGTGCTTGAGGTAGGGCCGGATCTCGTAGTGCGGCATGAACTCCAGCTCCACGTTGTGGTGTCGGAGCGTCTTGAGCAGCCGCTCGTCGCGCAGCAGCGCGGAGAAGAAGCGGTAGTACTCGGAGGCCGCGAAGGGGATCTCCGGTTTGGCGGCCTTGTTGTAGGACGGGGCCACGATGTCCCGGCGCCAGGTGGGCATGACCAGGACGCGGCGCACTCCCTCGACGGGTTCCAGCGCGTCGAAGCGGGGCAGGCCGGTGGCGGCGACGCGGTCGTAGCCGTAGCCGCAGTGCTCGGCGTAGTAGGCGCGTTCGCTGCGGCCCGTGGTGAGGACCAGGTCGACGTTGGTGACCTGGGCGTGGATGGACGGGGCGACGTCGTTGTAGACCACGCCGTGCTGGAGGAAGACCCGCTTGTAGCGCAGCAGATCGCCGTAGCCGGTGAGGAAGGCGCGCTTGGACAGGCCCGGGAAGCCGAGGTAGGCCTCCAGGTCGTAGGCGTTGATGAGCCGGTTCGCGTGCAGCAGGTAGACGCGGTACTTCCAGGAGAGCCGGTCGATGACGCGGCCGTGGGGCTTGAGTTTGGCGCGGTCGGGGGCGTTGCCGTTGATGGCGTAGTAGACCTTGCGCCGGGGCTCGTTCTGCCGGATCCACTTGAAGAGGTGGTACGAGTTGTCCTGCGCGGTGTCCTCGCGCTCGCCGATGATCCAGATGTCCTTGCCGCGCAGCCAGGGGTGCCAGATCCAGTACAGCAGGCGGGTGCGCCAGCCGGGGCGGCCGGGCAGGGCGGACCTGAACTCCCGGCGGAAACGCGTGAGTCTGTGCCGGACACGGCTGCCGAGGCCGGCGACCCGGCGCAGGATGATCTTCTCGTCGGAGTCGATAGCGAGGGTCACGGTGGCGCGGCCGGCCCGGTGGGTGCCCTTGAAGCGGTGCAGCATCTGGCGGGCGTCGACGGCGGTGTCGAGGTGCCGGTCGCCGTCGTGGACGCGCAGGGTGAGGCGGAGGTCCTTGTTGTTCAGGACGGCGAAGTCCTCGGGCCGGGCGGTCGCGCGCCAGCCGGAGAACCAGTCCTGTTCGTTGCGGGTGCGCCAGCGGTCGCGCCGGTAGACCTGCTCGACGGCGAGCGCCCGCTCGGTGCGGCCGTCGCTCAGGACGAGTTCGACGCGGTTGGCGAACCGGTGGGCGATGTCGACGCCGGTCAGCACCAGCAGGCCCTCGAAGGTGATCCGGTACGGGTCGACCTGGCAGGTCTCCAGCACCGCCTTCTGCCGGTCGGTGCGCAGCAGCGCGGTCTCCACCCGGTCGTCGGCCAGCCTGCGGTACAGGCCCTGGTCGTCGATGTTCAGGTAGGGCCGGTACTCGGGTCTGCCGTGCGGTTCGCAGAACAGGTCGAGATTGGCGGTGCGCACGGCGTGGTGCTGGAGCCGGGACTGCGCGGCCACGGCGTACTGGAGGACCAGGTCGTCGGGGATGTCCGCGTAGACCTCGTACAACGCCGGGAAGATCGCGGCGAGTTCGGCCCGGCTCATGATCCGGTGCAGATTGCGCAGATACGGCTGGAAGGTGCGCACCACGAACCGCTGGGCCAGCCGCCGGGTGCGGGCGTCGAGCGGGGCGGTGCGCTTGAGGAGGTGCTTGCAGAGCCGGATCAGCTCCTGCGCCTTGACCGCGTCGTTCCACGGCACGTCGAACAGCGAGTCGCTCCGGCCCTGGTCGCGCTCGTAGCAGGTGGCGCGCGGCGCGGTGGCGACCCGGGCCGCGTGCAGCAGGGCGGGTACGGCGATCCAGGCGTCCTCGTAGCCGGGTCCGGCGCCGGCCCGCAGCCGGTGGTCGCGCACCAGTGCGGTCTTCAGCAGCTTCGCGCCGAGGCCGGTGGAGAAGACGAGGTAGGGGGCGTCGTCCAGTTTCGTGACCGCGTCGGGCTTCTTGCCGAAGTACCGCCGCCACGGCTCCTCGTCGCCCCGGCGCGGCCCGGGGAAGTTGTCGGGGTCGCCCACCACGACGTCGGCCCGGTCCGTGCGGGCTGTGCTCAGCAGCCGGCTGACGCTGTCCTCGCCGAGGATGTCGCGGGCGCGCGTGAACATGACGTAGGGCGCGGAGACATGGCGCAGGCCGTTGTCGAAGGCGGCGCGCATGCCCATGGCGACCTGGGTCACGACCCGGGTGTTGGGGTAGTGCGCGGCGAAGTTGGCGAGGTGTCCGGGGGTGCTGTCGGTCGAGCCGTCGTCGACCAGGACCACCTGGGTGCGCTCGAAGTCGCGCTGGGCGGCGAGCGAGCTGAGGAACTCGTACAGGTTGTACTCGTCGTTGTGGCAGTGCACGACGACCGCGGCGCCGGGGCGCTCGGGCGGGGCGAACGGCTCGGGCAGTCGCCGGTCCGCCCACCACAGCCACGGGGTGCCGCGCGGATCGGCCTTGACCCGCTGCTCGCTGGTCTCGGGCCGCAGCGCGAGGTTGCCGCTGACGGTCTCGTAGATCTCGTACGTCGTGTCGCCGTCGGTGTAGCGCTCCTGCGCCACGTCGAGTCCGCGGACGCACACGGTGGTGGTCGCGCGCTGTCCGGCGTGCCGGATCTGGACGAAGAGGTTCCAGACGGCGGACCGGTCGGCCTTGCCGAGGGTCGACGCCAGGTCGACGGTGGTGTGGAAGCGGATGTACTCGTCGTCGACCTCGACACCGGTGACCTTGAAGGTGTGGTCGGTCTTGGGGCTGCGGCGGCGCAGTACGGCGGTGAGTTCGACCTTGTCCTTGGGGCGGACCCGGCCGAACTGGTTGCGGATGTAGCCGGTGACGTGGAGTTCGTGGTCGCGGATCTCCACCCGGGTCGCCTGGTTGTGCAGCCGGGCGTCGCCCAGCGTGGTGCCGGTCAGGTCGAGGTCGGTGACGTCGAGGAAACGCTCGGCGTGCGGGCGGCCGAGCAGGGAGCCCGACCAGTGGACCTTGCCGTCCCGCTCGACCAGGTCGGAGCTGAGCACGCTGCGCCGCTGGGTGTAGTCGGCGACGGACAGGGCCACGTCGACCCGGCCGTGCATCAGCCCGAAGGCGCGCACCCGCTCCAGCGGGCCGCACAGGTCGTAGGTCTCCGGCGGGAGGGAGCGCAGGTAGGGGGCGACGGCCTGCACGAAGCCGTCGCGGAACGCGTCGTCGCCCGCGCGCAGTTCGGGTGTGTACAGGCGCAGGTCGTGGGAGAGGAACTTGGCCGCCTTGTGCGCGACGAGTTCGTGGGCGCCGTGCCGGTCGAGGAACTCGTCGGCCCACCGGTGCACCCGGACCCGGTCGCGGATGCCGCGCAGTTCGCCGCGCCGGTTGGTGATGGAGGGGGTGTCGGTCTCCCGTTCCCACATCCACCGGTAGACGGGTGCCGCGAGCAGGGTGACGGAGCGCGCGCACAGGCCGGCCACCGTGGAGAAGTAGGTGTCCTCGAAGTAGACGCCCTCGGGGAAGCGGATGCCGTTGTGGTGCAGGAAGTCGACGCGGTAGAGCTTGGCCGCGGCGATCGGGTCGTCGAACAGTTCGGGCATCGCGGTGAGTCCGCCGGTCACCGTGCGGTCGGTGCCGTAGAGCTGCGGTTGCCAGACTGTGGTCTCGTCCTTGGCGAGGTTGACGCGCAGCGCCCGGCCCGCGGTGATCTCGGCGCCGGTGGCCAGCGCGGAGGCGAGCAGCGTCTCGCAGGCCTTGTGCGGGAGTTCGTCGTCGGCGTCGAGGAACGTCAGGTACTGGCCGGAGGCACACTCGATGCCGTTGTTGCGGGGCGCGCCGACACCGCCGCTGTTCTGCGGGCGGGCCACGATCCGCACCCGGGGGTCGCGCCGGGCGTACCCCTGGGCGACGGCGAGGGTCCCGTCGGTGGAGGCGTCGTCCACGACGACGACCTCGACGGTGCGGTGGGTCTGATTCAGGGCGGAGCGCAGCGCGCGGTCGAGGGTGGCGCTCGCGTTGTAGGCCGCCACGACGACGGTCACGGTGTACTGGGACGGGTCCGCGTACGAGATGGTGTCGACGTGGGCGTCGCGGGCGGGGGCCAGCGGGCCGCTGCCGTACGACGACTCGGTGTACGGCGGGTTCGGCATGGTCATCGGCCGCGACCCTCGTGCTCGGCCTCCGCCCCTGCGTCCGCCCAGGTGGGCTTGGAGAAGGGACGGATCCGGATCGGCTGGGTCAGCACGTCCGGCGATTCACCGCGAGGGGTCGGGATACCCGAGAGGTCCTTGGCCTCCTCGGGGTCCAGCTGGTGGTACTGCGGCTGGGGATAGGGCTGGAAGAAAGGATTCTCCTCCGGCCCCGGCGCCTGGTAGCGCTCGTCTTCGAGGAGGGCGTCCGCCACCGCCCGGCCGTGCCGGTGACGGCCCTTGTGCAGCTGCGGGGCGATGGTGCCGGCGGTGGTCGGCGTGGGGTCCAGTTCCTCCATGACGCGGGTGAAGTCACGGGTGGAGAGCCAGAACTTGTACATGATCACGAGCTCGAACAGCATCAGCAGGGCCGCCGAGACCACCGTCGTCCACAGGATCTTCCCGATCAGCGGGCCGACGATGAAGACGAACATCTGGAACTCGATGCCGCTGATCAGGTGCGGGCGCACCCGGGTGTGCAGCATCGCCCGGCGGACCCGGGTGTACCAGGGGAACCGGTCGCGGAACTGCTCGTGCAGGTCGACCACGTTGGCCGCGCCGGACTCCTCGCGGAGGGCCTCGGCGGAGCTGCTGGGGTTGTCGCGCAGCAGGTCCTCCATGAAGACGACCTGCGGGGCGGCGGGTTCGGGGCGCTCCTGTCCGTCCGCGTCCCGGCCGAGGTCCGCCGGGTGGGTCCGGCCGGTCCGCCGGGTGCGCTCGGCGTGGGCGCGGGCGGCCTCCTGGGCGGCGCGTTCGGCCTCCTCCTGGGCCTCCCGCTCGACGCGCTCGGCCTCGGCGCGGCTCTTGGTGACCTTCTCGATCTTGGTCCGCATCGACATGCGCATCTTGTAGATCTGAAGCGCGTCGACGTACCGCAGCATGTCGAGGAAGACCACGGCCAGGGCGGCGAGCAGGAAGCGCTCGTCGTCCGTGCGCAGGAACTGCCCGCCCATCAGGGCGAGGGCGCAGAACAGGACGCGGATGCGGTCGAAGACGTAGTCGAGCCAGCCGCCGAAGACGGTGCCGTTGCCCTTGAGGCGGGCCAGCTTTCCGTCGATGCAGTCCAGGATGAAGCTCAGGTGGTAGAGCAGGGCGCCGATGAGCAGGGAGCGGCGGTCGCCCTCCAGGAAGAAGCCGGCGGACGCCAGGCCGATGAAGAGCGCGGCCCAGGTGACCCGGTTCGGCGTGATGAACCGGAAGCGCGCCACCACCAGCAGCATGCGAGTGGCGACGGGGTCCACGAGGAAGACCGTCCACCAGGCGTCGCGCTTCTTGCAGGTCAGTTTTTGGACAGCCCTGAGCGAAAGCCTGGCCATAACCCCTCAGTTGCACATGAGACAGGACAAAGTGCCCCACGGTCGCCATGGTGCGCCCCCGGGCGCTCACAGGTGGACCCGAGGTTTCACAGGTCGATCACATGAGCGACCTGAACTTTAACAACGCATCACCATCCCGTCGACGCGCGTTGACCTGCTGTTGGGCGCGACTTACATCACAAGTTTCCTGTGCAACCATTTGTGATCTTTACTTTTCACAACGTCGACAAGCTCCGGTGAACGGCAGGACGTAGTGAACGCCCGCCGGGCGCTCAGACGTTGGAATCAAGCCATCCACTTTCGCTGGACGGCAATCGGACCGGACGGGTCCGCCCGCTCTTTCAGCCCGCTCGGTCAGCCCGCCCGGTCAGCCGCGCGCCGGGCGCCAGGCGCCGAAGGCGAGCGCGCCGGGCCGCTCGTCCCGGTGCGCCAGGAAGAGCTCCCCGCCAGGCGCCCAGGCCGCCGCGGTGAGCCGGCCGGTCCGGGTGAGCGCGGCGGCCGGTGTGCCGTACGCCGGTGCTCCCAGGTCCTGCCACCAGGCCCCTGTGTCGGGCCGTTCCTCGGGGTACGCGCCCACCCGGCCGGTGCCGTCGGCGCCCGGTCCGAGCAGCACGGAGCAGGACCAACCGTCCAGTTCCACGCCCCGTACGGCGGCCAGGGGTCCGGTGCCCTCCGGCTCGCCGAGCGGCAGGACGGCCCCGGCGGCGGAGGACCAGGCGTGGGCCTCGCCGGTGCGCCGGTCGCGGAAGAGGACGAGGCCCGGTTCGGGGGCCGGTGCCAGAGTGCCGGGGCGCGGGGCGAAGGGGAGCGTGCGGTCCTCGGCCCAGGTTCCGTCGCGGCCCGGGGACCAGCGGACCACGCCCGGGGTGTCGCGCAGCCGGCCGTAGACCTCGACCCCGCCGTGCGGGGCGGTCACCGCGACGAGGTCGTCCGCGACCCGGGCGCCGCCCAGGTGCTGCCACGCCGTCCAGCGTCCGTCGGCCGGGCGGCAGCGCCAGCTGATGCTGTGCCCGAAGTTGCGGACGAACACGAACATTGTGCCCGCTCCGTCGAAGGCGGCGGCGGGAGAACCCACCGCGCGCCCCCGGCGCCAGTCGGCCGCGTTCGGTCCGCCGAGCGAGTGCCAGGGGGTGAGCGAGGCGGGGCCGGTGCGGTACTGGGCCGCGTGCACGACCTCGACGTCGACGCCGCCGTCGCCGCGGGCCCTGCGGCGCAGCCCGAACAGGTGCGGGAAACCCCGCGGGTCCGGCAGCACGAGCAGCCCCGGCAGCGGTCCGGGTCCCTCGACGAGCTCCGGGCCGCTCCAACGGCCCTGCGTGTCCTGCCAGTTGCGCACCAATCCGGCGGCCGTGGGCAGGAAGGCGGTGAGCCGGCCGTCGAATCCGGCGGACAGCCAGTTCACCGGCGTCGGATAGCGGCGGCAGGCGTCGAGGCCGAACCTGGGGTCGGACAGCGCGCGATGGCAGTCGACGGACAGCGGCCGGCCCGTCTCGCCCTGCCAGGCGCGGGCGGCGGCGAGCGCCCCGGCCGCCGTCTCGGCGTGCGCGGCCGGCACGTCGTAACCCGGTGTGCCGGTGGCCTTGTCGAAGGAGCTGTGGACGGGGTCGGGGTCCAGGGTGTGCAGCCGGTCCGGGGCGATGTCGCGCAGCGCGTCGAGCAGCGCGGCGACGGTCGCCGGATCGTCGGTGCCGTCGACGCCGAGCACCCGGGGGCCGGTGACCACGCGAACGCCGGTCGCGGAGAGGGCCCGGTCCAGTGCGGCCCTGCCGTCCTTGGCGCCGGCGCGCAGACAGACGACGGCGATCCCGGCGCCGGGCGGCTGGAGTCCGACAAGCGGCACCGCGTCCGCGGGTTCCGGGACGACCACGGCGACCGTGTGCCCGCGACCCCGCGGGACGTCGGCAACGGCGGCGCCCGCTCTTCGGTCGGTTCTGCGTGTCATGGCGTCACACCCGTCTGTGCGGGAGCGCACCCCGGCACGGTCTCGTGTCCGAACTCACAGCCGGATCCAGTCCCCGAACGTCAGCCCCGGCCCGTCGGTCCGACAGGACGACGAACCCCGCCGCGCCCGCCGGTTCCGCGACGACCGCGACGACCGCTCGACCGCAGCCCCGCCGCACACCAGCGACGGCGGTGCCCGCACACCCGTCGGACCTGCCTGTCATCGCGCCGTCACGCCCCTGCCTCACAACCGGATCCAGTCGCCGAACGTCAGCCCCGGCCCATCGGTCCCACAGGACGACGAACCCCGCCGCGCCCGCGGATTCCGCGACAACCGCGCGGCCCCAGCCCCGCCGCACACCAGCCACGGCGCCGCCCACACACCCGTCGGACCCGCCTGTCATCGCGCCATCACGCCCCTGCCTCACAACCGGATCCAGTCGCCGAACGTCAGCCCCGGCCCATCGGTCCCACAGGACGACGAACCCCGCCGCGCCCGCAGATTCCGCGACGACCGCTCGGCCCCAGCCCCGCCGCACACCAGCGACGGCGCCGCCCACACACCCGTCGGACCCGCCTGTCATCGCGCCATCACGTCCCTGCCTCACAACCGGATCCAGTCGCCGAACGTCAGCCCCGGCCCGCCGGTCCCACAGGACGACGGACCCCGCCGCGCCCGCCGGTTCTGCGACAACCGCGCGGCCCCAACCCCGCCGCACACCGGTCGGACCCGCCTGTCTCGCGCCGTCACACCTGTCCCTCACAACCGGATCCAGTCGCCGAGCGTCAGCCCCGGCCCGTCGGTCTGGCGGGCCAGGGTCAGGGTGCCGTCCGGCGCCGTCGCGAGGACGACGACCCGGCCGTGCGCGTCCTGGGCGAGGGCGGGGTCACCCAGGCAGGGGGTTCCGGTGTCGGTCCACCACACGCCGTACCGCTCGCCCTCGGTGGGGCACAGGCCGACCACGATCCGGCCGTCGGCGTCGCGGTGGGCGAGCGCCGTGCAGGGGTGACCGTCGACGGTGGTCGCGAGGGCCGCGTGCCGTCCGTCGCCCGGGTCGCCGCCCACCGGCACGGGCCAGTCGCCCGCGCGTACGGCGACGATCTGGCCGCCCGCCACATCGGTCAGGTAGTACGTGACCCGGCCCGGCGAGGTCTCCAGGCCGGTGACGGAGCCGGGCAGCGCGACCACCCCTAGCTCGTGACCGGGTTGAGGAGCGGCGCCGGGCTGTGCCTGATACCAGGTCAGGGCGCCGGCGGGGCCGGGCACCAGGAGTTCGACGTGCCCGGTGGAGGTGGCGACCGCGGCCGGGATGTCCGGGCAGGCCCGGGTCTTCAGGTCGAGCCAGGGCTGCCAGCGGCCCTGGGCGTCCTCGCGGCGCAGGAAGACGCGGCCCTCGGAGGTCGGCGCGAACACGTGCAGCGTGCCTGCCGTGTCGACCGCCGCGGCCGGCAGCCCGGTCTGCGCGGAACGCGCGCGCTGGGCGAGGGGGTTGCCGGCCGAGCGCCACTCGCTCATCGGCCGGCCGGTCTGGTACTGGATCGCGTAGACCAGGTCGACCGCGAGGGGGTCCGTGCCGTCGCCGCGCACCCGGCGGCCGAGCAGGTGGGCGTAGCGGTTGCGGCCCTGGACGACGGTGAGCGAGGTGACGTTCTTGGCGGGCAGGACGTCGGGGCCGAGCCAGTCGGGGCCGCCGGGGGTGCTCTCCGTCCAGCGCAGGACGGCGCCGTCCACGTGCGCGAACGCCAGGAGCCGGCCGTCGTGCCCGGGCAGCAGCCAGGGTCCGGACAGCACGGCCCGGCGCCCGTCGTCCCGGGTCGGTCCCCCGCCGTCGGCCGTCGCCTGCCGTCTCTCGTTGTCACGCGCGGTAGTGGCCCGCATGATCCGTCGTCGTCCTTCCCCCGCGGCCCCCGTTGGCCCGCGGTCACCGCAGTCGACGACCGGTCGTGATCAAGTGCGATCAGGCACGACCGGTCAAAGCGGCAGCTGCATACTATTTGTTGGGTTTGTGTTTACAACCGCATCACATTCCATGCATGATCAGCAGATCCTCTGCCTATAGTGCGGAAACGTTCAGGCAGCACACGGACCGGCCTCACCCCCCACCCGAGTCCTCACGCCACAGCACCGCCCCGTCTCCGGGGCACGACCCACGAGGACTCGAAGCAGGATGAGCCATGTCTCGACGCCCCAGCACAGTGACTCCGACACGCCCTCGCGGCGCGGCGGCGGGCGAGGACGCAAGCGCGGACGCACCGGCAAGCGCCGCACCGGCCGCTGGATCCTGCTCTCGCTGGCCGTCCTGGTCCTCGCCGGAGCCGGTACCGCGTACTGGCTCTACAGCGGGATCGACGGCAACATCAAGGGCGTCGACATCGACAAGGCGATCGGCGACGACCGGCCGGAGAAGCTGCCCACCTCGGGGCAGAACATCCTGATCCTGGGCTCCGACTCACGCGCCGGCGCCAACGCGAAGCTGAACACCGGCAAGGTCTCCGGCGCCCGTTCGGACACCGCGCTGGTGATGCACATACCCGAGGGCCGCAAGAAGGCCGTCGCGATCAGCATCCCGCGCGACACCCTGGTGACCCGCCCGGAGTGCACCACGTCGAACGGCTCCTCGGTCGCGTCGGCGAAGCGCGTGATGTTCAACTCCATCTACTCCCAGGTCGGTCCGGCCTGCGTCGTGAAGACCGTGGAGCAGATGTCCGGGACCCGCATGGACCACTACGTCGAGGTCGACTTCGCCGGCTTCAAGGACCTGGTGGACGCGATAGGCGGCGTGACCGTCACCGTCGACGAGGACATCCACGACACCTCCAGCGGCCTCGACCTGACCAAGGGCACCCACCGGCTGAACGGCACCCAGTCCCTGGAGTTCGTCCGCACCCGGCACGGCATCGGCGACGGCAGCGACCTCGGCCGCATCGGCCTCCAGCAGAAGTTCATGCTGGCCCTGCTCACCGAGATCCAGAAGCAGGACCTGCTGGGCAGCCCCGTCAAGGCGTACAAGATCGCCGACCAGCTGACCGCCGCGCTCACCACCGACTCCGAACTCGCCTCGCTCACCAAGCTCGCCGAGTTCGGCCGCAGCCTGAACGGCGTCAACCCGTCCACCATGGAGACGATCATGCTCCCGGTGGCCTACGACAAGGTCGACCCGAACCGCGTGGTCGCGGCGGAACCCCAGGCGACGACGCTGTGGAAGGCGCTCCGCACCGACTCGACGATCCCCGAGTCGGCGAAGAAGTCACCGGCCACGGGCGGGACTTCGTCCTGACGGGGCGGCACGACCAGGTGGAACCGGGAACATCGCGAGGGGGCAACTGCTGGCTGCCACAAGCCGGTTGGCATGACTCGGCACCGGACTCGCGCTCTGCGCGGCCCTGTTGCCGCCGAGCGGCAGCGCGTACGCCGACCAGGTCGACCCGGCCACGGCACCCGGCGTGCGCTCGATCACGTACAACGTGTGCGGTGGCCACGAGGGGTGCCGGAGGGGTCTGGACACCGCGGCCCGGACCGGTCTGACGGTGGACCAGATCACCGCGTGGGACGCGGACGCCGTACTGCTCCAGGAGTTGTGCGTCGGCCAGTGGGTGGCACTGGCCGACGCACTGCCCGGCTACAGCGCGGTGCGGACCGGCACCACCGCCCCGGGTGACGCGAACGGCGACGGCACCCCGGACCTCTGGACCCGCGACCGGACCACCGGCACGCTGCGGCTGCACCCGAGCACCGGCACCGGCGCTCTCGGCACACGCGTCGCGATGGCGGACTGCACCTGGACGGCGACGACCGCCCCGCCCTCCGCACCACGACCGACGCCGGCACGGCGAGCGCCCTGGCCCTCCACCCCGGCACGGCCGCGGGCGGCCTCGGCGATCCGGTGACGGTGGGCACGGGCGGGTGGCAGTGGACGCCGCGCATGGGCTGAGCGGTGTGCAAGGACCAGTCGGTCAGACCTCCCGCCACGCCTCCAACGCCAGCCCCGCCTCCTCCTTCCGCCGCGTGACGAGCAGTTGACCGGTGGACGGCGACACCGTCGCCGCGGCCACCCGCTCGTCCTCGTCCAGCGTCAGCGAGACCTCGGCGTCCGCCGGGAGTTGGGGCCCCGACTCGGTCCACCAGGCGCCCGCGGACTCCTGTTCCGTGGGATACGCGGCGAAGGCGACCCGGCCGCTCGCCGAGCGCTGGGCGAGCAACGTGCAGTCATAGCCGTCGAGTTCGCAGCGGACCGCGGAGACCGGCCCGGGGCCCGCCGAGGGGAGGAGGGCGATGGGCTTGGTGCCGGGGCGCCAGACGCAGAGGTCGCCGGAGTCGTCCGTGTAGAAGAGGGTGGTGCTCGACGGGGAGGTGGGGAGGGCTCGGAGTGTGCCGGGGCGGATCGTGGCCTCCATCGCCTCCTCCAGCACCGGTTGCTCGCCCGGCTCCGGCTGGCGCCAGTGCAGGATCGCGCCCGGTACCGCCGCGTACAGCTCGACCGTGCCCGACTCCCCCGTCACCGCCGCCAGGTCCTCGTGGACGTCGCTCCCCTTGAGGTCGCGCCACGGTTCCCAGCCGCCCTTCTCCCGTTGGGCCAGCAGGCTGACACCGGTCCCCGCGTTGCGCACGAAGACATGGGCCCGGCCCTCCGCGTCGACCGCGATCGCCGGTACACCGGTGCGGTCGCCCTTCTTGTCCGGGTGGCCGACCGGGCTCCAGTCGAGGGCCGCGAGGCGGGGCCGGAAGTGTGTGGAGTGGACCAGTCCGGACTCGTCGGCCCGCGTGGGGCGCCAGGACACGAGGTGGGCGTAGCCGTCCGCGCCCTGTCCGATACCGAGCAGCCCCGGGTGCAGCTTCTGGTCGCCGCCGACCTTGCGCGGGGCGCTCCAGAGGCCGCCGGGGCCGCGTTCCGCCCGGCACAGGACGGCGTCGCCCGAGGGCAGATACACACTGAGCCGGCCGTCGCGGCCGCGTATGAGCCAGTCGCCGTTCACCGGTTCACTGTAAGTGGGGCGGGTACTTCCGCGCGGGGCACCCCCCGCCCACGTGCGACCCTTGCCCCATGGACGAGGACACTCCCCTGCTCGTGATCGTCGACGGCGCCAACGTCGTCGGGTCGGTGCCCGACGGCTGGTGGCGCGACCGCAAGGGTGCCGCCGAGCGCCTCCGCGACCGGCTCGCGAGCGACGGTCTGCCGGGCCGCACGGACCCCGTGGAACTCGTCCTCGTCGTGGAGGGCGCGGCCCGTGGCGTGGCGTCCGTTCCGGGCGTACGGGTGGACTCGGCCCCCGGCAGCGGCGACGACCGCATGGTCGAACTCGTCGCCGAGGCCGCCGGCCGGCCCTGTCTTGTGGTCACCGCGGACCGTGAACTCCGGCGCAGGGTCACGGAGTTGGGCGCGGAGGTCACCGGCCCGCGCAGCGTACGGGGCTGACCCGCACCGGCTGACACACACGCGACACGGCCCCGCAAGTCCCCTCCACCGAGCGGGACTTACGGGGCCGGACAACCAACTGGGTCGATCGCGAAGGAACTACGAGGCGTTTCCGCTCGGCGGTGTCGCCGACTCCCTCGCCTCAGCCGCCTGTTGCAGGCCCAGGCGGCTGTGCGTGCGGCCGTAGAAGAAGTACACGGCGAAGCCGATCGCCATCCAGATGGCGAAGCGGAGCCAGGTCTCGGCGGGGAGGTTGAGCATCAGCCAGAAGGAGGCCAGGACCGAGACGATCGGGAGGGCCGGGACCAGGGGGGTGCGGAAGGAGCGGGGCAGGTCCGGGCGCTTGTTCCTGAGGATTACCACGCCGATCGCGACCACGATGAACGCGAACAGCGTGCCGATGTTGACCAGTTCGGCGAGTTCGCTGAGGCTCGTGAAGCCCGAGACGATCGCGATGATCACGCCGAGGAGGATGGTCGGGCGGTACGGGGTGCGGAAGCGCGGGTGGACGTGGGAGAAGAAGCGCGGCAGCAGCCCGTCCCGGCTCATCGCGAAGAACACGCGGGCCTGGCCCAGCAGCAGGATCATGCACACCGTCGTCAGACCGATCGCGGCGCCGAAGCTGATCAGGCCCGCGAACCACGGGTGTCCGGTGGCCTTGAACGCGTCGGCGAGCGGTGCGTCGATCGACAGCGAGCTGTACTTCTGCATGCCGGTCACGACGATCGCGACGGCGACGTACAGCGTCGTGCAGATGACCAGCGAGCCGAGGATGCCGCGCGGCACGTCCCGCTTCGGGTTGCGGGTCTCCTCGGCGGCGGTGGCGACGACGTCGAAGCCGATGAACGCGAAGAAGACCACGGAGGCGGCGGTGAAGATGCCCATGACGCCGAAGTTGGAGGGCGCCCAGCCGAACATCAGCTGGATGAGGGGGGCTTTGAGGTTGCCGCCCGCCTCCACGGCCTGCGACTTGGGGATGAACGGCTTGTAGTTGTCACCCTTGATGAAGAAGGCGCCGGCGACGATCACCACGAGGACGACGGCGACCTTGATGGCGACGACGACCGAGGTGACCCGCGCGGAGAGCTTCATGCCGAGCACGAGGATCGCGGTGAGGACGAGGACGAGCGCGGCGGCGAGGATGTCGAAGCCGAAGCCGTGGGCGCCGTCCCGGCCGCTGAGCGCCTCGGGCAGATGCCAGCCCGCGTTGTCCAGCAGCGAGTGGATGTAGCCGGACCAGCCGACGGCCACCACCGCCGTACCGAGGGCGAGTTCGAGGACCAGGTCCCAGCCGATGATCCAGGCGGGGAACTCGCCGAGCGAGGCGTACGAGAAGGTGTACGCGGAGCCCGCGACCGGGACCGTGGACGCGAACTCGGCGTAGCAGAGCGCCGCGAGGGCACAGACGACGCCGGCCACGACGAAGGACAGGGCGACCGCGGGACCGGCGGTGTTCTTGGCGGCCGTGCCGGTGAGGACGAAGATGCCGGTGCCGATGACGACGCCGACGCCGAACACGGTCAGATCCAGGGCCGAGAGGGATTTTCTGAGCGCGTGCTCGGGTTCCTCGGTGTCCTGGATGGACTGTTCGACCCTCTTCGTCCGGAAGAGTGTGCTGCTCACGGGTGTACCTCCCACGCTTGGCGTCCTCGACATGATCGAGAGGGGGCGTTGTGCGTATGCCCCGACGCGGGCGGGTTCACGCGAACGGACCGCTTTCACCACTGCGAAGAGTGGAAAAAGCGGCCCGTTCAGCGGTGCCGGCCGTGCCTCAGTCGCGCGCGGACTCCACCGAGTCGACCTCTGCCGTGGGGCGTTCGAAGCGGCCGTCCAGCTTCGAGACCAGGCCGGTGACCTGGCGGGCGATGTCGGGAGCGGTGAGGCCGATCTCCGTCATCACCTCGGCGCGGGAGGCATGGTCGAGGAAGCGCGGCGGAATGCCGAAATCGCGCAGCGGAACGTCCACACCCGCGTCGCGCAACGCCTGCGCGATCGACGAACCGACGCCGCCGACACGGGAGTTGTCCTCGACGGTGACGACCACCCGGTGCTGCTCGGCGAGCGGGGCCATGGCCTCGTCGACGGGCTTGACCCAGCGCGGGTCTACGACGGTCGTGGTGATGCCCTGCTTGTCGAGGAGGGCGGCGATCTCCAGGCACATCGGCGCGAGGGCGCCGACCGAGACCAGCAGGACGTCCGGTGCGTCGGTGCCGGGCGCGCGCAGCACGTCCATGCCGCCGATGCGGCCCACGGCGGGTACGGCCGGTCCGACCGCGCCCTTGGAGAAGCGGACCACGGTCGGCGCGTCCTCGACCTGGACGGCCTCGCGCAGCTGGGCGCGGACCTGGTCGGCGTCGCGCGGTGCGGCGAGCCGCAGGCCCGGGACGACCTGGAGGATCGACATGTCCCACATGCCGTTGTGGGAGGCGCCGTCGGTGCCGGTGACGCCGGCCCGGTCCAGGACGAAGGTCACCCCGCACTTGTGCAGCGCCACGTCCATCAGCACCTGGTCGAAGGCGCGGTTGAGGAAGGTGGCGTAGACGGCGAAGACGGGGTGCAGTCCGCCGGTGGCGAGGCCGGCCGCGGAGACGGCGGCGTGCTGCTCGGCGATGCCGACGTCGTAGATGCGGTTCGGGAAGGCGTCGGCGAACTTCTTCAGGCCGACGGGCTGGAGCATCGCGGCGGTGATCGCGACGATGTCCTCGCGCTCCTGGCCAAGCGCGACCATCTCGTCGCCGAAGACGGAGGTCCAGTCGGCGCCGGAGGCCTTGATGGGCAGGCCGGTGTCGGGGTGGATGGGGCCGATGCCGTGGAAGCGGTCGGCCTCGTCCTGGAGGGCGGGCTGGTAGCCGCGGCCCTTCTCGGTGAGGCAGTGCACGATGACCGGTCCGCCGAAGCGCTTGGCGCGGGCGAGCGCGGACTCCAGGGCGTCGATGTCGTGGCCGTCGATCGGGCCGACGTACTTCAGACCGAGGTCCTCGAACATGCCCTGCGGGGCGATGAAGTCCTTCAGGCCCTTCTTCGCGCCGTGCAGCGTCTCGTAGAGGGGCTTGCCGACGACCGGAGTGCGCTCCAGGAGGTCCTTGCCGCGGGCCAGGAAGCGCTCGTAGCCGTCGGTGGTCCGCAGGGTCGCCAGGTGGTTCGCGAGGCCGCCGATGGTCGGTGCGTAGGAGCGCTCGTTGTCGTTGACGACGATGACGAGCGGGCGGTCCTTGGCGTCGGCGATGTTGTTCAGCGCCTCCCAGGCCATACCGCCGGTCAGCGCGCCGTCACCGATCACCGCGACCACGTGGTCGTCGCGTTTGAGGACCTGGTTGGCCTTGGCGAGGCCGTCGGCCCAGCCGAGGACCGTCGAGGCGTGCGAGTTCTCGATGACGTCGTGCTCGGACTCGGCCTGCGAGGGGTAGCCGGACAGGCCGCCCTTCATCTTCAGCCTGGAGAAGTCCTGGCGGCCGGTGAGCAGCTTGTGGACGTAGGACTGGTGGCCGGTGTCGAACAGCACCCGGTCCTTCGGCGACTCGAAGACGCGGTGCAGGGCGATGGTCAGCTCGACCACACCGAGGTTCGGGCCGAGGTGGCCGCCGGTCTTGGAGACGGCGTCGACGAGGAAGGTCCGGATCTCCCCGGCCAGCTGGTCCAGCTGCTCCAGGCTGAGCCGGTCCAGATCGCGCGGTCCCCTGATGCGGGTCAGCAGCGGCACCCGTGCCTCCTTGCGAGTAGAGCTGATCGAGCTGTTGCCGGGCTTGTCGAGTCTAATGTTCCGCCTTTGCGGACGGCGCCCGGGCTCTGCGTCATACGTCACGCGATCGGCTGTACCCAAGAACAGCCTTTCCTACGACATGACTGTGCCCGGTATCGCGTTCGATACCGGGCACAGTCTGTGTGAAGGGGCAGGTCAGCCGCGACCCGAGGCCTTCTGGCTCTTGCGGGACACCGAGTCGATGACGACCGCGCCGAGCAGGACGCCACCCGTGATCATGTACTGGATCGACGTGTTCATGTTGAGCAGGTCGAGACCGGTCTGGATCGACTGGATGACGAGCATGCCCAGCAGGGCGGACCAGACGGTGCCGCGACCGCCGAAGAGGCTCGTACCGCCGATGACCGCGGCCGCGATGGCCAGCATCAGGGTGTTGCCGCCACCGGCGTTGAGCGTGGCGCTCTGGGTCTGACCGGCGAAGAACATACCGCCGACCGCCGCGAAGCCGCCGGAGATGGCGAACACGGTGATCCGGATCATGGACACGTTGATACCGGCACGGCGCGCGGCCTCGATGCCGCCGCCGACCGCGAAGACCTTACGGCCGTACGGGGTACGACGGAGCACGAAGTCCACGATCACCAGGGACGCGAGGAAGATCACCAGCGAGTTGGAGACACCCGCCGAGGAGTTCAGCACGTACGCGGTGACGAACGCGGCCACGGCGAGCAGACCGACCCGCAGCGCGATCTCGCTGGTGGGCCGGAACGGCACCCCGGCGGCCTTGCGGCGGCGCTGCTCGACGAGCGAGCCGTAGAGCAGGGACGCGACGCCGAGGGCGGCCAGGATGTAGGCGCCCGCGATCGACTGGTCCATGAAGAAGGAGCCCTGGCCGAGCAGGTGCACCGGACCCTCGTCCGGGATGTTGATGGTGCCGCTCGAACCGAGCAGCCACAGCATCAGACCGTTCCAGCCGAGGAAGCCGGCCAGGGTGACGACGAACGCCGGTACGCCGATCCTCGCGAAGAAGAAGCCGTGCAGCGCGCCGATGCCGATACCCGTGATGATCGTCAGGACCAGCGCCAGCCAGCCGTTCATCCCGTGGTTGACCACGAAGACGGCGAACAGGGTGGAGGCCAGACCGCTGACCGAGCCGACGGACAGGTCGATCTCGCCGAGCAGCAGCACGAAGACCAGGCCGATGGCGAGCATGCCGGTCGCCGACAGGTAGTAGCTGATGTTGGACAGGTTGTCCGCGCTCAGGAACCGGCTGTTCTGCGACTGGAAGATGATGCCGATGACGATCAGGCCGGCGACGACCGGCAGCGAGCCGAGCTCACCGCCCTTGACCTTGCGCTTGAACTCGGTGATGTAGCCCTTGTAGCCCTCTTCGCGGACCAGCAGACGCGGGTCGACGACGGTGGCGGACGCGGCCGCCGCCGTGGGGTCCTCCGCGGACGCGGCGTTGGCCGTGGCCACCGCGTCCTTCTTCACGGTGTCTGACGTGTCGCTCACTTTGCCGCCTCCGTGCTGCGCACCGCACGACGGGTCACGGCGTTGTCCGTGGCACCGGTGATCGCGGCGATGATCGTTTCCTGACTGGTGTCCTTCACCGGGAAGGAGCCGTTGTTCTTGCCCAGGCGCAGCACGTTGACCGTGTCGGCGACCGCCTTGACGTCGGCCATGTTGTGGCTGATGAGGATGACGCCGAGGTTGCGCTCGCGCAGCCGCTCGACCAGGTCGAGGACCTGTGCGGTCTGCTCGACACCGAGGGCGGCGGTGGGCTCGTCGAGGATGACGACCTTGGGGTCACCGATCAGCGCGCGGGCGATGGCGACGACCTGCCGCTGACCACCGGAGAGGCTGGCGATCGGGATGCGCACGCTCGGGATGCGGATGGAGAGCGTGCTCAGCAGCTCACGGGAGTGCTTCTCCATCGTGACCTCGTCGATGACCCCGTGGCGCAGCAGCTCACGCCCGAGGTAGAGGTTGCCGACGACATCGAGGTTGTCGCACAGTGCGAGGTCCTGGTAGACCGTCGCGACGCCGAGTCCCTGGGCGTCGTGCGGCTTGTTGATGCTGACCGGGTTGCCCTCCCACTCGATGACTCCTTCATCGATGGGATGCACTCCGGCGATGGTCTTCACCAGAGTGGACTTTCCTGCGCCGTTGTCGCCCACCAGTGCGACCACTTCTCCGGCGTGGACCTCCAGCTCTACTTCGGTGAGGGCCTGCACCGCACCGAATCGCTTGGAGACTCCGCGCAACGCCAGCACGGGCGTAGCGGACACGTTAACCATCTCCTTCGCCGCCTGACCGGCGGGGATGCCGCGCTAGTCAAAAGCCGCGGAGGGTTGTGCCTAGGCACAGATTTACAAGATGAACATGCGCGCGGCCGGTGCCTGTTGGCAACGGCTGCGTTCGCACGGGTTCCGATCGGCGCCCGCCCCACAGCGGGGTTGGAAGGTGGGGCGGACGCCGAAGGGGGTCTGTCACCGCTGGGCGGTGATTACTGCAGACCGGCCGCCTTGCACGCCGCGGCGTAGTCGGCGGTGCAGATCTGCGCGACGGTGTAGAGACCGTCCTTGATGACCGTGTCCTTGATGTTGGCCTTGGTGACCGACACCGGGGTCAGCAGCTGCGAGGGCACCTTGTTGCCGGAGCCGCTGGTCTGGGTCGTGGTGGCGAGCGAGGAGATGCTCTTGTTCTGCGCCAGGTCGACGGCGAGCGTGGCGGCCGCCTCGGCCTCCGGCTTGAAGGCCTTGTAGACGGTGCTGGACTGGGTACCGGCGACGATGCGCTGGATACCGGCGAGCTCCGCGTCCTGACCCGTCAGCGGGATGCTGCCGATCTTGGCGCCCTTGAGGACGGTGGCGATGCCGCCGGCCATGCCGTCGTTGGCGGAGTAGACGCCCGCGATGTTCTTGGCACCGAGCTGGGTGATGGCCGCGGACATCTTCTGCCCGGCGACGCTGTCCTTCCAGAGGCCGGACTGCTCGTAGGCGATGTCGACCTTGCCGTCGAGGGCCTCGTGGGCGCCCTTCTTGAACTGCGCGGCGTTCGGGTCGGCGTCGTCACCGTTGATCATGACGATCTTCGACTTGGTGGTCGCCTTGGAGCCCAGCGAGGTGAGGAGCGCCTCGCCCTGGAGCTTGCCGACCTGGACGTTGTCGAAGGAGACGTACGCGGAGACCGGGCCCTGGGCCAGACGGTCGTACGCGACGACCTTGATGCCCTTGTTGACCGCCTGCTGGATCGAGGACTTGATCGCGGCGGAGTCCTGGGCGCTGATCACGATGACCTTGACGCCCTTGGTGATCATGCTGCTGACCTGCTGGGCCTGCGTCGCGGCGCTGGCGTTCGCGTTGTTGTACTGGACGGTGCAGCCGGAGCAGAGCTCCTTGACCTTCGCCTCGAAGTACGGCTTGTCGAACTTCTCGTACCGAGCGGTGACGCTGTCGGGCAGGAGCAGGCCGATCGAGGCGTTCGTGCCGCCCGAGGAGCTGGAGCTGCTGTCGGACTTCTTGTCGTCGCCTGCCTTGCCACAGGCGGCCATCGCAACGGCCATCGTGGTGGCGATAACGGCAACGGCGGCACGACGCATACGCGTGTTCACTTTGAAACCTCCCTGACGAGGCCGCGTCGTTGCGGCCGAGGTGGCTGGAAGTCAACTCGGCCGCGCGTTCGGCGTCAAGAAGTAAATACTTAACGAGATGGCAACGGCGTCGTGCGTTCTCTAAGTGAAGACAGGTGTGGCCGCGGTCAGCGACCCGTCCAAAAGGGTCGAATCGCCCATCTCGCTGAGTGCGAGAGCGAGCGCTCCGAGCACCTCCGCACGGCCTCCAAGTGCCCCCGGGAGAACGGAAAGTTGACGCGCCGCACTGGGGATCGCGTAGCGGCCGACAGACTCCCTGATCGGCCCGAGCACCAGCTCACCGGCCTCGGCGAGATCGCCACCGAGGACCACTCGGCTCGGGTTCAGCAAATTGCAGAGATTGGCGACTCCACTGCCGATGTGTCGGCCGACGTCGGCGATCACCCGACGGCAACCAGGGTCTCCGTCCCGCGCCAGCCGTACGACTCCCTCCATGGTCAGGTCGGTCCCGTGACTGGACTGGAGAAGCGGCAGCACATAGCGCGCGGCCGTGAAGGTCTCCAGGCAGCCCCGGTTTCCGCAACGGCAGACAGGGCCGGACTCATCAAGAGTAATATGCCCGATTTCTCCCGCTGTGCCACCCGGGCCCCGGTAGATCTTGCCGTTGATGACCAGCCCCGCGCCGACCCCGCTCGCGACCTTGATGTACGCCAGGTCCCTGACGCCCCGCCCGCTGCCCCAGACCAGCTCACCGAGGGCGCCGAGGTTCGCGTCGTTGTCCACGTGCACCGGTACGCCCAGACGGCTGCCCAGCTCCTCCGCGGGTCTGGTGCCGGTCCAGCCCGGGAGGATCGCGGTGGAGCCCAGGGTGCCCGACTCCACGTCGATCGGTCCGGGCACGCCGAGGCCCACCCCGGCGATCTTGGAGCGGTCCACTCCGGTCGCCGTGATCAGCCGGTTGACCAGCTCTTCCGCCCGGTCGAACCCTTGCGTCGAGGAGGCGTCCACGTCGACGGGCTCGGACTCCTCGGCCAGCACCTGGTGGGCGAGATTCCCGACCGCGACGCGCAAATGCGTGTGCCCGAAGTCGACACCGATGACGATGCCGGCGTCCCCGCTCAGGGAGACGCTGCGGGCCCGGCGGCCGCCCGCCGAGGTGGGGGTGACCTCGACCGTTCCGCCGTCCTTGAGCTCGCGCACGATGTTGGAGACGGTCGCTGCGGACAGGCCCGTCGTCCTCGCGATCTCGGCCTGTGTCAGCGACCCGGCCAACCGCACCGCTCGCACGACCCGTTCGAGATTGGCTCGGTGCAGTGACGACTGCGACCCCGGAGTCTCCACGACGACCTCCTGCGCGCGGGACCGCATCGATGAGGCCCCGTCTATGTCCAACTAGTGAACTCTAAGCTGAGCTGTTCGGGCTGCCTCCCGTCAAGAGGTTGAACCGCATCCGGGTACTTGCACACATGCGTGCAGGCCGCTCCGGAGACCCGGAGCGGCACGCACGAGACAGGGGCGGGCCGCTACTTGAGCGCCCCCGCGGTCAGGCCCTGTACCACCTGACGCTGGAAGACGATGTAGGCCGCGAGCACCGGCAGCATGGCCATCACCAGACCGGCGAAGAGCCCGGACCAGTCGCCCTTGTAGCCCTGGCTGGCGGCGAGCTGCACCAGGCCCTGGGTGAGGACCCGCTTGTCCGGGTCGGTGTTCAGGACCGTCGGCAGCATGTACTGGTTCCACTGGCCCAGGAAGTTGAAGATCCCCACGCTGATCAGGCCGGGCTTGGCCATCGGCAGCATGATCTGGAAGAACGTCCGGGTGTGCGAGGCACCGTCCACGAACGCTGCCTCCGCCACCGAGGTGGGCAGTGTGCGGAAGAACGCGGTCAGGAAGAAGACCGTGAACGGCAGCGAGTACGCGATGTAGACCAGGATCAGACCGTGGATCGTGTTGAGCAGTCCCATGTTGTTGACGACGTAGAACAGCGGGACCAGGGCGAGCATGATCGGGAAGCTCATGCCGCCGATGAACAGGAAGTAGATGAAGCGGTTGCCCGGGAAGTCGAACCGGGCGAGCACGTACGCGGCCATCGAACCGAGCACCAGCGTGCCGACGAGTGAACCCGCCACCACCAGAATGGTGTTGAAGAAGTAGTCGCTCATGTTGGCGTCGGTCCAGGCCCGCGCCCAGTTGTCGAAGTGCAGTTTGTCCGGCAGCGCCCAGGGCGAGCTGAAGATCGCGCTGTCGCTCTTGAAGGACGTCATCACGGCCCACGCGAGCGGCAGGACGACCATGAACGCCCACAGGATGAGCATGCCGTGCGAGAAGGCGTTGAGGACGGAGCCCTCTTTCTTCTTCCGCTTCGGCGAATTCCCGTCCGGTGCGCCGACCTTGGCGACGGGGACACCGGACTCGGCCGGCACGGGGGCGGGGGTCTCGGTCGTCTTCATGTGATCAGAACTCCAGCCGCTCACGGCGGCCCAGTCGCATCACGATGGCGGCGAAGGCCAGCGTGACGACGAGCAGGGCGACGCCGATGGTGGTCGCGTAGGCGGCCTGTCCGTCCCGGAACGCCTTCTGGTACACGTACAGGACCAGGACGGTGGTCGAGTAGTCGGGACCGCCGGGACCGGTCGTCATGATCTGTACGACCGCGAACGACTCGGCGCCCAGCGCGAGGATGCCCATGTAGACCCAGCCGGACATCACCGTGTCCCACAGCAGCGGCAGGGTGAGCCGGAAGAACGTGGTCATCCGGTTGGCGCCGTCGAGCAGCGCCGCCTCGTACAACTCCGCCGGAATGGACGCCATACCGGCGGAGAAGAGGACCACGAAGAAGCCGACCGAGGACCAGACGAGGACCGCCATCACACACCACAGGGCGAGGCTCGGATCACCCAGCCACAGCGGCTGGAGACTGCCGAGCCCGATGCCGCGCAGCAGGGAGTTGATGGCGCCGCTGTCCGGGTTGTACGCGAAGGCGAACAACAGGGCGACGATCGCGATCGACAGAACCTGCGGGAAGAAATAGACGATCTTGTAGAACGAGGAGCCGCGGACACCCGAGATCACCGGGCCGCCCACCCGGCGCCGTCCCCCCACGTTGATCATGAACGCGAAGAACAGCGCCAGACTGATCGTCACCAGCGGCAGCACCAACGCGAACAAGAGACTGTGCTGCAACGACTTCCAGAAGATCTCGTCGTGGAACATTCTCTTGTAGTTGTCGAAGCCGACCATTTTGAATTCCGGGCTCAGCCCCGTCCAGTCCGTGAACGAATAGTAGATGGACTGGATGAACGGCCATACGACGAAGAGCGCGTACAGCCCGAGGGGAACCGTCAGGAACCCCACGATGAACCGGTACTTGCCGTGCTGCATTGCTACCGACCCCGTTCTCTGGGCGGGCGCCGCCGCTGGTGACGGATCCTCACTGGTGCTTGTAGTGCTTGATCGACGTGTCCTTGGCGGTCGCGTCCGCGTAGCCCTGGATCTTCTTGATGGTCTCCGCCGGGGTGGCCCGACCGGCCATCATCTCGCCGAGGCCCGCCACGCCGATCTGCTCCTTCTGGAGCTGCACGTACCAGTCCTGGAGGCGCGGGTTCAGCACGTTGGCACCGGCCAGCTTCAGGGCCGCCACGCCGGACGTGAGGCCCGGGGTGAGGGTGATCCCGGAGGTGCCGCCGTTGTACGCGGTCAGCGACTTCACCTTGCTGGTGAAGTTCTTCGAGGATGCCTCGCTGAGCATGATGCGCAACTGCTCCATGCCGCCCGCCGTGTTCGCCCCCTTGGCCGGGACGATGAAGGGTTCACCGCCGGACGCCCAGATGGTGCCGAAGGGCAGCTTGTCGGAGCTGTCGATGCCGGT
The DNA here is from genome assembly GCF_035982055.1 of Streptomyces sp. NBC_01288. Lineage (NCBI taxonomy): Bacteria > Bacillati > Actinomycetota > Actinomycetes > Kitasatosporales > Streptomycetaceae > Streptomyces > Streptomyces sp. NBC_01288. Next base: position 2,495,169 of record NZ_CP108427.1, read on the forward strand.
CGGCGCGGAGACCGCGAGGTTGAAGTCCTTGGGGATGACGTTGGCCGACTCGTTCTCCACCCAGGAGCCGTTCGGGATGAACAGCGCCTTGCCCTGGGCCCACGCGGTCTGCGACTGGATGTGGTCGATGCCGGGCGTGCCCTTGAGGATGTAGCCCTTCTTGAAGAGCTCGTAGTACGCCTCGAAACAGGCCTTGACGGCCGGGTGCTTCCAGGCGTTCGGCTCCAGGTTGTCGATCGCGTCGAGGACCTCGCGGCCGCCGACCTTGCCGATCATCGGGTAGAGCGAGAAGGGGAGGTAGTACGGGTACTTGCCCGCGTACGTCCAGCCCGCCATGCCCTTCTTCTTGGCCTTCTCGCAGACCGCCAGCATCTGGTCCCAGGTCTCGGGGTACTTCTCGTCGAGCGAGTCCAGGGCCTTCTGCGAGTACCAGACGCCGTACACCGTGTAGGCGTAGTACATGATCCAGACCGGGTCGCCGTCGAGCTGGCCCATCTCGACGATGCCGGGCCGGAGGGTGTCGCGGACCTTCTTCGACGGGTCGTCGTAGGAGGGCGCGTCCAGCAGCGGGGTGAGGTCGGTGAGCTGCTTCTTGCCGGCCAGGACGCCCATGTCCATCTGCTCGGCACCGGAGTTGTCGATCAGGTCCGGCGGGGTGCCCTGGTTGAAGCGGGGCTGAAGCGTCGACTGGATCTTCTGCGTGGCGGAGAACTTGACCTTCGCCTTGGGGAAGTCCTTCTCGTAGATCTTGACGGCGTCCTCGGCGTACTCCTTTCCGAAGCCGCCGTCGAAGAGCACGAACTCCATCTGCGCGGTGGCGTTCACCGCCAGCGGGTTCTTCGCGGTCTTCGTGCCCGCCGTGGCCTTCTTGTCCGAGCCGCTGTCGCTGCTCGCACAGGCCGAAAGGAAACTCATCGTGGGTACGGCGATCAGGCCGAGTGCGGCCGACCTCTTGATCAGGTCTCGGCGGCCGACATCCGGTGCGCCGGTGTAATCGGAACCGTTGTTGTTCTCGGCGGAAGTGGATCCCATGCTCAAGTCCTCGCCTTCAACAGGACTCAGGCGGTGAACCGGATCCTCCCCGGCACCGCGGTCAGGTCGAGCTTGGTCGTGCAGGAGGTACTTCGTGCGTGCTGCTGCGAGAGCGGTGTCGAACGCGACAGGTATAGTCCACTTCCGGTCGACAGAGCAAGATCGAATGCAGGGTGGGTTGTCGGTCTTTTCCGAAGTGAGACCTCGCGGAAATATGAACGCCCTGTGTGTTCGATGACGGAGAAATCCCCGTTATTGCCCTCGAATGCCTCACTCAACACCCTTGACACACCAGGCCACTTGACTCCCTACTGTTCCTTGCGCATCGAAGCTGACAACGTTGTCCAGCGTGCAGGGAGGATGCCCTCGTATGCATCACAGATGGTGGGGTACGGCGGTCGTGTCGACCGCCGCACTGACATTGCTCGTGGGTTCACAGGGGGCGGCGATCGCCCTCCCGGCGAAGGCCCCGACCGGCGGGGAGTTCGCCTCCTCGTTCGAGTCGGGAGACCCGGCACCGGACTGGCTGAACACGGTCGACACCGCGCCGGACGGCTCCAAGCGGGCCTCGGGCGTCGACGGCGGTTACAGCACCGGCATCCCCGGCAATGTGACCGACCATGTCACCGACGTCCGGGCCAGCTCCGAGAACACCGGCGGCGGGGAGGTGAAGGAGAACCTCGTCGACGGCGAGTCCGGCACCAAGTGGCTGACCTTCGAGCCCACCGGCTGGGTCGAGTTCGACCTCGACAAGCCGGCCAAGATACTGACGTACGCCCTGACTTCGGCGAACGACTTCGCCGAACGCGATCCGCGGGACTGGACGCTGTCGGGCTCGACGGACGGCAAGGACTGGAAGACCCTGGACACCCGCTCCGGCGAGACCTTCGCCGACCGGTTCCAGACGAAGTCGTACGACCTCGCCGAGCCGGCCGAGTACCAGCACTTCCGGCTCGACATCACGAAGAACAACGGCGCGAGCGGCATCCTGCAACTCGCCGACGTCCAGTTCTCGACGGGCGGGAGCACCGCCCCGATCCCCGAGGACATGCTCTCGCTGGTCGACCGGGGCCCCAGCGGCTCCCCCACGGCCAAGGCGGGGGCCGGCTTCACCGGGAAGCGCGCACTGCGTTACGCGGGCCGTCACACGGCCACAGGGCGGGCCTACTCGTACAACAAGGTCTTCGACGTGAACGTGCCGGTCGGCCGGGACACCGCGCTCTCCTACCGGCTCTTCCCGCAGATGTCCGACGGCGACCTCGACTACGACGCCACGAACGTCTCCGTCGACCTCGCCTTCACCGACGGCACCTACCTCAGTGACCTCGGCGCGACGGACTCGCACGGCTTCGCGCTGACTCCGCAGGGGCAGGGCGCGGCGAAGATCCTCTACGTCAACCAGTGGAACAACGTCCTCTCGCGGATCGGTTCGGTCGCGGCCGGCAAGACCGTCGACCGGATCCTGCTGGACTACGACTCCCCCGGTGGCCCGGCGAAGTTCCGCGGCTGGCTGGACGACGTGAGCCTCAAGACGGTCGCGCCCGAGAAGCCGAAGGCGCATCTGTCCGACTACGCGCTGACCACCCGGGGCACCAACTCCAGCGGCAGCTTCTCGCGCGGCAACAACTTCCCCGCGGCCGCGCTGCCGCACGGCTTCAACTTCTGGACGCCGGTGACGAATTCGTCGTCACTCAGCTGGCTCTACGACTACGCACGCGCGAACAACGACGACAACCTGCCGACGCTCCAGGCGCTCAGCCTGAGCCACGAGCCCAGCCCCTGGATGGGCGACCGGCAGACCTTCCAGGTGATGCCGTCGGCCGCGTCGGGTACGCCCAACACCGACCCGACGGCACGGGAGTTGGCGTTCAAGCACGAGAACGAGACCGCGCGCCCGTACTACTACGGCGTCACGTTCGAGAACGGTCTGAAGGCCGAGATGGCCCCGACCGACCACGCGGCCTCGCTGCGCTTCACCTACCCCGGCGACGACGCGAGCGTGATCTTCGACAACGTCACCGAGCAGGCGGGCCTGACCCTCGACAAGACCAACGGGACCGTCACCGGCTACTCGGACGTCAAGTCCGGGCTGTCCACCGGCGCTACGCGGCTCTTCGTCTACGGCACGTTCGACGCGCCCGTGACGGACGGCTCCTCCAGCGGCGTCAAGGGCTATCTGAAGTTCAAGCCGGGCGCCGACCACACGGTCACCCTGCGTCTGGCCACCTCGCTGATCAGCGTGGACCAGGCGAAGGACAACCTGCGCCAGGAGATCCCGGACGGCACCTCCTTCGACACCGTCAAGCAGCAGGCCCAGAAGGTGTGGGACAAGCTGCTCGGCAAGGTCGAGGTGGAGGGGGCGACCCCGGACCAGCTGACGACGCTGTACTCCAGCATGTACCGGCTGTACCTGTACCCCAACTCCGGCTTCGAGAAGGTCGGTTCGACGTACCAGTACGCGTCGCCGTTCTCCCCGATGACGAGCCAGGACACTCCGACGCACACCGGCGCGAAGATCGTCGACGGCAAGGTGTACGTCAACAACGGCTTCTGGGACACCTATCGGACGACCTGGCCCGCCTACTCGTTCCTGACGCCCAGTCAGGCGGGTGAGATGGTCGACGGGTTCGTGCAGCAGTACAAGGACGGCGGCTGGACCTCGCGCTGGTCCTCGCCCGGCTACGCGGACCTGATGACGGGCACGTCTTCGGACGTCGCGTTCGCGGACGCGTACGTCAAGGGCGTGAAGTTCGACGCCAAGTCGGCCTACGACGCGGCCGTGAAGAATGCGACCGTCGTCCCGCCGGCGTCCGGCGTCGGCCGCAAGGGCATGACCACCTCGCCCTTCCTCGGCTACACCAGCACCGACACCGGTGAGGGCTTCTCCTGGGCGATGGAGGGCTATGTCAACGACTACGGCATCGCCAAGATGGGCCAGGCCCTCTACAAGAAGACCGGCGAGAAGCACTACAAGGAGGAGTCCGAGTACTTCCTCAACCGCGCCCAGGACTACGTGAACCTCTTCGACAAGCAGGCCGGGTTCTTCCAGGGCAAGGACGCCCAGGGCAACTGGCGGGTGGACTCGGCGAGTTACGACCCGAAGATCTGGGGCTACGACTACACGGAGACCGACGGCTGGGGCTACGCCTTCACCGTCCCGCAGGACAGCAAGGGCCTCGCCAACCTCTACGGCGGCCAGAAGGCCCTCGGTGACAAGCTCGACCAGTACTTCACCACCCCGGAGACCGCCTCGCCCACCAACGCCGGTTCCTACGGCGGTGTCATCCACGAGATGACGGAGGCGCGGGACGTCCGCATGGGCCAGTACGGGCACTCCAACCAGGTCGCCCACCACGTCACGTACATGTACGACGCGGCCGGCGAGCCCTGGAAGGCGCAGAAGGACGTGCGCGAGGTGCTCTCGCGGCTCTACACCGGCAGCGAGATCGGGCAGGGCTACCACGGCGACGAGGACAACGGCGAGCAGTCGGCCTGGTACCTCTTCTCCGCGCTCGGCTTCTACCCGCTGGTGATGGGCAGTGGCGAATACGCCATCGGCTCCCCGCTGTTCACCAAGGCGACCGTGCACCTGGAGAACGGCAAGGACCTGGTCGTCAAGGCGCCGAAGAACAGCACGAAGAACATCTACGTGCAGGGTCTGAAGGTCAACGGCCAGAACTGGACGAAGACTTCACTCCCCCACTCCCTGTTGGAGAAGGGCGGAGTCCTGGACTTCTCCATGGGCTCCAAGCCCTCGTCGTGGGGCAGCGGCAAGAACGCGGCGCCGGTGTCGATCACCAAGAACGACAAGGTGCCGACGCCCCGCACCGACCAACTCGCCGGTGTCGGGCCCCTGTTCGACAACACGTCGGCCACGGACGCGACGGTGACCTCGGTGGACCTGCCGATCGCCAAGGCCACCAAGGGCGTCCAGTACACGCTGACGTCGTCGAAGGACCACACGCAGGCACCGACCGGCTGGACCCTCCAGGGCTCTACCGACGGCACCAAGTGGAAGACGCTCGACAAACGCTCCGGCGAGTCCTTCACCTGGGACAAGCAGACGCGCGTCTTCTCAGTCAAGTCACCTGGCTCGTACGCGCGTTACCGCCTGGTCCTGGACAGTTCCTCGACGCTCGCGGAGGTGGAACTCCTGGCCTGAGACCACCTCACGACACGGGGAGGCGGGGCAGCAGTTTCCGCAACGCCTCCGCGTGTTGGTGAACCCGTCTGAGCACGCCTCTCCTGGTCGACGCGAAGACGGGGACGTCCTGGGCCGGACCGCACGCGGCGGCCGCGTACAGGTCGTCCAGCCAGGCCCCGCTCCCCCTGGTGCCGTCAGGCGCCAGGGGGATCAGTCGTGTCAGGACCTCCGATTCGGCGCCGCCCAGGAACCAGACGCGCACCATCAGATCCCCGCGCAGATAGCGCAGGCCGCCGTCTATGTCCTCCGGCGGCGCGAAGCCCTCGTCCCCCACCAGGAACGCGAAGGCCGTACGGGCTTCGGCCCGGAACTCCTCGGGCATGTGCGGCCGTTTCACCATCTGCGGATGCTCGCACGCGCCGATGTGCCCCCGCCACCAGAACGGGCGGGGGCACATATTTTGGACGTCAGTTCACCGCAAGGGTGAACACATGGAGATCCGGGTCGTCCGGAAGTGTCACGCTCTTGATGGTCTTGCCCGAGGGTGCCGCGAACGGCTTGGTGGCGAACACATAGGTGGCTACCGGATCCTTGTCCGCACCCGCGACATTGCGGTACGCGGTCCTGGCGACGACCACGTTGCCGTACTGCACGGTGCCGCCGCCCCCGCCGACCGTCCAGTCCGTGAAGGACAGGTCGACGGCGTCGGTGCTGCCGTCGGTGTAGGTGACGGTCGCCTTGGTCTGCTGGTTGCCGTTGACCGCGCTGCCCACGAAGGACAACGTGCTTGCGGGTTGCGGAAGTTGGACGGTCTGACCGGCCGCGGAGACGTTGTCGGGGCGCCCGTTCGGCGAGCTGGGCCAGGTGAAGCCGAGGCCGTTCACCGTGCCCGTGCCGCCCGGGGTCAGCCCGGCCGCCTCCAGCGCCTGGAGGGAGTAGCTCCAGCCGCCCCCGTCGTAGTCCGCCTCGTCGTGCTCGCCGGTGTCGTCGGAGACACCGGTGTTGTTGTAGGCGGCGAGGAGGGTGCCGGGCGCGGCCACGGTCAGGGACACCGGCTGCTCGTACGACGTACTGCCCGAGGTGACGGTGACCTTCACGTCGTAGAAGCCCTGCTGGACGTCGGTGGCGGCGGTCAGGGTGATGTCCTGGGAGCCGTCGACGACCGTGCCCTGGGCGGGAGTCGCCGTGACTCCGGCGGGCGTCTCGACGCTGTAGCGGACCTCGGGTCCGGTGCCGCCGCTCAAGGACAGGGCCTTGATGTTGACCTTGGTGGTCTCGCCGGGCGCGAGGGTCGCGGCGGTCGGGCCGACGCCGATCTGGTACGGCTGTTCGCCGGTGCGGAAGGACGGCGGGGCGTCGGCGGGATCGCTGCCCCAGGCGCGGTTCGGGGTGGTGGAGAGGGTGTAGTCGAGGGTGCCGCCGTTGCGGACGATGGAGGACGAGAGCCAAGGCTGTTGCGTGCTACGGCCGTTGACCTTCAGGGACTGGATGTACGGGGCGTCGGTCGCGGCGCCCTGCGCGCGGATGGAGATGTCGTTGCCGTGCGGGCGCTTGATCTCGATGCGCTCGAACAGCGGGGAGGCGAGGGTGAGTTCGGCGCGGGAGGGGACCTGGGGGTACATGCCGAGGGCGGAGAAGACGTACCAGGACGACATCTCGCCGAGGTCGTCGTTGCCGGGGATGCCGGCCGGGTCGGTCGTCCAGAGCTGCTTCATGGCCGCCCTGACCGTCTCCTGGGTCTTGTAGGGTGCTCCCGCGTAGTCGTACAGGTAGGGGACGTTGACGGACGGCTCGTTGTCCAGCTCGGACTTGTCGCCGCCGCTGCCCGTGAAGGACCAACTCCCGTCCGCCTCATGGAAGAAGGAGTCGAGGCGGGCGAGCGCCTTGTCCGTGCCGCCCATCGCCGCGAAGAGGCCGGCGGGGTTGTGCTGGACCATCCAGGTGTACTGGGCGGCCGTGCCCTCCACGAAGCCGTTGCCGGTGCCCGGGGTGAAGCCGGTGACCCAACTGCCGTCCGCCTTGCGGTTGGCGATGTAGCCGCCGGTGGGGTCGGCGGCGATGTTGAAGTTGTTCTGCCACCACTGAGCGCGCTGGGCGAAGTCGGCCGCCGTGCTCTTCTTCCCCGCCGCCGTGGCGAGTTGGGAGAGCGCGAAGTCCGCCGTGGACATCTCCAGCGTCTCGGCGGCGCCGCCCCAGGCATTGGACACGGACGGCATGTAGTGCAGGTTCAAGTACTTGTCCAGGGACGGGCGTTGGCCCACCGAGAGCACCGGCTTGCCCGAGGAGGACAGGTCCCCTGCGGTCGGTACGGTCGCCGCCTGGACGAGGGAAGCGAGGGCCCCCTTCAGGTCGAAGTCGGTGCCGCCGAAGGCGCGGATGCCGGCCAGGGCGGTGGGTGAGGGGTCGCCGTTCATGACGTGGGTGCCGCTCGCGCCGTGCAGCCAGCGGTCCCAGACTCCCCCGTTCTGCTGGGCGAGTTCGTAGAGGGACTGCGCGATGTCCGAGCCGGTACGGGGACTGAGGAGCGTGAGCAGTTGGACCTGCGACCGGTAGATGTCCCACCCGGAGAAGGTGCCGTACTGCGCTTGATGCCCCCGGCTCACCTTGTGCACCTTGCCGTCGCTGCCGGTGTATCTGCGGTCGGCGTCGCTGATGACGTTCGGGTGCAGGAGGGAGTGGTAGAGCGCGGTGTAGAAGGTGGTGCGCTCGGTGTCGGTGCCGCCGCCGACCTTGATCGCGCCGAGCTGGTCGCGCCAGGCGCGGTGGGCCGCGTCCTCGACGGCGTCGAAGGAGCGCTTCGGCGGGTTCTCCGCCTTGAGGTTGGCCTTGGCGCCTGCCTGACTGACGTACGAGATACCGACCTTGACGCCGACCGGTCCGGTGCCGGGCTCGAACTCGACGTAGCCGCCCGCGCCCTTGCCGGCGACGGGACGGCCGCCGGTGCTGAACCCGCCCGTGCCACCGGTCGTGTTCGTCGACCCCGGGGTCAGCTTGTCGTCCTGCCAGGTGCCGGTGGACTTGAAGGCGCGGTCGAAGGTGGCCGTGAAGTACAGGGTGTAGTAGGCGCGTTGGCCCTCGGGGTCGAGGTAGCCGCAGAAGTTGCCGGAGGTGACCGAGCCGGAGACCGTGTTGGTCTTCGGGTCGATGGTGACCGACGAATCGGTGGAGCCCACCTCGGAGTTGGCGGTGCGGATCAGCAGCGAGGCGGGCTTGTCGGCCGGGTAGGTGAAGCGGCCGGAGCCGGTGCGGGCCGTCGCCGTGAGGTCGGCGGTGACGCCTGAGGCGAGGCCCACCTTGTAGTGGCCGGGTTCGGCGGTCTCGTCGGTGTGGCTGAAGTCGGAGGCGTAGACGGCATCTTTGGTGTCGCTCGCCGGGGACGAGGTGACCTCACCGGCGTACGGGTAGAACGGGATGTCGCCGCTGCCGCCCGCGCAGCCCGTGCCGGACATGTGGGTGAGACTGAAGCCGCGGATGCGGGTGGCGTCGTACTGGTAGCCGCCTGGTGCGGCGGTGCTGGTCGCGCTGCCTCTGGTGTTCTCCGGGCTCCAGGAGAGCATGCCGAAGGGCACGACGGCGCCCGGGAAGACGTTGCCGCCGTTCTTGGTGCCGATCAGCGGATCGACGTAGGCGGTGGGGTCCTTGACGAGTTGTGGCGGGGCGGTGGTGGCCGCCAGGGCGGGGGTGGCGCCGCCGAGCGCGAGTGCGGCGGCGAGCCACAGGGACATGGGACGGAAACGCATGACGCGGCCCCTCCTCCTTCGGACGGGTCGCGCACCACAGGTCGCACAAGCCGCAGGGACAGTAACGTGCGCCACCCGTACCACGGAAGAGCGCGTGGGCCGGTGAGGGCACGCGGGCCGGCCACTCGGACGGCGTCCGCAGGCCAACTGGCTTGACATCGTTGTCCGTTGGGGCGGTAGAGTCATATGCAGACCATTCGACAACGTTGTCGCACCGCAGTGTCGCCCCAAGCCACGCACCACCCGGGCAGGTTCAACCCCCATTGCCTGTCCGGCTCGCGGATCCGGTGGCCCCCGACCACCGGATCCGCCCCGAGCTCAGCATCAGGCTCAACCGACCTGGCAGGGCAGGGTAGTTGCCGTGTCTCCGCCGTCGCCGTTCACGACGTAGCCGAAGGTGGCGCTCTGCCCCGGACTCAGTGAGCCGTTCCAGTCGGCGTTGTGGACCATCACGTCCTGGCCGGCGTAGGTCGCGTTGCCGTTCCAGAGGCTGGCGACCGACTGGCCTGCCGGGAGTGCCCAGTTGACCATCCAGCCGAGCATCGGGACGTCACCGGAGTTGGTGACGGTCACCTCGGACTGGTAGCCGCCGGGCCAGGTTCCCGTCGTGTGCCTGGTCGCCGAACAGACGCCGGGTACCGGGTCGGTGGGGTTGCCCGGGTCGTGAATACCCGTCACCTCGCCGTTGCCGCCGTCGAACACGACGTCCGAGCAGGAGTAGAAGGTCTCCGCGCTGTCCGAGCGCTGCCACACCATGTAGACGATGTTCCGCCCCGACTTGTTCGCCGGAAGCTGCCCGGTCCAGGAGTAGTTGGCCTCGACTGTGCCCGGCGTGCCGTTGAGCGGCGGGTGGTCGACCGTGAGGAACGGAGTGTCCTCCATGGCGTCCCACGTGAGCGTCTTCGTCGGGTCGAAGCCGTCCTTGGTGATGTAGACGTAGAACCAACCCGGGTGCGCCGCCCAGGCGTTGTACGAGAAGTCGACCGTCGCGCCGGAGGTCAGATGCGTCAACGGCCAGTCGTCGCGCGGGAGATCGAAGCCCGTGAAGTTAGGGTTGCCACCGCTGCACAGCGAACCGTCCGGCACGAAGCCCCGGGTGCGGCCGGCGCCGTCGGAGCGCAGCACGGAGAACCAGTTGTAGAACGGCGTTGTACCGCTGACCTGCTGAGCCGCCTTGCAGGCCGGGTTGATCGGTTTGATCTCGCCGGTGTCGGTCAGCGCGTCCTGCCAGCAGAGGAAGGTGCGGCTGCCGGGTTTCATGGGGGTGCCGTGCGCCTCCGCGCGGCCACCCGTGGCGAGGATCAGGGCCAGGGCGGGGACGGTGGTGAGCAGGGCCAGGAGGACGAGGAAGAGGGCTCGGCGGGGAGTGGGGCGCGGTAATCGCGGCACCGCGTGGGGAGTTGGGGTTGGATTTGTCATAAGCATGACACTTCTACGTCCCTTCGGTCGGCGGGTGCGAGGAACGTGCGGAGGTGGATACGTGGGGTGGGGCGACCCTGCCACCCGGCGGGTTCCGGACCGTCGGGCGGGTGGGAGCGCTCCCACCCCACTTGCCCGTGAAGTTAGCGCGGACTGGGGAGGCTGTAAACGTCTGGCGGCATGCGAAGTGGCGGTGGGGGCGGGCTTGTCCGGAGCCGGGTCTCGTACGATCCCGGCATGATCGCAGTCGTCGTCACGGTCGCACTGGCCTTCGCCGGGTATGCCGCCACGTACCTCAACGGCCTGCGGTTGACCCAGCGGCAGGAGCGGCTGGCCCGGGTCAATCGCCAACTCGGGGATTTCTATGGGCCGTTGCTCGCACTGACGGAGGCCAACGCCCGCACCTTCGCCGCGTTCGTGGAGCGGCATGCCCGGCCCGGAGGCGTCTCGCCCTTCAGCGACGGGACTCCGCCGACCGACGAGGAACTCGCCGAGTGGCGGCTGTGGGTGACGACCGTTTTCCTGCCGGTGCTGCGGGAGATGCGCGAACTCGTCGTCGGGCGGGCGGATCTGCTGCGCGAGCCGGAGATGCCGCCGCTGCTGCTGGAGTTGTGCGCGCACGCGGCCGGATACGAGATCACCGCGGCGCGCTGGGCGCTGGGCGACTTCTCAGAACACCTGTCGCTGGTCGCGTTCCCGAGCGCGGAGTTGGCCGCGTACGCACGGCGGGGTTTCGGTGAACTGAAGCTGGAGCAGGCGCGGTTGCTGGGTGGCCGTGCGGCCGGCGCCACAGTGACCCCACAGACTTGACCCAGTCTTGACCGAGCGCGCCATGTGGTGACTGGCGTTCGGTCATGTTCACTTGTCGCGTCCACGGGGTTGGTTCTTGACGTTTTCTGAGTCGAGTGGGCGTTGCGATGGAGGAACAGCTCATGAGAAGACAGATCCGCGGTGTACTGGCCGCGTTCACCGGAGCGCTGCTGCTCACCATGGGGATCACCGCGACCGGCGGCCATTCCGCGCGGGCCGATGACAACGGTGTCGGGCTCAAACCCGTGCTGGGGTGGAGCAGTTGGAGCTTTGTGCGGCGCGATCCGACCGCGCAGACCATCGAGGCGCAGGCGAAGGCTCTCAAGACCAGCGGCCTCGCGAAGAACGGGTTCGTCTACGCCAACGTCGACGACTTCTGGTACCAGTGCCCGGGCAGTCAGGGGCCGGACGTCGACCAGTACGGCCGCTGGGTCACCGACCCGGTGAAGTTCCCGCCGCGCGGTAGCGAGAACGGCGTCCAGGTCGTGGCCGACTATGTCCACTCCCTGGGGCTGAAGTTCGGCCTGTACGTCACGCCCGGCATCTCGCAGCAGGCGGTCGCCAAGAACACCGAGATCAAGGGAACGCCGTACCACGCGCGGGACATCGCCACCACGACGACGGAGAGCAACTACAACTGCGGCGGCATGGTGGGCATCGACTACACCAAGCCCGGTGCGCAGTCCTTCATCGACTCGTGGGCCGGTCAGTTCGCCGGGTGGGGCATCGACTATCTGAAGATCGACGGTGTCGGCACGTCCGACCAACAGGACGTCCAGGCCTGGTCGGACGCCCTGCATCACACTGGGCGGCCGATCCACCTGGAGCTGTCCAACAACCTCGACATCAGCAACGCGGCCACCTGGAAGAAGCTCTCCAACGGCTGGCGCACCGGCGGCGACATCGAGTGCTACTGCGGTCCGGACGACAGCAGTTACCCCCTGACGACCTGGGCCTCCATCGCCTCGCGCTTCGACCAGGTCGCGGCCTGGGCACCGTACGGCGGTCCCGGCGGCTACAACGACTACGACTCCCTGGAGATCGGGAACGGCGCGAACAACGGCCTCACCCCCGACGAGCGCAGGACGCAGATGAGTCTGTGGTCGCTGGCCGCGTCGCCGCTCGTCCTCGGCACCGACCTCACCCATCTCGACCCGGCCGACCTCGCGTTGCTGAAGAACACCGACGTCCTCGCGGTCGACCAGGACGGCATCGACGCGAAGCGGATCTCCTCGGACGCGAACGCGCAGGTGTTCGCCAAGACCGAGGCCGACGGGGACGTCGTGGTGGGCCTGTTCAACACCGGGTCGGCTCCCCGTGAGGTGGCCACGACCGCGTCCGCGCTGGGTCTGTCCAAGGCGCGCGACTACTCCCTGCGGGATCTGTGGAGCCACCGGCTGACCGAGTCGGCGGGCCGGATCGCCGCCAACGTGCCCGCGCACGGCGTGGTTCTGTACCGGGTTCACGCCACCCACCGCACGGTGACCGGCGCGGCTCCGGACGTGTCGTTCGGGCTCGACTGGGCGCCCGCGCCCAGCGACAGCACCACCCGTACCGTGACCGCCGTCCTGTCCGACAACGGGTCGCGGTCGATCACCGACGCCGATCTGACCCTCACCGGGCCGGCCGGCACGAAGATCACCACGCGTGACGTGACCCGGGCCCGGACGATCCGCGGCGGTCACGCGCTGAAGGTCACGTACTCCGTGTCCATCCCGCCCTCGGCGAAGCTCTTCGCCGCCAACGACTTCCAGGGGACGGCGAGTTACCGCTTCCGGTCGGCGGGGAAGACCCGCCTCACCGCCGGTGACACGATCACCGTCAACCACCAAGTGACCGCCCCGTACCGGACGTTCGCGTCCACCACCGCGAGCTTCAGCGAGTCCGGCACCCAACTCGGCATCCGGGCGCAGGGCGCGGACCTGTACAACGGCACCAACGAATACGGCTCGATCTATCTGCCGGGTGCCGAGCACGACGGTTCGGTGACGACCGTGAAGCTCAACTCCCAGTCGGACACGGATGTTTGGGCCAAGGCCGGGATCATGGTCCGCAACGACATCACCCAGTCCAACACCTCCCCCGGGTACGTGGCCCTGGTCGCGACCCCGGGCAACGGCTACCTCCTCGACTGGGACAGCGACGGCGACGGAAAGCTCGACTCGCAGGACTCCGCCGGCACCGCCGCCTACCCGTCGTGGCTGAAGCTCGTCCGCGACGGCACCTCGTACAGCGGCTACTACTCGACCGACAACGCCACGTGGAACCTGGTCGGCACCATCGACGTCCCGACGGCAGCGGCCACCCAGGACGTCGGCCTCACCCAGACCTCACACGCCTCGGGCACGACCGGCGAGGCCGACTTCGACTCGTTCACGACGACGCCGTAGGTCTACGGCGACGACGGTGATGCGCGTCCGTCCGGCGCCCGGTGCTCTTCTAGACCGGCGCCGTCCGTGCGCGCATCGCCTGTTCTGCGGGCGGGAGTTCGGTGGCGGCGGCGGGGAGTTCGATGGTGAACTCCGTGCGGCCCGGGACGCTGGTCACGTCGATGCGGCCGCCGTGGGCTCCGGTGATCGCCGTCGCGATGGCGAGGCCGAGGCCGGAGCCGCCCTCCTTGCCGCCTGCGCGGGCGCGGGAGGCGTCGGCGCGGGTGAAGCGTTCGAAGACCGTGGGGAGGAGGGCCGGGGGGATGCCCGGGCCGTCGTCGCGTACCCGGATTGCGACGGTGCGGGCGGCGGTGGCCTCGACGCTCGCCGTGACCGTCGTGCCGACGGGGGTGTGCATACGCGCGTTGGCCAGCAGGTTGGCCAGCACCTGGTGCAGGCGGGCCTCGTCGCCGATGACCAACGCCGGGGCGTCCAGGGACAGTTGGAGCTGCCAGTCGTGGCCGGTGCCGGCCGCTCGGGCGTCCCACACCGCCTCGGCGAGCAGCGCCGCGAGGTCCACCTCGGCGGACTGCAAGGGCCGGCCCTCGTCGAGCCGGGCGAGCAGCAGGAGGTCCTCCACGAGGCCCGTCATGCGTGCCGACTCGGCGGTGACCCGGCGCCAGGCGAGGCCCGGTTCGATGCGGTCGGTGCCGCGGTTCATCAGCTCGGCGTAGCCCGCGATCGAGGCGAGCGGGGTGCGGAGTTCATGGCTGGCGTCGGCGAGGAAGCGGCGCATGCGTTCCTCGCTGCGGCGCATCTGCTCCTCGCTGCGTTGGCGTTCGGCGAGCGAGGACTCGACATGGTCGATCATGCGGTTGAGCGCGGCGCCGACCTGGCCGGCCTCGCTGCCGGGGTCGGTGTCCCGCTCGGGCACCCGGGTGAGCGCGGTGACCTCGCCGTGCCCGAGCTGCGAGCGGGAGACCTCGACCGCGGTGGCGGCGACCCGGCCCAGCGGCCGTAGCTGCCGTCGTATGACGACCGCGCACAGGCAGCCCGCGACGGTCAGGCCGGCGAGGGCGACGACCGCCTCGGCCACCACCAGACCGCTGATCATGTCCTGTACGTCGTCCATCGGGAGGCCGGTGAGGACCTTGACCCCATTGTGGTTGAGCGCCGTGAGCCGGTAGGTGCCGAAGCCCGGCACGGTCCGGGTGTGCATCGCGCCGTCGGCCGTGATGCCCGCGAGGGCCTCGCGCTGGGCGGTGGTGAGGTTCTGCGGCGGGGCGTCCTGGCTGACGACGGCCGCGGCGATGACCGAGCCCTTGTCGTCGAACCGTGCGGCGAGCGTCCCGACGGCGTGGCCGTTCTCCATGAGGAACCCGAGGTCCCCGTCGAAGTCCGGGTGGTGTTCGGCGCCGCCCAGGCTGCGTTCGGCGGCGTTGCCCACCCGGTCGTCCAGGTCGCCCAGCAGATAGGCGCGTTGGACGAGGACGGTGGTGAGGGACATCGCGGCGCACACGACGAACAGGGTGGCGCTGATGAAGAGGAGGAGGCGGGTGCGCAGTGAACGGCCGTGCAGGCGGCCTCGGTTGCGGGTTCGGAGGTTGCGGATTCGGAGGTTCATCTGGCGTCCTCCACGGGCCGTAGGGCGTATCCCATCCCGCGCACGGTGTGGATCATCGGAGCGCGGCCCCGGTCTATCTTCCGGCGGAGGCTGGAGATGTAGACCTCGACGAGGTTGCCGCCGCCGTCGAAGCAGCTGCTCCACACCTGGTCGAGGATCTGCGCCTTGCTCAGCACCTGGCGGGGATGGTCCAGGAACAGGGTGAGCAGGTCGAACTCCTTGGCGGTGAGCTGGACCGGCTCACCGGCGCGCCGTACCTCGCGGGTTTCGCCGGTCAGGACGAGGTCGCCGAGGACCCGTACGGAGTCGTCGGACGGGGTGCGTTCGCCGCCCGCCCGGCGCAGCAGTCCGCGCAGCCGCAGGACGACCTCCTCCAGGGAGAAGGGTTTGGTGACGTAGTCGTCGGCGCCCGCTTCGAGGCCGTCGAGGCGGTGCTCGATCGCGTCGCGGGCGGTGAGCATGAGGACGGGCAGCCGGGGGTTCTCGTAGCGGAGTCTGCGCAGGACCTGGATGCCGTCGAGGTCGGGCAGCATGCCGTCGAGGACGACGGCGTGCGGGGCGCAGCCGCGGGCGATGCGCAGCGCGCTGTGTCCGTCCGGCGCGGGGTAGGGCCGCCAGCCGGCCTCGGTGACCGCGACGGAGAGCAGCTCGGTGAGCGCGGGCTCGTCGTCGACGATGAGCACGCGGACACGGCTGCCGCGGGACCCCGATGTGCCAGTCATGTCCCGATTCTGTCCCCGTCCGCTGGGGGAACCCTGTGTTCCACCTGAGTCCTGGCGATGACCTCCGCGGACCTGCGGCGGACAGACGCGGAGGGCCGCACCCCCGTCGCCGGGGATGCGGCCCTCAACTGCCTTGCTGTAGCCGCTAGTTGCGGATCAGGTTGCGCAGCACGTACTGGAGGATGCCGCCGTTGCGGTAGTAGTCGGCCTCGCCGGGGGTGTCGATGCGGACGACCGCGTCGAACTCCACGCCGGTGTCGGTGGTGACCTTGACCGTGCTCGGGGTGGTGCCCTCGTTCAGCTCGGTGATGCCGGCGACGGAGAAGGACTCCTCGCCGGTCAGACCGAGGGACTCGGCGGTCTGGCCCGCCGGGTACTGGAGCGGGACGACGCCCATGCCGATGAGGTTCGAGCGGTGGATGCGCTCGTACGACTCGGCGATGACGGCCTTGACGCCGAGGAGCGCGGTGCCCTTGGCGGCCCAGTCGCGGGACGAGCCGGAGCCGTACTCCTTGCCGGCCAGGATGACCAGCGGGATGCCCTGCTCGATGTAGTTGCGCGAGGCGTCGTAGATGAAGGAGACGGGGGCGTCCGCCTGCGTGAAGTCGCGGGTGAAGCCGCCCTCGGTGCCGGGCGCGACCTGGTTGCGCAGGCGGATGTTGGCGAAGGTGCCGCGGATCATGACCTCGTGGTTGCCTCGGCGGGAGCCGTAGGAGTTGAAGTCACGCCGCTCGATGCCGTGCTCGGTGAGGTACTTGCCGGCCGGGGTGTCGGCCTTGATGGCACCGGCGGGCGAGATGTGGTCCGTCGTCACCGAGTCGCCGAGCTTGGCCAGGACGCGGGCGCCGTCGATGTCCGAGACCGGGGTGGTCTCCATCGTCATGCCCTCGAAGTACGGGGGCTTGCGGACGTAGGTCGACTGGGCGTCCCACTCGAAGGTGTTGCCCTCCGGGATGGGCAGCGCCTGCCACTGGGCGTCGCCCGCGAAGACGTCGGCGTAGGACTTGTTGAACATGTCCTCGCCGATGGAGTTGGCGACGACGTCGTTGACCTCGGCCTCGGTCGGCCAGATGTCTTCGAGGTAGACCGGCTTGCCGTCCTGGTCGACGCCGAGCGCGTCCTTGGTGATGTCCACCTTCATGGAGCCCGCGAGGGCGTACGCGACGACCAGCGGCGGGGACGCCAGGTAGTTCATCTTGACGTCCGGGTTGATCCGGCCCTCGAAGTTGCGGTTGCCGGAGAGCACCGAAGTCACGGCCAGGTCATGGTCGTTGACGGCCTTGGAGACCTCCTCCGGCAGCGGGCCGGAGTTGCCGATGCAGGTGGTGCAGCCGTAGCCGACGAGGTTGAAGCCGACCTTGTCGAGGTAGGGGGTGAGCCCCGCCTTGTCGAAGTAGTCGGTGACGACCTTGGAGCCGGGCGCGAGGGTGGTCTTGACCCAGGGCTTCCGCGTCAGACCCTTCTCCACGGCCTTCTTCGCGACGAGCGCGGCGGCGACCATGACGTACGGGTTCGAGGTGTTGGTGCAGGAGGTGATGGCCGCGACCGTCACCGCGCCGTGGTCCAGCTCGTAGGTCGAGCCGTCGGGGGCGGTCACCGTGACGGGGTTGCTCGGCACACCGTTGCTGGCGGCCGGGGAGTCGGAGGCCGGGAAGGACTCCTTGCCCGCCTCGTCGTCGTCGGCGACGTAGTTGCGCACGTCGCTCTTGAACTGCTCGGAGGCGTTCGCGAGGACGATGCGGTCCTGCGGGCGCTTCGGGCCCGCGATCGACGGGACGACCGTCGAGAGGTCCAGCTCCAGCTTCTCGGAGAAGTCGGGCTCGGCGGCCGGGTCCAGCCAGAGGCCCTGCTCCTTGGCGTACGACTCGACGAGCGCGACCTGCTGCTCGTCACGGCCGGTCAGGCGCAGGTACTTCAGGGTCTCGTCGTCGATCGGGAAGATCGCGGCGGTGGAACCGAACTCCGGCGACATGTTGCCGATGGTGGCGCGGTTCGCGAGGGAGGTGGCGGCGACGCCCTCGCCGTAGAACTCGACGAACTTGCCGACGACGCCGTGCTTGCGCAGCATCTCGGTGATGGTGAGCACGAGGTCCGTGGCGGTGGTGCCCGGGGTCAGCTCGCCCGTGAGCTTGAAGCCGACGACGCGCGGGATGAGCATCGACACCGGCTGGCCGAGCATCGCGGCCTCGGCCTCGATGCCGCCGACGCCCCAGCCCAGCACACCGAGGCCGTTGACCATCGTGGTGTGCGAGTCGGTGCCGACGAGGGTGTCGGGGTAGGCCTGTCCGTTGCGGACCATGACCGTACGGGCCAGGTGCTCGATGTTGACCTGGTGGACGATGCCGGTGCCCGGCGGGACGACCTTGAACTCGTCGAACGCGGTCTGGCCCCAGCGCAGGAACTGGTAGCGCTCGCGGTTGCGGCCGTACTCCAGCTCGACGTTCTGCGCGAACGCCTCGTGGGTGCCGAACTTGTCCGCGATGACGGAGTGGTCGATGACCAGCTCGGCCGGCGCGAGGGGGTTGATCTTCGCCGGGTCGCCGCCCAGCTCCTTCACGGCCTCACGCATGGTCGCGAGGTCCACCACGCAGGGCACGCCGGTGAAGTCCTGCATGATCACACGGGCCGGCGTGAACTGGATCTCCTGCGACGGCTGGGCCTGCGAGTCCCAGGTGCCGAGGGCGCGGATGTGATCGGCGGTGATGTTCGCGCCGTCCTCGGTGCGGAGCAGATTCTCCAGCAGGACCTTAAGGCTGTAGGGGAGCCGGGCCGAGCCCTCCACCTTGTCCAGGCGGAAGATCTCGTACGACTCGTCGCCCACCTGCAGCGTGCTGCGGGCGTCGAAGCTGTTCGCCGACACGACAGTCTCCTTCATTGATGTGCGCGTTCCCACCGCATCCTGCCGCTACGACGTCTTGGCCGATCCGCTAAGGTCAGGCTAAGTTAGGTAAGCCTTACTACTGGGATCGGCGGAGTGTGCGGCTGCGGTGCACCTCGGCAGATATCTCGATGTCGAGATAACTCTAGTACATGGGGGCGGGCTGGTCATGCCCGGACCCGTCGGCAGGGTCCATCGACGCCGCGAAAACCGGTGGAGCCGACGCGCCCCGCATCCGTACCGTCCCCGGAGTGACCTATCTGAGCCCGCTCGGGTACCTGCTGGGACTTGAGGGTGCCGCCCTGCTGCGCGGCTTCCGGGAGAGAAGCGCCGACCAGGCCTTCGTCGAGACCCGGATCACCGAGATCCGCAGGCTGCTGGACACCCCGGAGCTCGCCGACGCGGAGGGCGTCACGGCTGTCCCCGGCGCGATCAGCACGGCCGACGTCTATCAGGACTGGGCCCCGCACTACGACTCCCCCGGCAACCAGATGATCGACATCGAGCAACCCGTCGTCCGGCGCATCCTGGACGGCCTGCCCGTCGGCACGGCACTGGACGCCGCGTGCGGCACCGGCCGGCACACCGCCCATCTGCACCGGCTCGGCCACCGTGCCATCGGCGTCGACGCCTCCCCGGAGATGCTCGCGCGGGCCCGGGAGCGGCTGCCGGACGTCGACCTCCGCGAGGCCGACCTGCATCGACTGCCGCTTCCCGACGACGCGGTCGACACCGTCCTCTGCGCGCTCGCGCTGACCCACGTCCCCGATCTGGCGGCCGTGCTGGCCGAGTTCGCGCGGGTGCTGCGTCCCGGCGGGCATCTCGTGATCTCCGACGCGCACGTCATGTCGCCCTACCTCCGGCCCGCCCTCCCCCGGCGCGCCGGCCCGGACGGCCGCGCGACCCTGCTCACCGAGTACCACCGCCCGCTCAGCGCATACCTCTCGGCCGCCCTCCCGCTCGGATTCCGGGTCCAGCACTGCGAGGAGCCCTGCCGCCCACGCCGCTCCCTCGATCCCGGCGCCGCCCCGGACCCGCTGCCCACGTGGATGTCCTGGGACCTCCTGCACTGGGATCCCGAGGCGTCCGCCGCCGCCCTGGACGAATCGCCGGTCGTCGTCATCTGGCACTTCCGGCTCGGAGACAACGAGGACAACGAGGACAACAGGGACAACGGGGAGGAGTGAGCAACTCCCTTTTGTCCTCGGATGATTGGCCGACTTCGGGGTACCCGGTGCCAGACGAAAGGGGGCGGGTATGCCGCTCACGTTCCGTAAGAGCTTCCGGATCCTTCCCTGGCTTCGGCTGAACATCAACAAGGGGTCCCTGTCGTTCACGACAGGCGGCAAGCGCGGCCCGCGCTACACGCGCAGCACCTCGGGGCGCCGTACGACATCGATGAACCTGCCCGGGCCGTTCGGGTGGCGCAAGACGCGCACCAAGAAGGACGACTGACAGCAGCCACTGGCAGCAGCCGGCAGGACTGCTGACCGGTCGTCACTCGAATGGACCCCCCAGGAGGCGCCATCTCATATCTGAGATAACCTCGGCCTCATGGCAGACGACTACCTCGTACGTATCGGCAAGCTCATCCGTGACGCCCGGCAACATCGGGGCTGGACACAGACGCAGCTCGCCGAGGCGCTCGGCACCAGTCAGAGCGCCGTCAATCGCATCGAGCGCGGCAACCAAAACATCAGCCTTGAGATGATCGCTCGAATCGGTGAAGCCCTGGACAGCGAGATCGTCTCTCTGGGCTACGCCGGTCCGATGCATCTGCGGGTGGTCGGCGGTCGCCGGCTGTCCGGCGCGATCGATGTGAAGACCAGCAAGAACGCGTGCGTGGCACTGCTGTGCGCCTCGCTCCTCAACAAGGGGCGCACGGTGCTGCGCCGGGTCGCGCGGATCGAGGAGGTGTACCGCCTTCTGGAGGTACTCGGCTCGATCGGCGTGCGCACCCGCTGGATCAACGACGGCGTCGACCTGGAGATCGTGCCGCCGGCCGAGCTGGACATGGAGTCGATCGACGCGCAGGCCGCCCGCCGGACCCGCTCGATCATCATGTTCCTCGGCCCGCTGCTGCACCGCATGGACAGCTTCAAGCTGCCGTACGCGGGCGGTTGCGACCTCGGCACGCGCACGATCGAGCCGCACATGATCGCGCTGCGCCGCTTCGGCCTGGACATCGCCGCGACCGAGGGCCTCTACCACGCGCAGGTCGACCGGGCCGTCTCCCCCGACCGGCCGATCGTGCTGACCGAGCGCGGCGACACCGTCACCGAGAACGCGCTGCTGGCCGCCGCCCGCCACCAGAGCGTCACGGTCATCCGCAACGCGTCCTCGAACTACATGGTCCAGGACCTGTGCTTCTTCCTGGAGGCACTCGGCGTCAAGGTCGAGGGCATCGGCACCACCACGCTCACCGTGCACGGCGTGCCGACCATCGACGTCGACGTGGACTACTCCCCCTCCGAGGACCCGGTCGAGGCGATGAGCCTGCTGGCCGCCGCCGTCGTCACCGAGTCGGAGCTGACGGTCCGCCGGGTGCCCATCGAGTTCCTGGAGATCGAGCTCGCGGTCCTGGAGGAGATGGGCCTCGACCACGACCGCACACCGGAGTACGTCGCGGACAACGGCCGTACGCGCCTGGTGGACCTCACGGTCCGGCCCTCCAAACTGGAGGCGCCGATCGACAAGATCCACCCGATGCCGTTCCCCGGCCTGAACATCGACAACGTGCCGTTCTTCGCGGCGATCGCGGCGGTCGCACAGGGGCAGACCCTCATCCACGACTGGGTCTACGACAACCGCGCGATCTACCTCACGGACCTCAACCGCCTCGGCGGCCGGCTCCAACTCCTCGACCCGCACCGGGTGTTGGTCGAGGGCCCGACCCGCTGGCGGGCCGCCGAGATGATGTGCCCGCCGGCGCTGCGGCCCGCCGTGGTCGTCCTGCTCGCGATGATGGCGGCGGAGGGCACGTCCGTGCTGCGCAACGTGTATGTCATCAACCGCGGTTACGAGGATCTGGCGGAGCGGCTCAACTCGATCGGGGCGCAGATCGAGATCTTCCGGGACATCTAGAACACATCGCGGATGCCTGGGGTGCCGCCGTGCCTTACGGGTGCGGCGGCACCGTCGTGTTCAGCGGGTGCTCCACTTCTGGTTGTCCTGGCCGTTGCAGTCCCAGAGCTGGAGCCGGGTGCCGTTGGCGGTTCCCTGGTTCTTGACGTCCACGCACTTGTTGGCCTGCGGATTGACCAGGTCGTTGCTGGAGTTGAGGCGGAACTGCTGGGCCGGGTTGCCGCTGCACACCGCGATCTGGATCACCGCGCCGTTCGCCGACGAGCCCCAGGCGACGTCCATGCACAGGCCCATGGAGCGGATCGTGCCGTCCGAACGGAAGTCCCACTTCTGCCAGTTCTTGCCGGTGCAGCTGTTGATCTGGAGCGGCGAACCGTCGGCGCCCTTGTGACCCACCATCTCGATGCACTTGTTGGAGGCGTGGCCGTAGATGGTGGTGCCGGGCGCGGCGACCACCGTCTTGGTGGCGGTGACCTTTGTCGTGGTGGTCTTCTTCGAACCCCCGCCGGAGGACGCCTTCTTGGGTGCCTCGGCGGAACTGCCCGCGATCACTCCGGCACCGGAACCGGCACCGGCGGCCGCGGCTCCCGCGCCCTTCTTCACCGTGTTGTTCTTGCCGCCGCTCGGGTGCGAGAGGGTCGACTTCGGCGAGGTGGGGCCCGGGCTGGCCGAACCGTAGGCGCCGGCACCGATGTTCGTCGTCGCCCCGTTCAACACCGTTCCCGCGTCGGCCACTTGGTCCGACGGCTTGGAGTCCGAGTTCGACCTGCCGAGCAGACCGGACACCAGGAACGGTACGCCGATCAGCAGCGCGCCGGCTATCGCGGCTCCGGCGAGGACTCCTCGGGAGGGACGGCCGAAGGCGGGGGCCGCGGCGGCGGTGTCCTCCCCGGCTTCCGAACCGGCTCCGGCGCCGGCGCCGACTCCGTCTCCGGATCCGTCTGTTGCCGCTCCGGCCACCGCCTCGGGGCCCGGGTCGGGGTCGGCGTGGGTGTCGGGTGCGGCTTCGGGGGTGGTGCCTTCGTCGGTGCCTACGGCGGCTTCGTCAGTGCCTACGGCGGCTTCCGCGGACGGGAGTTGGGCCGTGGCGGCGGGCTGTGAGGGGGGCGTCAGCGCCGCTTCCGCCGTCGCCGCGGTCTCGGGGTCGCCGCCGGTGCGGGCGGCCGTCGCCTCCCCGCTGGTCGGCGGGAGTGCCGCCGCTTCGGTCTCGGGGGCGCCGCCCGCGGTGGTGTCCGGGGCCGGGGCGGGCTCCGTCCCGCCCGTCGCTGCCTGGTGCTGCGGGCTGTTCTTGCCGGACATGCTGTTCCTTTCGGAAAGGTGATCGGGTGACGACCGGTCAGTCGTCTTCCGGGGCGGGCGGGTTGACCGAGAACCGGTTGCCGTCGAAATACAAGGTCAGCGGGGTGCCGTCGGCCGGGCCGAAGCGTTGGGTGCGGCCGCCGGGACTGATCACCCTGACCGGGCGCCCGGTGTCCCGTACGACCAGTGCCGCCAGGGTGGCCACGTAGAAGGGGGTGTCGGGGCGGGCCAGTACCAGGGCGAGGCGGGCGGGGTCGTCCAGTCCGGCCTCCACGACGGTCACCATGCCGTTCTGGAGGATCGCCTGAGCCCGCAACTCCTCGGTGAGGGCACCGATATGAGCCAGCGCGTCGGTCGACACCTCCGTGGCCGGGGCCGGGAACCTCGGGTCGTCGGGGGCGCCGTGAGCCGCCACATCGGCCTGCACCCAGGCGAGCAGCGCGCTGTGCGGGTCCCGGTCCCGGGACCACGCGGGGGCGGTATCGGAGTCGGCGAGCAACTCGGCCAGTGAACGGGCGAACGTCTCGGGGCGCTGCGCGCGCGACACGACGGGACGATAGCGGGAGCCGCCGGAGCCTTCTCCGCGCTGACGGTTCGCGCCGCCGCCGTCTGCGTCGGCGTCGCTTTCCTCGTCCTCGTCCTCGTCCTCGTCGCTGCCGTCGGGGCCGGACTCGTCTGCGTCTACGTCGTCCCCGTGCCGACTGCCCCGCCCGTGCTGGTCGGCGTCGTCCTCGTCGTCCGACTCGCCTTCGCCGGACTCACTCCCGTCGCCCAAGTCCTGCTCGCGCCGGCCCTGTTGGCCACCCTGGCCGTGCCGGCCGGCCTGATCGTCCTCGTCGGCTTCGTCGTCGCTGTCCTCTTCGTCCGACTCGTCTTCGCCGGACTCGCTCCCGTCGCCCAAGTCCTGCCCTCGCTGGCCCTGTTGGCCACCCTGCCCGTGCCGGCCGGCCGGGTCGCCCTCGTCGTCTCCCGACTCCTCGTCGGTGTCGTTCTCGGCTCCGACCGGCTGGAACTCCGGTTCCTGGGGGGCCACTTGAGGCTCGGTCTCGATGTCCGCCTGCGGGTCCTGCACCAGTTCGGCCGTCGGTTCGGCCGTCGGTTCGGCCGTCGGTCCCGTCTCGATGCGGGCCGGTGCCGGGCGAGAGGTGCGGCGGGGCCAGGTGGCCGGGGTGGCGGCCAGAGAGCCCGTCGGCAGGGAGGCCGTGCCCTCGCCCGCCTGCGCTCGCCGGGCCTCCAACAGGGTTACGGCATCGGTGAGATCGTGCTCCGCGTTGCGCTGCCGGGCCGCGTACCGGGCCTGCTCGGCGAGGGAGTCGTCGATCTCGCGCCGGAGGGCGTCGAACGCCTGCTGGGCGTCGTCCCGTGCGGCGACCGCCTGGTCGTGGCGTGCGGTGGCCCCGATGAGCGCCGCCCGGGCCGTGCGGTCCGCCGTGGTCGCCGTCGCGGCCGCGTCCCGGGCGCGGACCAGGATGCCGGCGGCGTGGCGTGCCACGTCCTCGGCCAGGCCGAGCCGACGCCCGGTGTCGTTGACGGCGTGCCGGGCGGCGTCGACGGCGCGGTCGGCTGCCTCGGCCTCGATCCGTGCCTGGTCCAGCGTGGTACTGGCCCGGTTCCGGCGCGACTGGGGCCGGGTGGGGGAACCGGCTTCGCCCGAGCGGGAGTTGGCGTCGTCGCGGCGCGAACTCCGGCCCCGGGTGGCCGAGTTGCCAGGCTGTCGCGCGGCCTCCGCCGCCTCTCGTACGGCTTCCTCCGCCGCCCTCAGTTCTTCCTCCGCCGTCCGGACCGCGTCGTGGAACTCACCCGCCACCCGGGTCGCGTCCGTCACGCGCTCGGTCTGGTCCCGGAGATCCGTGGTCAACCGCGCCACCCGGGCCCGCCGTTCCTGATCGGTGCGTTCGGCTAGCGGGACGGCCCGCTGGGCGGCGGCGAGTTCGGCGGCCGCGGTGTCCGCGGCGGCGTGGGCCTCGTCCCGGTCCAGCTCCGCCTGCCTCACCGGCAGCTCGGCCTCGTTCAACACGCCTTGGGCATCCGGCACTTGGTCCTGGAGCCGGCGCTCCTGCGTGTTCGCGGCGTGCTCCGCCCGCGCGGCCTCCTCCAGTGTGCGCACCTGAACCCGTACGGCCGCCCAACCGGCGTCGTGGACCGCGTCGCCCTGGCCCACGCCACCCCGCCGCGCACCACCCTGTCCCGCACCGCTCGGGCCCGCACTGCTCGGCCCCCCGCCGTCCCGCTCCGCGTCGCCGCGCTCGTCCGCCCTCGGCGTCCCCGCCGGGTCCCCGTTCACGTCGAACCGCCGGAAGCGCACGCCCTCGCCGTCACGCAGCGCGAGTTCGACAGGCCGCCGTAGCAACGCGGCCGTACCGGAAGCGGCGTAGAGCGCGCGGGCCGTCTGGCGGGCGCTGCCGTCGGTGGCCAGCCACAGTTGGAGCATGGCGGTGTCGTCGCGGGCCGGGTCCTGGTCCGTCTCGATGCCGTGGGCCAGCAGGGTCGGGAGGTCGCGGAGCGACACCCTGTGCCAGTCGCGCAGGACCGCGTGCGCGGGGGCGTTCCGCACCTGGGCGTCGGCCGCTTCGCGGATCAGGGACGCGCCGTCGTACACGCCCGTGTCGGTGCGGCCGGTGGTGACGCCGTGGCCGAGGAGGTCGCGCTCCAGGGGGCGCAGCCGGACCGTGCCGGAGACGTACCGGGTGCCGTGCGGGCCGTGGACGGTGACGAAGGCGTCGGCGAGGATCTCGTGGCTGCGGGTGCCGCGGGAGTCCTCCGGGGTGGCGGTGTTGCCGTGCTTGAGCCACTCGCGGCGGGTGCCCGCGACGGCCGCGCCGGTGCCGGGGTCCTGGGCCGGGCGGGCCAGTACCGGCGCGGTGAAGCCGAGGAGTTGGCGGTTGGAGTCGTGGAGGCTGAAGGCGCCCTGCGCCGAGAGGCTGCCGGTGAGGCCCGCGTGCGAGGCGGAGCCCGCGCTGACCGTGCTGAGCCGGACCCGGTCGATCGTCACGTCGCCGGTGTCGGTCTCCGGGCGCGGCCGGTACAGCTCCACGGAGAGCCGGGGCGGGGTGTCGGGATCGCCCTGGAACGGGTAGGCGCCCGGCATCGTGGTCGTGACACCGGCGGGGCCGCGCGGGTGGTCCAGCTCGATCGTGCCCGCCTGGAGGAGTTCGCCGACCCGTACGGCGGTGGCGTCCGCGGAGTCGGAGGCGGCGAGCCGACGCCAGGAGCCGGTGAGGTCCGGGGCCACCTCGCCGAGCGCGGCGGCGAGTTCGGTGCCCGCGTCGAAGGAGAAGACCGGTGCGGGGCCGCCCGGCGTGAACCGCTGGCCGACCGGCGTCAGCGGTTCCGCCGACCGCCTCACCGCCACCCGCGCGTCGGGCTCGTGGGGGCCCGTGGCCTCGCTGCCGGTGAAGCGGAGCGCCGCGGCGGTGTACACGGTGATGCTCCGCGGCCGGCGGCCGAGGAACAGGTGGGCGATGCGCTCGGCGAGCGGGGTGTCCGCGTCGGTCAGGCTGAGCACGCCGTGCTGGAGCACGCCGCCCGGCAGATCCACCAGCCAGTCGACGGTCAGGGAGGACCGTACGGTGGCGACGACCCGGTACAGGACGCCGTCGAAGTCGGCGACGTTGTCGGTGCGCAGCCAGTGCCGGTCCTCGGCGGCCCGGGTCACCCGCGCCGAGTTGCCGCGCACGGTGTCGGCGCTGAGCAGTGCGGCCGCCCGGTCGGTGCGGGGGCCGCCGGTGGGCCTCGGGAGCCGGGTCTGGAGCTGGGCGAACGCGGAGTGCCGGGTGCTGTGGGAGGTCCTGTCGGTCACGGCGGACGGGGTGTGGCCGAGGTACTGCTCGATGCCTGCGCCCGGTGCCCCGTCGTGCCCGCGGACCTGTCGTAGCGCGTGGTCGTCGGCGTCCGGCTCGGCGGAGAGGGTGACCTCGACGAGGCGGGCGCCGCCGTAGCCGACGTGGCGGAACCGGAAGCGCTGGGCACGGCCGGGGCCGCGGCCGGCCAGGGTGCGCAGGCCGGCCGTGGAGGTGAGGTCGGCGATGCGGGTGTCGACGCCGGAGAGGTACGACGCGTGGCCCGGGCGGGTCGTGCCGGGGGCCTCCTCCTCGACGAGGGCGACGAGTCGCTGTCGGAGGAGGTCGGGGCGGTGCACGGTGCGGGTGGCGTCGGTGTACTGGTCCATCGCCTGGACGCTGCCGAGGCCCACCTCGCGGGAGGCGATGAAGCGGCGCGGCAGCGGCACGGAGCGCGGTGTCTCCGCGGGCATGGTGAGACCGGGCACGGTCGCGAACCAGGCGCGGTGGCGCCGGATCTGGGCCGGGCTGACGAAGAACCGTACGGCGTCCGGGAGTTCGACCGCCACGGTCACGGCGCGGCCCTCGCCCTGGCCGATCGCGTTGCCCACGGCGTTGCGGGTGCCGCGGCGGAACGTGACCAGCAGGAGCGCGTCGGCGGTGACGCGGTGCTGGGCGCCGCCCTCGGTTGCCGTGCGGTGCACGACCGTGGAGGAGGCGAGCGCCCGTCCCTTCTCGCGGCGGGTGGTGCGGGTGTAGCGGCCGGAGGGGTTGAAGGTCGCGCTGCGGGACGCGGAACCGGTCGTAGAGCCGCTGCCCTCTTGCTGTGCCGGTTCGTCGGCGCGGCGTCGCATGCCGCCGTCGCCGAGGCCGCCGACGTCGCCGTCGTTGCCCGCGGCCTGGTCGGAGCCCGGGGTCTGGGCCGAGGAACTGTTGCGGACCGCGGTGAAGCCGCCCGCCCACTGCGCGGCACTGGACACCCCGCGCTGCTGTCCGGCGCCGTCGACGGCGTTGAGCCCGGTCTCGAAGTACTGCGTGATCTCGGCCGACGCGCGCGGCCTGCGCAGGGTGCCGCGGATCTCCACCGACAGCACCTCGTCCGCGGCGAGCCCCGGCAGCGTGAGCCCCTCGATCACATAGGCGCCCTTGAGCACCTGGTGGCCGCGGGCCAGCAGGGCGGCGGGGCTGCGGGCGGCGCTGAGCATCTCCGCCGTCACCGTGGTCGGATCGGTGGCGTCGGCGCCGGCCAGCGACTCGCCGACGGCCCGTCCGACTCGGGCCAGCGGAGCGGGAGTCACTCCCCCGACCGTGTCCCGTACGCCGTCCAGCAGACCGCGCGCCGGATGCCCCTGGTAGGTGTTGCCGAGGACCGCGCGGAACGCGTCGTCGAGCGCGGCCGACGCCCGGAACACCTCCACCATCGAGTCGTCCGGCAGCGGTACCGAGTCGGGCAGCGGGGTGCCGTGCTCGTCGGTCAGGCCGAGCGCCGTGCGGTCGGCGTCGTCGGCGGCCCGCACGGTGTGCGCGGCGGGCGCCGCCGGGACGGGCTCGTCGGCGGGCAGCGTACGGAGCGTCGGCACCGCCAGCTTCAGCGTCCCCGCCACCCGGTCCGGGGGCGGAGGCCGCGGCGGGTCGTTCGGGCCGGGCGGCGGGGCGCCGGGCGGGTCGTACGGCTCCTCGGCCGCCAGGGGCGCGAACCGCTCCAGGGGCTCCTCCCCCGACCCCTGGTACAGGTCGAGCGCGAAGGTGGCCGGCACCTCGAACACCTCGGTGCGCTGTCCCGCCCCGGTGCCCTGGAACTGCTGGTCGTGCCCGAGGGACAACTGCACACTGTTGTCGTGCTGCACCTGGTGGGAGCGCACATGGTCGGCGGTGCCGCCGAGGGTCCACGCGCCGTCGTGCACCGGTATGCCGAACGAACCGCCGGCGCCGTACGACACCCCGTACTGCGAGCCGTTCTGGTCGGTGGCGACCGTCGACAGCGAGACCAGGCCGATGGTCTCCACGTGCGGCAGCACCCTGGTGTGCGTGCTCTCGCCCTCGCCGCGCTCCGCGCTGAGCACCAGCCGTACCCGGCGGCTGCCGGTCAGGGTCGGGATCTCCAGGAAGAGCGAGTGGCCGCCGTCCAGCATGGCGTCCACCGCGGCCCGCAGCCCGATCTGCGACCGGGTCTGCTCGAACCGGCGCAGGTTGTTCAACTGGGCCTGCACCAACGCCTCGTCGGGCAGTACCCGGTTGCGGGCGTTGTCGTCGGCGGGCAGGAAGCCCTCGCGGCGCAGCCAGTTCTCGGCGGGCACGAAGAGGCGTTCGGCGTCCTCCACGGCCAGCGGTGTGGCGCTGGCGCCGATCGACCGCAGATGCTCCAACTCGGCCGGGAGCCGCCGCAGTTCCTCCGGCGTCGGAACATGACCCCGGGCGTCCTCGGCGGTCATCACCCGCAGATGCATGCCGGCCCGCCACTCGCCCGGCTCGAAGGTGTCCCGCCCGCCGCCCGGCCGGTGGAACACCAGCGTGTGCTCCACCGAGGCCGGCGCCAGCAGGTGACCGCGCTTGGTGCGCACCTCGTGCATCAGCGACGCGCCGGCGCTCTGGTTCAGCGCGTCACTCGTCCCCGCCTGGACCGAGACCCGCCCCAGCACACCGCCGCCGACCCGCCGCGTCGCCGCCGGGTGGCCCTCGCTGTGGTCGCCGGTGAGCGCCGGACCGACACTCCCGGACAGGGACGCACCGCTGCTGAACTTCGACTGGGCGTCGATCTTCACCGACTGCGTGAGGTGGCTCTCCAGGTTGACCTTCCCGTCGACGGTCTGCCTCAGCGGCTCCCCCACCACCACGTCGGTCCGCAACTGGAACATGCCGAGCGCGCGCCCCGACCTGTCGAGCAGCACCGGAGAGAAGACGCCCGTCTCCCGCTGCATCGGCAGAGTGCCCCGCAGCAACGGCTCCGACAGGAACGTCTCCAGCTCCGCCAGGGAGTCCTTGCCCAGATTCCGCAGCGGGCCGGCGAAGTGCCGCAACGTCTCCGCGAGCAGCCGCCCCGGCTCCCTCACCGTGTCCACGCCCCAGATCGGCAGCGCGTCCGGATGCGCCGCCTCGGGCAGTTCGCCGTCCTCGTCCCGCGCCAGATGCTGCGGGAACCAGAGGGTCACCGGCCCGTGCGACTGCTCCGGCGACCAGTTGAGGGGCGCGGCCAGCGCCGGAGTGTCGACCCGCACCTCCCATCCGGCGGTGAAGTCGTACGGTTCCGAAGGCTCGTTGCTGCGCTGCGCCGTAGTCGACGTCACCACCGACGCCACCGACGCGCTCGACGAGAGCTGGTTCAAGGTCAGCGCGAGGGTCAGCGCGGCATCGACACCGCGCACCGGGATCGCCCTGCCCACCGGGAACAGCGCGGTCCAGGGCAGCATCACCGTACGGATGTTGCCGGACACCTCCGACGACACGGACTCCTGCGAACCGATGCCGCGCCGCTCCACCCGTACGTCCCGCACGGCCCCCTCGGCCTGCCCGTACCGGGCCGCCGCCCGCGGGTCCGAGAGTCCCATCCGCAGGTCCACGTCCCGCTCCCGGCCGTCCACGGTCACCCTGATCCGGAAACCCAGACTCCCGCGCAGATACGGCAGGTTGAGCACCAGCGCCTCGGCACTCGCCACCGTCCGCAGCTGCTCCCGCACCGGGTGCGTGTCGGGCGCGTTCCCCAGCCCGAGCGCCGTCATCACCTGCTGGTGCAGCCCGCGCACGACGTCCGCCGACAGCGGTTCGAGGAGCACCAGGCCTACGTTGCCGTCCTGTTGAAGGCCGTAGTCGCGGACGTACGTCGAAGAGGGCGCCGCCACCGGCGCGTTGGAGGTGGGCCAGGTGAGGGGGGTGTCCGTGGGGATCGGGGTGGTGTCCGGGTCCTGGGCCGCGGTGGTCACGTCCTGGCCTGTGTGGTCGTGGAGTTGGGGGCCGGCGGCGGTGACGTTCTCGATGGTGCGGAGGTAGCGGTGCGGGATGTGGACGGGGTCTTGGGTGGTGGCCATGACGCCGGTCGTCTGAACGGTGGTGCTGTTCGGGTGGTTGCGGAGGAGGAAGTCGTTGTCGCGCTGTTCGTCCGGGAGACCGAGGTAGTGGAGGACTTCGTGGAGGAGATCCTCGTCGGAGTGGTTGATGTCCAGGTGGAGTTGGTCGGCGCGGGACGGCTTCGCGGAGTCGGTGAGAGTGATCGTCTCTGAGTGATCGGGGTCGGCGACCAGGTTCAGGTTGATGTGCAACTGATCGCCTGAACTGGGCAACGCCAGACCGGAGTTGAGGTGCGTGTCCAGGAGACGGGTGATGCGGTCCTGGAGTTGGGTGGCGAGGGCGGGGTCGGTGGCGGTGACCGGGAGGTTGAGCGTGTAGTCCCGTATCCACTGACCGTTGGGCGCCTGGATACGACGGATGGTGGCACGGACGAGCGTCGTCGCACCACTGAGGACCCCCGGGCGGGGCGAGTTGGACTGATCCGCGTGCGCATCGAACCGCTCGGTCGAGTGCACGGCAGGACGGGCATGTGGACGCAGACCGTGCCAGGAGTCCTTCGGAGCCAGATCGACCACACGGGACGCGGGCCGCTCGTCGTCGGCGTCACGGGCCGGCGCGGGACGGTAACGCCCGTCCGGTTGAACGCTGTTGGCGTCCCCGGGACCCCGAGGCGCCTGGGACGTGGTGATGCTCGCGTTCGCGGCGCTCGCGCTGTAGTGGTTCAGGCCCGTGTAATGGACCTCCAGCGCGGGCGTGTTGGTGGTCGGGCCGTAACGCAGCGCGATGCCTCGGGGGCCGCCGTTCGCGGTGGTGCCGGCGAGCGGGGCGGGCATCGGCTGGAAGACGTGGATCGGGGCGTCGAGGGTGTCGGCGAGCAGCGGCAGGAAGGTGTCGCCGATCGGATTCGCCCACGCGGCGGACCAGTTGCCCACCGCGCTGCCGAGCATGTTCGCCTCGTCCTGGCTGAGGGGGGCGGTGCTCCGGTGGTAACCGGCGATCAGCAGCGACCGGCGTTCGTCCGTGGTCATGGTGGCGGGCGTCGGCAGTCCGTTCACCGCACGCAGGTAGGCGAACATCCGGCGGTTGCTGGGCGCGGCGCCGGTCAGCGCGGGCGGTGCGCCCGGTGCCGAGAGGGCTTGCAGATAGCGGGTCTGGAGGTCGACCGGGTCCAGGTCCTCGGCGTGGGTCACGCCCTGGATGCCGTAGCGGACCAGTTCGTTGTCGATCTGGGCGGCGGTCATGTTCTGGACCGCGCCGGTGAAGGGGGTGACCAGGACGCCGCGGAGTTGGCCGAGAACCTGCGGCGGGAGGGGTCGGCTGCCGTTCTGTGCGGCCGCCAGCCGGGCCAGCACCAGGTCCTGCAACTCCTGCCGTGCGGCCCGCAGTTGATTGGATCCCCGGTCGTTGGCCTGCGGGTTCCGCGCCATCGTCGTGAGGGCCCGTTGTACGTCGTCGGGACGGGCGAGCCAGGCGGCGGTGGCCGGGGCGAGGGCCGGGACGGTACCGGTGGCGGCGGCCTGCTGGAGGCGGGTGCGGACCAGGTGCGGCGCGCTGCCGATGACGGCGTACAGGAGGCAGTTACCGTCGCCGGGGGTCTGGACGGCGTTGCCAGTGGGGTCGACGTAGGGGGTCGGCGGGGCGGCGGGGGTCGTGCCGGGCGGCGAGGTCGTTGCCTTGGCCTTGCCCTTGTCGAGGCCTGTCTTCTTGTCCTTGCCTGCCTTGCCCGTGTTGTCCGTCTGGGCGTTGCTCGTACCGGACTTGGGCGGCCCGCTCTTCTTCGGCTTCGGCTTCGGCGTGGTCGAGGTCGGGGTCGTCCCCGTGGTCCCGGCGTTCGTGGTGGTACCGGTGGTGGTCGCGGGCGCCGGGGTGTGCGTCTGACCGCCGGCCAGAAGGGGCGCCGCGCGGCCGTCGGGGGCGGGCCAGCGGGGCGGGGTGGTGGCGAAGGTGGTCCGCAGGGACTGTTCGGGCGTCGGGGCACTGTCCTGGACGTCGCTGGACAGGCCGGGCAGCGCGGCGGCGGCCGACATCTGGTCGGCGGCGGCCTGCAACTGGGCGGTGACGGCGGCGGCGACCAGACCGTTGCGGCGGGCGACCTCGGTCTCGGCCGCTGTCACCCGGGCCTGGGCCGCGGTCTCGATCCGCTGGGCGACCCGCAGTCCGTCGGCCGCGTCGACCTCGGCTGCCGCGGCCTCCTGCGCCTCCTCCACGGCCTCCTCGTGGTTGTCCTCCTCCTCGCTGATGCGATCCGGTCCGACCTCGACGATGTGCTCCGCCCGTGCCAGTACCGGCCGGGCGGTGGTGAGCGCGGTGGTGGCCTGCTGGATCGCGTTGTCGGCGGCGGTGATCGCCGGGAGCGCGGCCTGGACGCGGGGGTCGGCGGCGACATCGGCCGCGGGGGTGTGGGAGCGCGGGGCACCGGGTGCGACGGGAGCGGGGGTAGCACTCAACTGCCCGTTCCGCGCGCCCTGTTGAGCGGCGGCCCGTGCTGCGGCGGCACGCTCTTCGCGCACGGTGTTCTCGGCCCGCGTCAGCGCTGCCAGGGCCGTCCGGAGGTCGTGGTGGCCCTTCGTCTCGTCCCGCTCGTGCCGCTCGATGACCGACGGCAGGGTCGTGACGGTGTTGCGGGCCTCCGCGAGATCCCGCTTCAGCCGCGCGACCAGCGCCTCGGCCTTGCGCGCGGCCTCGGCGGCGTCGGCGGCCGCCATCTTCGCGTCCGTGTGGGCGTCGGTCGCGTTCTTGACCGCGAGTCGCGCCTTCCCGTGGGCTGCTACGGCGGCCGTGTGTGCCCGGTTGGCCTGCTGGAGGGCGCCGGTGAGGAGGTTCAGCCGCTGCGGGGTGTCGGCAAGGGTGTCGGTGGCGGTGTGCAGCAGTTCGGCCTGGGCATCGAAGGCGTTCCACGCGGTCGCGAGATCGGGGTCGGCGGTGACGAGGGCGCCCTCAGGGGTGAACTCCCAGCGCCGGATGCCCTGCGGGTCACGGGTCATCAGCTCCAGCGGGCGGTTCCCGAGCACGGCGGTGCGGGACGCGGCGTAGAGCGCCTGGCCGAGGTGTTCGCCCTGCGGGTCGGCGCCGAGAGCCACCCAGACCTGCACGCCGTGACTGCCCGCCGGGATCGCGGAGTTGAGGCGTTCGGGCAGGGTGTGCGGCTCGGCCGTGGCCCAGTCGGGGACGAGCGCGGGCAAGTCGTGGAGGTTCGGCGGGGTCTCCCCCGGGGTGAGGAGTCCGTGGCCGAGGAGGTCGCGTTCCTCGATGCGGAGGGTGACCGTACCGGTGACGTGACGGGTGCCTTCAGGTCCCTCTACAAGCAGATGGGCATCCGCGTCGACGACGTAACTCCGCGTCCCCCGCGCCCCGTTGGCGGGGGCGGCGGTGCTGCCGGACTTCAGCCAGTCGCGACGGCTGCCGGTGGTGGTGCCGCCGAAGGTCGAAGGCTGGGTCTGCCGCTGCGCGAGCGGGACGCTGATCCCGGCGATCTCGTGGTTGTCGTCGTCGCCACTGAGGAGTTCCGTGAACGAGGTCGCGAGGGAGTGGTCCGCGCCGGCCGCGGTGCTCACCGTGTCGGTGGTGTTGTGGAGTTGATCGAGGGTGACGTCGTCGGCGTGGGTGGAACGGCGCGGGTTGTACAGCGTCACCGCGATCGACGGGGGCTGATCCGGCGCCCCTTCGAAGGGCGTGGTGCCCGGCATCTTGCGAGTGAGGTCGGCGGCCAGCCGGGGACGGTCGAGGGAGACCCGCCCGGCCTGGATCAACTGGCCGAGCCGGACGGCCTGTCCCTCCACCGAGACGGACGTGATCTGTGAATGCCAGCCGCGTCCGCCGCGCGGAGCGACGTCGTTGAGGGCCGTCTCCAGGTGCGCCCAGCCGTCGAAGTGGAACGCCGGAGTCGGGCCCACCGGGTGGAACATCTGCGCGTCGGCGAGATACGGCCCGGCGGCGGGACCGGCCGGCCGCACCGTGTTGCGCGGGTCGGCGCCGGAGACGACGGACGGGGCGTTCACCGGAACGGGGCCGCCGACGCCGGGCAGGGCGGTCTCGGTGCCGGTGAACCGCAGCGTGAGCCGGACCGGGACCGTGCTGGTGCGCGGGTTGCCCCGGGCCATCAGTTCGTCTATCCAGCGGCGTACGTCGCCGTCGGCGTCGGACCACGCGATGACGCCGTTCTGGATGAGACCGCCGATGACGTTGGGCGGCCAGTCGGTGACCAGCGCGGAGCGGACGGACAGCTCGTAGTCGTACTGGAGGCCGTCGAAGTCGGCGCCGTTGTCGGTGCGCAGCCAGAAGCGGTTGTCGGCGGTGGTGGCCCGCCGGGCGGAGATGCTGGTGGCCGCCTGCGGGGTGAACACCGGTGCCGCGCGGTCCGTCTTGGCCGGGTCGAGGCCCTGGTTCGGGCGGAGATAGCGCGTGGTCAGGGTGACCGGGAGTTGCTTCTGCCGGACCGAGGCGCGGGTGGTGGTGCGGCCCGCCGAGGTGTGCGACTGCCACTGTTCGAGACCCGAGCCGGGCGTCGAGGAACCCCGGACACCGGCCAGGTTCTGGGTCCGCCGGGGCCGTGCCGTGAGCGTGACCTCGACCAACCGCTCACCACCGTGGCCGTGGTGGCGGAAGTGGAAGCGGGTGGTGGCCCGGCGCGGGGTGCCGTCCGGGCCGCGTCCGGGCAGCGAGCGCAGTCCGGCGGACGAGGTGAGCTGCGCGACGCGACTGTGCACGCCCTGCTGGTATCCGGAGTGCCCCGGGGTGACCGCTCCGGGTGCCTCGGCCTCCACCAGCGCCAGCAGTTCGCGCCCGACCTGCCCGCGCCGCTCCCTCGGGTTGACCGGCCCCAGCGGGACCTGGCCTGCGGTGGGCCCGGTCGTCGGGACGGGGGCCGCGACGGGCCGGTCGTACTCGATGACCGAGAGGACACCGCCGAGGCCCAGTTCCCGGTTGCGGGTGTACGGCGCCGGGAGGGCCGCCGTCAGGGCCGGGGCGGGCGCGGGCGTGAGGCCCTGCACCGAGCCCATCCACCGTGCGTCGCGGGCGAGTTGGCCCTGCGTCATGAGGAACTGGAGCCCGTCCGGGACGTCCACCGCGAAGGTGACGGGGTCGACCGTGCCGGGTTCGCCGACGCCGTTGAGCAGCGTGCGGGAGCCCGCGCGGACCGTGACGAGGTAGGTGACGTCGGCGACCACGCGGTGCAGGGTGCCGCTCTCGGTGGGGGTGCGGTTGACGCCCGTACTGGCGGCGAGGGTGTCGGAGGTGTCGGTGCGGGCGACGTAGCCGAGCCGTGCCGAGGGGTTGAAGAGGCCCTTGTACGACGTGCCGCTGGTCTGGCTGGTGGAGACCGAACCGTCCGACTCCGGACCGGTGTTGCCCTGTCCGGCCGGCTGCGGGGGCGGGTTCTGGGTGAGCACCCCGCTGCCGCCGAACTGGTGCGACTTTCCGAGGGACTTGAGCTGTTGCGCGTTGTCGGTGGCCGAGACGCCCGTCTCCAGATACTGCCGGGTCGTGTCCAGCAGTCGGGGCCGGTGCGCGACGGCCTGGATCTCCAGCGAGTACTGACCGTCCGCGAAGGTCCCCGGCAGGCTCAGTCCCTCGACCACATAGGAATTCTTGAACAGTTCGTGCCCGTGCGCGACAAGACTGCCCGGCGTGATCGCCGCGTGCCGGGTCTCTGTGGCGCGCGTCCTGCTGTCCGTGAGCCCGCGCCCGGCGAGGGGTGAGAT
This sequence comes from Streptomyces sp. NBC_01288, assembly GCF_035982055.1. Lineage (NCBI taxonomy): Bacteria > Bacillati > Actinomycetota > Actinomycetes > Kitasatosporales > Streptomycetaceae > Streptomyces > Streptomyces sp. NBC_01288. Next base: position 2,531,773 of record NZ_CP108427.1, read on the forward strand.
GCCGTCGCGCGGGGGTGGGGCGGGGGCGGTTCCGGTGGTCGCCGGTGCCGTACCGGTGGTCGCGGGGGCGGTGACCGGGAGGATCGGGCCCGTGCCGGTGGTGGCGGGTGGCGTCGGCTGGGCCTGGTTGCGGATGACCGTGGCGGCCCGCTGGAAGACCGACTCGATGGCGGCGGAGCCGCGCACGGTGTCGATCAGCGCGTCGTCCGGTATCCGCACCAACTCCGGGCGCGGGGTGCCGGTGGCGTCGGTCGCGTCGAGCCGTGCCCTGTCGGCCGCGTTGGGCCGGCGCGGCGCCCCGTCGGCCCGTGCGGCGGGCGCAGCGGGAGTCGCCGAGGGCGCGTGGGTACGGCCGTCCGGTACCGCCAGGCGCAGGGAACCGGTGACCGTCGGCGCCGGGGCGACGGGCAGCGCGGGGGCAACAGGCGGCGCACCGGGGACAGTTGGGGCCGGGGCGGCGGCCGGGGCGAGGGCCTGGTTCACGTTCCGCCCGAACCGCTCGCTCGGCTGGTCCCCGTCGTCCGCGTACAGGTCCAGGGCCAACCGCACCGGCACCCTGAACTCGTGACTGTCCTGACCGGTGCCGATGTAGAACTGGTCGTGCGAGGTCGCGCCGCCCACGGTGTCGCCGTGGGTGACCTGGTGGCCGTACTGATAGTCGGCCCCGAACCCGATGGACCCCCAACTCCCCGTCGGCCCGCTGACACTGGCCATCGGCCCGAGCGCGCCGCCGTACGACTCGCCCCGCTGCTCGGCGTCGCTGCCCGCCATCTGGGCCAGGCCCATGACCTGGATGCCCGGCAGGACCAGGTGATGGGTGCTGGCCTGCCCGGTGTCACGGTCGGCGGTGAGCAACAGCCGGACCCGACGGACGCCGGTGTCACTGCTGTTGGGCACCTCGAAGTGCAGGGAGTGTCCGCCGTCGACCATCGCGTCGGTGGCGGCACGCAGCCCGGTACGGGAGCGCGCCTCCCTCAGCCGGCGCAGGTTGTTGAGCTGGGCGTGCAACCGGATCTGGTGCTCGGGCTCGTGGTCGCGCACGGCCTGCTTCAGCCGCGCGCCGACTCCGGTGGGGGCCGGGGCCGTTGGGCTCGGCGGCAGGAAACCCTCACGGCGCAGCCACGTCTCGGCCTCGTCGAACAGGCCGTCCGTGCCGGTGACGTCGAGCGGGGCGGCGCTCAGCCCGATGCCGTCCAACCGTTCGAGGGAGTCCGGGAGTTCACGCGTCTCGGCGGCGGTCGGCGTGTGCCCGGTCGCGTCCGCCTTGCTCAGGACCCGTAGATCCATGCCGTGCGTCCGGGTGAGCGCCGGGGCCCGCGTCTCGGTGCCGTCGGGCCGGATCAGGGTGACCTGGTAGGTGACGCCCGAGGGCGTGAGGAGGTGGCCGCGGTTGGTGCGGACGGCGTGCATCGTGCCGGCGGAACTGCTCGCGCTGTAGGTGTTGGTGACGGTCGCCTGGGTCTGCCCACGCAGGCCGAGGCTGCCGCCGATGGTGCTGGAGGCGTCCGGATGTCCCTGACTGTGGTCACCGGTGAGAGCGGCGGCACCACTCCCGCTGACGCCGATACCGCTGGTGTACTTCGAGGAGAGGTCCACCTTCGCGGTGTTGACCAGATGGCTCTCCAGGTTGATCTGGCCGGGGGTGCTCTGCCGCAGCGGGATGCCGACGGCGGGCGTGGTGACCAGGTGCAGCATGCCGACCGCGTTGCCGTCGGCGTCGGTGACCACCGGAGAGTAGATCCCGCCGTCCACCTGCATGGGCAACGTGCCCCGCAGCACCTGCTCCGAGAGGAAGTCCGAGACCTGCCCGGCGGCGGTGTCGTCCAGATCGGCGTGGAACGTCTGGTGGACGTGCTCGTACAGGGCCCTCGGGTCGATCACCGAGTCGACGCCGTAGAGCGGCAGATCGGCCATGGCGGCGGGCGCGGGCAGCGAACCCGGCGCCGGGTCGGGGGTGGTGAGGTGCCGGGGGAACCAGATCGTGGTGGGGCCGTGGGACTCCGCCGTGCCCCACCCGTCCGGTGCCGGGGTGGTCGTGGTGGTGGGCGCGGTGACGGCGGGCGCGTCGACACGCACGCGCCATCGGGTGCTGAACTCCACAGGATCGGAAGGCTCGTTGGAGCGCTGGGAGGACGTGGTCTGCACGGCCTGGGTGACGGTCGTCGCGTCACTGGCCTGGTTGTGGGTGATCGCCGCCGTCAGTGATCCGTCCACCGCCCGCACCGCGGTGGGCGCGGTGATCGGCCACGAGCCGGTCCACGGCACCTGGAACGTCCGGTACGTCCCCGACGGCTGACCGGAGAAGTTCTCCCGCGTACCGAACCCGCGCCGCTCGACATGCTTGTCCGCGTCACGCGGATCGAAGCGCCCCTGCCGCAACGAGGTCCGCGCATCGGACAGCGTCAGCTGAACATCGACCGTACGATCACGGCCACCGACCCGGACGGTGATGCGGAGACCACCGTTCGAGCGCAGATACGGCAGTTGGAGCGCGAGATTCTCCCGGCTCAACTCGCCCCGCACCTGCTCGCGCACCGACTCGGGCGGGTTCTCGGCATCCAGCCCGAGCGCCTCGTAGACCTGACCGTGCAGCCCCGCGATCACCTCGTCCGAGAACGGCTCCGCGTACACCAGCCCGACGGTCCCGTCGGGAAGCGCGCCGTAGGAGTTCACGTAGGTGGAAGGGAGTTGGACCTGCGCGGGCGGCTGTGCGGTCGGGGCGTTCGCGGTGGGCCAGGTGAGGGGCGCGTCCGCGGGGATGGGCGTGGTGTCGGGGTCGCGGACAGGCGTCGTCTCGTCCTGGCCTGTGTGGTCGTGGAGTTGGGGTCCGGCGGCGGTGACGTTCTCGATGGTGCGGAGGTAGCGGTGCGGGATGTGCACGGGGTCTTGGGTGCCGGCCATGACGCCGGTGGTGCGGACCGTCGTGCTGTTCGGGTGGTTGCGCAACAGGAAGTCGTTGTCGCGCTGCTCGTCGGGCAGACCGAGGTAGTGCAGGACCTCATGGAGCAGGTCCTCGTCCGAGTGGTTGGCGTCCAGGTGGAGTTGGTCGGCGCGGGCTGGCTTTGGGGTGTCGGTGAGGGCGATCGTCTCGGGGTGGTCCGGGTCGGCGATCAGGTTCAGGTTGATGTGCAGCTGGTCGCCTGAACTGGGCAGCGCCAGACCGGAGTTGAGGTGCGTGTCCAGAAGACCCGAGATGCGCTCGTTGAGTTGGGGGGTCAGCGCCGGGTCCGTCGTGGTGACCGGGAGGTTGAGCGTGTAGTCCCGTATCCACTGACCGTTGGGCGCCTGGATACGACGGACGGTGGCACGGACGAGCGTCGTCGCACCGCTGAGGACCCCGGGCCGGGGCGAGTTGGACTGATCCGCGTGCGGATCGAACCGCTCGGTCGAGTGAACGGCAGGGCGCGCGTGGGAACGCAGGCCGTGCCACGTGTCCTTCGGAGCCGGGTCGACCACACGGGACGCGGGCCGCTCGTCACCGGCATCACGGGCCGGCGCGGGACGGTAACGCCCGTCCGGCTGAACGCTGTTGACGTCCTCAGGACCCCGGGGTGCCGGCGCCGGGGTGATGTTCGCCGCGTTCGCGTCGCTCGCGCTGTAGTGGTTCAGGCCCGTGTAACGGACCTCCAGCGCGGGCGTGTTGGTGTTCGTCGGGCCGTAGCGCAGCACGATGCCACGGGGGCCGGCGGTTGTGTCGGTCACCGGTTCGAAGACGTGGATCGGGGCTTCGAGGGTGTCGGCGAGCAGCGGCAGGAAGGTGTCGCCGACCGGGTCCGCCCACGAGTCCGACCAGGTGTCCACCGCGCTGTCGAGCAGGAGCGCCTCGCCCTGGGTGAGGGGGACGGTGCTCCGGTGATAGCCGGCGGTCAGCAGCCACCGGCGTTCGGCCGGTGTCATGTCGGCGGGCGTCGGCAGCGCGCCCGCCGAACGCAGATAGGCGAACATCCGCCGGTTGCTCGGTGGGTTGCCGATCAGTGGGGGCGGTGCGTCGGGTGCCGTGATGGCTTGTGTGTAGCGGATCTGGAGGTCGAGCGGGTCCAGGTCCTCGGTGCGGGTGACGCCCTGGATGCCGTACACGTTCAGTTGGTTGGTGACGGCGGCGTCGGTCGCGTTCTCCACCGTCCTCGCGAACTGGCCGACGAGGACGCCCCGGAGCTGGCCGAGCACCTGCGGCGGGAGCGGGCGGCCGCCGTCGCGTGCCGCCGCCAGCCGGGCCCGGACCAGGTTCTGCAACCCCTGCCGCGCGGCCCGCAGATGGCCTGTTCCCCGGTTGGAGGTCTGCGGTCGCCCCGTGAGTGTCCTGAGGGTGTTCTGTACGTCGTCGGGCCGGGCGAGCCAGAAGGCGGTGCCCGCGGGGAAGGACGGGTCGGCCTGCCGCAGGCGGGTGCTGACCAGGTCCGGCGCGCTGCCGATGACGGCGTAGAGGAGGCAGTAGCCGTCGCCGGGGGTCGCGACGACGCGGCCGGCGGGGGCCACGTAGGGAGACTGCGGGGCGGCCGGGCTCGTGCCGGTGCGCGGGGGCGACTGGACGAGCGGGGACTTGGCCTTGCCCTTGTCGAGGGCCGTGCTCTTGCCGGTGGCAGGCTTCTTGCCCTTGTTGTCCTTGCCCTTGTCCGTCTTGGCGTTGCTCGTACCGGACTTGGACGGCCCGCTCTTCTTCGGCTGCGGCTGCGACGTTGTCGGGGTCGGGGTCGTCCCCGTGGTCCCGGCGTTCGTGGTGGTCGCGGGCGCCGGGGTGTGGGTCTGACCGCCTGCCGGAAGGGGCGCGGCGCGACCGTCGGGGGCGGGCCAGCGGGGCGGGGTGGTGGCGAAGGTGGTCCGCAGGGACTGTTCGGGGGTCGGGGCGCTGTCGTGGACGTCGCCGGACAGGTCCCCCAGCGCGTCGGTGGCCGCCATCTGGTCGGTGGCGGCCCGCTGTTGCGCGGTGACGGCGGCGGCGACAAGACCGTTCTGGCGGGCGACTTCGTCCTGGGCCTCGGTCACCCGGTCCCGGGCGTCGGTCTCGTCCCGCGTGGCGGTCTGGAGGTCGTCGGCCGCGGCGACCTCGGCTGCCGCGTCCTCGTCCGCCTTCTCCACGGCCTTCCCGTGGTCCTCCCGCGCCGTGCTGATCTCGGCCGGCCGGTCGGCGACGGCCGTCCGCGCCTCCGTGAGCGCCGACCGGGCCGCGGTGAGCGCGGTGGTGGCCTGCCGGATCGCGTTGTCGGCGGCGGTGATCGCCGGGAGCGCGGCCTGGACGCCGGGGTCGGCGGCGACATCGGCCGCGGGGGTGTGGAGGCGCGGGGCTCCGGATGCGGCGGGGGCGGGGGCGTCCGTACTCGACTGCCCGTTGTCGGCGGCCTGTCGGGCGGCGGCGCGTGCGGCGTTCTCGGCCCGCGTCAGCTCGGTCAGGGCCGTCTGAAGGTCGTGCCGGCCCTGGGTCTCGTCCCGCTCGTGCCGCTCGATGACCGGCGGCAGGGTCGTGGCGGTCCGCCGGGCCTCCGCGAGCTCCTGCGTCAGCCGTACGACCCGTGCCCCGGCCTCGCGCTCGGCCGCGGCGGAGCCGACGGCCGTCTTCTGCGCCTGCTTGTGGGCGTCGGTCGCGTTCTTGAGCGCGCGCTGCGCCTCCTGGTGGGTCTCCGCGACGTCCGTGTACTCCTGGATGGCCTCCCGACGGGACGTGGTGAGGACGTTCAGCAACTGCGGGGTGTCGGCGAGGACTTCGGTGGCTGTGTACAGGAGTTCGGCCTGGGCGTCGAAGGCGTCCCACGCGATGGTCAGGTCGGGGTCGGACGTGGCGAGGGCACCGTCGGGGGTGAACTCCCAGCGGCGGATGCCCTGGGGGTCACGGGTCATCAGCTCCAGCGGGCGGTTGCCGAGCACGGCCGCACGCGAGGCTCCGTAGAGCGCCTGGCCGAGCCGCGTGCCCTGCGGGTCGGCGCCGAGGGCCACCCAGACCTGCACGCCGTGACTGCCCGCGGGGATCGCGGAGTTGAGGCGTTCGGGCAGGGTGTGCGGCTCGGCGGTGGCCCAGTCGGGGACGAGCGCGGGCAGGTCGTGGAGGTTCGGCGGGGTCTCCCCCGGGGCGAGGAGACCGTGGCCGAGGAGGTCGCGTTCTTCGATGCGGAGGGTGACCGTACCGGTGACATGGCGGGTGCCCTGCGGTCCCTCTACGAGCAGATGGACATCGGCGTCGACGACGTAACTCCGGGTCCCGCGCGCCCCGTTGGCGGGCGCCGACGTGCTGCCGGACTTCAGCCAGTCGCGGCGGCTGCCGGTGGTGGTGCCGCCGAAGGCCGAGGGCAGGGTCTGCCGCTGCGCGAGCGGGACGTTGATCCCGCCGAGCTGGCGGTTGTTGTCCTCACCGCTCAGGCGGTACGTGAACGAGGTCGCGAGGGAGTGGTCGGCGCCGGCCGCGGTGCTCACCGTGTCGGTGGTGTTGTGGAGCTGGTCGAGGGTGACGTCGTCGGCGTGGGTGGAGCGGCGCGGGTTGTAGAGCGTCACCGCGATCGACGGGGCCTGGCCGGGCGCCCCTTCGAAGGGCGCGGTGCCCGGCATGGTGCTGGTGAGGTCGGCGACCAGCCGGGGACGGTCGAGCGAGACCCGCCCGGCCTGGATCAACTGGCCGAGCCGGACGGCCTGTCCCTCCACCGAGACGGACGTGATCTGCTCGTGCCAGCCTCCGAGGCGGCGCGGCGCGACGTTGTTCAGCGCCGTCTCCAGGTGCGCCCAGCTGTCGAAGTGGAACGCCGGGGTCGGCCCCACCGGATGAAACATGTGCGCGTCGGCGAGATACGGCCCGGCCGGGCGCAGGAAGTTGCGCGGGTCGGTACCGGACTCGGCGGACTCGGCGAACGCGGCGGTCATCGCGGCCGTCGGTACGGGCACGTTGGTCTCGGTGCCGGTGAACCGCAGCGCCAGCCGGACCGGGACGGTGTCGGTGCGTTCATTGCCGCCCGCCAGCAGCCTGTCGATCCACTGGCGTACGTCCCCGTCCGCGTCGGACCAGGCGATGACACCGTGCTGGATGAAACCGCCGATGACGTTCGGCGGCCAGTCGACGACCAGCGCGGAACGGACCGTCAGGTCGTAGTCGTACCTCAGGTCGTCGAAGTCGGCACCGTTGTCGGTACGCAGCCAGAACCGGTTGTCGGCCGTGGTCGCCCGCCGGGCCGAGACGCTGTCGGCCGACTGCGGGGTGAACCCCAGCTCCGCGCGGTCCGTCGTCAGGGGATCGGGACCCTGGTCCGGACGGAGATAGCGGACCCCCGGCGTGACCGGGAGCTGCGCCTGCCCGGCCGAGGCGCGGGTGACGGAGCGGCCCGCGGCGGTGTGCGACTGCCACTGTTCGAGACCCGAACCGGGGGTCGAGATGCCCCGGACGGCGGCCAGGTTCTGGGCCCGCCGGGGCGTCGCCCTCAGCATGACCTCGACCAGCCGCTCACCGCCGTACCCGTGGTGACGGAAGTGGAAGCGGGTGGTGGCCCGGCGCGGAGTGCCGTCCCGGCCACGTCCGGGCAGGGAGCGCAGTCCGGCGGTGGAGGTGAGCTGGGTGATCCGGCTGAGTACACCGGGCTGGTGGCCGGCGTGCCCCGGGGTGAACACTCCCGGTGCCTCGGTCTCGACCAGGGCCCGCAGCCGGCGCCCTACCTGCCCGCGCCGCTCCACCTCGTTGTTGAGCTGCGCCAACGGGATCGGGGCGCCGGCGGCCGGTGCGGGGGCCGCGGCGGGTGCGGGGGCGGGGACGTTCTCGTACTCGCTGACCGAGAGGACGCCGCCGAGGCCCAGTTGCCGGTTGCGCACGTACGCCCCCGGCAGCGGAGCCTGGCCCTGGACGGGCGCCGGGGTGAGACCGTTCACCGAGCCCATCCACCGTGCGTCACGGTCGAGTTGGCCCTGTGTCATCAGGAACTGGACCCCGTCGGGAACGTCCACCGCGAAGGTGACGGGGTCGATCGTGCCGAGGTCACGGATCCCGTTGCCCAGCGTGCGGGAGCCGGCCCGGACCGTGACCACGTAGGTGACGTCGGCGACCACCCGGTGCAGGGTGCCGCTCTCGGTGGGGGTGCGGTTGACGCCCGTACTGGCGGCGAGCGTGTCGGAGATGTCGGTGCGGGACACCTTGTTGAGCCGTACCGCCGGGCTGAGCTGGTTCTTGTTCGGCTCGGAGGTGCCCTGCGCCGCCGGTGTGGACGAGTTCTGGGTGGCCGACCCCGTTCCGCCGAACTGGTCCGACTTTCCGAGGGACTTGAGCTGTTGCGCGTTGTCGGTGGCCGAGACGCCCGTCTCCAGGTACTGCCGGGTCGTGTCCAGCAGTCGGGGCCGGTGTGCGACGGCCTGGATCTCCAGCGAGTACTGACCGTCCGCGAAGGTCCCCGGCAGGCTCAGACCCTCAACTACATAGGAGTTCTTGAACAGTTCGTGCCCGTGGGCGACGAGACTGCCCGGCGTGATCGCCGCGTGCCGGGTCTCGGCGGCGCGCGTCCTGCTGTCCAACAGCCCCTGCCCGGCGAGCGGGAAGAGGCTCGCCCGCTGCGGCTCGGCGGGGACGGCCGGGGCGGCGACCGGGAGGATCGGGCCGTTGGCCGGGATGACCGGCGCCGCCTGCCGGGCCTGGTGGCGGATCTCCCGGGCGGCTCGCCGGAAGACCGACTCGATGGCCGCGGAGCCGCGCACGGTGTCGATCAGCGCGTCGTCCGGTATCCGCACCAGACCGGGACGCGGGGTGCCCTGGTCGTCGGTCGCGTCGAGACGGTCCGTGTCGGTCGCGTTCACGTCGCGCGGCGCTCCGTCGGCCCGTGCGGGGGACGTCGAGGGCGCGAGGGTACGACCGCCCGGCACCGCCAGCCGCAGCGAACCGGTGACCGTCGGCGCCGGGGCGACGGGCGGCACGATCGCAACAGGCGGCGCACCAGGGACAGTTGGGGCCAGATTGGCGGCCTGGGCCGCTTGGTCCGCCTGGTTCGCGTGCCGCCCGAACCGCTCGCTCGGCTCGACCCCGTCGTCCGCGTACAGGTCCAGGGCCAACCGCACCGGCACGTCGAACGCGTGGCTGTCCTGGTTGGTGGCGATGAAGAACTGGTCGTGGCCGGTGGCGCCGCCCACGGTGTCGCCGTGCGTGATCTGCCCGCCGTACTGGTAGTCGCCCCCGAACGCGATGCCCCCCCAGTCGCCCAGCGGCCCGCCGAGACTGCCCAGCACTCCGAACGCGCCGCTGTACGACTCACCGCGCTGCTCGGCGTCGCTGCCCGCCATCTGGGCCAGACCCATGACCTGGATGCCCGGCAGGACGCGGTCATGGATGCTGGGCTGCCCGGTGTCACGGTCGGCGGTGAGCAGCAGGCGGACCCGACGGACGCCCGTGTCGGTGGTGTTGGGCACCTCGAAGTGCAGAGCGTGTCCGCCGTCGACCATCGCGTCGGTGGCGGCGCGCAGCCCCGTGCGGGAACGGGCTTCCTTCAGCCGGCGCAGGTTGTTGAGCTGGGCGTGCAGCCGGATCTGGTGCTCGGGCTCGTGGTTGCGCGCCGTCTGCCGCACCCGGCCGCCGACTCCGGTGGGGGCCGGGGCTGTTGGGTCGGGTGGCAGGAAACCCTCGCGGCGCAGCCACGTCTCGGCCTCGTTGAACAGCTCGTGCGTACCGGTGACGCCGAGGGGGGCGGCGCTCAGCCCGATGCCGTCCAAGCGCTCAAGCGAGTGCGGGAGTGCACGCCTCTCGGCGATGGTCGGCGCGCGCCCGGCGGCGGTCGTCCCGCTCAGAAGCCGTAGATCCATGCCGTGGGGCCGGTGGAGCGCGGGCGCCTGCAGATGGTTGCCGTCCGGCTGGATCAGGGTGACCTGGTAGGTGACCTCGGTGGGGGCGAGCAGATGGCTCTGGTTGGTGCGGATGGCGTGCATCGTGCCGGCGGAACTGCTCGCGCTGTAGGTGTTGGTGACGGTCATCTGCCCCTGGAGGCGCAGGCCGAGGCTGCCGCCGATGGTCCTCGACGCGTCGGGATGACCCTGGCCGTGGTCGCCGGTGAGGGCGACGGCGGCGGTGCCGCTGACGCCGATACCGCTGGTGTACTTCGAGGAGAGGTCCACCTTCGCGGTGTTGACCAGATGGCTCTCCAGGTTGATCTGGCCCGCGGTGCTCTGCCGCTGCGGGGTGCTGGTCCCGGGCGTGGTGACCAGGTGCAGCATGCCGACCGCGTTGCCGTGGGCGTCGGTGATCACGGGCGAGTAGAGCCCGTCGTGGATCTGCATCGGCAGCGTGCCGCGCAGCACCTGTTCGGAGAGGAAGTCCGCGACCTGCCCGGCGGCGGTGGCGTCCAGGTGGGTGTCGAACGCCTGGTGGACATGCTCGTACAGGGCCCTCGGGTCGATCACGGAGTCGACGCCGTAGAGCGGGAGAGCGTCCGTCACGGCGGGCGCGGGCAGCGAACCCCGCGCCGGATCGGCGGTGGTGAGGTGCCGCGGGAACCAGATCGTGGTGGAGCCGTGCGACACCGGGTCGCTCCACCCGTCCGTCGCCGGGGCGGTGGCGGGCGCGGTGGGCGCGGTGGGCGCCGCGGTGACCGCGGGGCCGTCGACGCGCACGCGCCAGTGGGTGGTGAACTCCACTGGATCCGAGGGCTCGTTGGAGCGTTGGGAGGACGTGGTCTGGACGGCCTGCGTGACGGTGGTCGCGTCGCCGGCCTGGTTGTGCGTGACGGACAGCGTCACCGACCCGTCCAGCGCCCGCACCGCGGTGGGCGCGGTGATCGGGAACGTACCGGTCCACGGCGCCTGGATCGTGCGATAGGTCCCCGACGGCTGGCTGGAGAAGTTCTCCCGCGTGCCGAACCCGCGCCGCTCGACATGCTTGTCCGGGTCACGCGGGTCGAAGCGCCCCTGCCGCAACGAGGTCCGGGCATCGGACAGCGTCAGCTGTACGTCGACCGTGCGGTCGTGTCCGCCGACCTGGACGGTGATGCGGTGACCGCCGTTCGAGCGGAGGTACGGGAGTTGGAGCGCGAGGTTCTCCCGGCTCAGCCCGTCCCGCACCTGCTCGCGCACCGACTCGGGCGGGTTGTCGACTGCCACACCGAGCGCCTCGTAGACCTGACGGTGCAGCCCCGCGATCACCTCGTCGGAGAACGGCTCCGGGTACACCAGCCCGACCGTCCCGTCCGGGAGCGCGCCGTAGGAGGTCACATAGGTGGACCGGGGTCGGCCCCGCGGGGACGGCTGTGCGGTCGGGGCCTGGGAGGTGGGCCAGGTGAGCGAGTCCTCGGTGGGGATGGGAGTCGTGTCGGGGTCCAGGGCCGGAGTGGTGGTGTTCTGGCCCGCGTGGTCGTGGAGTTGAGGGCCCGCGGAGGTGACGTTCTCGATCGTGCGGAGATAGCGGCGGGGAATGTGAACGGGCGTCTGTGTGGTGGCCATGACGCCGGTGGTCCGGACGGTGGTGCTGTTCGGGTGGTTGCGCAACAGGAAGTCGTTGTCGCGCTGTTCGTCCGGCAGGCCGAGGTAGTGCAGGACTTCGTGGAGGAGATCCTCGTCGGAGTGGTTGGCGTCCAGGTGGAGTTGGTCGGCTCGGGACGGCTTGGCGGTGTCGGTGAGGGTGATCGTCTCGGGGTGGTCCGGGTCGGCGATCAGGTTCAGGTTGATGTGCAACTGATCGCCCGAACTGGGCAGCGCCAGACCGGAGTTGAGGTGCGTGTCCAGGAGACGGGTGATGCGGTCCTGGAGTTGGGTGGTCAGCGCCGGGTCGGTGGCGGTGACCGGGAGGTTGAGCGTGTAGTCCCGTATCCACTGACCGTTGGGCGCCTGGATACGACGGATGGTGGCACGGACGAGCGTCGTCGCACCGCTGAGGACCCCGGGCCGGGGCGAGTTGGACTGATCCGCGTGCGGATCGAACCGCTCGGTCGAATGCACGGCAGGACGGGCATACGGGCGCAGACCGTGCCACGTGTCCTTCGGAGCCGGGCCAACGACACGGGACGCGGGCCGCTCGTCGTCGGCGTCACGGGGCGGCGCGGGACGGTAACGCCCGTCCGGCTGAACGCTGTTGGCGTCCTCGGGACCCCGGGGTGCCGGCGCCGGGGTGATGGTGGTCGGGTCGACGGTGAGGGGCCCCGCGTCGGTGGCGTTGTAGTGGTTCAGGCCCGTGTAGTGGACCTCCAGGACCCGGGTGGCGGCGGGTGAGCCGACGCGGGTGACGGTGGCGAGGCCGTTCGACGGGTCCGGCCGCAGCACCTCGACGGCCACGTCCAGGGTGTCCGCCAGCAGCGGGAGGAACATCTCGCCCTGGTTGCCCTCCCATGCCTGTGACCAGTTCTGGACGGCGTCGAGCGCGTGGGCCAGTTCGGCGTCGGTGAACTGGGCGGCGCTGTCGGTGTATCCGTGCCCGAGCAGCCTGCGGAGCTGGTCGTCGGAGAGCTCGTCGAGCGTGGGCAGCCGGTCGGTGTCGCGCAGATACGCGAACATGTCCCGGACTCCGGGCTCCGCCGGGCCGATCACGTCGTCCCGGGTCAGCGCGTCGATGTAGCGCGTGTCGAGATCGTCCAGCTGGTCCGGCTCCGTCACTCCTTCGATGCCGTACTCGCCGAGCGTCGCCAGGAGTTCGGGCCGGTCCATGGTCGCCGTGCCGCCCTCGAACCACCGCGCGAGCGTCTGCCGTACCTGGCCCACCACCTCGTGCGGCAACGGGCGTTCGCCGCGCGCGGTGAGGAGTCGGTCCTCGGCGAGGATGCGCAGCCGGTCTGCCGCGAGCATCAGATGGCGGCCGGCCCGGGGCATCGGGGAGGTGCCCCGCTGCCACTGGGCGAACTCGGCCAGCCCGGCGCGGACCTGGTCCGGCCGGCCGAGCCAGGCGTAGGTCTCCGGGGCCTCGGTACGCAGTCCGGGCAGCCGGTCGCGGACCCGCTCCGGGTCGGTGCCGATGAACGTGTAGAGCATGCACCGGCCGTCGCCGCGCGTCGGGACCAGACTGCCTCGTGGCGCCCGCCGTTGGAACGCGGCGGGCCGGGGTGCGGTGGGGGTGGACGACGTGCCGTCGGTGTCGTCCTGGGCGGGGGCCTTGCCCTTGTCCTCGGTCTTGGGTGCGTCGGTCTTGGGTGTGTCGGTGTCCGTGTCCGCCGGTGCACTGTGTGGGTCGGTGGACGTGGCGGTGGTGTCGGTCTTGCCGACCAGGGCGTCGAACGCGCTGTCCTGGGCGGAGGTCGTACCGGGGTCGCCGGATGTGCCGCCTTGGTCCCCGCCGGTGGTGTCGTCGTCACCGGTCGGTGGGGGGTCCTTCGGCGGGACGAGGGACGCCGGGTCGGGAGTGGTCAGTTCGGTGTCCGCGTCCGAATGGTCGTCGCCCCCTGCATCCGAGTCCCCCGAATCCTCGTCCCCGGTGGTCGAGTTGTCGGTCCCGGAGGTGAGGTCGTCGCCGGGGAGGGGTGAGTTGTCGGTGGAGGGACCCGCCGTGCGGGGGCGGCCCGAGCCCGGCCGGCGCGGGGCGACCGAGGCCAGCGTCGTGCGTGAGGTGGGCAGTGTCGAGGGGCCGGAGGCCAGCACCGGGCCGGTCGCGCCGGGCAGCGCGGTCTCCGCCACCGCCCGGCGGGCCGCGGCGTCGTCGCGCCTGCCGAGCGCGTTGCCGATCCGCGTGTCGATCTCGCCGAGCGCCTGCGCCGCCCGCCCATGGTTCTCGCGAGCGTCCTCGTGGACCAGGGCCGCGCCCTCGGCGAGCCCACGAGCCGTGTCGGCCTCCGAACGCCGGGTGTCGGCCGTGTCCCGTACGCCGGGGAGCTGCGCCCGCGCCTCACGCTGGGCCGCCACGTCGCGGTCCAGACCGGCCTGGGTGTCCCGGAGCGCGGCACGGTCCCGCTCAAGACCGGCCCGCACCTCGGCGAGGTCGGCGTCCAACTTGCCGACCTCGGCGGTGACTTCGTCGATCTGCCGGGTGAGACGGGGGTCCACGGCGGGGGCAGGCTCTACGACCGTGTCCTGCGCTGGTTCTACGACCGTGTCCGGCGCGACGGTGTCCGACGTGATCGCGCCCGGCGTCGTGCTCTCGACCGTCGTAGCGCCATCCGTCCCGGACGGGCCCGGCACCGGAGTGTTCTCCGTGTCGCCGGAACCGGAGCCGGAGGCCCGCGTGTTCGTGGCCTCGGCGGCGCGGGCCGTGAGGTTGGACAGTTGGCGTCGCGCGGTCTTGGTCCGGGCGCTGAGGCGTATCTCCTGGCGTTCGCCCTCCGAGACCGCGTCGGTGAGCGGGCCGATCGCGCGGCGGGCCCCGGAGATCCCGCCGGTCAGGGTCTTCTCGCGGTCGACGAGGTCACGGAGGTCCTGTTCGGCCTGGTCCGCGTTCTGCTCGGCGGTGGTCGCGGCCGTGTCGGTCCGGTGGGCCTCGTTCGCCGCGTCCGTCAGCGCGGTGGCCGCGTCGTTCAGGGCTTCCTGCGCGTCGGGCCGCAACCCCCTTTGCTCGTGCTCGTCGTCGAGCGCCGCCGTGTGGTCGTCCTGGGCCCGGTCGAACGCGGCGGCCTCGCGCTCGAAGTCCTCCCAAGCCTGGTCCAGGGACACGACACCGGTGGTGGAACCCGGCTCCGTGCCGCCCGTACCCGGCGGAGCCGTGAGCGTGCCGTCCGGGTCGAAGGACCAGATACGCAGGCCCTCCGGGCCCCGGGTGACGAGTTCCACCGGGCGCCCGTTGTCGCGGGCCGCCCGCGACGCCGCGTAGAGCGCCAGGGTCAGGCGGGAGCCGTCCGGGTCGGGGCCGGTGGCCACCCAGAGCTGGAAGCCGTCGTCCGTGGGGTCGACGCCCGCGCCGAGGTTGTTCCGTACGTCCCCGAGCCGGGTCGTCGCCCAGTCCTCCGGCGCGGTGTTGGTGCCGTCGGTGAGGAGGGCCGGGAGGTCGTAGACCTGGGGCACCGGATTGGGCTCGGTGATGCCGTGGCCGAGGGCGTCGCGCTCCTCGATGCGGATCGTGGCCGTACCGGTGACATGGCGGACGCCCTCGGGGCCGGTGACCTCGATGTGGACGTCGGCCCGCACCTCGTAGCTGCGGGTGCCGCGGCCCTCGGCGGGCAGGCTGGTGCTGCCGGTCTTGAGCCAGTCGCGGCGGCCGCCGGAGACTCCGCTGCCGAAGTTGCTGGCGTCCACGGGCCGTTGGAGCACCGGCGGGGTCGCGCCGAGGAGGTTACGGTCGGGGTCGTCGGCGCTCAGGACGAACGGCAGCGACATCCCGAGGGTGGTGTCGGTGCCGGAGACCGTGCTGCTGCTCTGTGTGCTGATCCGCAGCCGGTCGAGGGTCACGTCGCCGCCGTCGGTGACCACCCGCGGGCGGTACAACGAGACGGTGAGGGTGGGCCGTTGGTCCGGGCCGTTCCGCAAGGGGAACGCGCCCGGCATCGCCGGCAGCATGCCACCGACCTGGCGGGGCGTGTCCAGCGAGATCGTGCCGGCCTGGATGAGTTCGCCGAGCCGTACCGACGCGTTCTCCTCGGAGGTCGAGGCCGGCACCGAGCGCCAGCCGCTCCCGGTGTCCGGGGCCACCTGGTCGAGGGCCGTGTACAGCTCGCTCCACGCGTCGAAGCCGTAGACCGGGGCGGAGCCGGTCGGGTGGAACAGGTGGTCGTCCCGCAACGCGGGGTGTGCGGCGGGCAGTTGGCGGGGGTCGATCCGGGACAGCGAGGGCGGCGCGGGTGCGGGCAGCGGGGGTCGGGTGCCGTCCGTCTCGCTGCCGGTGAAGCGCAGGCTGACCAGGGCCGGTACCCGGACCTGGCCGCCGAGTTCACCGGAGAGGGTGCGGCTCAGCCAGGAACGGGTCTGCGGGTCGGCGTCGTCCCAGGCGATGACACCGCGCTGCACCAGCGCGCCCACCACGTTCGGCGGCCAGTCGACGACCAGGGTGGAGCGGACGGTGGCGACCAACTCGTAGTCCAGGCCGTCGAAGTCGGCGGCGCTGTCGGTGCGCAGCCAGTACCGGTCCTCGGCGGTGCGGCCCTGCTTGTCGACCTTGCTGGACGAGGTGACCACGTTGGTGGAGGGCCCGAGCCGGTCCGTGCGGTCGTCGGTGTCGGGGCGGCTGAAACGGGCCGTCGGGTTGCCGGTGAGACGGTGTGTCCGGCCCACCGAGGAGGAGAGCGAACGCCCCTCCGCCGTGTGTGAACCCCACTGCTCGATACCGGACTTGTCGCCCGGTACGGCGGTGCCCCGCACGGCGCCCCGGTCCGCGGGGGTGCTCGTGGGACGGGCCGAGAACGTCACCTCGACCAGCGCCGCGCCGCCGAACCGGTGGTGCCGGAAACTGAACCTGGTCTGTCCGCCGCCGCGCCCGATCAGCGCCCGCTTCCCGGCGACACCGGTGTTGTCGGCGATCAGCGCGGCGACACCGGGCAGGTAGGAGGCGTGGCCGGGAGTGGTCACGCCCGGGGCGTAGCGGTCCACCAACTGCCGTACGTCGTCGTGGAGTCGGGAACGCTGCTCGATCGGCGGGGTCGGCGTCTGGCCCGTGCCCGGGTCGGAGAACTCGGTGACCGAGTTGACCGCGGCCAGGCCGAGGGTGCCGTCGTGGACGTACCGGTCGGGCAGGGACGGGCTCGTCAGATCGATCGTCGACGGGTCGTCCGGACGCTCGGGCAGGGCGCCCATCCACCGTCCGTCGCGCCGGAGTTGACTCTCCGTCATGAGGAACTGGAGCCCGCGCGGCACGTCCACGGCGAGTGTGACGGTCTCCCCGGGCCCGTACCCGAGGGAGTTGGCGACCACGTTGCGGTGTCCGGACCGCACGGTGATCAGGTAGGTGACGTCGGCGGTGATCCGGTGCTGGAGGCCCGACTGGGTGGGCGTCCGGTTGGTGCCGGTGCCGCTGGTGAGGGTGTCGGACTTGTCGCTCTTGCGGTCGTACTGGTAGCGCCCGGACGGGTTGAAGCGGGACGGCGTGGAGGGCGTGGGTGCCGGGGAGTCGGCGGGCTGCGAACTCGGGCTGGAACTCGGCGGGTTGTTCTGGGTCGCCGAGCCGCCCATCCCGAACTGGTGTGTTTTTCCTAGGCCCTTGAGCTGCTGCGCCGAGTCGGCGGCGGAGACGCCGGTCTCCAGGTACTGGTTCACGCTCTGCGTCAGCCGGGGCGTGTGGGCGACGGCCTGGATCTCGATCGCGAGCTGGCCGTCGGCACCGAGCCCGGGCAGCGTCAGACCCTCCACCACGTAGGTGCCGCTGAAGATCTGGTGCCCGCGGCCGACCAGCGAACCGGGTGAGAGCGCGGTGATACGGGACTCGGCGCTCACCGTCGTGGTGTCGCCGAACGGACTCCCCACCAGCGAACTGCTCAGGAACCCGGTGACGCCGCCCACCAGCCTCGCGACGCGGCCGGGTGGGGCGGGGGCGACGGGGGCGGGAGCGGGCGCCGGGTCCGTGGTGGAAACGGTGACCGTGTCGGTGTCCGGAGCAGGGGCGGTGACGGTCTCGGCAACGGTGTCGGGGGCGGTGACAGTGACGGGCGGGACGGGAGGGACGGCCGGATCGCCGCCGGTGTCGATGTCATCACCGGCGTTGGTGTCGGTGTCGTCACCGGTGCTGGAGTCGCTGTCGCTGTCGCTGTCGCTGTCGCTGTCGACACGGTCGCCCGTGACGATCCGCCGGAAGGCGTCCTGGAGCGCCCCCGAACCGCGCACCACGTCGATCAGCGCGTCGTCCGGGACGCGGACGACGTCCGGGTGCGGATCGCCGGTGGCCGGGTCCGTCATGGCCAGCCGGTCCCGGTCCTCCTGCGTGACCCGCCGTACGGTGAACGGCTCAGCGTCCGGCGCGGGCTCCGCGTCGGCCTCGACCTCGGCCAGTGTGCGCTCGTGCGGCACGGCCAGCCGGATCGTGCCCGCGACCCCCCGCTCCTGGGGTGCGTCCAGGCCCGACTCCGGGTCGGACTGGGCGTGTTGGGCGGTCGGTGCCACCTCGCCGAACCGGGCCACCGGTTCCTGACCCGAGCCCTCGTACAGGTCGAGCGTGAGGCGGGCCGGTACCCCGAACTCGTGGGTGTCCTGCCCGGTGCCGATGAAGAACTGGTCGTGGCCGAGCGTGGTGCCGGTGGTGTTGCCGAGCGTGGCCTGGCCGACGTACTGGTAGTCGCCGGTGGCGCTCAGGGTCCACGCGCCGCCGTGCGGGGTGGGCACGGTGAGCCCGCCGCCGAACCCGGCGCCCAGGCCGTAGGTGTTGCCGAGCCGGGCGGTGCCGCCGCCCGCCGCCTGGGCCAGGCCCATGACCTGGATGTTGGGCAGCACCGTGCGGTGCTCCACGGGCCGGTTCGGGTCGCGCCGCGCGCCCAGCTCCAGCCGTACCCGGCGCCGCCCCGTCACGGAGGGGATCTCCAGGAACAGCGAGTGACCGCCGTCCACCATGGAGTCCGTCGCCGCGCGCAGCCCGAGCGGGGAACGCAGTTCCTCCAGCCGCCGCAGGTTGTTCAACTGGGCCTGCACCAGCGTCTCGTCGGGCAGTCGGCCCCGGCGCGGGGTGTCCTCCGGCGGAGGCAGGAAGCCGCGGTTCCGCAGCCAGGTCTCCGCGTCGTCGAACAGCGGATCCGCGTCGGTCTCGTCCACCCCGAGCGGCGCGATGGACTGGCCGATCGACTCCAGGTTCTCCAACTCCGGCGGCAGCACTCGCACTTCGTCCGGCTCCGGTGCGTGCCCCGCCGCGTCCTCGGCGCTGAGCACCCGCAGATCGAGCGCGTGGGTCCACGTCCCGGGCGCATAGGTGGAGATGGAGCCGTCGGGCCGGATCAGGGTGAGGGTGTACTCGACGTCCGCCTCGGTCAGCAGATGGCTGCGGTTGGTGCGCACCGCGTGCATGGTGCCCGCGAGGTTGCTGGTGCCGAACACGTTCTGCGCCGCGAGACTGGCGGTGCCCTTGCCGTTGACGGTGCCGCCGATGCCGTGGGATGCGTCCGGGTGTCCCGCGCGGTGGTCGATCGTGAAGGTCGGGCCGACGCTGCCGGTGAAGGTCACCCCGCTGTTGAACGACGTGTTCTGGTCGTTCTTCACCGAGTTGACGACATGGCTTTCGAGGTTGATCTTCTTGTCGAGGCTCTTGGCCACCGGGGTGGTCCCCCGGACCGTCGCGTCCAGCCGCATCATGCCGACCGCGCGTCCGTGCGCGTCGGTGAGCACCGGCGAGTACAGCCCGCCCTCGACCTGCATCGGCAGCGTGCCCCGCAGGATCGGTTCAGCAAGGAAGTCCGCGAGTTGGGCCGACGATGTCTCGTCCAGGTCCTCGCTGAAGTTCGCCGCGGCCCCCTCGTACAGCCGCCGCGGATGCAGCACCGAGTCCACGCCGTAGATCGGCAGCGTCCTGATGTCGGCGGGTTCCGGCAGCTCCTGCCCGGGATCGCTGTCGGCGTCCACGAGGTGCTGCGGGAACCAGATGGTGACCGACCCGTGCTGCTCGGCCGGACTCCAGTCGGGGGCGGGATCGGGATCGGGGTTCGCGACGACAACGGCCGTGTCCGTCACGCCAGTTGGGTCGGTCGTGTCGGTCGTGTCGGTCGTATCCGTCGTGTCTGTTGTCTCCCCCGCATCCGCTACGTCCGTGTCCGGGGCCGGCGCGTCCACGCGGACCTGCCAGTTGTCGGTGAAGTCGTAGGCGCGGGAGGGCTCGTTGCTGCGCTGGGCGCTGGTGGTCTGCACGACCTGGGTGACGGTGGTCGAACCGTCCGCCTGGTTGTGGGTGACGGTCGCGCCCAGCGCGATGTCCACCCCGCGGACCGGGCCCACCGCTCCGACCGGTATCGACCCGGTCCACGGCACCGGGATCGTCGAGAACGTGCCGGACGGCTGCGCCGAGACGATCTCCCGGGTGCCCTGGCCGCGCCGCTCCACGTGCTTGTCGGGATCGCTCGTGTCGAGCGCGCCCTGCCGGACGGACGGCCGCCTGTCGTCGAGCGTGAGGCGTACGTCCACGTCGTGGTCGACGCCGCCGACGTCCAGGACGATCCGGTGACCGCCGAGACTGCGCAGATACGGCATGTTCAGCGCCATCTGCTCCGCCGACAGCACGTCCTGGAGCTGCGCGAGCACGGGGTCGTTCGGTTCCGGAGCGGGCCGGCCGAGCGCCGTGAGCACCTGGCGGTGCAGCCCGTCGACCACGTCCGGCGCGAACGGCTCCACGTGCACGAGCCCCAACTGGCCGTCGTGCCGCCGCCCGTAGCCACCGAGGTAGGAGCCGCCACGACGCCCACCGCCGACCATCGACCCGGTCGTCGAGGTGGTGTCGCCCTCCGGGGAGGTCAGGGTGATGTCAGGGACCGGCACGACCGCGGGAACGGTCTCCGGGTCCGTATGCGTGTCCGCCGGATCGATCTCCAGCGAGTCCGTGTCGTGGAGCCCCGGCACGGGCGTGGACGTGGTGGCCACCGGGGTCGGTGCGGTGTCGCCCTGATCGACGGTGGGGGTGAGCGGGGCGGGCGGGTCCGCGCCGGGCGCGCCCTTGACCGGTCCCCGGCGTCCGGGACCCCGGTGGTCGTCCGCGGGATCGCCGACGAGGGTGCCGATCAGTGCGAGGTGACGGGGCCGCAGCCCACCCGATGCGTACGTCGGGTCCGACGCGGGCGTGAACCGTGTGGGGTCGCCCATCAGGCTGGCCGTACCGCCGCGTTGCGGGGCGGCGGAGTCGAAGCCGCTCTCGTCGCGCAGGCCGACCTGGTGGCCGATCTCGTGGGCCAGGTCGGAGTCGGAGATGTCCGACGGCCACGAGTGATGCGTGGCCGGTGTCCCGTCCGCCGGGTCGGTGAGCGTGACGTCGAGGTGCGGTGTCTCACCGGGTGCGGCCGGCACGACGGTGACGTGCAGCCGGCTCCCGTCCCCCAGCTGGTGGCCCGGGGTGTTGAACACCCGCTGCACACCGTCCGTCAACCGCTGCTGGACCCCGTCGACCTGTGTCCCCAGCCCCGGGTTGCCGGTGAGCCGGTAGGTCACGGTGAGATCGGTGACCGGCGCCCCGTCGTGGGTGAAACGCCGTACGGCGAACCCGGCCCGCACCACGTACTGAGTCCGCGCACCGTCCGCCCCGAGGGGCCTCGACACCGGATCGACCCAGGTGTGGCTGCGCTCCGAGGGCGTCACCCCGGCCCGAGCGTCCTCGAAACTTCCGGGCTCCGGTGTGGAGTTGGGCGTCACGGAGGGGGTGAGATCCACGGGCGCCACGGGCGCGGGCGTGCTGCTCGGCTCCGGTACGGCGGTGACATCGGAGGAGCTGGTGGTGGTCGTCTCCGCACTCGGTGCCGGGCTCGCAGTGCCGGAGTGGGACGGCTGGGTCGCCTCCGGCACGGGGGTCGTGTCCGGTGCCGAACTGGTCGTGGGGGGCGCGGTGTTGCTGGTGGTGGCGACGGGGGTGGGTAGATCGGTGCCGGTGTTCGTTTCGGTGCTGGTGTTCGTTTCGGTGCTGGTGCTGGTGCTGGTGTTGGTACCGGTCCCGGTCCCGGTCCCGGTGTCCGTGCCCGTGTCGGTGTTGCTGACGGTGCCGGAATCGGAGTGGGAGGTGCCGGTGCCGTCCGCGGTGTCCGTGCTGGTGCTGTCGGAAGTCGTGTTCTCCGGGCGCCCCGTTGTCGTAGTACGCGGGTTGCCACCGCTGTGCGAGGGCGTACCGGAACCGGACGTCGGACTGCCCGTGTTCGTGCCCGTACCCGTACTCGTGGTCGGCGGTACGACGGTGGTGTTGGACCCGCTCGCGACCGGAACGTCCGGCGAGGGCAGCGGAGTTGAGGTGTTCGAGGTATCGCCCTGCTGACCGGTACTGGTCTCCGGCGCAGGCTCCTCCGTGTCCTGGTCCGACGGCGTGTTCTGCGTGTCATCACCGGTGTTGTGCGACTGTTCCTGAACTGTCCGCTCCGGCGCCGGAGTTCCGGAGTTGGTGGTGTGCGGGCTGCCGCCGGTGTTCGAGGTGTCGTTCTGCTGGCCGGTCCCCTGCGCCTCGTCGGTACCGCCCGCATCGACCTGTTCCGGCGACCTCGTGGGCGTACTGCTCGTCGGCGTATGGCTCGTAGGCGTGCTGGAAGACGGCGAGTTGCCGCCGCCGGACGTGCTCGTCGTCCCGTGCGGGGCGTTGCTCTGGAGGTCTCCCCCGTCGATCTTCACGTCGTCGACGTGGGTGTCTGTGGACTCGGTCGGCGGGGTGTTCGTGGACGTGCGTTGGGGAGTGGTGGTGGTCGACGAACTGCCGGTGTTCGACGTCGTGTTGACAGGGCCCGGGCCTGACGTGGTCGTCGAGTCGGTCGACGGGCCGTTCGTCGAAGAGTCGTTGTCGGGGCCGGAGTTGGTGTTGGAGGTGGAGGTGGAGCTGGTGTCGTCCGGGATGTTCGCCGTGCCGAGGGTGTTCACCTGGGGCGGGGTGGTGAAGTTGAACTTGTTGCCGATCGCGCCCGCGCCCTGGCCCAGGTGGCGTTCGCTCATCGAGCTGAGGCCGGCGCCCAGGAAGGTGTTCAGGGGGTCGATGGGGAAGCCGTAGATGGACGCCGTGGCGATCTCGCCGAGCGTCTCCGCGCCGCCCTCGGTGAGGAAGTGCTCGAAGTCCTCGCCGAGTTCGTGCTTCACCTTGTCGCCGAAGCTCTTCGGCTTCGGGGTGGGCGTCGGGTTCGGCGTCGGGGTGATGTGCGGGGTCGGCGTTGGATTCGGCGTGGTCTTCGGGTTCGGCGTCGGTGTCGGCTTCGGGTTCGGCTTGGTGTTGACGTCGGGGTTGTCGAACTTGTGGTTGTTGAACTTCTTCCCGTTGCCGCTGATGTCCTTGAACGGGTTGTGGGTGTCGAAGACGTTCTTGAAGTTCTTCTTCAGGCCCTTGCCGAAGTCGTGCAGCAGGCCGTGGAACAGGCCGGTGAACGCGCCGAAGACGCCGTCCTGGACGATCTGCGACCAGTCGAACCCGTGCGGGCGGCGGCCCTTGGGCGCGCCGAGCATCATGGCCAGCCGTACCGCGAAGGTGGTGAACGCCTCTTCGAGCGCCTCGGTGAGGCTCGGCATCAGATGCGTCTTCTTCATCAGCCATTCCATCAGCGTGAGAATGGCGACCCGGCTGCGGGCCTTCGCCACCGCGGCCTGGCTGGAGGCGGAACCCCCGGTGAAGGCGGACAGCACCGCGATGACCAGCAACTCGATGAGCAGCCGCACCAGTTCGGCGATGATCTGCCACTTCGACTCCATGATGTCCATGGAGGACTTGGTGCGGGACTGTCCGATGCCGTCGAGCTGGTCGGCGAAGTCCTTCAGGTAGTTGACGCCGCCGCTGTCGAGGAACATGTGCATCGCCCGCACATAGTTGTTCCCGACCTGCGGCGGCAGCGCGCGCCCCACCCCACCGGCGGTCTGCTCGATCAGGTCCGAGAGGTCACGCATCCGCCGGCCGAGCCGCTCGTACGGCTTGCCGTTGGCGAACGCCATGTCCTCGTCGGCCTGGAGGAACTTCTCGCCGATGAGCACGAACATGAGGTTGTTCAGCTGGGGCGACGCGTGGATGGTCATCAGAGGCGATCCGCTGCGTCAGTGCTTTCCGCCGTGCGAACCACCATCGGTGTCGCCCGTGTTGATGTCGGAGTCGTGGATGGCGCCCAGTACGCCGTTCTGGGTGCCCAGCACGCTCTTGAGGTTGGTGAGGGTGCCGTCGCCGATGCTGACGATCGCCTCGGAGAGGGACGAGCCGGTCTTGATGGAGCCCTCCCGTTGTTCCTTCTCCTGCGGCAGCATCTGCTCGGCGTAGCTGTCGTCGTGTCCGGGCCAGCCGGAGGTGGACGACACGTCCGTGATGAACTCGTTGATCATCTCATTGGCCAGCCGGCTGATCTGCTCGATCTGCCGGGTGCCGGCGACGAGCGCGGGCGGGCTGGCGGAGTAGGCGTTCGACGACATCGTCTTCTCAGTCCTCCGGGTCTTCGCTGATCTCGTCGCGGAGCCGGCCGGCCCCGCGCCGTCGGCCGCCCTTGGGGCCCTCCAGGACACCGGGCCCGAAGATCTTGTTCCAGTCCACGTCGAAGCCGGTGATCTCGGGTGCCTCGGGGTTGGCCTTGGTGAAGGGCTCGAAGGTGGCCATGACGTGCCGGGCCATCCGCGCCCGCGCCTCCTGCACCGCCTCCAGCACGCTCGCGGCGAGCTGACCGGCGGGCATCGTGCGGTACTTGTCGTCCAGGAAGGTCAGCGCGCGCAGGTCGCCCTGCGCGGAGACGGTCACCTCGACCGCGCGGTCCGCGGAGCGCACCGTGCTCTCGGCATGGGCGAGTTCGCCCTCGGCGCGGGCCACCGCGGCCTCGGTGGCCTCCAGTTCGGCGACCGCCTTGGCCAGCCGCTGCTCGATCGACTCGCTGTTCATCGGCCGATCACCGCCGGTGAACCGCCCTCGTCGGTGCCCCAGACGTCCTCGTCCTCGGTGAGCCACGCGTCGCGGGCGCGGTCGCCGCTCTCGGTGGAACGGCCGTTCTGTCCGGCGCCGTTGCCGCCGGGCCCGCCCACCGGGTAGGGGGCGCTGGACGTGGTGGGCCGGGTGTACACGACGTCCTCGTCCTCGTCCACGTTCGCCGCCCGGTTGGTCCGGCCGCGCCGGGTGGCGCCGTTGGACGGGTCGGTGAGGACGGCCCGGGTGCGCTCGCTGGTGCCGCCCTGTCCGCCGCCTCCGCCGCCGCCCATACCGCCCATACCGCCGCCGCCCATGCCGCCCATGCCCATCGGGTTGAGCGGGGTGCCGCTCGACGCCTGGGCCGGGGTGGAGGCGTCGAGCGCGGCGGTGTCGAGGGCGTCGGAGCGCAGCGCGCCGCCGGTGTAGGGGGTGCTGTCGTAGTCGTCGTAGCCGCCGTCGAGGCCCGAATCCAGGCCGCCACCGGTCGTGTTGAGGCTGCCGCTGCTGAGGCCACCGCTGTTGAGGCCGCTCGTGTTCAGGCCGCTCGTGTCGAGGCTGCTGCCGTTGTTCAGCCCGCTCGTGTCGATGCCGCTGGTGTCGATGCCGTTGCCGTTGAGGCCGCTGGTGTCGATCGAGGACGAGGGGAGGTCGGTGCCGTCGATGTCGGTGGTGGTCGTGTGGCCCGACGGGTCGGTGGTGGTGAGCTGGCCCGTGTCCGGATTGAGGGTCTGGGTGGAGCCGTCCGGGAACTTCGTGGTCAGCGTGCCGTTGTCGTTCAGCGTGGTGGTCGAGCCGTCCGGGTTGGTGAAGGAGTCGCCCGGGTTGAGATGCGAGGTGGTGACGTGCCCCGAGGGGTCGGTGACGGTGACCTGGCCCGTGTCCGGGTTGAGCGTCTCGGTGGAGCCGTCCGGGAACTTCGTGGTCAGCGTGCCGTCGGAGTTGAGCTGGGCCGTCGAACCGTCCGGGGTGGTGAAGGAGCCGTCGGTCGGGTTGAGCGTCGACGTGCTGACGGTGCCGTCCGGGTTCGTGGTGGTGACCTGGCCGGTGTCCGGGTTGAGGGTCTGGCTCGTGCCGTCCGGGAACTTGGTGGTGAGCGTGCCGTCGTCGTTGAGCGTGGTGGTCGAGCCGTCCGGGTTGGTGATGGTGCTGCCCGGGTTGAGTTGGGAGACCGAGGTGGTGCCGTCCGGGTTGGTGGTGGTGACCAGGCCGGTCGACGGGTCGATGGTCTGGGTGGAGCCGTCCGGGAACGTCGTGGTGAGGCTGCCGTCGCCGTTGAGCTGAGTGGTGCCCCCGGTCGGGGAGTTGAGCGTGGTCGAGCCGTCCTTGGTGGAGTCGTTGCCGGAGTTCAGGAGCGAAGGGCCGAGGGTGTTCAGCGCGGCGTTGGCGAGGTTGCTCGGGTCGTTGCCGTTCGTACCGTCGTTGTTCAGCAGGCTGTCGTTGCCGAGGTTGTTGAGGTCGTCGAGCCCGCTGCCGACGTTGTTCAGGCTGTTGCCGAGATCGTCGTTCAGGTTGTTGAGGCTCGAATTCAGGCCGTCGCCGATGTTGTTGAGGCTGTCGTTCAGGTTGGTGTTGAGGTTCGTGCCGAGGTTGTTGAGGCCGTCGCCGATGTTGTTCAGGTTGTCGTTCAGGCCGTCGTTCAGGTTGTTGAGGTTGTCCCCCAGGTTGTTGAGGTTGTCGTTCACGTTGTCGTTGAGGTTGTTGAGGTTGTCGCCGAGGTTGTTGACGTTGTTCCCGAGGTTGTTCAGGTTCTCGTTGAGCTTGTCGTTGTTCTCCTTCGCCTCGTCCTCGGCGATCTCGTTCTCCTCCTTCTGGAGGACCTCGGAGAGCGTCTCGTTGTTCTTGTTCGTGACCTCGTTGGCGAAGGCGTCCTCGACGTCCGCCCAGGCGTTCTTCACGGCGCTGAGCGCGTCGATGGACGGCTGCTTGAGCTTGGAGTCCGCGTGGTCCGACCAGCTCTTGACGGCGGCGTCGGCGACCTTCTGCCAGGTGGTGTGCTGGGTCAGGTCGCCGTACTCGGGGACGCTCTGCTTGAACCCGGCGTCGGTGGAGTAGGTGGTGGAGGTGGAGGTTCCGTACTGGCTGCTGGTGGTACTCGACTTCGTCAGCACGTGGTTGATGTTGTTGTTGATGACCCACTGACTGATCTCGTCGAGGATCTTCTTCGCGTGGTAGTGCGGGTCGTGCTGGCCGTCCGACGCCCAGTCGGTCCACGCGGCCTGAAGGTTGGTGATCGCGTCCTTCAGGGCCAGTTGGGCCGCGGCCAGCGCGTCGCTCAGCTTCGACTTCGGGACGGTGCCGCCGAGGGTGGTGTTGGTCGCCGTGTAGTCACGGCCGCCCAACTGGGAGACGTAGCCGTCGTAGTTGGTCTTCAGCTCGTTCAGCAGATGCCAGAAGAGGCTGGCCGCCTTGCCCTTCCAGGCCGCCTGGTCCTCGCCGAGCGAGGTCATCCACTTGTTGACGATGTCCGAGTGGTCCTTGAAGAACTGCACCACCCGGTCGAAGGACTGTCCGGTGGTCTCGAAGGAGAGCATGTCGACGGCGTTGGCGTCGATGACGGACAGTCCGCTGTACTCGAAGCCCTGCGTCGAGTACGGCGAGGCCAGGATGTGGTCGAGGACCAGCTTGCTGCCCGAGATGTACTGCGCCATCGGCCCCGAGTCCCACTGGACGTGTGAGTACGAGCCCTCGAACGCACCGCCGCCGGTCACCTCGCCGCCGCTCCAGAGCGTGGCGCGGCCGTTCCCGTCGACGGTGACGCCGATCATCACGATCCGGGCCTTCTTCATCGACACGCTGTTGTGCGCGCCGTCCCCGCCGGCGTCGTAGAAGGCCAGGTCGTAGTCCTCGCCCTTGTTGACCTGCCAGCCGCCGATCGCCGAGTAGTCGGCCGCGGTCACCGACCTCATGCTCATGCCCTGGATGTCCATCCGGAACAGCTTGAGGTTGGCGAAGCCGTCGCTGGACGAGCTGCTCAGCTTGTCGAACAGCGTGGACCGGGCCGGGAGCGTGTAGCCGGTGAAGTCGGTGACGGCCTGGGCGAAGTAGTCGTCCGGGTCGTAGTTGGCGGTCCCGGTGGTGGTTTCGGCCATGGGGCGGACTCCGCTGCGAAGGAGGAGGAGGGGGACTGGGTGGGGGGGGTCCAGGGTGCGGGGCCCGGTGCTCGGCGGGAGCAGGCGGGCCGCGCTCCGGCCTCAGGAGGTCTTCGAGTCGCTGCCGCTCATGTCGCCGTCGACGGTGTCGAAGATGTCCAGCAGCTTCTCGCCGTCGATCGAGTCGAGACTGTCGCCCTGCGTCTTGAGCAGGGTGGTGATCGTCTCGTCCAGCGCGTCGTCGATGTCGTCGAAGAGCGTCTTCTGACCGGTGAGGATCTTGTCCAGGCCGGTCGCCTGCGTCTTGAGCGCCTCGACGAGCGTGGCCCCGCCGACCGGGTCCGAGCTGTCGCCGCCGTTCATCAGGCCGATGCGCAGGATCTTGGCGAGGCCCTGGGCGGAGCCGGCGCCGGTCTCGGCGATCAGGTTCTTCAGGGACCGGACGCCCGCGTTGTCCTTGCGGATGGCCAGCAGATCGCTGATGAAGTCGGCGACGTCGTTGTTCTTGAAGTTCTTCAACGCGGTCGAGTCGAGATGGGTCAGATCTGCCATGGATGCCTCCGCGGGCGGAACGCGCCGGCCCTGGCGTACGGCGCGGCGACGGAACGGGAAGGAGCCTGGACGACCGCACCGACCGCGAGGTGACCGGTCGGTGCGGTGGGGGCCGGCCGGCTCAGCGGCCGATGGTGACCTCGGACCACATCTGGCTGAGCGAGTTCTCGCTGTACTTGTAGCTGCTGGAGATCTCGTTGAGGAGCTGCGAGTGCGAGGTGAGCAGCGTCTCCATGTTCTGCACCGCGCCGTCCCAGGCCGCCTGCTTCTGGCGGTAGGTGTCGGCGTCGTTTCCGTACCACGTCTTGGACAGCTCGCCGAGTTCCTGCTCAAGGCTGGAGAGCGTCTGGGCGATCGCCTTGGTCTGCGCCACCATGTCGTCCGCGGCGTTCGACATGTGGTTGTAGCTGACGTAGATGACACCGTCGGACAGGTTGTCTGCCACAGCTTGCCTCTCTTACGCGATGTGGGGATCGGACGTGACCGCGAGGTCACGGGGAAGCGGGCGTCGGTCAGCCGGCGAGCTGGTCGAAGGCCGACTGCGACGCGTTGTACGCCTGGTTGATGGAGTCGTTCGAGGAACCCTGGGTCTTGTTGTGTTCCACGAGGCTCTGGTTCAGCCGGTCGATGACGTCCTCAAGGTTCTTGAGGATGACGTTGCACTGGCCGTCCCACTGCGCGAGGAGCTGGCCGTACTGGCCGCCGTCGCTGCCCTGGTAGCCGCTGCCCAGGGTGGAACGGGTGCTGTCGACGTCCTGACGGATCTTCACGATGCCGCTGAAAGCGCTCTCCAGGGCCTGGATTCCGTTCCGGGTCGAACCTTCGCTTGACTGCTGGCCATCTCCAGCCATCGTCCCACCTTTCGTAAGTCGATCTGAGGTACGAGTGCAACTGAGCCTAGATTGACGGAAGTTGCGCTGACAACGAACTGAGGAAGATCTGAGGTTGCCGACCGCTTCCGCTCAAAGGCTTTTACCGGTAAGCAACTTGACCGGAACACGCGGTTCCGTGGTCGGCGGTTCTGGAATGAATCCAGTTTGGCGTGAACACGATCTCCATCGGCGTGAATCCGTCAGTTCCCGGCGCCCGCCGCCGAGTTGAGGGAGCCGCCCGCCGGGGCCTGTCCGGCGATCGCGGGCAGGCCGGCCTCGATGCCGGAGCGTCCACCGGCACCGGCACCCGCGCCCGTGCCGCACTGCGCCGCCGCTCCGCCCATGCCCCCGCCCACCGAGCCGGAGTCCGACGAGGCCGCCCTGGCGCTGAGTTCGGGTCCGGTCGGCAGCATCGACAGCAGCGTGGACGGCACCTTCACCGGCGTGGCCCCGCCGTAGCCGAGGGCGGCGAGCGCGCCGGCGTCCGGGATGCGGTACTTCACGCCGTCGTCGCCGACCAGGAACGTGGTGTCGCCGACGGTCTCACCGGCCGCGCCCAACGCCCGTACCAGCGTGCCGTGTCCGGGCCGGGTCACCACCCGGTCCACCGTCACGCAGGCCGCGGTCAGCGCCGTCGGGTCCGCCTGTGCCGCCGGGTACAGGGCGGTCTCCGCGACCCGTACCGAGGTCACCCGCACCTGTCCGTCGGCCGGGTCGACCTGGGCGCACACCGACTCCCCCGCCGCCAGCGCCAGTGCGCTCGGCGGAGTGTCCGGCAGCCCGGCGACCGACGGGTCGGTGCCCGCCGATCCCGGTGCCTGGTGGGCGCGCAGGTCGGACACGTCGATGGTGACGACGTTCGGCGCCCCTCCGTCGTAGGCCTTCTTGCGGGTGTCCGGATCGCCGAGCAGCAGCGCCGACTGGGTGTCCGTGACCGGGTGCAGGCCGTCCTTCTGAAGGAGGTACTCCTGGTTGCCGGAGCCCGCGACCACGCGGAACACCTGGCCGATCCGGGTGGCCCGGCCGCCGAGTTCGGGGCCGGTCGTGCCGCGGCCGTCGACCTTCGGGGTGGCCAGGTCGGGGCCGGTCACCAGGGCGTCGAGGAAGGCCGCGGACACCGGGCGGGGGGTCACGGGCGCGTAGCCGAGGGACTCCGCGGCGCCCGAGGCCTCGTCCAACTCAAGGCGGCTGCCCTGCCACACCAAGTAGGTGTGTTTGTCAGGGCCCTTGACCACCAGCGCCGACTTCGCGCCGACCGGGTCCGTC
Organism: Streptomyces sp. NBC_01288; assembly: GCF_035982055.1. Classification (NCBI taxonomy): domain Bacteria; kingdom Bacillati; phylum Actinomycetota; class Actinomycetes; order Kitasatosporales; family Streptomycetaceae; genus Streptomyces; species Streptomyces sp. NBC_01288. Next base: position 2,561,835 of record NZ_CP108427.1, read on the forward strand.
TCCACCGGGGCTCCCGGCACCAGGGTCGTCTGGCTGCCGGAGCCGGTCGAGCAGACCTCCCACGGCGAGGACTCCAGGTCACCGGTGCCCGGCACGGAGTCGGGGGCGCCGGTGATGCCGACCGGCCGGCCGACCGGGGTGCCCGCGAGCGACTTCGAGCCGACCGACGTGGTCTTCAGGTCGGCGCCGCCGATCAGCACGGCCGACGCGTAGTTGCGCACCGGGCGCAGTCTGCCGTCGGCGTACAGGTAGCGGGCGCCGGTGTCCTTGTTGACGATCAGGGTGTCGCCGCTGCGCCACGCGTCGTTGCCGCCCGGCTTGAGCAGCCCGAACACCAGCGCCCCGCCGCAGAACAGCACACCGACGATCACACCGACGAGGGCGCCCCGGCTGGTGCGGCCCAGTGGGCTCTCCGGTGCGTCCGGGTCGGCCAGCAGCATGCCCGAGGTCAGGCGGCCCATCATGAACGTGTGCGCTTGCACCTGGTCGCGCTTCGACCGCACGCTTTCCTCCCGGCTGGTCGTTCGGCTTCTAGTTCGTCCGGCTGTGCCCGGACCCTGCTCACGGACCGACGGACCGATCGGCCCGTGACACCGCGTCCGCTTCCCGCTCTCGTTCGACGTACCCGACCCACGCTCACGGACCGGCGGTTCCCGAACCGGCCCGAAACGGCGGCCAGTTCGCCCGGTCCTTGTCGCGGACCGGCAGGCAAATCCACCCACACTCCGCATCCAACTCCCGTCCCGGTCCACGGCCCGGACCCCGCCCGCGGACCAACGGTTCCCGAACCGACCCGAAACCACGGCCAGTTCACCCGACCCACGTCGCGGACCGGCAGGCAAATCCGCCCACACTCCGCTTCCGGCCCCCGTCTCGCTCTGCGGGCCCGGACCCTGCCCGCGGACCGGCGGCGCCCGGACCGGCCCGGACCGACAGTTCCCAACCAGCCTGCGGCGGCGGCCGGTTCACCCGACCCTCGTCGCGGACCGGCGGGGGCGAGTACACCAGCGTTCCGCTTCCGGCTCCCGTCCCGGTCCGCGACCGATGGTCGCCAACCGACCCGTGGCGGGAGCCAGTTCACCCGCTTCTCGTCCGTAGGACCGGCACGTGGTCAGCCGAACAGGCCGCGCAGGGTGCCGAAGACGCCCAGCAGCCACAGGGTGAGCGGCAGGAGGGCGATCGCCAGCAGGGAGTGCAGGATCTCCGCCGCGCGGCCCCAGTACGGGACCATGCGGCGTCCCGGTACGGTCCACACCGCGACCGTGAGTGTCGCCCCGACCGCGAGCAGCCCGCCCACCAGCAGGATCCGCTCGGTGCCGGACAGCCGCAGCCCCCAGCCGAACGCCAGCAGCAGCAGACCCCACGCGCCCGGCAGCACCAGCACCAGCCGTTGCGCGGTGTTCACCAGGCCCCGGCCGTGCAGGAGCAGCAGCAGGGACAGGACCAGCGCGACCAGCAGCGCGGGGAGGCTCGGACGGCGGGCGAGGGCCACCAGGCAGGCCGACGAGAGCACGCCCGTCGCGCCGTAGAGCGCGGTCATCCACTCGCCGGCCAGCTCGGTGCGTACGGCGACGTCGTTGCCCCGGTAGGGCTCGATGCCCTCCTGGAGCTGTTCGGCGTTGGTGGGCAGCGCGGGCATGCGCATCCCGGCGAACTTGAACGACAGCGCGGGCACCAGCCCGCCCAGCAGCACCGTGAGCGCCGCGACCACGCCGGCCGCGCCCGCCACCCGCACGTCGAACACCGTCATCAGCACCCCGCCCACCGCCGCCGCGAGCGCCACCAGCGCCGAGGCCAGGAACAGCGGGGTACGGGCCGCGGAGGCCGCGAGGGCGAGGACCGCGCCGCCCGCCCAGGCCGCCGCCGCCCCCAACAGCCGTGCCCCCAGCACCTGGTGGGCCTGCGGACCGCTCAGCTCACCGCCCGGCACCAGCCAGCCCGCGAGCGCCAGCGCCGGGGACGCGAGCAGGCCCAGGATCACGCCGGTCGCCGGATCGTCCACCGCCCGGCTCGCCGACGCGGCCCCGGCCAGCAGCAGCAGACCGGTGCCTACGGCGGTGGCCGCGCGCAGCGACGCCGGGGCGCCCGGCAGCGCCAGCAGGACAAGACCGGCCAGTACGGCCACCGCGAGCAGGCCGCGCAGCAGGCGCCGGGCCGCCTCGGGGCTCCAGCCGTGCAGCCGGTCCCGGGTGACCGCGGCGATGCCGTCGACCAGGTCGTCGAGGCGTACCTCGGGCAACGCCTCGGTGCGCGGCCGGAGATGGAGCGCCTCACCGTCGGTCAGCCCGAGCGAGGCGAGGGTCGCCTCGTCGTCGAGCGGCCGGCCGCCGAGGCGCTGGAGCACCCAGCCGTCGTGTTCGAGACCGGTCTCCTCGGCCTCCTCCCCCGCGTACCGCAGCACGGTGGGCAGCAGGTCGGCGACGGGCACGTCGGACGGCACGGCGAGGTCGATGGTGCGGGCCGGGGCCCGCACGGTCAGATGGCACAGGCCGGTCACGGAAGTGTCGGTCATACCGGGGCTCACGTCTCCTGGGACATCGAAACGGGGGCACGCGGCGCGGCGTGCGGAGGTGGGGGGAACAAGGGAAACAGGGTGCCGGTGTAGCGGGGGGTGACATGGACGTACAGAGTTGACGGGGTGCACACTACTGACACTCCCTACGACTCGTGTCAACGGGAGCCCCCACCAACGGTGTTGACAGCGTCCTCCACCGTGCCAGTGCCGAGGCCGGAATTCGGTGCATGCCCCCACATGCCGCCGCGGTGCGCGAAGTCCGTTAGGAGCCCCAAGCGTTGAGCGTGGTCCTGTTCCGTCGTCCTGCCCGCCGTCGTGGACCCGACATGCCCGCAGGCGAGTTGGTCCTCCAGGAACCGCCGACCCTCATGGAGACCGTCCCGGACACGTCCGCGGTGTGGACGTATCTGCCGATGGCCATGATGTCGGTCTCGATGATGATGATGTTCATGCGGTCGGGCGGCCAGTCCAGCGGCATCTTCATGTACATCGCGCTCGGCATGATGGTGATGGCCGCCGGCGCGATGATGATCGGCCAGGTGATGCGCAAGGCCGGCGACCGCAAGCAGCGGCTGCGCGGCGAACGCCGTGACTATCTGCGGTACTTGGCGCAAAGTCGACGTACGGTGCAGCGTGCCGTGATCGAGCAGCAGCTCGCGCTGGCCTGGCGGCATCCCGAGCCCCGGGTGCTGCGCACCATGGTTCGCACCACGCGGCTGTGGGAGCGGCGGGTCAAGGACGACGACTTCGGCGAGGTGCGGATAGCGGTCGGCGACCAGCAGCTCGCGATGCGGCTGACTCCCGTGTCCAGCAAGCCCGTCGAGGACCTGGAACCGCTGTGCGCGCACGCGCTGCGCCGGTTCATCCGCGCCTACAGCACCGTTCCCGGCCAGCCGATCGCGCTGTATCTGCGGTCCTGGTCACGGGTGTTGGTGCACGGCGACCACGACGCCGCCCGCGGGATGCTGCGCGCCGCGCTGGCCCAACTGGCCCTGTTCCACCCGCCGGAGGAGCTGTGGATCGCGGTCTGCGCCGCTGACGAGGTGCGCGCCGAGTGGGAGTGGGTGAAGTGGCTGCCGCACAACCAGCACCCTCAGGAGACCGACGGCGCGGGCCCGTTGCGCATGGTGGCCTCCGCCTTCACCGATCTGGAGGACCAGCTCGGCAGCGAGTTCTCCGAGCGGCCCGCGTTCGACCCCGACGCCGTGCCCGGCCGTGACGAGCCGCTGGTGGTCGTCATCGTGGACGGCGCGAGCATCCCGGCGGGCCACCGCTTCGACGGCCCCGGCTACCGCAACGCCGTCGTCGTCGACCTCTCCGACAGCCTCACCTGGCGCCCCGGCCGCACCACCCTGCGCCTCGACGTCTCTCCGGACGCGGTCGCCCTGGTCCGCACCGACCGCAGCCGCAAGGAACAGTCCACCGTCCTGGGCCGCCCCGACCGGCTCGGCCCGGTCGCCGCCGAGGCGCTGGCCCGGCTGATCGCGCCGTACCGGATGACGCTCTCCTCCGACGCGGTCGAACCGCTGTCGAACGACACGGAGTTGACCACGCTGCTCGGCATCGCCGACCTGCACCGGCTGGACCCCGACACGATCTGGCGGCGGCACACCGGCTCCGCCCGGCTGCGCGTCCCGGTCGCCGTCGGCGCGGACGGCCGGCCCGTGGAGCTGGACATCAAGGAGTCCGCGCAGGGCGGCATGGGCCCGCACGGCATGCTCATCGGCGCCACCGGTTCCGGCAAGTCCGAGCTGCTGCGCACCCTGGTCCTCGGTCTCGCGCTCACCAACTCCTCCGAGACCCTGAACTTCGTCCTGGTGGACTTCAAGGGCGGTGCGACCTTCCTCGGTCTGGACGAACTCCCGCACACCTCCGCCGTCATCACCAACCTCGCCGACGAGGCCGCCCTGGTGGAGCGCATGCAGGACGCGCTGCACGGTGAACTCATCCGCCGCCAGGAGCTGTTGAGGTCGGCGGGCAACTACACCTCGGCGCTGGAGTACGAGAAGGCGCGGGCCGGCGGCGCCGATCTCGCTCCGCTGCCCAGCCTGTTCGTCGTCGTCGACGAGTTCAGCGAACTCCTCGCCTCGCACCGGGAGTTCATGGAGCTGTTCGTGATGATCGGCCGCCTCGGCCGGTCGCTGGGCGTGCATCTGCTGCTCGCCTCGCAGCGCCTGGACGAGGGCAGGATGCACCAGTTGGAGTCGCACCTGTCGTACCGGATCGGTCTGCGCACCTTCTCCGCGATGGAGTCCCGGGGTGTCCTCGGCGTCCCCGACGCGTACGAACTGCCGTCCCAGCCCGGCAGCGGCTACCTCAAGAGCGGCATCGAGGCGCTCACCCGCTTCCGTGCCGCCTACGTCTCCGGCCCGTACCGCAGGCGCGGCGGTGCGGTCGCGCAGGCCCGGGTCGCCACGCAGGTGGTGCCCTGGTCGACCGGGTACATCGTGCCGCGCGCTCCGGCACCGGCCGCGATCGCGGCGCCGGAGCCCGAGGCGGAGGAGGCCACCGAGAGCCTGCTGGCGGTGGCGCTGGACCGGCTGCGCGACTCCGGGCCGCCCGCCCACCGGGTGTGGCTGCCGCCGCTGGACACCGCGTCCCCGCTGGACGTCCTGCTCGGTGGTCTCGCCGAGGACCCGGACCGCGGTCTGAGCGCGTCCCGCTGGGTCGGCGCCGGGAAGCTGCGGGTCCCGGTCGGCCTGGTCGACAAGCCGTTCGACCAGCGCCGTGATCCGCTCGTGGTGGACCTCGCCGGGGCGGGCGGCCATGTCGCCGTCGCGGGCGGTTCGCAGAGCGGTAAGTCCACCGTCCTGCGCAGCCTCATCTTTGCGCTCGCGCTGACCCACACCCCGCGCGAAGTCCAGTTCTACTGCCTCGACTTCGGCGGCGGCACGCTCTCCCAGCTGACCGGTCTGCCGCATGTCGGCGGGGTCGCGGCCCGCCTCGACACCGAGCGGATCAGCCGTACGGTCGCCGAGGTCACCGCCGTCCTCACCCAGCGCGAGCAGTTCTTCCTCGACAACGGCATCGACTCGATGTCCACGTACCGGCGCCGTCGCGCGGCCGGGGAGTTCCCCGACGAACCGCACGGCGACATCTTCCTGGTGATCGACGGCTGGTCGGCGGTCCGGCAGAACTTCGACCAGTTCATCCCCACGTTCAACCAGATCGCCACCAGCGGCCTCAACTACGGCATCCACCTCATCGTCGCGACCGCCCGCTGGCTGGAACTCACCGCCCCGGTCCGCGACCAGTCCGCGACCCGGCTCGAACTCCGGCTCGGCGACACGATGGACTCCGTCGTGGACATCCGCAAGGCGAGCGCGGTGCCCCAGATCCCGGGCCGCGGCCTGACCGTCGAGACGAAACTCCACTTCCTCTCGGCGCTGCCCCGAGGCGACGGTTCCACCGACCACGAGAGCCTCAGCGAGGGCGTCGCGGACCTGGTCGACCGCATCGCCTCCGCCTGGCACGGCCCACGCGCCCCCCAGGTCCGGATGCTCCCGCACCGCCTGCCCGCGGCCGAACTCCCCGAGCCCGAACTCGGCGACGGCGTCAGCCTCAAGCTCGCGCTCGGCCAGGACGAGGAGACCCTCGGCACGGTCTGGCACGACTTCTCCCGCACCCCGCACCTGGTCGCGGTCGGCGACTCGGAGAGCGGCAAGACCAACCTCCTACGGCTGGTCGCGGACTCCGTCGTGGCCCGCTACACCCCCGCCGAGGCCCGCATCCTGGTCGTGGACTACCGCCGCGGCCTGGTCGACGCGGTCCCCGAGGAGTACCGCCTGGGCCACGCGGTGGCCCTGGAAGCCCTCAAACAACTGGTCGGCGGCTCGGCGAAGGCCCTGCGCACCCGCGTCCCCGGCCAGGAGATCACCCCAGCCCGCATGCGCCAGGCCGACTGGTGGACGGGCCCCCGCCTGTTCGTCCTCGTCGACGACTACGACATGGTCGGCGGCGGCACGGTCATGGACCACCCGTTCTCCCCTCTCTTCGAACACCTCGCCCTGGGCCACGAGTTGGGCCTGCACGTGGTCGTAGCCCGCTCCGCCACCGGCGCCGGCCGCGGCCTGAACGACCAGTTCCTGCGCCGCCTGGACGAGGTCAACACCCCGGGCATCCTGATGTCCTGCTCCCCGTCCGAGGGCTACGTCTTCGGCAACGTCAAGCCCCGCGTCCTCCCCCCGGGCCGAGCCCTCCACATCGTCCGCCGCAAGCCGTCCCTCATCCAGACGGCACTGGCGGCGGGGGCGGAGGAGTAGGCGCCGACACCGAACGGAACGGCCCCGGGCGACAGTTCGTCGCCCGGGGCCGTTCCGTCTCACGCTGTGCGTCGTGTCCGCGACGACCGGTCCAGCCGTCAGCTCTCCGAGGTCCCCTGGGCGCCGGTGCCCACCGGAACCGGGCTCTCCGCGCCCTCGGGCCCGGGACCGGCCGTACGCTCCGGCCGCGACGGGCGCCAGCCCAAGCGGCGTCCCCGGGGCAGGATCAAGCCCAGCCACACCACCGCGATGATCACGGCGAGGCCCGCCGACGCGGGCCACAGGGCGCGGCGGAGGGGGCCTGCCGCCTTGTCGGCCGGGAGGTGGACCGGGGTGCCCGCGTCGCCCCGGGACGGTGCGGTGGCGGTGCCGGTCAGGACCGAGGTGACCGCCGCGTACGGGTCGAGGCGAGGTACGTCGGCCGGATAGGCGGAGGTGCGGAGGAGGGTCGCGGTCTGGGCGGCCGTCAGGTCCGGGTGGACGGAGCGCACCAGCGCCGCCGCCCCCGCCACGAAACCGGCGGCCAGTGACGCGCCGGAGCCGATGTAGTGGCCGGCCTTCTTCGGGCCGATGCCGACAACTCCGTCCCCGGGCGCGGCGATCGACGCGCTGGGCGTCGTGTACGCGCCGGTCGGCCGCTTGCCGGAGACGTCGACGTCGAGGACGGAGAGCACTCCGTCGTCGGCGGCCGGGTAGTAGTCGCGGGCGGGCGGAGTGTCCGTCGAGGTCGCCGTCGCCGGTGTGTCCGGTACGGCCGCCGCGATCACCAGGACGTCCTTCTTCGCGGCCAGCGCGACGGCGGAGCGCAGCGTGGCACTGTCGGCCGCGAGCGCCGCCGACACCGTCACCACCTCGGCACCGCCGTCCACGGCGGCCCGGATGCCCTCCGCGACCCGGTCCGCGGTGACCTTCCCCCGCGCGTCACTGCCCCGCACCGCGAGGATCCGCGCCTGCTGCGCGACCCCGGCGAACCGCACACCGTCCGCTACGGCCGCGCCGACCAGCCCGGCCACGAAGGTGCCGTGTCCCACACAGTCGGTCCCGGCGTCGCCGACCGCGGTGATCCGGCCCTTGAGCGCGGGTGCGGAGGACGAGACCCCGGTGTCGACCACGCCGACGGTCACCCCGGTGCCCGACGCGAACGGCCAGGTGCGGCTGAGCTGGAGGGAGACCTGCTCCCAGGGCACGTCGGTGGCGCGCTGGTCAGAGCCCGTCGCGCAGGCCGCGTCGGCGTCCAACTGCGACGCCAGTACGGGGAGTTGGACCGTGCCGTCGGCCGCCGTCGCGGATCCGGCGCCGACGGCGCTCGCGGCACCCGTCAGCAGCAGTGCCAGACCGGCGGCGACGGCCTTGTGGTGGGTCGTCGTCATGCCCGGGCCGCCCCGCTGGAGGTCGGGGAGGCGGCCGTCGGGTCGGCGAGGTCCTCCGGGAGGAGCAGCCGCAGGTCGTCGAGGCTGGGGACGGCCAGTCTGCTGAGTCGGCCCGCCTGTCGGGTCATCATCCGCTCCAGGATCTGGCGGGCGGTGCGCGCGTTGCCGAAGGAGCGGTCGCGGGGCAGCCCGTCGAAGTACTGGCGGAGGACCGGTCCCAGTCCGGCCGCGCACTCGTAGCCGAGCTGTACGGCGTGCTCGCGGACGATGGTGACCAGCTCGTCGGAGGAGTAGTCGGCGAACTCGACCCGGCGCGAGAAGCGGGAGGACAGGCCCGGGTTGGAGGCCAGGAAGTTCTCCATCTCCTGGGTGTACCCGGCGACGATGACGACCACCTTGTCGCGGTGGTCCTCCATGAGCTTCAGCAGGGTGTCCACGGCCTCCCGGCCGAAGTCGGAGCCGGACGCCTCACGCGGGGTGAGGGTGTACGCCTCGTCGACGAACAGCACTCCGCCCAGGGCCCGTTCGAAGACCTCGCGGGTCAACTGCGCGGTGTGGCCCACGTATCGGCCGACGAGGTCGGCGCGGGACACCTCGACGAGCTGGCCGCGCGGCAACACGCCCAGGGAGGCGAGGAGTTCGCCGTAGAGACGCGCCACGGTGGTCTTGCCGGTGCCGGGCGGGCCGGTGAAGACGAGGTGGTGGCTGAGCCGGGGCACGGGGAGTCCGGCGGCCTCGCGCTGCTTGGCCGTCGACACGAGGTTGACGAGGTCGGTGACGTCCCGCTTCACCGCGTGCAGTCCGACCAGCGCGTCCAGCCTGCTCAGCGCGTCGTCGCCGGAGTCGACGGCGTTCGGGCCGTCGGCGGCGGTGCGGGCCGCCTCCTCGCTGATGTCCTGCGGCAGCAGGAGCGAGAGGTCCTGCTCGGTGACGTCGGTGAGCGCGGACAGCCGTACGGCCTGCCGGTCCACCATCTCCTCGAACACCTGCCGTGCGGCACGGCCGTTGCCGAACCCGGCGTCCTTCGGTATGCGCTCGAAGTGCACCGCGAGGGCGAGTCGGGTCTCGTCGGCGAGTGCGTACTGGTGGCGTACGCACATGCTCTCCATGATCTCGACCAGCTCCGGCACCGAGTAGTTCTCGAACTCGACGGTGCGTGAGAAGCGGGACGCCAGACCGGGGTTGGAGCCGAGGAAGCTGCGCATCTCGTCGGAGTAGCCCGCCGCGACGACGACGACGTCCTCGCGGTGGTCCTCCATCAGCTTCAGCAGGGTGTCGACGGCCTCGCGCCCGAAGTCGGCCCCGGAACCACGGGAGTCGGAGGTGAGGGTGTACGCCTCGTCGACGAACAGGACACCGCCCAGGGCCCGTTCGAAGGCCTCGGTGGTCTTGATGGCCGTACCGCCGATGACCTGGGCGACGAGGTCGGCGCGGGAGACCTCGACGAGGTGTCCGGAGCGCAGGGCGCCCAGCTCGGCGAGGATCGTGCCGTAGAGGCGGGCGACGGTGGTCTTACCCGTACCGGGCGGGCCCGCGAAGACGAGGTGGCGGCTCATCGGCGGTGCGGACATGCCGAGTTGGGCGCGGCGCGCGGCGAGCTGGGTGAGGTTGACGAGGGTGCGGACCTGTTCCTTGACGTTGTCGAGGCCGATCAGGCTCTCCAGCGCGGCCATCGGTCCGTCGGGGCGGCCGGGGCCGTCCGAGGCGGACACGGTGCCCGCCGGGTCGGTGCCCTCGGCCTCGCCGAAGCCCCAGGCGTCGCGGGACTCGTTGCCGGTGCTGATGAGGTTCTCCACCGCGAGCCGGCCGCCCGCCTTGGCCTGCACGAGGCCGCCGCCCTTGTTGTCGCGGACCGTGCAGCCCACCACGGAGACCGGGGCCTCCGACTCGACGCGGATGCCGTCGCGGTCGTTGCCGGCCGCCTCGCAGCCGTTCAGGGAGGCCCGGCCGCCGTCGCGGACCAGGAAACCGTGCTCGGCGGACGCGGCGGTCCGCACCCGGTTCGCCGTCAACTCCCCGCCGGTGTCCACGAGTACACCGCAGCCGCCGGCCGAGACCAGCTCGCCGTCACGCAGCGCCGCCGTGCCCTCGCCGCCGATCTCCAGACCGGCACCGCCGGGGTTGTTGACCCGGAATCCGGCGAGATAGACGTTGCCGCCCGCCGCGACCTCCGCGCCCGCGCCGCCCGGTGCCTCCACCGTGCAGTCCTCCACCCGGCCGCGCCCGCCGTCGCGCACCGACACGCCGGAGCCACCGGCCCCGGTGATCCTGGCGCGCCGCACCAGCGGGTTGGCGTTGCCGCGGATCACCACACCGGCGCCCTTGACGTCGATGATCTCCACGCGCTCCAGCTCGGCCGCCGCGTCCTCTTCCAGCAGCACGCCGTCCGACTCGCCGTCCCGGACGGTGAGCGAGGTCAGCGTGGGCGAGGAGGCCCCGGCCACGCGCAGCGCCGCCATCTGGGCGCCGGTCAGCCAGCAGTCCTCGTACGTGCCGCGCGAACGGTCCGTCACCAGCAGGCCGTTGCCCGTGGTGCGGGCGGTGCGGCAGCGGCGCAGCACCGGGTCGGAGCCGTGCGAGACGATGATGCCGGGGCCGCTGGAGCCGGTGACCCGCACCTCCTCCAGCTCGCAGCGGGCGGTGCTGGTGATGTGCACGCCGATCGAGGTGTCGCGGACCACGGTCCGCAGCACGCGTATCGCGCTGCGCTCCTCAAGTGCCAGCGAGGGCTTGTCCGTTGAGGCCAGGTCGCAGTCCTCGACGGAGCCTTGCGCATCCCCGTTGGCGAGCACGCCGTTGCCGCGCGCGTCCCGCACCGTGCAGCCGCGCAGGGTGGCCCGGCCGCGCTCACTGATCACCACCCCGCTGGTACCGAAGTGTTCGAAGGTGCAGGACTCCAGCGAACTCTCCGTGGACGAGGTGACCACGACACCGGCACCGGTGCGATTCGACACCCGGCACTCGCGCATCGCCAACGAGCCGGAGTTGCGCGCCAGTACGGTCGTCCACGAGGCGCCGGACAGATCGCAGCCCTGCATCGCGACCTGCCCGTGCGAGGCGTCCACGGCCGGGTGTTCCTCGTCGTGGCCCTGGACCACCAGGTCGGTCAGCATCACCGCGTCGACGCGCAGCGAGATCACGGTGCCCTTGCGCGGGGCCAACCGGACGGTGCCGCGCGCCTGTTCGGCGACGATGGTGACCCGGGTGGTGACGACGAGGTTCTCCTCGTAGGTCCCCGGGCGCACACTCAGCACCGCGCCTCCGCGCGCCCTCGCCAGGGCCTCTCCGATCGTCCGGGCGTCCCCGGTGCCCTCCGGACAGACCGTCAGTACCTGGCGCACTCAGCTGACCTCCTCGTGTCGGCACCTGTCGGTTGCGGTAACCCCATCATGCCGTCCCCGCACGCGCGTTCCCACTCCGGTCCGGAAAGCGGAACGTTCGCGACGGGTGCGCGCGCTGCGGCACAAGAGTGCCGTACGGCGAATTATGGGCTGTTGCGCAACGGCCTTACCAGCGCCGGGGCTTGTGCGTGACGATTGTTAACTCCGGTGAAAGGAACCGCTGTTGGCGCATACGCGTGAAGAGACGTGAATAGGATTGCGCACACAGACGTACGACGAACTGCTGGGCGAATGAGAGCGGACAGGGCGGATGACAGACCGAACCGGACCGGCCGCGCGGAAAACGGCGGCAGAGAACGCGGCAGCGAATTCCGTGACGGGTGCCCCGGCCGGGGAGGCGACGGCGGCGGACCCGACGGCACCGACATCGATATCAGCGGCGGCGTCCGCCGAGGAAGCCTCCACCACGGCGAGCGGGACATCGGCCGCGAGTACGGCGGGCGGGGCACCCAAGTCCCGTTCGGGAGCGGCCGGTTCGCTCGGGTCTCCCGGGACCGTCTCCGCGGAGTCCGTCGCGGCGGAGCCGACCCGTCCCGCGATCTCGGCGGCGGAGGCCGAAGCGCTCGCCGGCAGCGGCCGTACGCCGGACGAACCCGCGGGACCGGCCGGCCCGGAATCCGCAGCCGCCCGCGCGGCGCGGCAGGAGGCCGAGGCCGAGGCGCCCGCAGGGGCGCTGGCCGCGAGCGTGCCCGAGGGCGACGGACCGACCCCCGGAAGCACGGCGGCCGCGTCCGTCGGCCGCCCGGGCCGCCCGCTGCTGGCCGGTGCGGCCGTGCTCGGCGCGCTGCTGATCGCCGTACCGGGGCTGCTGATGAGCCGGGACCGGACGCCGGAGAGCCACGACCGGGTGGTCGCCGACCAGGCGGGCACGATCCTCGGCGACGGCGCGTCGACGCCGGGCGGGGCGTACGCCTCGGGCACCCCGACCGCCCCCACCGGGCACAGCACACCGAAGATCGCCACACCGCACAAGACCTCGTCGGGCAAGACGACCGTCGCGCAGCCGGTGAGCGAGCCGACGACGATCAAGAAGACGAAGAAGCCGACGGCGAAGGCGACGAAGAAGTCCACGACGACCAAGTCCGGGACGAAGTCGAGCACCACCACGACGTCCAAGTCCTCGTACCCGTCGGACGTCCTCGTCACGGCCACCCGCGTGCTGAAGGCGGGCCAGTCCATCAACGCGAAGAAGGCCCGGCTGCGCATGCAGACCGACGGCAACTTCGTCCTCTACGACGAGAACAACAAGGCCCGTTGGGCCACCATGACCTTCGGCTCGAACTACCACGCGGTGTTCCAGGCGGACGGCAACCTCGTCGTCTACACCTCCGCCGACAAGCCCGTCTGGGCCAGCAACACCGGCGGCCACGACGGCTCGATCCTCCGCCTCCAGGGCGACGGCAACATGGTGATCTACTCCGGCGGCTCGACCGCGATCTGGGCCAGCAACACCCAGCACTGACGGAGCCGAGCCCAACTCCCCTTCGGCCCGCACCCCTTGAGGGTGCGGGCACGGGGCCGGCCAGGCGGACAGCGACCGGGTCTCCTCGATGAAGTCACGCACGACGGTCGCGTTGCGGACCTCGACCCGCCACTCCTTCGCGTGCCGCGGACGTATCCACACCTTCGTGCGGCCGTCGGCCCAGGTCTCGTCCAACTCGACTCGTTCCAGGGCGATTTCCGCGCCGCCCCGGACCGGCCCCGGCAGCACCAGCCCGGTCTCGGTCACCGCGAGGCTCCCCGGCCCGACGCGCCCCTCGGCGTCCAGCGTGCCGCGCATACGGTCCAACAGCCCTGGGCGCAGCGCCTCTTCGACGGCCTTGGCGAGGGCGTACTGCCGTACGACGTGGATCAGCACCAGGGGCTGCCGCTTCTTCTTCGGATACGGGGCGGGCTGTCGGCGTAGGCGGGCAGCAACCCGCCGTCGTGGAGGACGACTTGGCGCAGTCCCTTGCGGGGCGGGATACGCCGGAGGGCCTTGAAGGACGCCACCAGGGCCAGCACCGCGATCGGCGCGGTCAGCCACCAGGACTTCGTCACCCCGTACACCGCGCCGTCGACGGCCAGCGTCGGCAGGAGCGCCAACTCCTCGTGCCTCCCCGGGCGATGGCATCGGCAGACCTTCAAGCGGTCGCCCGGTCCCGCCAGTTCGGCCGTCTCCTCATGGCGCTTCGGATCATTCACCCCGGCACTATGGGTACACGTCCGACCGGCGGCCGGTGCCGGACGCCGCACCCGTCCTGGAGGCATCCGGCACCGCTGCCGCCGACCGTGGGTTCAGCTCTTCGTGAGGGTGATGTCCTGGCGCTGCTCCGCGTGGAAGCGGGGCAGCGGCAGGCCTCCGCCGGAGGACAGTTCCATCACGGTGGCCTCGACCTGGGCGGCGCCGGGGGTGAGCGGGTCGGACGACGGCTTGCCCGAGTTCTGCCAGGTGTGCTCCATACCGTCACAGACCGCGCGGGTGCCGCCGATGCCGTGCCGCACCGGGGATTCGCCCTGGGAGACGGAGGAACTGACAAAGACGGCACCCGAGTTGCCGAGACAGCGGTAGGTGCCGGAGAGGGTGACGGTGCCGTCCGGGGCGATCGTGCCCGTGGGGTCGACCGTCACCGTCTCGTACGGGGCGGCGGACGCGGTCGCGGCGGGGGCGGCGGCCAGCAGGAGCAGCGCGGCACCGGCCGCCGTGCCGAGGACGGAACGCAGGGACATGGGAGTACCTCCTGGAGTCGGGGCCTCCACTGGTACCGGGCGACGGGCCCAACTCCCGTGACCCTCACTCCTTCGGTGGCGAGTCCGCACGGAGCGTCTCGATCGTCACTCCTCAGGTGGCGGGTCCGCACCGAGCGTCGTGGAACCGTCCGAGTGTTGTCCGCGTGTTGTCACGCTTCACAGCGGGCGGTTCCGATGAGTTCGCGGCGGGAGGATGGTCTGTATATGCGATGCGGGCGGTGACGGAGCCGCCGGAACGGATCGCATCCGACGTGGAGGTACGCCATGTGTTCCCACCAGTCCTCGTGCCCCGTGACCGCCGCCGACACGACCACCCCGCACATCGTCTCCGCCCACCCCGAGCAGGGCTGGACGCTGCTGTGCGACGGCGCGATCGTCTTCGACGACCTGGGCGCCGTTCTCCCCGACGGCCGGATCGTCGCCCCGCACCGGGTCCCGGCGGACCGACTCGCCGTCGCCGCCTGACCGTTCCCGCCCCTCGCGGTGACCAGCGGACCGTGAGAGTTCGGGTTACGCACCCGAGGTGACCAGCAGCGATGCCGTCGGCCTAAGATGATCAACGTGTCCGACCAGCATGCTCCACGGTCTCTCATCGTCACGCTCTACGGCGCGTACGGCCGCTTCGTGCCCGGCCCGGTTCCGGTCGCGGAACTGATCCGGCTCCTGGCCGCGGCCGGTGTCGACGCGCCCTCCGTGCGCTCGTCGGTGTCCCGGCTCAAACGGCGCGGGCTGCTCGTGCCCGCCCGTACGGCGGAAGGCGCCGCCGGGTACCGACTCTCGCCCGAGGCACGGCAGTTGCTCGACGACGGCGACCGACGCGTCTACGCGACCACGCCCCCGGAGGACGAGGGCTGGGTGCTCGCGGTGTTCTCCGTACCCGAGTCCGAGCGGCAGAAGCGGCACGTCCTGCGCTCCCGCCTGTCCGGCCTCGGCTTCGGCACCGCCGCCCCGGGCGTCTGGATCGCACCCGCCCGGCTGTACGAGGAGACCCGGCACATCCTCCAGCGGCTGCGCCTCGACCCGTACGTGGACTTCTTCCGCGGTGAGCACCTCGGCTTCGCGGCGACCGCCGAGGCCGTGGCCCGCTGGTGGGACCTGCCCGCGATCGCCGCCCAGCACCAGGCGTTCCTGGACCGCCACGCGCCCGTGCTGCACGCCTGGGAGCAGCGCGCGGACACCCCGCCCGAGGACGCCTACCGCGACTACCTCCTCACCCTGGACTCCTGGCGCCACCTCCCCTACGCCGACCCCGGCCTGCCCGCGAGCCTGCTCCCCCGGGACTGGCCCGGCGCCCGCTCGGCCGAGGTGTTCCACGCGCTGCACGAGCGGCTGCGGGACGCGGGGGCGGCGTTCGCGGGCGTGTGACGGCGGCTACTCAGCCAAACCTCAGGTTCCTTAGCAGGTCCTCTCAGAGTTCTTACCTAGCCTTCGACGCGTCGCTCGTCGGGTAAGAAAGAGGACTGTTGCGCATGACCACCACGGCACGGGCTCAGGGAGCCACCGTCTGGCTCACCGGACTGCCGAGCGCGGGTAAGACGACGATCGCCCAGCATCTCGGGGAGCGGCTGAGAGCCGAGGGACATCGCGTGGAGGTCCTCGACGGCGACGAGGTGCGCCGCTTCCTCTCGGCCGGCCTCGGCTTCTCCCGCGAGGACCGCAACACCAACGTCCAGCGCATCGGCCTCGTCTCCGAGGTGCTCGCGCGCAACGGCGTGCTCTCCGTCGTCCCGGTGATCGCCCCCTACGCCGACAGCCGCGAGGCCGTCCGCAAGCGCCACGAGGCGAGCGGGACGCCGTACATCGAGGTGCATGTCGCGACCCCCGTCGAAGTGTGCAGCGAGCGCGACGTGAAGGGCCTCTACGCCCGCCAGGCCGCGGGTCACCTCACCGGCCTGACCGGCGTCGACGACCCGTACGAACCACCCACGGACCCGGCGCTCACCCTGCCGACGCAGATACAGAGCCCGCAGGAGTCGGCGGACGCGGTGTACGCGGTGCTGTCCGAGCGGGGGTTGGTGTGATGAGCGCGGTGACGACCACAGAACCCTTCACGCTCTCCCACCTGGACGCTCTTGAGTCCGAGGCCGTGCACATCTTCCGTGAGGTGGCGGGTGAGTTCGAGCGGCCGGTGATCCTCTTCTCCGGCGGCAAGGACTCGATCGTGATGCTGCACCTCGCGTTGAAGGCGTTCGCGCCCGCGCCGGTGCCGTTCTCGCTGCTGCATGTGGACACGGGACACAACTTCCCCGAGGTCCTTGAGTACCGGGACCGTGTGGTCGCCGCACATGGGTTGCGGCTCCATGTGGCTTCCGTACAGGACTACATCGACCGCGGTGTGCTGCGCGAACGCCCCGACGGGACCCGCAACCCGCTCCAGACCGTGCCGCTGACGGAGACGATCCAGAGCGAGCGCTTCGACGCCGTGTTCGGTGGCGGTCGGCGACGAGGAGAAGGCGCGCGCCAAGGAGCGGGTGTTCAGCCTCCGCGACGAGTTCTCGCAGTGGGACCCTCGCCGCCAGCGCCCCGAGCTGTGGAACCTCTACAACGGACGGCACGCACCCGGCGAACACGTCCGCGTGTTCCCGCTCTCCAACTGGACCGAGCTGGACGTCTGGCAGTACATCGCCCGCGAGGGCATCGACCTCCCGCAGATCTACTTCGCCCACTACCGCGAGGTGTTCGCGCGCGGCGGCATGTGGCTGACCGCCGGTGAGTGGGGCGGCCCGAAGGCGGGCGAGACCGTCGAGAAGCGCCAGGTGCGGTACCGGACCGTCGGTGACATGTCGTGCACCGGTGCCGTCGACTCCGACGCCGCCACGCTGGAGCAGGTCATCGCCGAGATCGCCGCCTCCCGGGTCACCGAGCGCGGCGCCACCCGCGCCGACGACAAGCTGTCCGAGGCCGCGATGGAAGACCGTAAGCGCGAGGGGTACTTCTAGCCATGAGCACCATCACCATCGACACGCTGCGGTTCGCGACGGCCGGTTCGGTCGACGACGGCAAGTCCACGCTCGTGGGGCGGCTGTTGCACGACTCCAAGTCGGTGCTGACCGACCAACTGGCCGCCGTGGAGCGGGTGTCGGCCGATCGCGGTCAGGACGCTCCCGACCTCGCCCTCCTCACGGACGGGCTGCGCGCCGAGCGGGAACAGGGCATCACCATCGACGTGGCGTACCGCTATTTCGCCACCCCGCGCAGGCGGTTCATCCTCGCCGACACCCCGGGCCATGTGCAGTACACCCGCAACATGGTCACCGGCGCCTCCACTGCCGAGTTGGCGATCATCCTGGTCGACGCTCGCAACGGCATCGTCGAACAGACCTTGCGGCACGCCGCGGTTGCCGCGCTGCTGCGGGTGCCGAACGTCGTCCTGGCCGTCAACAAGATGGACCTGGTCGGGTACGGGCAGCCGGTGTTCGAGCGGATCGTCGAGGAATTCGCGGGCCACGCCGCCGAGTTGGGGCTGCCTTCCTTCACACCGATCCCGGTGTCGGCGCTCGTCGGCGACAACGTGGTGAACCGTTCGGCGCACATGGACTGGTACGAGGGTCCGGCGCTGCTGGAGTTCCTGGAGGACGTCCCGGTCGGCGCGGACCCGTCCGACGCACCGGCCCGTTTCCCGGTGCAGTACGTCATCCGGGACGGTGAAGTCCGTTGGTACGCCGGCCAGTTGGTGTCCGGTTCGCTGCGGGTCGGTGACCGGGTGACGGTGCATCCCTCCGGTGAGATTTCCGAGATCACCGGGATCTCCGTGCTCGGCACCGAGGCCGAGGTGGCGTACGCGCCGCAGTCGGTCGGTCTGCGGCTCGCGGATCAACGGGACGTGGCGCGCGGCGACATGATCACCGCCGGGGCCGACGCGCCCACGCTCACCCAGGACGTGCGGGCCGCCGTATGCCATCTGGCCGACCGGCCGCTGCGGGTCGGCGACCGGGTGCTGGTGCGGCACACGACCCGGACGGTCAAGGCGATCGTCAAGGACCTCAGCGGCGCGGCCGAGCTGACCGCGAACGACCTGGGCCGGATCACCCTGCGCACCGCCGAGCCGCTCGCGCTGGACGACTACGCGGTCTCGCGCCGCACGGGCGCGTTCCTGGTGATCGACCCGGCGGACGGCGCGACGCTCACCGCGGGGATGGCCGACCTCGCCTGACTCTCGCCCGCAGAACGCCCTCGGACCCCGTTGCTGACGGGGTCCGAGGGCGTTCTCGCGCCCGGCCTGAACAGCCCGTCGAAATGACCTGTTGCCGTCGCGTCCGTCACGAGTCGTCAATAGCGCGGTAACAACGGGAGCAGCTGTGCGGAAGTGCCCGTTGAACGGGGTATGCCGCTCGACACGGGGCCAAAAGTCCCGGGCGGTGCCCGTCGAGAGACCCTGACAAAGGGCGCCGTACCATTCATATAGTTGAAAGCAGGACAGCCTGCTCCATGAACGGACCCGCCTTGCAAGAACGCCCTTCCGCCTCCGCCTCCTGGCGCATCGCACTGCCGCACACCGCCGCGGCCGTGCCGGTGGCCCGCGCACTGGTCCGTACGGCTCTGTCCGAGGTGAAGTACACGGCCGACAGCGACACCGCGGAGCTGCTGACGGCGGAGCTGGTCGCGAACGCGGTGGAGCACACCGCCGGTGACGCCCCCATAGAGCTCGTGGTCGAGCTGCTGCCCACCGGCTGCCAGGTCGAGGTGCACGACCCCGACCCGGAGCCGCCCGCGACTCTGACCAAGCCCGCCGAGGAGGACCCCGACCCCTGGCAGGAGCACGGGCGCGGCCTGCTGCTGATCCGCGCCCTCAGCTCGTCGTGCGGCCACCGCCCGACCGAGTCCGGCAAGGCGGTGTGGTTCAGGCTGCCCGTCGTACCGGAGCAGTGGCGTCCGGCGGGATAGGCCGCCGGGCGGCGTACGCGCCGGTCAGGCCAGTGTGGCCACGAGCACGGCCTTGATCGTGTGCAGTCGGTTCTCCGCCTGGTCGAAGACGACCGAGTGGGCGGATTCGAAGACCTCGTCCGTGACCTCCAGCGAGTCGAGACCGTGGGTCTCGTATATCTCGCGGCCGACCTTGGTGCCGAGGTCGTGGAAGGCCGGCAGGCAGTGCAGGAACTTGACGTCCGGGTTGCCGGTGGCCCGCAGGACGTCCATGGTCACGGCGTACGGCGCGAGGGCCGTGATCCGCTCGTCCCAGACCTGTTTGGGCTCGCCCATGGAGACCCACACGTCGGTGACGACGAAGTCGGCGCCCGCCACCCCCTCCTCGATCCCCTCGGTGAGCGTGATGCGCGCACCGCTCCGCTCGGCGAGCGCGCGGGCGGCGGTGACGATCTCCTCGGCGGGCCAGTACGACTTCGGGGCAACGATCCGTACGTCCATGCCGAGCAGCGCGCCGGTGACCAGGTAGGAGTTGCCCATGTTGAAGCGGGCGTCGCCGAGGTAGGCGAAGGCGATCCGCTTCAGCGGCTTGGCGCTGTGCTCGGTCATGGTGAGCACGTCGGCGAGCATCTGGGTGGGATGCCAGTCGTCGGTGAGGCCGTTGTACACGGGCACACCCGCGTACGCGCCCAGCTCTTCCACGGCCGCCTGACTGTCCCCGCGGTACTCGATGCCGTCGAACATACGACCGAGCACGCGCGCGGTGTCCTTCACCGACTCCTTGTGCCCGATCTGCGAGCCCGACGGGTCGAGGTAGGTCGTCGAGGCACCCTGGTCTGCCGCGGCGACCTCGAACGCGCAGCGCGTGCGCGTCGAGGTCTTCTCGAAGATGAGCGCGATGTTCTTCCCCGACAGGTACCGCGTCTCGCCCCCGGCCTTCTTGGCGGCCTTCAGCTCGGCGGCCAGCTCGATCAGACCGCGGAACTCCTCCTCGGAGAAGTCCAGCTCCTTGAGGAAGTGGCGGCCGGCGAGGGCGGTCGGGACTGTCGCCATGGGGGCGCTCCATCGGTGCGGGTACAGGGGATCAGATGCTTACGTTTGGAATTCTATACGATGCATAGAATTTCTATACGGCATCTCGTTCGACGGGACAGCTCATACAGCGCGGCCCGCCCCGCCCCCGGCCCAGCTCGCTCCCCGGGATCTCGATCACCTCGATGCCCTGCTTGCGCAGATACGTGTTGGTGGTGGCGTTCCGCTCGTAGGCGACGACGACGCCGGGCTCGACGGCGAGGACGTTGCAGCCGTCGTCCCACTGCTCGCGCGCGGCCGCGTGCACGTCCTGGGTGGCGGTCAGGACGCGGACCGCGTCAAGCCCGAGGGCCGCGGCGATCGCGCGGTGCATGTGCTCCGGCGGATGGTCGGTGACCTTCAACTCCTTGTCGCCGACGCCCGGTTCGATCGTGTACGACCGGAGCATGCCGAGCCCCGCGTACTGGGTGAAGGTGTCGCCGTCGACCATCGTCATCACCGTGTCGAGGTGCATGAAGGCGCGCTGCTTGGGGATGTCGAGCGCCACGATCGTCTGCGCGGAGCCCTCGGCGAACAGCTTGTGCGCGAGCATCTCGACGGCCTGCGGGGTGGTCCGCTCGCTCATGCCGATGAGCACCGCGCCGTTCCCGATGACGAGTACGTCGCCGCCCTCGATGGTGGACGGGTAGTCGGCCTGCCCCTCGGACCAGACGTGGAACTTCTCGCTGCGGAAGAGCGGGTGGTGCCGGTAGATCGCCTCGAAGTGGACGGTCTCGCGCTGCCGGGCCGGCCAGCGCATGGCGTTGACGGAGACGCCGTCGTAGATCCAGGCGGAGGTGTCGCGGGTGAAGAGGTGGTTGGGGAGGGGGGCGAGGAGGAAGTCGTCGAGGTCCATGACGTGGAAGCGGACGGAGGTCGGTTCCGCGTGGGCTTCCAGGAACTCCCTCTTGGTCATGCCGCCGACGAGCGCCTCGGCCAGTTCGGGTGCGGGCAGGGCATCGAAGGCGGCGCGGAGGTGGTCGGTGGCGAGGGGGCCGTACTCCTTCTCGTCGAAGACGCGGTCCAGGACGAGCGCGCGGGCCGCCGGGATCGCCAGGGACTCGGCGAGCAGGTCGCCGAAGAGGTGGACGGCGACGCCCCGGTCGCGCAGCACGTCCGCGAAGCCGTCGTGCTCGGCGCGCGCCCGGCGCACCCAGAGCACGTCGTCGAAGAGAAGGGCGTCCTTGTTGCTGGGGGTGAGCCTTTTGAGCTCCAGATCCGGCCGGTGCAGGATGACGCGGCGGAGCCGCCCGGTCTCGGAGTCGACATGGAGTGCCATGTCTCCATCCTGACCATCTACGGCCGAGTTCACCCCCTTACTTCACCTACCGCCACCACTTCACTTGCCGCCCCTTGTTTTCGTCCCCTTGACGACAAGTGGGCCGGGCGATTATCGTCTTACTGACGAGATCGATGCGGGATCTGACCGGATCCCACGGGAATTGACGGGATCTGAGGGACTCTGATGGCCGACATCACCCGGCGCCTGGGCTGGCGCCACCTGCGCGGGGCTCCTACGGCGCACATCCGACACCACCGCTCGGGCACGCTGCTGCACGACGGGCCCGGACTCAGCTTCTGGTTCCGCGCGTTGACCGCCGCGCTCTCCGAAGTGCCGGTCGACGACCGGGAGTTGGCCATGACCTTCCACGCCCGTACCTCCGACTTCCAGGACGTGGCGGTCCAGGCGACCGTCACCTACCGCATCAGCGACCCGGCCCTGGCCTCCGCCCGCCTCGACTTCTCCGTCGACCCGGACACGGGCGTGTGGCGAGGGGCACCTCTTGAGCAGTTGGGCACCCTGCTGACCGAGACGGCTCAGCAGCACGCGTTGGCCGTGCTCGCCCGAACTCCCCTCGCGGCGGCGCTGGTCGACGGGGTGACGGCGGTAAGGGAACGGATCGCGGCGGGCCTCGGCGCCGAACCCCGCCTCCCGGCCACCGGCATCGAGGTGGTCGCCGTCCGCGTGATGGCCATCCGCCCCGAGCCCGAGGTGGAACGGGCACTGCGCACCCCGGCCCGCGAACAGATCCAGCAGGAGGCGGACAAGGCCACCTACGAACGCCGGGCCGTCGCCGTCGAACGCGAGCGCGCGATCGCCGAGAACGAACTCGACAGCCAGATCGAACTCGCCCGCCGCGAGGAGCAGTTGGTCGACCAGCGCGGCACGAACACCCGCCGCGAGGCCGAGGAGCACGCGGCCGCGGACGGCGTACGGGCCGAGGCGGAGGCGACCCGT